>CADAPC010000048.1 GCA_902789725.1 uncultured Bacteroidales bacterium
GGAGTGATTCTCTCAGATTTTATGATTACCTTTGCCATGTCATTGACGATTTTTGCTTGTCTTGATTTGCAGCACTAAGGTAAGTGAAAAATCTGACATAACAAAATCCTGAGCAACTTTTTGTTGCTCAGGAACTTATAAAGAATGTTAAACTTAAATGCTGCGGAATTTAGGAAATAATCACATTTCACTGAAAAAAATCACTCCTTCTTATGAAACAAATCATCATCACACTCATCGCATGGACGACCATCGTCCTCAGCGTCAGCGCCACTGGGCAGGAGGGCGAACAACTCTTTTGGAAAGGGGCAAACTATCAGATGTTGACGTGCCCTCTCTATGACTGCCATGCGTTTGATAATTTGGGCAAGAAATTGGAAGAGAAATGCTCTTCCACCTCCCTATGGCGTGGCTACATCGGCCATTGGGAGATAGAAAACGGAATGCTCTACCTCAGTTCTATCTGGACGGAGAAGGAAGGAAAAATTCTCCCCAATGACATCCCCGAACTCCGCAAGTACTGCAAGAATGGGAAGTGTGCCGCCACCTGGTTCAGCGACACCCTGCGCGTCGTGTCGGGCAGCCGAATCTCATACGAGCACATGGGGTGGAACCGATATTACGAGCACGAAGACTTCATCGCCGTGAAACAGGGCAAAGTCGTATCAGTAAAGCGGATGGAGAACAAACTCATCATCAAGGGGAAGACGGAAGACCCAGATGCAAACAAAAAATTCAATCAGTTCCTAGGCGATCTCGGTGCCCAGCTCCACAAGAGCCACCCCGAAGCGAGCGGACTCATCCTCGCCAAAGTCCAATACTGCAATTTCGGTCTCATGATGATGCCCACCGACGTGGACGTGACCTTCCCCAACAAGCGCGAAGAACCGCCCTACCCCCAAATGGAGCGGGAAATCAAGGAGAAACTCGCCAACTACATCCTCGCCAACCAATACCTTCCCCTCTACTACATCAACGGAAAAATCAAGCAAGTGTCCTGGACAATACCCATCCGCATCAACAAATAAAAAACCATAACGATATGAAGAAAATGAGCCTACCAATCATCCTTGCCGTCGCTGCCATTACTGCGACGTCGTATAATTGTTCCGATTCCAAAACTGACAATCCCGGCTGGCTGTGGGAGATAAGCGGCAATGGACTCGCTCAAAAATCATACCTCTTTGGCACTTGCCACGGAGGTGGACACAGCTTCACGCATGAGGAGATTTTTGGCTTTGAGGGCGTCGATGAAGCCTTGTCGAATGTGAAGACTGTGTACTTCGAGACGGATTTGACCAACGCGATTCGGTTGGCAACCAAAGAGATGAGCATAGCGGAGTTTCTGGGATGCGACAAGGATATGGAAAAAGAGGATTTGAATCGGTTGGCTACCAAAGAGATGAGTATCGCGGAGATTCCGGGATGGGACAAGGATACGGAAAAAGAGGATTTGATGCCTGAAGGCGTTACCTACGAGAGCCTCTTCGACAGCGTGGCCCAGTATCAGGAGGTGCATCAATTCCTGAGCCAGAAGATGGGTGTTGCAGAGTATTGGAAAAGGACCCCGAAATATTGGTTCGACCTTCTTTCCGAATACAATTCGACAAAGATGTATTATGGCATTCGAACCGCGGATGTCGTGTTATACCAGGAAGCCATCAAGCGAGGAATTGAGATTGGACAATTGGAAAGTGCGTTGCAACACGTACAATGGGAAAAGGGTCCTATAATCCCTAAAACGAGACGACAGCGTCCTAATATCCCGCTGAAGTTTCAAGCCTGGATGCTTTACGTAGGCATACACAATAATAATGACGAGATTCCGGAGTGGGTTAAGGAAATAGAAGCAGCCTATCTGGAGAACGACACATGCAGCCTATATGATGTGCTGGAGAATCATGCGAAGAATGACCCAGACAATCCCATGATGCCAAATCCATTGATACCAGACAGTCTCTCACTTACTCAAGCCATGAATCAGGCCTGGTGCCCCGTCATCGAGCAGAACATCGCCAAGCGGCCATGTATGGTAGCCGTAGGTGCCCGCCACCTCCTTGGCAACGACGGACTGATTGCGATGTTGCGGCGCAAGGGATACACGGTCGAGGCGGTGAAATAGATTTAATACGAAAAGCAAACATTTTTGCAGGCAAATAAAACAATCATCAATGGAAGAAATCAAATTATATCACAAGGTCTGGGTGATTCTGCCCTGGCTTCTTCTCATGTTGGGATTTACCATAGTTTTTCTCATCCCTATTACCAAAGGTCTAAACGCTCGGTTCTGGATATGGAATTGGTCTTTACTACTGCTGTCAGGTGCGACCTTTCTTTGGGGTCTTTCCGTTCTCATTCGTGAGCGGGTATTACATATACCTCCTATCATCATCACGGAAGATAAACTCATCGTCGGTAAAAAGGAATATCACTTCGCAGACATCCACCATTTCGACCTTATTTATTTCTCCCAAACCACCAATATACGCATTCACTACAAGCCCGACGTGGAAGCCAAGAAGAAGAGCGAGGCAAAGGGCATGGACCGCATCTCCCGTAAGATAAATCGAATCATTATGGGTGCTGAAGATTGTATTCAAGTCGCCAATCTCACCATGAAACCTGAGAAGCTGTGCAACCTGCTCAACAAACGGCTGAAATAATAATGAATGCCATGGACAAATATACGACTATGACTATTCTCAAAAAATGTTTGTTTCTATTGCCATCCGTAGCAATGGATGTTGAAATTCTGCGCAACTCATATGTGCGCCAAGAGAGGGGAAAAGCACACAAACGGGGTTCTCGTGTGTCTTTTGAGGCTTTTTAGAGGAGGAATTTGATACATTTTTTAATCTGTAACTCAACTTTCGGAAGTTGATATGATGAAGGCAAAAAACCTAGCCCCTCGTACTGAAAAACGGATTCTCTCGCTATAAAATTTTCCTTTTCCCCTTGTTTCTTCTATGTTGCTAAGTTGGAAACTTATGTTGCCAACTTAGAAACTTGTGTTGCTAATTTAGCAACATAGATGCTTTCGGGCACAAAAGTACAAAAACTGCCGACACAACAAAAAATCTGAAGTGAAATGATGAATAACTCTACTTCCGGAACTTAAATCAATAACCTGCCTCTGCTGAGAAGCGTGGGTTATTGAAAAACAAGAGGACTGGCAATCCTGCCAATCCTCTTTATCTTTTGTAATGAGTAGTATTCCTTACATCTTCGCCATTGCCTGTTCGAGGTCGGCGATGATGTCTTCTACGTTCTCGATGCCAACGGAGAGGCGCACGAGGTCGGGAGCCACACCAGCTTCACGCAGTTGCTCATCACTCATCTGACGGTGAGTGTGGCTGGCAGGGTGCAGCACACAGGTGCGGGCATCTGCCACATGGGTGACGATGCTGATGAAGTCGAGGTTGTCCATGAACTTGATGGCATCCTCGCGAGTGCCCTTCAGGCCGAAGGCGATGACACCGCAAGAGCCGTTGGGGAGGTACTTCTGACCAAGGGCATAGTACTTGTTGGAGGGCAGACCGCAGTAGTTCACCCAACCCACCTTCGGGTTCTTCTCCAACCACTCTGCCACCTTCTGGGCATTGGCACAATGCTGACGCATGCGGAGGTGGAGAGTCTCCAAACCGAGATTGAGCAGGAAGGAATTCTGAGGAGCAGGGATGGAACCAAGGTCACGCATGAGTTGCGAAACAAGTTTAGTGCTATAGGCGAGTTTGCCAAATGCCTTCGTGTAGGTGAGGCCATGATAAGACTCGTCAGGTGTGGTGAGACCGGGGAACTTCTCCGTGTAGGCATCCCAGTCGAAGTTGCCGCTATCGACCACGCATCCACCCACCTGAGTGGCATGACCGTCCATGTACTTGGTGGTGGAGTGCGTCACGATGTCGCAGCCCCACTCGAAGGGACGGCAGTTGATGGGTGTGGCGAAGGTGTTATCGACGATGAGTGGAACGCCATGCTTGTGCGCCATCTTAGCAAAACGCTCCATGTCGAACACATTGCCGCCAGGATTGCTGATGGTCTCGCCGAAGAAGCACTTGGTGTTGGGACGGAACTCCTTCTCGATGCGCTCATCGTCCCAGTCGGGGTCAACGAAGGTGCACTCGATGCCGAGTTTCTTCATGGTCACGCCAAAGAGGTTGAACGTACCGCCATAGATAGTGTTGGAGGTGATGAAGTGGTCGCCAGCCTCGCAGATGTTAAACACGGCGTAGAAGTTAGCAGCCTGACCGCTTGAGGTCAGCACAGCACCCACACCCCCTTCGAGGGCAGCAATCTTCTTTGCCACCATGTCGTTGGTCGGGTTGGCCAAACGCGTGTAGAAATAACCTGAATCCTTCAAGTCGAAGAGACGCGCCATCTGCTCGCTGGTGTCGTACTTGAAGGTGGTACTCTGATAGATGGGCAGCTGCTGTGGCTCGCCCTTGGTTGGTTTCCATCCGCCATGAATGCAGATGGTTTCAAGATTACGTTTCATATTCTATTTAATAGTAAAAGTCACAATGACATGAACAGTTTTCGTCCCTCGCTGATACTGCATGGTGACGGTGTGCACATCATCTGGTTGGCAATTATTAGGGTGGCAACCGTATTGCCACGAATAGAGTTCGTTGCTCTCAATATACACGTGCACATCTCCCCAGTTGTAATCGGCCGTGTCGCCATCCTCGTCAAACCACGCTCCGTACTTGCCTGCAGCCGTATTCCATCCCACCGTTCCGTCCTCGTCCAATGGCTCCAGTGCCGTGGGTGCTCCACCCAGCAGCGTCTCAATCTGAATTTTGTCCAACTTAATTGGATAGCTCTGCTTATACCCACCTGCAAAATTCATCGTTGCCGTTACATAAACGGTTCCATCCTTCACTTCCACAACAGGCTCCTTCACCTCCACCACTGGCTGCGATTCCTCGGGATAGTTGGCGATGATGCCGTCAAGGTAGTTTTTACGATGTTTCAGCCAAGTGTGCATCTTATCCAGCTCTTCGCTCACCACATAGTCCCCACCCCACCAACTGGGATTCTTCAGCGGCCATCGGGCCACATCGCGCAAGGATGCACCTTTGTTCATTTCAGCAACATACTTTTGCACCTCTGTCCAGTTGTGCTCCACAATGAAGGCGCTCACTTCTGCCCAGGCAGCCTTGTATTGCTTTACAAAAGTTTCATTACCAAACAAGTCGCGGAAGAACTCATTAATTTTATAAGCTGCTCCCGAAGCCGTCAAAGGTGCTCGGCCATAAATCAGCTCCCGGTAATCGGAAAAGTAAGTATGGTTTTCTGTCCAGTTGCTCCAATCAAAGTCATAGGCGGCATCCCAGTCCCACACTGGGCCAAAGATGTATTTCCCTCCTTTGTCCTTATAGATGTAAAGGCTTCGCGGTGCGTCAATCTCCACATTGTAGAGGTATTCATGCAGCTGCAGAATGCTGATGAAGGAGGGAATGTCCATGAGCTTATCTACAGCAGCATAATCGCGTGCCTTCACCGCTCTCTCCAACTCCGCAAAGTCAGCCTTGATGGCTTCCATCTTATCCGTAGGCAGGTCTTCGGGATCTTTCACACACATCGGCAAACCATACACCTCGCTCCAGAAGTTATCCATTGCGCCAGGACTCAATTCTGGCCCATCATCTTTGTCAAACGACATCAGCACACCCTCCACCTCATCTATGTTCACACGATTTTCGTGTATTTCTATCTTCTCCGTCAGTTGATAGACCCCCACATAGTCACCATTCAGAAACACCTCCACAAAACGACTGTGGTTGGTGTTGGGCAGTCCCATCCAACGGGCGGTTTCAAAGGCAAGCACATTCATCATGTCAGTCACATCGCGATAGTTGGACAGCAAATTCCAGTTCTTCGCCTTTTCCAGCCCCAACAGTTTGCTCTTCTGATCGAGTTTGAACTTATAAGGCTTTTTCTTGTAATACAACCAACTGGAATTACCTCGTCCCCTGATGCGCCCTGTGCCTGAATAGTTGGAGTACTCGCCCTTGCCATCAATTGATATGTGGCAATTCAGCCACGTTTCTTTCTCCACAATGTTCGCCTCGTCCTCCGTTGTAATGAACATAGTGAACACCCTGTACTTGTTGTGCCCCTTCTCCTCGTCGGTTAACGCATTGGAAAAGCTGATGCTATCCAAGTCTTCCACAGCAAACGGAACCACAAAATCCGTCTCGTCTGCTTTCTTCGCATAACCTCGCATTCTATTTCCGTCAGCAGAAAAATCGAACTGCGAGAACTCTTCTATCTGCAAAGGCATCACCCACGTTTCGCCGTCATGGTGCCGATGCACATTCATCCACTCTTGTGCCTGAGCGCACAAACCAAAGGACAACAGCAACGTTGTCTGTAAAAATTTCATTTTCTTCATTAGTTAGCTAATCTATAAAAAATATGTCAAAAAAATACGAGAAAAATCCGAAATACGGCGTGAGGGACACTTCATTTGAGCAAGCTGGCACGTGTCACCTCGTTTCGTATCGGTCAAAAGACACCTCCTGCTTTTCGTCGCCTTGAATCAGAACCATCTGCGTGGCAGTGAGAGACTTGACAGTAAAGTTTCCAAACACATCGGACAGGGGGGTGATGTCCTCAAATTCGTCCTTCAGTTCATTCTTAATCATACTGTTCAACATGGTGATGAGCATCTTGCGCGACGCTTCGTCTTTCGTCATGGCTTGGATGTCGGGGTTATCGCCTTCTATGTCAGTCACCTCGCACAGAATTTTCTCCTTGTCGAACTGTGCCTTTACGTCTTGTCCACTTAGGCTATATGTGCCCGGAATGCGTAAGCTGACAGAGAGGGTCATTCCTTGGGTTGTCACTTTGATGGGCACAGCAATAGTCAGTTCGCTTTTGTCGCCAAAGGACAGCATGAACTTGACGTCCATGTTTTCGTTTGCAACATAGTTGGCAAGCTGAGCCTGAAATTCCTTACCAGCATTCCAGATGCCTTTCAAGTTTTGGGAACTTACGGGGATGGAAGCCGATGCGTCGTTTTGGGCGCAAACGTTCATGATGCAGAGCAACATCAAGGTTGCTGCCAATAAGATTTTCCTCATAAAGCTTTGGTTTTTACGTTATTTTCCATGCAAAAGTAAGGATAATAACGTTACCAAACAAGGAATAGGCCGAAAAATTATCAGTTTGCGAAGAAGATAGAAGCCAAATTGCCAAGTAACCCTGTTGACACCAACATGAGAAAGCGCAAACTTATCTGGTGAGCGAGAACCGCATGCTAACACCAAAGTCGAGGGATGTGGTGGGATAGGCCGACTGTGAAACGAGGGGAACATTACGGTTCCAGTCGAAGAATCCGGTGAGGGTGAGCAGACGGCTGAAGGTGTAGTTGGCCTGAAGAGAGAGCTTGTAGGCAGTGGCTCCGCTGGTGGCTGTGGTTACGGCTGTCTGGATGTTTCGGTTTAGCGCACTCTGCATGCGATAGGAGAAGTCGGCTGAGATGTTGAGATCATGGCTGACGGTGGTGATGCGCGTGCGGCTGGAAGAACTGCTTGAAGTTTCCTCCTTTTTGTTTCTTGAATTTCTCGACTTCTTCGATTTGCGTCCCTCATTACTCTGGATGGATTTTGCGCCAAAGAGGTTGAGATCCTTGATTTTATAGCCAAGTTTGAAGACGATGTCGTTGGAGAAGTTTTCGGTGAGTGCCACACTGGTCATAGAAAGATTGAGCGTGCGAATTTTGTTGTAGCTCACTCCAGCCGTCAGTCCGCTGTTGAAATCCAAGTTGACACCTATAAAGGGGGAGAATTGCTCGTTGATGCTGACGGTGGACACATTGTACATAGAGCTGGGGATGGGGTTGCCAGTGGTGACATCCTTGATGAAGCCCCAGTCGCCCATGTATTCCATGAAACTGGAGTAAGAGTTGTAGGCACCTACTTGATAGATGCTCTTGTAGGCATGGTTGATGGTGACGCTCTTGAACGTGTTGGCGAGACCAGGGAAGACCTTGGTCAATCCTCCATATTTGATGCTCCAGTTGGGCAGGAGGCGCGAGAGCGCTGGGAAAATGTCGAGCGGTGAGGACAAGGCATTGCCTCCGCAATAGGCAGAAAGGAAGGCTGGCACCATCACATCGGCCGAATAGAGTTGTACTCCTCCGTTTTCAGGATTATAGGTCTTTCCAGCAAAATCGGTTCCAGCTGTTGCGGGATAGGTCATCGATGCATATTTCTGTTCTAATCGCTGTTGCACAATGGGCAGGTTGTCGAGGAACTTCTGGAAGTGTTTGGAGTGGTAATTGTTGTTGATGTTGCCACCCGACTCAAAGGCTGAACCAATGGTGACGGTGGTCATGGAGAAGCTGCCGCTCTGAGTGGTGGGCATGCCTGCATACATGAACTGAATGCTTTTAGTCTTGTTGACTGTGCGGACGGCATTGAGGTCAATCTTGAAGTCTTTGAAGGGTTCGAGGGTTGCACGCAGCTGGAGGTCTTCCATCGAAGCTGTAGTGGCTGGGGTGGTGATGCTGGAGTCGTTTTGCATCAGCCATCCCCGTTGTGCTGCTTTGTCGATGAAGCCGTCACCCACAGCACCCAAGGCAAAACCCAAGCCAGGAGAGAGCAAACCATCAACCCGCTTCTGTCCGAAAGCATCGCCCACTTCTGTCCGGAATCCAGGCAAGGTGAGAGCATAGGTGTTACGATAGGAAATGTTGATGTTGCGCACCATCATCAACCCACGTGCCAGCACTTCTGCTGTGCGGTACCAACTGAGGTTTTCAAGTGGCTTCTTGGCCACAATATTGATTTTGACGGGAATGCTGTCGTGGTTCTTCACCTTGATAGTGTTTGCATCCACTTTCTTAAACTTCAGTTTATAGGTTTTTCCCTCAGCAGTTGTAGCCCTCACCATGAGGCGCTTGGAGTTTTGCCCGTGCTTCACTTCCACGTCTGTAGAATCGTTCAGCGTCACTTCCTTGGTGAAGCCTCTGGGCTTTTTGCTATCGGCCGATTTCTTATCGTTTTCCGCATTCTTATCCTCCGTCTCATCTGTCTTCTTCCCCTTGCTGTTTTTAGAATCTTTAGCAGGGGTTTTGGCATTCCTTGTGGCTGTGGTTCGAGTGTTTCGGCTGTTGGTGTTCTTGCCACCTGAAAGACGCTTTTCAGCATTAGCAAGGAATTTCCATTTCTTGTAGAGAGTCTCCAGGTTTATTTGTCCGTTGAGGTTCACCGTACGCTGGGTGCTAGCCGTGTGTCCCAAAAAGGTGCCGTCTTCCAGTTCTGTGCCTCGCGTCCAATTGTAGGTGGCATTGTAAGACCCGTCGGCCGTCATCCAGTCGAGTATCGGAATCTTGTTAAGCGGCACTTGGTAGGAGCCATTGAAGGTGCTGTGATAAGTAAGCGGACGTCCAAAAGAGCGAAGGCTGCGCTTCACGGAGTCTTTCCAAGCTGCATATTCATCGGGATAGAGGTGCTTGTTGACCACAGTGTAGGGCTCTTCTATTTCTGCATGGGTGGATGAGGTCCACGTCATTTTGAGGGCCTTGAAGATGTCCCAACGCACAGTGAGGTCTCGGTTCCAGAGGAACTGATCGGAGAAAGTGACAGGCAGTTTAGCATCAGTGTCGATGTCTCGCTCCTGAAACTCGTAGTAGCTGCGCGTGATGTCGGTGTTGAACGAAAAGTTTTGTGGCAACCACTGTAGGTTTTGTGCCTTGAGGATGTCGAGCCACTTAGACTTTCCTTTCATTTTTTTGAAGGGTTCCCATGCCTTGTATTTGGGCGAATAGTTGTAGGCGAGATTGAATCGCCAGTTCTCCTCGTTTTCATATACGGTGGTCTCGCCCGTCTTGTATCGCTGGCTGTAGCTGTAGCTGAAGGTAAAGTTATTAGGGTCGAAAGGCATCGGTTTACGGCTTTGCACTTGCGACTTCCAATTGGAGAGTGAGAAGTTTTTGTTTTTCACCACACTTTCCGTAAGGTTGCTGAGCGAGTCGCGTGCGGCTGGCGACTCACACTCGTCGAGGGCATCCTTCAGAAGCATGTCGGTGTCGAAGGGATTGTATTTGGGCGAAAGCTTCTGCCATGAATAGGAGTAGTAGAATGGCATATTCATCTTCCATTTTTCAGGGAAGAATTTACCCAGTTCGAATTGCGTCGTGATGCCCCACTCATAGAGGTTGTCGTTGCGCCGTTCGCTCACGGATTCTTCAAGTCCGCCAAATCCGGCAGTCTCCACATGGCCTGTGACATTGACAGAACCCAAATCGGACAGTTGCACATTCAAGTTGCCTTGTGCCGCCCATCCGCCCTCGTTGGTGAAATCTTGCATACGGAGTTCGTTGACCCACACTTCCACACTACCTGTACGACGTCCATTGTTGCGTACACCAATCATCATGGTCTTTACTTCGCCCAAAGAAGGATTGCCGACAATACTGATTTTGTTGTTGGGGCTGTCCTCATCGTAGGCATAGTAAACTTGTGTGTAACTGGCTGTGCCTTCAGCTTTTGCCTTGTTGCGTTCATGCTTCAGGGATGTGAAGGTGCTGAAGTCAATATCGAGCATGTTCTCCTCTGGCCAAACAGCCTTACAACCCTGTGTAGTGTAGGTGTCATAGTGCCCACTGGGGGTGAGTTTGAGCGGTATTTCGTATTCGTAATAGTTGCTCTTGTAGTCGCTACCAATGCGGAAGAAAAGACTCATCTGATTGTCCTGAAGTTCTGTGTCACCCTCCATTGCGTTGGCATGGATAAACATTTGCAGATGCTTGTAGTTGCGCAGGTCTTTATTGAGGGTCTTATATACGGCACGAGCATCGCCTGTGGCAAGGTTCTCCACGGTGAGTGCCAGAGCCTGTTCGTTATTTTGGGTGAGCTGAGGCTGTGAGGGGTCGAGTACGCGAGTAATGCCCGGGGGCAACACGTAGTTGACGGGGGTCTTGTCATTATGCTCCTCGATGTTGACAGCCGAAGCCACGACAGACCCACTCACGTTGGGTCGCTCGCCTGAATAGAGGGGCTGGGAGTAGTTGCGCCATTCACCGCGAACAAGGTCGAGACTGGCAAGACGCACCACGATGGGTTTCTCGAATCCAGTCATGTACATACGCATGAATCGGATACTGGAGAAGTCGCTAATACTACCTTCCTTTCCTTCGTAGTCTTCGACGGGGATACGGAACTGATACCACATCGCCTTTTCCTTGTTGCCATTGCGAAGAGAAACACTTGTCTCGCGTTGTCCCACGATGAAGTTGCGACCCACCACCATGTCTTCAGGTCGGAGACTGACGTGATATTCGAAGAAGTTCTCATACTCGTTCATCGTGTAGTCCGAATTGACATCTTCAGCATCGGGGGTGGCTTTATAGGCCGTCGAGTATGATTCGCTCGACTCGCTGGTGTTGGGCGAGTTGCCTTCGGGCGAGTTGATGCGCTTGTAGCGATCGAGAATTGACACTTGGTTGGCATCGTAATCGCTACCGCGATAGTAGTGGTAGTCATCGCCTGCGGGGTCGGCATAGAGGGAATCGTAAACAGCAGGACTCACTTTCCCCTTCATGGCATTGAGGTAATCGGCATAAATGCCAAAGGTGCGTTCGTCGGCATCGGCAAGACCATTCAGTCCAATGTCCTGACGAGGACGTGCCCCACTTTCGTTGGAAAAAGAATAAACCACCGACTTTTCACTGGGCACACGTCCCCAGACGGTTTCGGTGTAGGTGGAGGCTGAACTGACAGGCATGCCACTCTCGTAGGCCTTCTTTCCATCCTTGAGCACATCTTCGCTGATGTCGCCCAAATTGATGTAGAAGTCGCCACCATACCGACGGTCATCCTTGGTGTAGATGAAAGGGTCGAGCATCCAAAACTCAATGTACTGCACATTGCTGCTTTCGAAGTCGCTGGTGTCGAGTTTCCTCATCATGCCGCCCCAACGTTTCTTGGGATCGTTCAGATGCCCGTTTTCATCCACATCCGTGTCGAGGTTGTAGGGACCACGTTCGCTGGGATAGTATGCCAGATTCAAGATATTCAGTTGGTTGCTCTCGCCCATGTTGGTGTCGCGGTTGGGATAAACTTCGCGCACATACACTTCACGCACATAATGATTGGAAAGCTGGTCGAGGTCGCTCTTGATGTGCCCTGGAGTGAGGGAGGAAGACCTGCGGGTAAAGAGAGGTTCGATGTTATACCAAGCCAAGCGTGAGCGGTTGTAGCCATACTTGATGTCATTGGCCAGTTTTCCATATTCCAGATGGGACGGTGTGGAAGAGAGAACCCATTCCTTGGGGTCACTCACGTCGTACGGCATTTTTGTGCTTTCAAAATCATCGAGGTAGGAAGCATTGCCTTGGGTCTCGTTCGATGTACCAGCATTCAGTTTGGCATATTCGCCAGTGAAGGAAATGGAGGACGGAACGCTGAGGTTGAGGAATGGCAGTTTGTCTAACATGTTTGTAAGCCATTGCGAGTCCTGTTTCCAATTCATGTGGAGTCCCCAAATCATGTTGTTGAGGGGTTCACTCCCCATGCTGACTTTCGAGGTGAGGGGCTTTTCGCTTACCTTCATCCACGTACCACCAATACTGAAATTCTTGGAAAATTCGTAATCCCAGTTGACCCCCAACATAGTCTTCCGCATCATGGAGCCGTTCTGATCTTGGTCTTCCAAGCTAACGCTAACATTTGTGCCAGCATCGATGATGCTTTGATTGATAATGGTCACCTCCCCCTCTGAGTAATTGACGGTGTAGTCGCTCCCTTCCTGGAGTTCTACACCACCAGCTGTCACGACTACTGAGCCCTTGGGAATGTAGCTATAGCTTTCTGAAAGGCGGATGACGTTTCCGCTCGACGCTTTGTATTCGCCTGTCAGGGTAAATTTGTTCTTTTCGGCCAACTGCTTAGCCACGGTTTTTGTTGAGTCGTACAGTTGATCATAGCAATATTTGTCGGCTATGTCATCATCGCCAATTTTCTTTCGCAGCCAATCGCCAAAAGGCTCCACTACAGGGAAGATGATGCGACCCGACTGTGACTGGATGGTGTAGCCTTCCACGAAGTCGAACTTTCCATTCGGATTGGTTTTGTTGTTGTCATCAAGCCGATCCAAGTTCATCATTTTCAGCAAAGTGGTCTGCTTAAAACGCTCTTCAGGTATGTAGCTGAGATTCACGCCTGTAGTGTCGCTCAAGTATTTGATGTCCAATTTGAATTTTTCTCTCTGCACAGAAATAGCCCTCAGGTCATAGACATTCTTCATCATCAAGTCCCAGTTAGCAATTTGGGGCGAGTTGCTGGTATTTTTCAGCAATTTCACATACAGAGCCTTGTCGTTATCTTTTTGGTCGGCTGAAAATTCTCCAACTTGATAAGTCTGTCCATTATAGGTGTATTCGTAGGCCACTGCCAAAACTTGGTTGGACTGAAGTGTATTCTTCAAACTGATGTAGCCCAAGTGTTGGTTAAGCGTATATTCCGACGAGGTGAGTAGTCGTGCATTTTCCACCTTCTCATACTCGATTCCACCTTTCAACACCGATTCCAGCAATACGTTCGTTTGCGACATGTCGCGAGCATCGTTGTAGGTACTAACCATCTGAGAGTAGAGGGTGTTGCTCTCGTTGCTGGGATTGGCATTGCCTGTGCCCGTCCAACGCCCACTGCTCATTTTTTGCCGTTCAGCCAAATCAACCAGTCCGATGATGTTGCGTGTGTTTTCCGTAGCACCTCCCGTATTGGTCACCCACACCTCAATGCGCTTGATGGTGATGCCGCTGGTGATGTTGGGCAAGGTGGCGCAAGCCTGGTCGTAGGTGTCGTGAAAATAGTGAGCCAAAAAGAAATGGCGGTTTTCATCGTAATCGTAGGCCTGCACTTCAAAGGTGGACAGTTGGCTACCCCCTCGACTGCTGACGGTTTTGGATTGTGACTTCTTTTGGCTGATGACAGTTTGGAGTGTCAGATGTCCGAATTGCAAGTCGGTTCTGATACCAAACAACGACTGCGAACCTCGGATAAGGCTCGAGTTGGTGGGGAAATCCACAAAACCGCCTTCCAATTTCTTCACAATTTCATCTTCTTTCCCCTCGTAGGCCAATTTCAGATTTTTTGAGTCGAAACTGAACGTGGCATCGGTATTGTATCTGATGTCGAAATTCATCTTGTCGCCAACTTTGGCACTGACGCTCATGTTGATTTTCTCATCAAAATCAAAGGCTTTCGTTGTGCGGCTTCGCTCAGAAAGGGATGGGTTGTCGGTGAATTTGTAGCTGTAGCCAAATTTCAGTTCAGCACTACCCTGAGTTTTAATTTGCACACCACCCGGACCAAAGATTTTCTCGGCAGGTCCAAGGTCGAAATGCATGTTGCTAAAGTCAAACTTGTCCTTACCTTTAGTGGTGAACAACGAGTCGTTCCTCACCTTGAAATAGTCGCTGAAAGCCTTTCTTTCTTTCCACTTCAGATATTCCTCTGGAGTCATCATCCAAGGTTGACTCAAAAAGTCATCGCCCAGTTTTGTACCCACTTTGTAATAGCCTGTTTTTTCATCATAGATGGCGGTGTCGGCTTTGATGTTCTCAGGGTCTTGCAGATCCAAGGCATACTCTTCGCTGTGCAGTTCCTGTGGATGGTCAGTTTTTTTCACCTTGAGGGTATCAGACGATAAAAACTGACCTGACGAGAACATGACGCTATTGCTCACTTCTGCAATAGCACTCACACTCGTCATTATCAGAAAAATATATAATATATTTCGAAGAGTCTGCTTCAAAATGTTACGTCTATATTATGGGGCATCAAGCCCATTCTTACATATTCTACATAAAATAAACGTACAAATCTCCACATTATTGTATTAAGAAAGAAGAAAAAAACTCCGTTACAGCATTTTGAGGGCCATTTTGATGACTTTTTCAACAGGTGCCGCAGGCTCGTCTTTGAGAATTGCTTTGACCGTCTTTGCCACAGGAGCCGGTGGAAAGCCAAGCATCTTAAGAGCCTCAAATGCCTCGTTATAGACTTCGCTATTCTGAATGGATGCGGCTTGTTCGTGCTCTGCTGAAGGAGCAGCAGTGTCAAGCCCCGTAGAAGCTACCTTGTCGCGCAGTTCCACAATGATGCGTTGAGCTGTTTTAGCTCCCAATCCTTTCACTGTTTTCAGCATGCGTTCGTCACCGTTCATGATGAGTCCTGCCAATTCCGGAGCAGAGAAGCTGCTCAGCATGGTGCGAGCCGTGTTGCCTCCCACTCCACTCACACTGATGAGCAGGAGGAAGAGTTCGCGCTCTTGTTTGGTAGCAAAACCAAACAGGGTCCAAGCATCTTCCCTGATTGACTCATAAACGAAAAGGCGAGCCTCGCTCTTGCCTTGCAAGGCTGTGTAGGTGTTGAGCGAAATGTTGAGGATATATCCCACACCGTGTGCTTCAAGCGTGGCTTGGGTGGGGGTGAGTTCGTCGAGCATGCCTCGGATGTATTCAATCATGTTCTATCTTTTTTATTGATGAATAAAAGGTTGGAAATTCATCACACTGGACGTGTGACTTGATACAGCCAATCCCGATGCGCTTCATCCAAACGAGGCGAAAGGCGATCATAGACGGTTTGCTGGTAGTTGTTGAACCATTCGCGCTCCTCCTCTGTGAGCATTTTCACAAGAATGGGGCTGGTGAGGATGGGACAGAGGGTGAGGTGTTCGAAGGTGTAGTAGGGGCCAAAAGTGATGCCCTGTGCCTCACCGCCATCGTAAGGTTTGCCTCCTGGTGCTTCCGCCTTACCTCCTGCGGATGAGAAGTTTGCATTGACCACCAACATCGTGTCTTCGTGACGCACACCATGACTGCCCTCAATGTAGATGCCAGGCTCGTCTGTGATAATCATGCCGGGTAGGAGCGGCGTGGGACGCCACTGCATGCGGAACTGGTGAAGGTCGATGCCTTCGTGAACCGACATAAATTGCCCCACCCCATGTCCTGTTCCATGCAGATAATTGATGCCGTATTTCCACATGGCTTCACGCGCAAAAGCATCGAGCTGAGTGCCGCAGGTGCCTTTGGGGAAGACCGCTGAGCCCAGCCGTATCCAGCCTTTCAGCACCAAGGTGTAGTCACGACGCATTTCCCAAGTAAGAGGCCCGAGAGGGATGGTGCGGGTAATGTCGGTGGTGCCATCAAGGTATTGCCCGCCCGAATCGATGAGGAGAAGACCTTCTGGCTTGACGGGGATATCGGTCTCAGGGGTTGGGTCGTAATGGACAATGGCACCGTGATGGGCATATCCCATGATGCTTTCGAAACTGATGCCTTTGAATAATGGCTGCTCGGCGCGGAACTCTTCTAATTTCTTGGAGAGTGAAAGTTCTGTCTGCCCACCTTTAGGTACATTCTCCAGCGTCCACTTTATCCATTTCACCATCGCTACCCCATCCTTCTCCATTGCGTTACGGAAGCACTTGATTTCTGTCTCATTCTTGAAAATGAGCATGTGTGCCACAGGACTATCCTTGCGTATGGGGGTTCGGATGGCAGAATAGACCGCATAATTCGTTTTGTTGGGCTGCGCATACACAGGCATGTCGAGTGTCTGCAGATCGGGGAGGATGTCAGCATATTCGCGAATGCTCACCCCTTGGTCTTTCAGATAGGCCTCCACTTCGGGTGTGACTTTCTCACGACATATATATAATAATGTGTTGGACGGAGTGATGATAGCATAACTGAGCAGGAATGGAGTACATTCCACGTCATCGGCACGCAGATTAAGTGTCCATGCCACTTCCTCAAGCATAGAGAGGACAATGGCAGAGTTACCAATCTTTTCACGCACACGCTGTATTTTAGAAGCAGCCGATTCGCCTGCAAACTCCAATCCTTGAATGAATGCCTTGCTTTGCGGAATGGAGGGGCGATCCGTCCAAATCTCCTCATAGGGGTCAAGGTCCGTGCGCAGGGTAAGACCGTAAGCCGCAAGTTCATTACGGAGACTCTCCACTTCGGCTGCCGTGTTCACCCAGCCATCCACAGCCACCACACTACCTTGGGGAAGGACACAGCCCAACCATTCAGGAATGGAGGGAGTGCCTTCTATTTTCTCTTTCATCAGCTCATAACCTGAACCTGCCAATTGTTCGGCGGCTTGAATGAAATAGCGTGAGTCGGTCCACAGAGCGGCCTGGTCGAGGGTGACAACGGCTGTGCCAGCCGAACCAGTGAATCCACTAATCCAGCGTCGCGATTTCCAACGCTCAGGCACATATTCGCCTGAATGGGGGTCGGTACTTGGAGTGATGAAGGCCTGTATGCCTTTTCTTTGCATGAGGCCTCGAAGTGCCTCTACTTTCTCTATCGTTTTCAATTTAGGATGTTAATTAATGAATAAAAAGATGAATAAAACATCTGTAAAATTTCTACAAAGTTAGAGGTTTTTTAGTAATTTTGAAAGTTTTTCCCATGAAATGATGTTTTTTTGTTAGATTTTTTGCAAGTTTGGTGGAATATTTCTAACTTTGCACCCGAATTACAAAAACGCAGATGCTGAACATCGGATGAAGACCTGTTTTTGGCGGGTATTGACAGTCGAGTTCGGCAAAATAAAACAACGGACAAAACTTTAACCAACAACTCTAAAAAACAAACGTTTTCACAATGGACGCAAAAAAAGTATTGGAAGACCTTAAGCGTCGCTTTCCAAACGAGCCTGAGTATCATCAGGCAGTAGAAGAAGTTCTCGGCACAATCGAGGAAGAGTACAACAAGCACCCAGAGTTCGACAAGGTGAACCTGATCGAGCGTCTCTGCATCCCAGATCGCGTTTATCAGTTCCGCGTTACTTGGATGGACGACAAGGGTCAGATTCAGACCAACATGGGTTACCGCATCCAGCACAACAATGCCATTGGCCCCTACAAGGGCGGCATCCGTTTCCACAGCTCTGTGAACCTTGGCATTCTCAAGTTCCTCGCTTTCGAGCAGACATTCAAGAACTCTCTGACTACCCTCCCAATGGGTGGCGGCAAAGGTGGTTCCGACTTCTCTCCACGTGGCAAGAGCAACGCTGAGGTGATGCGTTTCTGCCAAGCTTTCATGCTTGAACTCACTCGTCACATTGGCCCAGATGTTGATGTACCCGCAGGTGACATCGGTGTTGGAGGTCGTGAGGTAGGTTACATGTTCGGCATGTACAAGAAGCTCACTCGCGAATACTCAGGCGTACTCACCGGCAAAGGCATCGAATTTGGTGGTTCATTGATCCGTCCTGAAGCAACGGGTTATGGCACAGTATATTTCCTCCGCGCTATGCTGAAGACTAAAGGCGATACCATTGAGGGCAAGAAGGTGCTCATTTCTGGTGCAGGCAACGTGGCTCAGTATGCAGCTGAGAAAGTGCTCCAGCTTGGTGGTAAGGTGATGACTATGTCTGACTCTAACGGTTACATCTACGACCCAGACGGCATCGACCGCGAGAAACTCGACTACATCATGGAGCTGAAGAACGTTTATCGTGGACGTATCAAAGAATATGTTGACAAGTACCCAACTGCTAAATACGTAGGCGATGGTGCAAAGCCTTGGTTTGAGAAGGCCGACATCGCTCTCCCATGCGCCACTCAGAACGAGTTGAACGAAGAGCAAGCCAAAGCCCTCATTGCCAACGGTGTCATCGCTGTGGCTGAAGGTGCCAACATGCCTTCTACCCCTGGTGCCATCCGTGTGTTCCAGGAGGCAAAGATCCTCTACTCTCCAGGCAAGGCTTCCAACGCCGGTGGTGTGTCTGTATCAGGTCTTGAAATGTCACAGAACTCAGAACGTCTCTCTTGGTCAGCAGAAGAGGTTGATGCCAAGCTCCTCTGGATCATGGAGAACATCCACGAGAACTGCGTGAAGTACGGCACTGAGCCCGACGGCTATGTCAACTACGTGAAGGGTGCCAACGTGGCCGGCTTCATGAAAGTTGCCAAAGCTATGATGGCTCAGGGCATCGTGTAAGAGCAACTTCGGCGAATATTATAAGAAAACGCATCGTGTATTTGCACGATGCGTTTTTGTTGTAACTTTGGAAGAAATCGCAGAATTTCTTTGTATAAAGGCAGTCTGGAGGATTGAGGAAAAAATGGGTTACGAATTGGCGACCGTACTCAATTCCACATGCTGCTATAAACTGCGTCAAAGATATTTTCTGAAAAAATAGTGTTTTATCTTGAAATTTGCAACGTATTATGAAGATTTTTCGTAAAAGCATGCACAATGTGCTAACTTTTTTGTATTTTTGCAACCGACTCAGGTAGCCCGCAAGGGTTGGTGGGTCGAATCTTAGTGGAAAAAGGACGTTTACGAACGTTATCTTCGGCCGTAGAATCTCGCAAATTCAAGTCCAGAAGAAACGCAACGAGACGTCCACTTTGGGTGTATTGTACTCTGTCCTGTTTCTTAGGACAATGTCAATATCTCTCGGCGTGGGCTATCGAGTTGCTTATCCTGGACAAGGCAATGCGAGAGCCCTACGGCGGGATAAGCGAAGTAGAGCACCCACGTCTTTCCGTATAACAAATTACTAACCGCTGAATCTGGGTAGCTATAGGCAATAATATTTTAACTATGAACGAAGATATTATTGATGAGATTATTAATGATGAAGTAGAAAAAAATACCACCCAAGTAGAGGTTCCATTTGTATGTGGTAGGTTAATAGTTTGTAAACCCACATTAGTTAACAATTCAAAGCAGCTAATTCACAAAATTGCAGTTGCATTACATCAGGCGCTTATATGTGACGTGAAAGAATGCGACAGCAAAGAAAACAATGTATTCGCAATTTTAATAGAACCAATGAAAAAGGTTCGCAAAACACAGATGAAAGGTTTGCAAAATGCTTTGCAAGGATTGATAGAAAAGCATTTAAAAACAGGAGGATTTGTCGAGATTCAAATATATCGTGATGTGTATATTTATAGGAAAGAAGGTCGGGTAGAAGTTGACGAGTGTATCTACAAAGACACCGTTTCACACGAAAAACCTCTTAAAGGCGATTTTGTAGATATCCTGACACGCGATTATGAACCGACTCCAAAGAAAACGATAGTAGAATTCCCATATTTAATATTTTAAACTGCGCCATTTTAACTGCAATAATTATTATGAAGAAATTACATAGTACAATAAAACAACTCACCTTACTCATTTGCATGCTTTGTACTACTTCAACATTCGCAGATGACAGTGGAACATGTGGTGAAAATCTCACTTGGACTTATGTAGAAGCAACAAAGACACTTACTATTAGTGGAAGTGGAAAAATGAGTGTTGGCAATTATCCTTGGAGTAAATATCGTACAGACATATCAAAAGTGGTAATTGAGAATGGTGTGACCAGCATAGGCAGTAGTGCATTTGCCGATTGTGCAAATCTGTATAGTATCACAATTCCTAATTCTGTAGTCAACGTAGGCGGTAATGCATTCCAAGGAATAAAGAAAGTAATCTGGCTAACAAACACTCCTCCCTCTGGATGGAAATATGCGAAAGGAACTGTTAATTATGTTCCCAATAACCAATTCGGAACGACAAATGACATCATTGTCTATCCATTCCTCTCTTCTTTGTTTGAGGTAGATGGTATCAAATATGTGCCTGTTAGTCCTTCTGAACGTACATGCGATGCCATAGATTGTGTTTATGATGAATCTAAGACAGAAGTAAATATTAACAACTCTGTGACCTATCAGGGTGTTGATATGAAAGTTATGAATGTTCAGCCTTACACATTCTATCAAAATCCCTATCTACAAAAAGTTAATTTGGATGTGTCTGGGCGTTTGTCGCAATATGCTTTATCTAATTGCCCAAACCTACAAATAGCATTATTAGGTAATAATGTCACAAATATTGACGACTATGCTTTCAGCAACTGCCAGAAATTAGAAAGTATTATAATTCCAGATGCAGTGAATGATATAGGCCAATATGCTTTTTCTGACTGTTCAAACATGACCTCAGTACACATAGGAGATGGAACAAGTTCCATTGGGCAATATGCTTTTTCTGGCTGTTTGAATATGACATCAGTATACATAGGAGAAGGAACAAGTACCATTGGGCAATATGCTTTTTCTGGCTGTTCAAACATGACCAACTTAAATATTGGAAACAAAACAAAATATATTAATCCGTTCGCCTTTCAGAACTGTTCTTCTCTTTCTGCAATTAGCATTCCAGGATCTATCCGCTCTGTTGGCGATTACGCTTTTTACGAATGTATTTAGAGTCCTCTAAACAACCATAAACAATGAAAAGCACATAGAGATAAACTCCTGTATATCAACTACTTTTAGATTTTAACACTTCAGGCTTGCTTTTTGGTGGTTCTCAAAAATCCGCTTACCTTTGCAACGCATTTCTACCGCGGAGAATTTTGAGGGCTTTTATTTTGCCATCTCATGGACAGGGTTGACAAAGGTTGACAAGAGTGGACAACGGTTGACTGATGAACGAGAGGGAAAAGATCAAGGAAGTGACCTCATTTGAAGAACGTGACATCGTGGAATGAGTTGACAATGGGTGTCGATGATTGACGAAAGTTCACTCCGTGGCGGTTTGCATGAAATTGATTGTAAAACCACATAAAAAAGGAGTCAAATGAGAAAGACAAGAAAATGCGCCTTC
>CADAPC010000049.1 GCA_902789725.1 uncultured Bacteroidales bacterium
TGCCTACAATAAACGTGTTGAACGAATATTTGCCGATTTGCACCGTTTTTGAAACACTTAAGTGAAACTTTAAAAACACTTAAGTGTTATGTTGGCAACACTTAAGTATTTTTGCCGAAACACTAAGTGTTTCAAAAATGGTCGTTTTGAGCGAGAAAAGGACTTCTGGGGCAGTCTGCGCACTTGTACTTGCGTTTATCACATAGCGGAGTCCATTCATTTTGGCATACAGGCTGATAGCCGGCTTTCCCACTTGTCTTACTGTCAAGGCTTCAGCTTCTTGCCGTAAACCGATGCTCAGGGTGTCTAAGGCAGCTTTGTGGAGGGCGAAATAATATTGAACCTGTGCAGTGTCGAGTAGCGCACTGTACTTTTCGAGCGAGTCATTGTAGGCTCTCTCTTGTCGCTCTAACTCAATCGCGTGTTCACTTAGTGGCACCTTGTAGATGGTCTTCTCCGTTTTCTGACAACCGCACACAGCGGCGAGGGCGATGATGATGGTGATGATACGTTTGTTCATATTGCTTACTCCTTCTCTAATGGTTCAAAGTGTATCTTGGGAGGGGTGGGCCTTCCTTCGAGGCTTGTCCAGCCGATGGCGTTCAAGTAGTCTTCGGCGTACTTCTTCTGCCGCTGCCAGACGCTCTTGCGCGTGGATTTCGGGTAGAGCTTGTCGGGGTACTGTGTAATGAGGAAAGTACCGCGCTCTATGGCCACGGCCTCCCAGACGTAAATCTTCTGCACGTCATAGACTTTGAGGATGCAGCCGGGCAGTCCGCCGAACTTCCACGGTCCGCCCTTGATGGGTACATCGGTAGCGAACCATGCCACGAAGTCGCGGCCTCGGAAACGGCTGGTGGCCTTCTGGCATCGGTGGCCGAGAATGGTCTGCTGCTCGTCGGCCAGCGTCCACTGCATGAGTGGCCACGGCTCCGTGTAGCTGCTGTTCTCGCGCTCTGCCCATAGCGGGAAACAGGCATACTCCTTCAGTTTGTTTGCACGGATGATGTAGTCGGAGAATACCAACTCGCTCCAATTGTCTGAGAGTTCTTTCCGGCCCCCCATCTTGTAGCCTTTTGGCACTCGGCCTTTCCATCCTTTTTCTCTTTTCCACTTGAGGACTTCCTGGTCTGAAAGGTTCAGGAACTCGCTGCTGTATTTCCTGACGCGGTTGCCCACCTCCAGTTTGCCGAGATCGATGTAGGTGTCCTCGTCCTTGATGTCCTTGGCATTGAGGGCATAGAGCACACGTACATGAGCGGTGTCAATGACGATGCGCTGGTCGTAGCCTCGTTTCTCACAGACTGGCGAGGCTCCGCTTACTTTGGGCTGCGCACTTGCCCCACCACACACGGTGGCGAGGGCGATGATGAGGGTGATGATTCTTTTGTTCATATAGCTTACTCCTTCTCTAATGGCTCAAACACACGCTTCTTGGGTGTCTTTTTCCCTTCCAAGCTTGTCCAGCCGATGGCCTCCCAATAATCCTCGTTGTATTTAGTCTGTCGCTGCCAGACGCTCTTGCGGGTGGATTTGGGGTAGAGTTTGTCGGGATATTGCGAGATGAGGAACTTACCACGCTCGATGGCCACGGCCTCCCAGACGTAAATCTTCTGTACGTCATAGACTTTGAGGATGCAGCCGGGCAGTCCGCCGAACTTCCACGGCCCGCCCTTGATGGGAACATCGGCAGCGAACCATGCCACGAAGTCTCGGCCACGGAAGCGGCAGGTGGCTTTCTGGCAGCGGTGGCCGAGGATGGTCTGCGTCTCGTTCTGTAGCGACCACTTCATCAGCGGCCACGGCTCCGTGTAGCTGCTGTTCTCGCGCTCAGCCCACCAAGGGAAACAGGCGTACTCCTTCAGTTCGCTGCCTCGGATGATGTAGTCGGAGAATACCAACTCGCTCCAATGGTCATCGTGCTCCTTTGGACCACCCATCCAGAAATTCCTCGGCACGTTTCCTCTGTAGCCCTTTTCTTTCTTCCATTGAATCGCTTTTTGGTCGGACACGGCAAGGAACTCGCTGCTGTACTTCTTCACGCGCTTGCCCACCTCCAGTTTCCCGAGGTCGATGTAGGTATTATCGTCCTTGATGTCCTTGGCATTGAGGGCATAGAGCACGCGCACGCTGGCCGTGTCGATGATGATACGTTGATTGTAGCCACGCTTTTCGCGGACTGGCACACGCCCGTTCTGTTTGGGCTGCGCTACGGCCCCGCCACACACGGCGGCGAGGGCGATGATGATGGTGATGATTTTCTTATTCATGTTGATTACTCCTTCTCCAATGGTTCAAAGGGCGTAAACTTCGACACGGCTTCGCCCATCACCACATTTCCTGCGGCATCGACGGAGGCTTTGTGATAGTCTGCGGCCTTGAACCAGTTTTCGTTGAATGTCTTCTGCATCTTCCATACCTTTTCGCGGGTTGAGGCGCGGTAGGCCTTAAAGTCGTACTTGTAGATGGGGTATGGTCTGGAGGATATTTGCACGGCCTCGAAACGATAAACGCCCGCCGTGTCCTGCAACTTCAGGATAAGGCCGGGCAAACCGCCGAACTTCCACGGGCCGGCCTTCACGGGGATGTCGGGCGCAAACCACGCCACGAAGTCACGGCCCCGCCAGTGGCACGTTGCCTTCTGGCAGCGGTGGCCGAGAATGGTTTGCGTCTCAGCGCCCATCTTCCATTGCTGCAAAGGGTATGGCTCCGTATAGTAGGCATTGTACTTGCCCAGCCACATAGGCATAGTGGCATACTCCGTCAGTTTCCCGTTTGAGATGAAGAGGTCGGAGTATTCATACTCACTCCACGTGCCTTCCTTCTTGCCTCCGTTACTCATTGTAAAAGAGTTGGGGACAGTCCTTGCGCCTGGGTGGGCCTTAGACCATGCGGCAAGCAGTGAGTCGGAGCGGAAAAGGAAATCGCTGTAATACTTGTTAACACGCTTTCCGATGTCCAGACGTTGCTGGTCGATGTACGTGTTTACGTCCTTCACGTTGTCGGCGTTGAAGGCATACCACACTCTGATGCGTGTCGTGTCAACGACTGTTATTTTCCCCACGCCCCGATCGCCCGGAACGGGACATGTAGCATTCTTGGGCTGCGCTACGGCCCCACTACACACAGCGGAGAGGGCGAGGATAATGGTGATGATTCTCTTGTTCATGATGATAAGTATTATTCAAGTTGACTTCGTCTTCTTCCGTCACGACTCGGCAAAGCTCAAACAAGTTTGGCTCTGCTCTCACTGCTCCGTCAGTTCCAACTGGTCAAAGGGGTAGCGAGTAGTAACGCGTGTCTCTGTTCCTACAATCATTGCGTCTGCAAGTTCATGAAACTTTACATTCCAGTCGCGCTGCATCTTCAGTACTTTCTTACGGTTGGAATCCTTGAAGAAGCGCTCCTCCAACTGAAGGATGGGGAAAGAACCGTTTTCCACGCTGACGGCCTCCCACGTGTAGAGGTGCTTGGTGTCGTAAATCTTCATGATGAGTCCCGGCAGTCCGCCGAACTTCCACGGCCCGGACTTCATGGGGATGGCTGACGTGAACCAGGCTACATAATCGCGTCCGCGCCAGTGGCAGGTGGCCCGCTGGCACTGGTAGCCGCAGATGGTCTGCTTCTCGCTTTCGAGCGTCCACTGCATCGACGGCCACGGCTCCGTGTAGCGGTATTGGGTAAACTCTGGCGAAGGCATCACTGCCCACTCAGTCAGTTGACCTTCGGCCTTCCTCTGTCGCGATTCGGCAGATTCAAAGCGAACTTTGCTCTGCTCTCGCTGCTCCATCGGTTCTTTGCCTTGAACGTAGATTTGGGAGTATTGGTATTCTGACCAATAATCTTTCATACGGCCTTTCAGTTTGGCACTGCCTGGATAGTAGCTTTTGTTGGGGTTATCTTTCTGCCATTTGCGGATGTACGCATTATTTTCAGAAACAAAGAAACTGGAGTATTGCGTCATGCCCTTGTCGGTAAGCAGTTGTCCGCAGTCAATCCACGTATCTTCATTCTTCAAGTCCTGTGCTTGAAACGCATAGAGGATGCGAATCTTGCTCCTGCCTATTTCCGTCACATTAGCCGCACCGTATTGCGTAAATCGTGGACGGAATGCCTTGCCTTGTTTCTGCTGCGCCATAACCCCGCCGCACACAGCGGCGAGGGCGATGATGATGGTAATGATGCGTCTGTTCATATTGCTTACTCCTTCTCTAATGGCTCAAAGGGAACCTTCTCGTTATCATGAGTCCAGCCTATTGCCCTCCAATAGTCCTCATTATACAATTTCTGTCGCTGCCACACGCTCTTGCGAGTTGATTTCGGGTAGAGTTTGTCGGGGTATTGAGAAATAAAGAACTTCCCTTGCTCGATGGTCACGGCTTCCCAGACGTAAATTTTCTGCACGTCATAGACTTTGAGAATACAACCAGGCAGCCCTCCGAACTTCCACGGCCCACCCTTGATGGGCACATCGCTGGCGAACCATGCAATGAAGTCACGGCCACGGAAACGGCAGGTGGCCTTCTGGCAGCGGTGGCCGAGAATGGTCTGCTGCTCGTCGGCTAGTGTCCATTGCATCAGCGGCCACGGCTCGGTGTAACTGCTGTTTTCACGTTCGGCAACTAATGGGAAACTGGCATATTCCTTCAATTCGTTACCACGAATGATATAGTCAGAATACACCAGTTCGCTCCAATTCTCCCGAAGGTCTTTTCTGCCGCCAATCCAAAAGCTCTTGGGTGCATAGCCCTTATATCCTTTCTCTTTCTTCCACTTGATGGCTTCCTGGTCGGAAAGGTAAATGAACTCGCTGCTGTACTTCTTGACGCGCTTGCCAACCTCCAGCTTTCCGAGGTCAATGTAGGTATCCTCGTCCTTGATGTCCTTGGCATTGAGAGCATAGAGTACACGGACGTTTGCCGTGTCAATGGCAATACGCTGATCGTAGCCGCGCTTTTCGCGGATAGGTGCTCTACCATTTACTTTGGGCTGCGCACTCGCCCCGCCGCACACGGCGGCGAGGGCGATGATGATGGTGATGATTCTCCTGTTCATATTGATGTTTTTATTCTAACTCCAAGGGGTCGTAAGGATGCGGATTCGACTTTAGCTGACCTGTCCGGCGATCGACGGCGCCACCGGCTTTCAGATGGTCGCGGTTGGCGGCTACCTGTAGCTTATAGACGTGGGCGCGGCTGTCATGGTGGAAGCCGTCGTATTTACGCTTGGTGATGGGGAACGTGCCGGAGCGCAGGCTGACGGCCTCCCATGTGTAAAGTTTCTGCGTGTCGTTGAGCTTCAGTATCAGTCCAGGCAGACCACCAAACGACCACGGGCCGAGGCGCACGGGGATGTCGGCGGCAAACCATGCCTCGAAGTCGCGGCCCCGCCAGTGGCATGTAGCTTTTTGGCACTCGTGGCCGAGGATGGTCTGCCGCTCATTGGCCAGCGTCCACTGCTGCTGTGCGGCGGGCTCCGTATAGTAGGCGTTGTAGCGCTCCATGGCCCACGGCATCCAGGCGTAGAAGGTCTGCTGACCCTGCTCGGTGAATATCTCTGTGGACTGGTATTCGCTCCAGTACTGCCCCTCGCGACCTATCGTATAAAAGGTGCTGGGCACGCCCTCGGCATTCGGGTTGGCCTTCATATAGGCATCGTAGAGCGAGTCGCCCCGCTCTAAGAAGCGGCTGTAGTGCTTGCTCAGTTGCTTGCCCGCCCGCAGGATGTGCAGGTCGAGGTACGTGTCAGGGTTGCGCAGGTCTCTAGCGTTCAGTGCATACTCCACTTCGAGTTGTGCCTGTCCTACTACGGTGGTCTTTCCCACGCCTCTCGGCTTCGGCCTCATGACGTGTCCCTGTTTCTGTTGTGCACTTGCCCCGCCGCAAATGGCGACGAGGGCGAGGATGAGGGTGATGATTCTCTTGTTCATGTTGCTATTCTAACTCTAACTGGTCAAAAGGATAGCGGGTGGTGACGAGAGTGTTCGACCCGACACGCATCACACCGGCAAGTTCACGGTATTTCACGTTCCAGTCGCGCTGCATCTTCAGGACTTTCTTGCGGTCGCTGTCCTTAAATCTGCGCTCGTCTAACTGGTAGATTGGAAACGAGCCGTTCTCCACGCTGACGGTCTCCCACGTGTAGAGGTGCTTGGTGTCGTATATCTTCATGATGAGTCCCGGCAATCCGCCGAACTTCCACGGGCCAGACTTCAGAGGGATGGCCGACGTGAACCATGCCACATAGTCACGTCCCCGCCAGTGGCAGATGGCTTTCTGGCACTGGTAGCCACAAATGGTCTGCTTCTCGTCTTTGAGTGTCCACTGCATTGATGGCCACGGCTCCGTATAGCGGTACTGGGTAAACTCTGCCGATGGCATCACCGCCCATTCAGTCAGTTCACGACCATGCACATAAATTTGCGAATACTGATATTCCGACCAATAATCCTTCAAGCGGCCTTTCATCTTGGCACTGCCCGGGTAGTAGCCCTTGCTGGGGTTGTCCTTCAGCCACTGTCGTATGTAGGCATTGTTCTCGGAGACGTAGTAACTGGCGTATTGTGTCATGCCTTTGTCGGTGAGTAGTTGTCCGCAGTCTATCCACGTCTCTTCATCCTTCAAGTCCTGCGCTTGAAACGCATAGAGGATGCGAATCTTGCTCCTGCCTATCTCCGTCACGTTGTTGGCTCCATAGTCCGCAAACCTTGGCGGGAATGGCTTTCCCTGCTTCTGTTGCGCTACGGTCCCGCCACACACAGCGGCGAGGGCGAGAATGATGGTGATTATTTTCTTGTTCATGATGCTATTCTAATTGAACTTCGTTCTTCTTTTGACGCGACTCGGCAGAACCCAAGCGAGCTTGGTTCTGCTCTCACTGCTCCGTCAGTTGACTTCGTCTTCTTCCGTCACGACTCGGCAAAGCTCAAACAAGTTTGGCTCTGCTCTCACTGCTCCGTCAGTTCTAACTGGTCAAAGGGATAGCGTTCTGTGCGCACCTGCATGGTGCCGTTATACATACGGCCAGAGAGTTCGTTGTACTTCACGTTCCAGTCGCGCTGCATCTTCAAGACTTTTTTGCGGTCGCTGTCCTTGAAGAAACGTTCCTCCAACTGGTAGATGGGGAATGAGCCGTTTTCCACGCTGACGGCCTCCCACGTGTAGAGGTGCTTGGTATCGTAAATCTTCATGATGAGGCCAGGCAGTCCGCCGAACTTCCACGGGCCGGACTTCATGGGGATGGCTGACGTGAACCATGCTACATAGTCACGTCCGCGCCAGTGGCAGGTGGCCCGCTGGCACTGATAGCCGCAGATGTTTTGCTTCTCGTTTCCGAGTGTCCACTGCATCGACGGCCACGACTCTTTATAGCGGTATTGGTTAAACTCTGCCGCCGGCATCACTGCCCACTCGGTCAGTTCTTTGCCACGGACGAAAATTTGTGAGTACTGATACTCCGACCAAATATCCTTTCGGAAACCTTTCAACTTGAGTGCATTGGGATAGTACGTCTTGTTGGGATTGGCCTTTAGCCACTGCCGCAGGGCCTCGTCGTTCTCGGCCAGGAAGTGGCTGGCGTACTGCGTCATGCCTTTGTCCGTAAGCAGTTGACCGCAGTCTATCCATGTGTCCTCGTCCTTCAAGTCCTTGGCATTGAAGGCATAGAGTATGCGGATGTTGCTTGTGCCAATCACGGTGGCTTTCACCACGCCGTAGTCCACCTGTCGCGGACGAGTCGCCGTGCTTTGCTTCTGTTGCGCATTTGCCCCGCCACACACAGCGGCGAGGGCGATGATGATGGTGATGATTTTCTTGTTCATATTACTATGCGTTTTGTTATTCCAATTACTATGCGTTTTGTTATTCCAACTCTAACGGGTCGTATGGATAGCGCTGCGTCTTGGGACGGAAATTGAAGTCGAGCATGCCGGAGAGTTCGTTGAAGCGGCGGTTCCACTCGCCCTGCATCTTCCACACCTTCTCGCGGGTGCTCTTCTTGTAGTAGCGCTCCTCGGGCTGGTAAATGGGAAACGCGCCGTTTTCCACAGCCACGGCCTCCCATGTATAGACGTACTTAGTATCATATACCTTCATGATGAGACCTGGCAGTCCGCCGAACTTCCACGGCCCGGACTTCAGGGGAATCTGCGACGTGAACCATGCCACATAGTCACGTCCCCGCCAGTGGCACGTGGCTTTCTGGCACTGGTAGCCGCAGACGGTCTGTTTCTCGCTTCCGAGCGTCCAGTGCATCGACGGCCACGGCTCCGTGTAGCGGTAATGAGCCGTTTCGGGGCTGGGCATGATGGCCCACTCCGTTAGCGCATTGTCGCGCACATAGAAATAGCCATACTGATATTCCGTCCAGGAGGAAGACTCGCGCCCGTGCAGACATAGCCCGTTGGGGTAGTAGCTCTTGTTGGGATTGGCTTTGAGCCACGCCCGCAGAGCCGAGTCGTTCTGCGCCACGAAGTAACTGGTGTAGAGCGTCAGCCCCTTGTCGGCAAGCAGTTGTCCGCAGTCTATCCACGACTCCGGGTCGTGAATGTCCTTCGGCTGGAAAGCATACTTAATCCTTATCTTGCTGGTGCCTACCACAGTGGGCTTCTTCATGCCGTAGTCGGCGGGCATCGGCCTCACGGCCTTTCCCTGCTTCTGCTGCGCCGTCGCCCCACTGCACACAGCGGCGAGGGCGAGGATGAGGGTTATGATACGAATGTTCATACGGAAGTGCTGCTATTTCAGTCTGAAGGGAATGGCAAGCATCATCTTCGAGCGGATGGCCTTGCCTTTCAGTTGGGCGGGCTGCCACTTCGGCATGGCCTTGACCATGCGGATGCCCTCGGCGTCGAGGGCAGGGTGAACGCTGTCGGGCACCTTGACATCGGTCAGCGTGCCGTCCTTCTCCACGATGAAGTGGACGCGCACGGTGCCGCTGGCCCCGGCCTTCTCGGCCTCCTTCGGGAACTTCAGGTTCTGCATCATGAACTGCAACTGCTTCTCCATGCCGCCCGTGAACTCGGCCCGCTTGTCCACTTTGTCCTGCTCATAGACAGGCTCCTGCTGCTGTTCGGTCTGTTGTTTCTGCTGGGTCTGTGCGTGGCAGACGGTGGTGCCTGCCGTCAGCATGGCTGCGGCAATGGCGATGAGGATGTTTTTCTTCATAACGTTGATTTGTTTGTTTTGAGGGTTATACATTATATATATTATAGAAGTTTGAACCTGACGGTTGCGATGATGTTGCGTGGCCGCAGTTGCGAGGTGTTGGTGTAGATGTCGAGGCCGCTGTAGTTGACGCGGGTGTACTGGCGCTGGTCGAAGAGGTTGTTCAGCTGCAGTTCCAGGTCGATGTGCTTCAGTTTCAGTTTGGCGGTGGCGTCGCCGAACCAGGCGTGGCGGTTCTCGGCAGTCAGGTTGTTGTAGTTGTCCTCGGCGGCGAGGGTCAGGGTGAGAGTCTTGGTGGGATAGACGCTCATGGACAGGCGCTGGGTGTTGCTGCGCACGGTGGTGGCCTGCTCGCGGCGGCCCTCGGTGTAACTGCGGCTCTGGGCGAAGCCGCTGCTATAAACGATGCCTATCCACTCGAAGGGGCTGAACGAGAGACTGCCGCCGAAACTGAGTCCCTGGACATGGTACTGGTAGAGGCTCTGGCTGATGAGACGCTCGCTCTCGGAGAGGCTGTAGCTGCCGAAGACGCGGATGGTGGAGCGGAGGAAGTCGAAGCCCTTGCTGGCCTCGCCGCTGACGCTGTAGTTGCTGGCGGTGGTGGGCTGGTTGACAGCCTGCACGACGCTGGTGGCTCCCTCGTAGTTGTAGCCGTAGATCTGGTTGTCGTGGGTGCGACGGTAGTTGAAACCGATGTTGGCGAAGAGGGCGCGGATGGCACTGCGGTAGCGCAGGCCGACGTTGGCCCCGTAGTTCTTGGTCTCGGAGAGTTGTTCGACGTAGCTGCGCTGGAAGGCACGGTAGTTAGACATGATGTAGCCGCTGTAGATGCCGCCCGGGTCGCCCACGGTCTTCGAATAGCTGGCACCGGCGTTGAGCCAGAGGTCGCGGGTGATGGTCCAGTTCACGGAGAGCGAGGGGAAGAAGAGCAGGTGGGTGTAGCCGTGCTTGTCCTTCCTGATCTTATCGTCGAGGGTCTGAGTGTAGAGTTCGAGGGGCAGACCGAGGGTGATGTCGAGGTCGGGCGTCTCGTACTTATAACTCTGCCCGAGGGCGAGGCAGTAGGTGTTGTACCAAAGGTCGTTGCTCAGTTGGTTGTGCTCGGCAGGCGGCATGAAGCCATCGAGGTCGGTCTTGATGCCGTGGAGGTTGGCCGAGGCGCTGATGCCGTAGTTGAACTTGAAGTGGTCGGCCACGCGGATGCCGTAGCTGGTATTGAAGCGTCCGGCGATGTGGTGGGAGTTCACGTCCTGCGAGTAGGCGGTCTGAGTGCCTTGCAGCAGGGAGTCGATGCCCACGGTGAGGGTGTTGGGACGATGGGAATAGCCAGCGGAGAAGTGGAGGTCGAAGGTGTTCTTGCCGATGTTGCGGATGGTGTTGAAGGTGTTCGACACGGTGAGTTGCGGACGGTCGAAGTGCTGGCGCACACGGTTGTTGCCGTAGTTCACGGGGGCAGTGCCTGTGCGCTCGGAAGAGAGCTGTCCGTCCACGCGGTCGCTGTTCCAGTTGGTGTCGAACTTCAGCACGTCGGCCACGAAGCCGTTCTGTGCGTTCCAGTTGTAGCGGGCCTGTACGTTGAGGTTGTTCATCTTCGTCTCGCTGGTCATGGTCTCGGTGGTGAGCAGGCGGCTGTCGTCGCTCAGGAAGCGGTCGCCCACGCTGCTGCCCTCGCGGCGGATGCGGTCGTTGTGGTAGGCGATGTTCAGACCCAGTTCTGTGTCCTTGTTGGGCTTCTCCAGGTGGTTCATGGTCAGGATGTGGCTGTGGTTGTCGAAGGTGCGCTTCTGCGGCAGGCCGGAGCCGCTGGGCATGACGGTGCCCGTGGGGCAGAATGGATAGAGGCTGACGCTGTTGATGCTGGAGTAGTGCTGCGTGAGTTCCTTCGACACGTCGTCGCCCGTGTTGTTGCCTTTATACAGCGTCATGTTCTGGCGACGCTTGGCGAAGTACATGCCCACGACCTCGGCAGTCCAAAGCGGGTTTTGGCCGATAACGGTCTGGCCGTCGTCCAACGGTCGGCTACCGATGTGCCATCCGCCAGCCCACTGGATGCCGCCGCCCAGCATGGTGTTGACGGCGACCGTTCCCTTGGCCGAGTCCTTCAGCTTCAGGTTGATGGCCACGTCGTCTGTGAGTTCCTTGCCTTGAAGCATCTTCACGGGCTGGTGGTTCTCCAAGACCTGCACGGTGGCCACGTCGGAGGCGTTGATGTTGTTGGTGGCCAGTCCGTAACGGCCTTGCAGCAAGTCCATCTCCTCGACATAGAATTTCTTGATGCTCTTGCCGTTATACTTGATGCCGCCATTGTCGGCCACCTCGATGCCGGGCATACGCTTCAGCACGTCGCCGATGACGCGGTCGCCCTGCTGCTGGTAGGCTCCGACGAGGTAGTTGAGCGTGTCGCCGTTCTGCCGAATCTTCTGCGCACGGACGCTAACCTCCTTCAGCTGGATGGCCCGCTGATTGGCGCGGATGTTCAACCGCTGGCTCTTGTTCGCCACGATGCGCGACACGTTGCCGACGGACAGGCCCGCTGCCGTCACCACGAGCGTGTCTGCCGTGCTCTTGAACGATAATTTGTAATAGCCTTTCGCATCGGTGTCGGCAAAGCCGAGAATATTGCCCGTTCCCTTGGGTGCCACGGTGACGTAGGCATCGACGGCATGACCGAGGGAGTCGGTCACGGTGCCCTCAATGACGGTCTGTGCGTTGGCCGTCAGTGCTGCGAGGGCGAGGATGGTTGTGATGAGTCTTTTATACATTTTTATTATAGGTGTTTTGAGGTTACTGAAAAACTCCGCCGCATCATCCCGACGAAGCGGAGGTGTGTGCCTATAGGTCTTTCTTGTTTACTAATTTTTTGCTTTATGAAATTCGCGATTAAAAGAGTGCCAAAGTGAGCTTGTTCACGATTTGGCCGAATGTGAGCGAATTATCTAAATTCGCGTTAATTCAATCGGAACAGAATAGGCATGCTGTATCTACAGCGCACGGTTCGACCTTTGTTTTGGGCTGGTTGCCAGCGTGGCATCAAGTGTAGGACGCGTAAGGCTTCTTCAGTGAGACGGTCATCAGGCGTTTGCACTATTTCAAAGTTAGATAGACTACCGTCTTTCTCCACGACAAACTGAATGATGACACGACCTTGAACGCTGTCGGCTTCGGCACTCTCCGGATAGTGCAGGCTCCGCATCAGAAATTGCCAGAAAGCATCCATGTCGCCAGGGTAAGAGGGCTTCACCTCTACATCATCAAAATTATAAATTGTAGTGTCCTCTGGTATTCCAAATACATGCTCTATGGCTCCGCGCACGACGCCATTTGGATGGATGGCGGATGCCACGGCGATACCCGTAACCAGTCCCACAAGAATGAACATAATCAGATGGCGAAGGTCGAAGAAACGACGGCGCAACTCGGTTCGCAAGGTGCTACGCACGTTGGAGATGGTCTTGCGGACGGTGCCCACGGTGATGCCTCGCACTTCGGCAATCTCATCGACGGTCAGCCCTTCGTCGTAGAACATCTGCCACACCTCGCGTTCGGCCTGAGGCAGACGCTGGAGGCGGGACTGCAACCACTCTGAGTTCTCGCGCTCCTCGGCCTCCTCTTGCGGTGTGATCTCGGTGATGGCGGCACTCTCTTCGTCCACCAACTCCACTTGCGTCCGATGTCCGCGCCACATGTTGACGCAGACATTACGGGCGATGCGCAGGATGTAGGCATCGGTAAGTTCCACGCGGTCGCGCACGTTCCATGCCCGGAGCCACGTCTCTTGCACCACCTCCTCGGCCTCGGTGTCGGAGCCGAAGAACTCACGTCCCATCTGCATCAGCCGAGGGCGAAGCCGTTTCTCTATCTGAGCAAACTCGAGCTCATTTGTATGTTCCTTGTTCATAAGTCTTCACTTTTGGTCGTTCTGCCTAATATAACACAAAACACCCCGAAAGTTTACCCATAAAAAATGTTAAATATCCGTTACCCCTATCCCTCCTTTCTGCTGGTAACGTGCTATGATGCGTGATTTGACTTGCTTTAAGTGGTAAGCCATATAGTCGCGGCCCATTCTCTCCGCCGTTGGGCTCTGGCGGTAGTGCCTTTCAAGGTCTGCACCATCGACGACATAGACGGTGCAGGGCTTGTCGGCACGGATAGTGACGGGAGCGGCATCGCCGTCGAGACAGTAGGGATAGTTGCCCACAAGGTCGCCCGCAGCGACGGTCTCGACCGTGCTCTCGCCACCCTCGTAGTTACGGACAAGGTAATGGAAACTGCCGCTCTCAATGTAACCAAACAAGCGGGCAGCGGCTCCCTCGGCCTCAAAGATGTCGCCCGCCGAGAAGTGCATAGCCCGACCATGGTGCAGACAGTAGTCGCGCAGATATGCCAGGGCCTCAGAATAATGTGTTTTTTGTTTCATACGCTCATGATTTTGCAGTTTTTTGCCTACAAAATAACAAAAAAGGGCGTAAAAAACAACTCGGCGAAGCCCGAAAACAGGTCGCCGAGGGTGCAACTCTAAAACTAGTTTTAGAAATTCAAGAAATTTTGGGCTCAGTTGAGCGTCTTTTGAGCCAAAAGTATGATGGGAAGACTGTTTGGCTTTATGTCTTTCCGAGTGTAATTTGACTGCGTCTTATTCCTTCTTACGAGGCATAGTGCAAGCGCGCTTGCCCTCTGCTCTCGTTTCGTACGTCATTTCCTTGCGGAGTGTGCTCAGGTAGATGGGCGTGATGTTGAGGAACGAGGCGATGTCCTTCAACGAGAGCATCTGCACCACCTGCGGACAGCGGTCGATGAGCCCATCATGGCAGGTTGCACACTTGGATATTTTGTCAGAAGAGATTTGAATTCCTGCACAAATGTATTCTGGGGATTGATACTATTGAGCCAATAAGCAATGCAGCAAAGTTGAGGATAGAGACGGTCTGAATGAAAATGGTTATTGGTTATCCATCTCCCCCTCATTCGCTCATTTGTCCTTGGAAATGTATGATTCTTGTCCTGACGGATATTTCAATTTGCTGAATGCTGCAAAAATGAGAGTCTTCAGTTCTGAATCAAAATTATAGCGAGCAACAACATCTTCAAAATGACTGCCAGAACGGAACAAGTGGGTCGAACTGTTTTGCTCCATCGTGCGCCAATATCCGGCAAGACGGAAATAACTGATGTTCTCCAAAACCGAATGTGCGTTCTGCTCATCGTCAAAGATGAGTCCACGTCCTTTCAGAATAGCAATTTGGTCGTTGATAGAAATGGGTTGCTTGTTATATCTCATTGCCCTATATAAAAAAAACGCCCCGCCCTGGTTCGCTGGTCTTCGGGAAGCGTGGCGGGTTCTGTTGATGCAAAGGTACTGGTTTTCCCTGGACTGACAAAACATTTTGAGGGAAAATGATTGTTTGGAAGCACATTTTTATGTCTTTTTTGCAGTTTTTTCTTAAACTAGTTTTAGAGTTGCATACCAAAAGGGGTGTTTTGGGTGTGCTTCGGGCTGTTGAAGGGGCTTTCGGCTGTACCTTTGCCTTCTTTTTGATGGGAATAGTCCCCAATAACCATCAAATCAATTACAACAATGAAACGATTATCATTGATTGCGTCAGCTCTGGCGGTGCTGGGGCTGACGGCGTGTGAGAAAGGGTTCGTGGAAGACATTGAGGATGTCGGGGACGGGCAAGTGAAAAACTCTTTGCTGCAAGTGAGGACGAGGGCCGGAGGCGACAAGAGTTGTTGACGGCTGGAAGATTTGAAGACAACGGAGCATTCTCTGACATCCTGAAAGATTTGGAGGCAAGGAGTTTCCACTCCCACTTGCGGCATTTATGTGCACCCCTCCTCAGCCCTATCCGCAAACTTGTACGCAGTACTGTGCCCTTAGGCACACCGCCACTCGCCCTTAGGCACACGGCTATTTGCCCTTAGCCACGCCACCACGTGCCCTTAGGCAACATCCCGATTCACTCAACACATAGTCCCTTTTGTGTCAGGTGAATACCCCTTTTTCAATCGGCACAATTTCCCTGTAGAGTTGGTGAATGTCTTTTTGCATGAACAGGCTATTCCAAAGAGCACTGCCACCCTGCCCCGACGGCTTCGCTGTCTGTGAGGTTACTCCTCGTCGTCCCAGTCGTCAAACCTGCTGGAGCGAGCGGGGCCGCTACCGCCGCCACGGTAAAAGAGGAGGCGGGACGACGATTTTCCCTTGATTGCCTTTTATTTACGGTCATTCTGCGTTAATCTTCGATAATTGCTTCTTCGTTACAAGCTTTTTTCATAACGTTGGCTATGCCGAAGTTTCTTTCACTCAGAAGTGCAAAGAAAAACAAGTTTTCCTTTGGCACTTCACTCGTTTTTTCGTAACTTTGCAAACCTAAAAGCTAAATCAAAACCTGTTTAGAATGAAAAAACTTGCGACTATTTTACTAACTGCATTCCTGCCTTTCCTCTCCACAAGCGTAAAGGCACAAAACTACGACCAGTATTTTGAGGATGCTACCTTGAGAATCGATTATGTGTTTGCCGGAAATGCAAAGGAACAACGCATCTACCTGCAAGAACTGAAGAAGCAAGACAAATGGGCGGGACGGAAAAGCCGACTGGCAGAGAAATTCCTGAACGGAAACGGCCAAGTGACGGTGAAAGACCACGCAACAGGAAAGGTGATTTATGTGACCACCTTCTCCACCCTCTTCCAGGAATGGCTGTTGCAGGAGGAAGCACAGCAGGTGGATAAGGCCTTCGAGACTTCCTACAACGTACCCTTTCCCAAACAACCCGTTGACGTGACGGTGACGTTGACAGACAATCACCAAAAGGTGGTGACAGAAATGACCCACGCCGTTGATCCCAAAGACATTCTGATTCGCAAGATTGGTAACAATGGCATACCCTTCCATTACGTTTGGAAAGGGAAACGTGCAGAAACAACCGGACAACAGGCTGCAAACAACGAGCCTCGCAGCGGAAAGGGACGGAATTATGTGGCAACGGACCACAATCCCATGGAGGGGGTCGATATTACGGGCTGCATCGACTTGGCGATTGTGGCCGAAGGATATACCGAGGCGCAGATGGGCAAATTCTATCACGATTGCCAAAGGGCTGTGGATGCTTTGTTTGAACGAGAACCATTCAAATCGCTGAAAGACCGCTTCAACGTGGTGGCGGTGGCAGCTTCCTCGCTGGATGCAGGACCAACAGTGCCTCACCGCAACGTGTGGCACAACACCCCAGCTGGCAGCCACTACGACACGTTCTACTCCGACCGTTACCTCATGTCGCAAGACATGCACAAGATTTACGACCTCCTCGCGGGTGTTCCCTTCGAGCACATCATGGTGCTGGTGAACAGCGACACATACGGCGGAGGCGGCATTTACAACCAGGTGACCTTCTCCACCAGCGACCACCCCACCTTCAAGGAAGTGTTCGTGCACGAGTTTGGGCACAGCTATGCAGGGTTGGCCGACGAATATGCCTACGACGACCAGGCTAACGAGTGGTATCCGGCCGACACCGAACCTTGGGAGCCCAACATTACCACGCTGAAAGATTTCAACGCAAAGTGGGCCGACCTGATGCCCAAAAAGCAACCCATCCCCACCCCACTCGACCCCAAGGTTCCTGACTTCAGAAAGATTGACAGAAATGACGCTAAAGCGATGGAAGCCCTCAACAAATGCACCCAAGTGGTGGGTGTGTTTGAAGGAGCGGGTTACCAGAGCAAAGGTTGCTACCGTCCTGCACAGGAATGCCGCATGAAAATCAACGAAGTGGAAGACTTCTGTCCGGTATGCACCCGCGCCATCATCCGAATCACGGATTTCTACACAGCAAAATAAGCAAGCATCGCACGAAAGACGGTGCAGAACATGTCAAGCAATACATTCATACTAAAAAACGATACCTTCTATGAAACTAAAACAACTAACTTTCGCCTTATTCCTGTGCTTGGGACTCACCGCACAGGCGGCCAATGACAAGACCACCGTGGAACAGGTGAACGATGCCGTGAAACTGACCACCGACGTGGACTACATCGTAACGGGCACCACACCCTTCGCCACAACGGGAAGCGTGGACATTGCCAACACCGAACATGCCGTGCTCATCCTCGCTGCCATCAAGCCCAGCAAGGTGATCAGCAACTGGATGAACTACATCTACATCAATGGTGAGAAAGCCGTGAACGGCACCAACTGCCAAGTGAAAATGTACAACAGGGGAGCCATCGTGTTCCCTTATGCCAGCGACATCAAACCTCTTACCTGCTACACTGAGCCGAACTTCGAGGGAGAACAGTGCAACAACTACAGCGAAGGACATCAGGGAGGATATATGAAAACCCTGACCGCCAATCAGCTCAACAACAACATTCGCTCCTTCAAGCTGAAGCGAGGATACATGGTGACTTTCGCCATCGGCACCAGCGGATGGGGATACAGCCGCTGCTTCATAGCCGACCAAGCCGACCTGGAGGTGAAGAGCTTGCCTTCCATCCTGGACGGAAGAATCTCCTCTTACCGCATCTTCAAGTGGCAGAATGCCCACAAGGCCGGATTGGCCAGCAACGGCGACTATAATGCCAACCAAGCCCTGAACACTTCGTGGTGCTACGATTGGGCGCAGGGAAACGACAGCAACCTGCCCGACACCGAATGGGTGCCCAACCACATCTATGAAGACTGGCCATCGTCGTCGGCATGCGGCAGTGTGACAGGTTCTTGCCACATGAAGACCAACAACGAGCCGGGCAACTCGGCCGACGACCGCCCACAGGATGTGGCCACCGTGCTGGGCAACTGGGAAAACCTCATGCGCACCGGCATGCGCCTCTGCTCAGAGTCTTCCCACGATGGTTCGATGAACCACCTCAAGGCTTTCATCGACTCGATTGATGCCCGCGGTTGGCGTTGCGACATCCTCGACCTCCACTGCTATTGGGCATCGGGCACATTCAACAGCCTCACCTGGTACAGCGACAACTACGGCAACGGACGCCCCATCTGGATTTCCGAATGGGTGTGGGGAGCATCATGGAACAACAACGGCATTTTCTCCGCCGCCCCTGATGGCAGAGGCTCTTTCTCCACAAGAAACCAGCAGACTTGCTATGACGGAACAAAGCCCCTGCTCGAACTGCTCAATGCCAACTCACGCGTGGAACGTTATGCCTACTGGAACGGTGAAGCCGACTGCTCCAAAATCTACAAGGACGGACAGCTCTCCATTCTGGGGAAATACTACGCTACGATGAACGACGGACTTGGCTACAATGCAGCCAACGAATACATTCCCAAGCCCACACGCTTAGAGAGCCTGGGCGAACTCACCAGCACCTACGCCCGGCTGAAAGGCAGTGCCACCCTCACATGGACCGACCCCAACGGCGACCTGATGGAGTCCATCACCATCCAGTGCAAGGCACCCGGCTCAAACATCTACAAAAGCGTGGCAACGGTCGATGCGAAAGACAAGAACTCCAGCGCAGGCGTTACCTACAACTACACCGACACCATCACCGAACCCGGAGTCTATACCTATCGCATCAAAGCCACTGCCTATAACAACAAGACACTCTACACAAACGAGGTGACCGTCAACGTGGCTCCGGCTCAGGGTACAAGCGAAGTGCAATACGGCAAGCTCTCCATCAACAACACCGACGAGAACAAAGTCTATTTCTCCGAAGCATTCGAGGAGACCACCCCACTCCTCTTCATCGGTGCCCCCACCAACAAGAACACGAAGTTCTATGCTGGCAACATTGTCAAGAACGCCACCAAGACGGGCTTCACCTACCTGCCACTCCCCTGGCAGACCAACACAGGCGAGCTGTCCAGCAACGAAGAGATTCCCTTCCTGGCATTGCAGGAGGGTCGCCACCAGTACGACAACCTCACCTGCGAGGTGGGCACCTTCACCGCCAACAGAGCTACGGGCGACAACACCTGGACCGACGTGACAGAGGTGACATTCCAGCAGCCCTTCCCTGCAGGGGTGACCCCCATTGTGCTGACAGAAATACGCAATCCAAGCTACGCCACTTCAGCCAACAATGCCACCTCGCTCGACGTGAAGATTTTCGGCGTGACCAACACGGGCTTCAAGGCCATCATCTATTCTGAGGAAGCCTCCGCACGCAAGATTGCCCTCGGACAGACCGTTTGTTATCTGGCCATCACCCCGGGCATCGGCACTCTCGATGCAGAAAACGAACTCATCATCGCAGCAGGTCACGGCATCGACAACCCCGTGTATGGCATCGCCACCCACGACAACCAGTTCTATGCCGACACCCAGCCTGGCATTGACGAAACGGCCCAGATACGCCCCGCACTGAAGTTCTACCAACCCACCATCCTCGTGGCTGAGCAAACCAACAACTACCCGGCTGTCAGCATGCTTCGCCGCACCGACATTACAGAGAAGGATGACGATGGTACCACTTGGACCACTGGCGTGAAAATTAAACGAATCCTCGACCATGACCTGAGCATCGACGGAAAAACCGTCAAAACGTCCACCAGCGATGAAGCCTACCAAGACCTGATTGGCTGGGTGGCCATCGGCAAGTACAAGGCTGGCGGCTCAGCCCCCACTGCCATCGAGTCCCTCACTGTCGAGCCACAGACGCTGAACCCACATATTGTAGGTGGTCGCATCGTGGTGGAAGGTGTCAGCCATTTCGAAGTCTATAGTCTTAGCGGCACCAAACTGGACACTCAATCAGTGCTCACACCAGGCTTCTACATTGTGAAAGCCGCAGACAAAGCTGTGAAGGTGCTGGTGAAATAAACGCACGGCAGTTCATCTAATAACATGCTGGGCTAAAAAATTCTAATAGAGGGCTGCGGATTGCTCCGCAGCCCTCTCTCTTTGTTGCCAATAAAGACGAGGTTTTTGTCGGTAATAAAAACGAGGTTTTTGTTGATAATAAAAACGAGGTTTTTGTTGGTAATAAAAACGAGGTTTTTGTTAGTAATAAAAACGAGGTCTTTGTTGGTAATAAAAACGAGGTCTTTGTTGGTAATAAAAACGAGGTCTTTGTTGGTAATAAAAACGAGGTCTTTGTTGGTATTGTTGGTAATAAAAACGAGGTTTTTGTTGGCAATAAAAACGAGGTAGGGATATAGCTGATGGAAGAACTCCAAATTTTTCGACAATAGAAGGACTCACGCCTAAAGAACAAAGGGGAGAGGCAGACTATTATGGCAGCCTCTCCCCGTTGCTATAAGGTATGTTCTAATAATTACTAAATCTGAGATGATTATCTTTTTTTACTTGAGGACCAGCTTGTCGCTCCCCGCTGCCTTGAAGCTCATGTCAAGTCCTTTTACAGAGTGGGTGAGCGCACCAAAGGAGATGAAATCGACACCCGCTTTGGCGTAGGGAATCATGGTGTCGAAAGTGATGCCGCCAGAGGATTCGGTCTCGGCACGTCCTGCCACAAGTTTGACGGCCTTCTCCGTGTCCTCGGGAGTGAAATTGTCAAACATGATGCGGTCGCACCCCTCGGCAAGGGCTTCGTCAAGTTCCTTGAAGTTGCGCACCTCGCACTCAATCTTGAGTTCTTTCCCATGGTCCTTGCAATACTGCTTGGCTCGCGAAATGGCGTTGTGGACACCTCCACAGAAGTCAATGTGGTTGTCCTTGAGCAGAATCATGTCGAAAAGTCCTATGCGATGATTCATGCCGCCACCAATCTTGACAGCCTCCTTTTCCAACATACGCATGCCTGGAGTTGTCTTGCGTGTGTCGAGCACACGAGTTTTGGTGCCAGCATCAATCAAGGCTTGCTGATACTTGTGGGTCATGGTGGCAATGCCACTCATGCGCTGAAGGATATTAAGCATGAGACGCTCTGTCTGCAGGAGGCTCTGCTCTTTGCCTTTCACCGACATCACAATATCGCCGGGCTTGACGTGGGCACCGTCCTGAATATAGACCTCCACCTCCATGGTGGGGTCGAAACGGCGGAACACCTCCTTGGCTATCTCCACTCCGGCAAAGATGCCCTCCTCCTTGATGAGGAGCTTGCTTTCGCCGTATGCATCGGCAGGGATGCAACAAAGGGTGGTGTGGTCACCATCACCTATATCCTCAGCAAAGGCGAGGTCGATGAGGCGGTCATTTAGTTCTTCTACGCTTAACATAATCGAATGGCTTTTTATTGTTTTCGAAATACCAGGCAAGTCCAATCTTCACGCCAGCCTTGGTGTAGTCGGCAAAGTTGTTGGTGGAGATGTCGCAATAGAGAGATGGCTCGATGGTGAGATGTCTGTTCAGGAAGAAACAGTAGCCAAGCTCGGGGGTGACCATCAAGTCGTTGTACTTCGGTGCTCCATGCACATACTTGACACCAGCCTGCAGGAAGATGCCGTTCTGCTCGATGAGGTAGCGGCACTTCATGCCGGCATAGAGTTTCTGCAAGTCCTTGCAGCGGTAGTCGAAACCCACTTCCGTTATCAGCATCCACGCTTCTTCGAACATATATCCACCGTTAATACCCAAATTGAGTCCGACTTTCTCATGCTTGTTGTAAGAAAGGCCGGCAGCATTGGTCGTTGCACCAAGATAGTACTTTCCTTTTTCAAACTGTGCATACGCACCGCTGATGCCTACCAAAGCAAACAAAAGCGTAAACACGATTTTCTTCATAATATAGAAATGATTTAGTTTTTTATATAGATTCCACTTTTTCAGGAGTTTTTCAGTTGCTCCTTTTTGTACAAGGCCCAGGAAAGGAGTGAGCAGATGACTGCATATCCAACGATGTGCCACAAATAATCCATCCACGTGTTCCAGGTGATGCCATTATAAAGGTAGAAACCTAAGCCAACGGCAAAGAACGCGACGGGTTGCCAGATGTAACGCTTCATGTAGGTCTGCTTACAAAGTTAATCAGTTGTTGGCAATCTTTTTATTAGCCAGCTTCTTAGCCCAAATGATGTACCACACCAATAAACCCACAGTGATGCTCCCACCCAGAATGTAGGACACCAAGTGTGTGAGCTGGAATCCTTCAGGAGCAATAAAGATGTAGGTGGAACATACGATGGTCATCCACAGCGAGGGCAAAAGCGTGATGAGGTAAGCGTATGGCTTTGTGCCTTCAGTCGCACTACGCTTGGTGAGCCACACGGTGATGGTCCACAGGGTGATGCAGGCAAGGGTTTGATTGAACCATGCAAAGTAGCGCCAAAGGATGTCGAAGTTGATGAACATCAGCGCCGCACTCACCGCAAAGAGAGGCAGAGAGAGAATTAGGCGCTTATAGATTTTGTTTTGCTTATACTTCATGAAGTCGGCCGAAATGAGACGAGCCGAGCGGAAGGCTGTGTCGCCACTCGTGATGGGTGCAGCCACCACACCAAGCACTGCCAGCACGGCTCCCACACCACCTAACCAGTTGGTGCAAAGTGCATTGACCAGAACGGCTGGCGAAGGCTTACCAGTTTCAGGATTGATCATCGCTGCCACCAACTTCTCGTAAGGAGTGTCGCCTGCCACATCGAGACTGTCGGCAAACTTGATGGCCGCAGCAGCCCAAATGAGCGCTACCAACCCTTCTGCAATCATGGCGCCATAGAAAACGGGACGACCATATTTCTCATTCTTCATACAGCGTGCCATCATAGGACTTTGAGTGGCATGGAAACCACTCACGGCTCCACAGGCAATGGTGATGCACAAGCCTGGGAATAGGGGAATGGTGCTTGAAGGATGATGATTGGAAAATGCCTCTGTAATCTCAGGTATGGTCCCATCGTAGGCAAAGATGCCGTAGAGCAACCCTACTGCCATGATGAGTAAAGCTATGCCAAAAATGGGATAGATTTTCCCAATCAACTTGTCAATGGGCAATAACGTGGCCATAAGATAATAAACAAAGATGATGAGCACCCAGAAATACTTCGACCATAGGAAACCGTTGTCCGCCATCATGCCATCCAGCAGGTCGGCAGGTGTGGTCACAAATACGGTTCCCACCAAAATCATCAGCACCAACGTCAAGATGCGAAGCACAAAACGCGCTCCCGCTCCTAATTCGTCGCCAATGATTTCTGGCAAGCTCGCGCCATTCTTTCGCATGCTGATCATACCCGACATATAATCATGCACTGCACCGCCAAAAACACATCCTAACACAATCCAAAAGTAAGCAGCAGGGCCAAACAAGATACCTTGAATTGCTCCGAAGATGGGGCCTGTGCCTGCAATGTTCAGAAATTGGATAAGAAATACTTTCCATGTCGCCATAGGCATGTAATCGACACCATCCTTCGAGGTGTAACAAGGAGCTGTACGTTGAGGGTCAGCACCAAAAACCTTGTTGACAAATGCACCATAAAGCACATATCCCAAGACAAGGAATAAGAAAGACGCAATAAACGTAACCATTTTTTTTGTTTTCTATCAAATGTCAATAAAAATTAAACAAAATTAAGATGAAAGGGAAGAAAAACCTTCACTTTTTATACAGTCATGCGCTGTATGTTGTGCAAAAGTACGGAATTATCCTTATCTTTGCAAAAAAATTAAGGTTAATCATGACGAATCGATATAAAGCAATCTTTTTGTTTGCGTTTTTGACATTTCTGACAACAACACTTTGTGCACAAGTAAACTTTTCCTCTGCCACAAGGTTTCCTTACAAAACAGAGCACCCCTTGCGTGAGACTCGTGCCGTTTGGCTCACCACCATCGGTGGGTTAGACTGGCCCCGAGTGCATGCTGTTGACGAGTCCAGCCGCCAGCGGCAAAAGGCAGAACTCATCAGCATACTCGACAACTACCAGAAAGCCAACATCAACACGGTCATTTTCCAGACACGCGTACGTGCCGCTGTGCTCTACCCCTCCCACATCGAGCCTTGGGAACTGAGCCTGACGGGAGTGGCGGGGAAAGACCCTGGCTACGACCCGCTGGCCTTCTGTATTGATGAGTGCCACAAACGAGGCATGGAACTGCACGCCTGGGTGGTGTGCATCCCTATCGGCACCAAGGAGCGACAAGCCAAATATGGATCGGCATCGTTGGTGAAGCAGCACCCCGACTTGGTGAAAACGGCCAAAGGAGGGGAAATGTTCATGAAGCCCGGCAATCCGCAAACGGCTGAGTACATCGCCACCATCTGCAAGGAAATTGTGGAAAACTACGATGTCGATGGCATCTCTCTCGACTACATCCGCTATCCTGAATCCATCTTCAACTATTCCGACGATGAGCTATACCCACGTTCCTCGACTCAGAGCAAAGCCGAATGGAAGAGAGAGAACATCACACGCATAGTCAAGTGTGTGCACGACATGGTCAAACCCATCAAGCCGTGGGTGAAGCTGAGCAGTTCGCCCATCGGGAAATATCGCAACACCAGCCGCTACAGTGCTGGCGGATGGAACGGCTATGATGCCGTGTGGCAAGACCCTGTGCTGTGGCTGGAGAAGCATTATCAGGACATGCTCTTCCCCATGATGTACTTCACCGGTAACAACTACTACCCCTTTCTCTATCAATGGTTGGAGAAAAGCAATGGGCACCCCATCTGCCCGGGACTCGGCATCTATTTCCTTGATCCCCGCGAGGGACGATGGATGCTCAACGAGGTGCGTGCAGAAATGCATGCTGCCCGCGATGCAGGCATTGGCGGCATCGCCTTCTACCGAGGTGAATTTCTCACCAAAAACTGCAAGGGCATCTATGATGCTACTTGCCAAGAATTTTTTCCCTACCCTGCCCTCACCGCCCGCATGACCTGGATGGGTGACACCGTTCCACCTGCCGCTCCTACATCTTTGTATATTAAGGAGGGGACGCTTTTTTGGAGCCAACCGCAAACCTCCCTACCCATGAAAGGGAAAGAGGGGAAAAGCGGGACACTTCTCTACAATATCTATGGCTCCGACACATACCCTGTGAATGTGACCAAAGCAGAGAATCTCCTTGCAGCCAGAGTACAAGACTCTTTCTGGCGGCTCAACCCCAAGGCAAACAGAGTGAGCCACTATGCCGTCACAGCCATCGACCGCCTGGGCAACGAAAGCTCGGCCTTACAGGAAGAGCTGGCACAGCCAAGACAAATCAATGTGTCGAAACTCATCAATCCTCCCATGAAAAGCACTTCGAAAACCTCGAAGCGCAAGAAGAAGAAAAGGAAATAATAGGGTTGAAAAAAATAAAGGCTCGCCCCCTGATGTGAATAGGGGCGAGCCTCTGCATTCTTAATCTTGCTCTTCGTTCAAATCAATCTCCACACTGGAGTCGTATGAACTGGTAGCCTTCAGGTTGATGACAGGACGGATGAAGTATTCAACCTCTACGGTGTCCTCAATCAGCCGAAGAATCTCCTTCGGATCCTTGTAAGCCATCGGACTTTCATCGATGGTGCCTGTTCCAACCGATGTTGAGTAGATGCCCTTCATCGACTCTTTGTATTCTTCCAGGTCAATGAGTTCCTTGGCATCGGAACGAGAGAACAAACGACCTGCACCATGAGGGGCTGAGCAGTTCCAGTCTTCATTACCCTTGCCACGGGCGATAATCAAACCGTCGCGCATATTGAACGGAATCACCAGCTTTTTGCCTTTCGGAGCCGCAACGGCACCCTTGCGCATCATCTTCATCGAGAAATCGATGTAGTTGTGCGTGGTGTAGATTTGCTCCACCACATCGACTTTCTTTCCGCTCCCCTCGCTGATGGCCTCCTGCACCAAGTGGTCAATCACCTGATGGTTAAACTCCGCATAAGCCTGCGCAACAACCATATCGGTGATATAGCCCTTCATGGCTTCGCCCACCAGGTAGGCACGGGTAGGTCCCTCCTGCTTCATGGCCTCGTTCTTCCAGTATTTCCACACCTTCTGACCGAGATTGCGACTGCCACAGTGAACCGTGAAAGCGTAGTTTCCTTCAGGAGTCACCCCCACCTCAATGAAGTGGTTGCCACCTCCAACCGTACCGATGCTGTGGTAGAACATGTGTTCTGACTGACCAATGCGCTTCATGAAGGCTGTGATGCCTTTTTCCGACACATCCATCAAGTTCACCATTTCCGGCCACTGCTGACGTGCTTCTTGCAGACGCTGCTGCAGATGCTTATAGAGGTCGGAATGGGCATAGACCGATTTCTGATGAATGGTCATGCCAAACTTCACCTTTTCGCGTATCAGCCGTTCAATGGCGGGGTAGTCCTCGCTGCGGATGGGCAAGTTGGTGATGGCGGTCGATACCGAACATCCGATGTCGCCTCCCACATGGTCGGGATTGACGTGGTCGGTAAACGGAACCGTAAATCCAACCACGATGTCCTTGCCTTCATGCACGTCGGGCATAATTCTGATTTTGGCACCCTCAAACATGGGGCTGTCCAGAAACTGGTACACCAACGAAAGTGCACCCGATTCTATATTGTCGGTAAAAATCTTACAATCTTTACAATACTTTCCTTTTAATTCTAACATAGTTTCTTCTTTTTTTCTCTGTCTCCAGAGTGTTTCTGTTTCCTTCACATACCTATGAACATAGAGACCGAAAGATGTGAATATCTATCAGCCCCACATCCTCATCAGAGAAAAAAATGCACGATTTACGTCATTTGATACCTAACTTCCCCATCCCTTCAAAGAAATTGCCAAGCGTGGGAGCTTTGTCATAATACTCCTCCGTGACAGTCTGCGAGAAAGGCACATGCTGGTTAAGCATGCGTTCCAAAGTGGCAAGCATCTCAGCACGAGCCGTGGGACTATTGTTCAGCCCCGACACAAGGTGGTCGGCTCCTTGCTGCTTTCTTCATCGTTATGAACTGTTGATTAAAGATGGTATTATTTTATGAGCGATAAACAATCATGAGCCTCCCCTCCGAAAGTACAGCCTGAAATCCCTTTTCTCGCTCAGGCGTGAGGGCGATGGTGGCATGAGCACCATACCGCTCGTAGAGCAACAGGGCAAGGATGCCCATGTTCATGCGCAAGTTCAACTCCAGACAGGGATGAATGCTGCCATCAGCTGTCTTGAGCATATCCACACCCACAGGACCATGATAGGCCAACTTGGACAAATAAACCTTATGAAAATCGATGAACTGTTGCAAGAGCTTCTCATCCACATCAATGCGCCGCAAGAGGTCTGCCTGACTTTCCACATAATTGTATCCATACGCTCCATGAGCCGATGCAACAAATACAGAATACCCAAGAAACTCTACCTGATGATTCGGATGGATGAAGAACTCCATCGCAAAGTCAAGCACCTTGTTCTCGTAATACTCATCCACCACGTACCCCCCCTGCGAGGATATGAAACCTTGCAGACGCTGCTGGGTCGGCACGTCAAAGGTGTCTGACACAAAAACTCCTCTACCCGAAGATGACCACAGCGACTTGAAGATGAAAGGCATCAAGGAGGGCTCTCTCGCTTCCATGAAAGGGGAGAGGGTTTTCTGGAACTTCATTCCCCATCCCAGCAGGTTCACATCGTGCAGGGTGCCCAACAGCTGCTTCAGATAGAAGCACGAATATTCCCGGCTCGAAAGCCTCCTTACTTCTTCCAGCCATTCGTCTGACGGCAACAATTCCTCCGGCACACCCATCTGCTTGTAACGCTGCTTGGTGGCTAAACTCCATCCCCAGGGACCAGCAAATTGTGTCCCCTCCCATACATAAGCCAAATCAGCCAAATCAACTTCCATTTGCTGAATACGCTTCGGCGGCAGATACTGGCGCGCATTGGTAGCCAATGCCATATCGTTGGAACAATTGAAAATGCACGGTATATTCATCGCACGATGATTGTCTGAAATTCTTTTGACAACATGGTTGCAAAGGTATATAAAAATTTTTGATTGATAAACCGATGGCATAAAATATTTCTATTATCGCAACAAATTGCCGCCTTACTAAGGAATTTTTGCTGATATACAAGGGCGATTTTTCTACCATTAATGTGCGCAATTTTTAGATTTAATCCTCGCAACTTTTTTCTTTAACGACCAAAGGTGAATCCTATGTAAGAGAAAGTAAGCAGATACGCTTACGACTTTTCCATCTTCAGGGGGTGGAAAAGGGGTGGGAAAACGAGCAATAACTGGTTGATAATGAAATAAAAGTGGGTAGAAAGTCGATTTCCACCTACTTTTTTGTCGGAATGAAAAGATTGGCGTAACTTTGCCGCCGAAAAAATCAGAACAATTATGATGATACGTAAAAAATGCTTCAAGACTTTGGTGATGCTTTTATCGCTGGTGAGCATCATCTGCCTTTCTGCATGCACAGAGAGAAAGGCGCGCATGGCTGAACTGTTGGCAATGGAGAATCCAGACAGTGCTGCTTCTTATTTGACTACCGTAGATACAACACGCATGGAGGAGGGCGAGCGTGCGTTGTACACACTCACTCGTGCACTGGTGCTGGAAGAGAAGTGGCAACGTACACATGCCGACACTGCGGTATGTCTGCACGACAACGAGGATGACTGGTCATTCATACGGAAGAGTTCAGAGGAAAAGGGGGCGCTTGACAAGGAACTGGACAGCATGATGGCAGACTCGTCACTCCTGCGTGCGTACCGCTATTATGAAGAGAAGAGCATGGGCGGTGTGACAGACGACGATGAGGATTTGCGTCGCTTTGGTCGCATATGCTATGTGCTGAGCCGTCAGTATCAAGACAACGACACGCTGTTGCAAGCCGACCAACTGTTTTTGCTTGCCATCCATTGTGCAGAGGCTTGTGGCGACAATGAGACAACCTATCGTGCTTATCACCTGTGGGGACGGCACTTGATGTATGTGCACGGCTTTGCCAACACCCACGAGACATACTGGTGTCTGCAAAAGGCATTGAAGCACTTCGACCGATGCCGCAACAATTCACAATGGCTGCTCACCCTCGTGAACGACTACGGGTGGGTCTATCTCAGCCTCTTGCCACTCAATCCGCACAGCTTTCCCACCTTGGTTCATGCCGCAAGCATTGCCAGTCAGGGGAAATACATATCTGAGGCCATGTACGACTCGGTGGCAGCACTCATCGACAGTGTAGAGAACACCCCTTTGCTGCCCTTCGATTCCCACACAAATTTCACCTCTACTTACGACGGAAAGACAACAGTGAGGGAGCAGGGCGTGCCAAAAGGACTCTTTATGGATAGGGAACAGACCTACGAGGAGGAAGTGAAAAACGGTGTAGCAAAGTCATCGGTGAAAAGTGTGCAGGAGAAGTTTGAGGCGGACAGGCAACAAGCAATTAACCACCTGAATGTACAAACACGCACGTACCTCGCCGCCGGCTATGCACGTAAGGCAGCCATGCTGCAATCGCGGTTGCTGTGGGCGGTGATTGGCTGCCTCATCTTGGCTGTGCTGGTGTTGCTGCTCATGTTCTGGAACTGGAGAGGAAGAACACAACGGAAACACCAAGCGGAGCACATGGAACAGGAGCAGAAAATGAAATTGTTGTCGGCACAACTAAAACAAAAGGAGACGCTGATTGCCTCGCTGCGTGGACACATCATCGACAAGAGCGAGATTCTGGAGATGCTGGAACCGACAACAGGAAAACGCACAGTCATCAACGCACGGAACTGGCAAGAAATCGAAGCGACGCTCGACACAGCGGACGGACTGTTTGTGAGCCGATTGCGAGCGGAACATCCATCATTCAGCGAGGAGGACGTGCGGCTGTGCATGCTCATCCGACTGAAACTGAGCAATGCCGCCCTGTCTGCCATCTATGCCATCTCGGTGTCGGCAATACAGCATCGGAAGCAAAAACTGAAGAAAGAAGGCTTTGACGTGACAGACCCGGCGGTGACACTCGACCAAGTGATTGAGAACTATTAAGGCGAGCTATGGCCCAAGGGATTAAGCCCAAAGATGCCCAAAAGCAACAAAAACAATGGAAGATAATCATCTCAGATTTAGTAATTATTAGAACATACCTATGAAAAAGAATTTGTTTCGATGCGGAAATCTCCGCATCCTGCTGGTGCTGTGCCTATTGGCAAGTGTAGAAATGAGTTTTGCGAACGTCATCCGAGGCCGCGTGGTGGACGATGAGACTGGTGAACCCTTGGAAGGAGCACAAGTGAGCGTGAACGAAGCATTTGGATCGACAACTTTCTGGACAAAGAAGGAAACGGACTCGCTCGGCTATTTCCACTATCGTTGTGGCAACATGGGGCGACTGACCTTCACCGCCAAATACTTTGGCTACTATGAGGGAACGGCGAAAACCATCGGATTGGAAGGAAATGATACCGTCCGCATTAAGGACATCCGGCTGAAACCAAGCTCGTTGCTGCTCAAGGAGGTGAAAGTGAACGCACAGAAACGGCGGTTCTACATGCGAGGCGACACAGTGGTGTTCAACCCCGAAGCATTCAACTTGGAAGAAGGGGCACGACTGGAAGAACTCATCGAGAAACTGCCAGGTGTGAGCATCAAGGACGGAAGGCTGCTCTGGAACAATGAGCCGCTCAAACTGATGATGAACGGCAGAGAGGTGTTCAGCGAAGGCATGTTGCTGAAACACCTTCCGGCAGAGGCGGTGGAGAACATCAAGGCATACGACCAGAAGAGCGAACTGGCGGAGCGGACGGGTGTGAAGGACGGCAAGGAAGAACATGTGCTGGACGTGAGCATCAAGCCATCGTGGATGGACAAATTCTATGGTGGATTGATGGGGTCTGGCTATTCAAGCGGACATTATGCGACGGAATTGAACGCCATGCGGCTGAGCGACAACAACCCGCTGATGCTCTTCGGACGTGTGGCAAACGAACCTGCGGAGATAAAATACAAGACCATGAACGCCATCAGCACCACCTCGGGGTGTGAGCCTGTGGAGCAGCAGATGGCATCGGTGGGGTATCAGCATTCGTGGGACTCGGGACAGGCTTTTCGCCACAACTACTGGAACCTCACGACCAACCCCAACCACACCGACCGAAACAAGGAGAGTTGGGAGCACACGCAGACATTCTTGCCCGGCACGACTCCCACCGAGAGCCACACCACCAGCCACGAGTATCAGCACGACATGAATGTGCCGCTCCATTCCGTCCTGAACCTATACATAGGGCAAAAGTACGCCCTAAGGCTGGAAGGAAAGGTCGCGTATGAAGAGGGACGAAAGGAGAACAAACGGGAACAAGAGCAGTTAAACCTTCTCCATTCCACCTACCACTCCTCCCAGCACACCAAAGGCATCACTGGCAACGGCGAGGCATCGCTGACACGCTACATCAAGGACGGTGCCGCCTCAACCAGCATCAGTTTGGATTTTAGAAACATGAACAACAAAGGAGCATCAGAGGGGAATTACCACTACCACACTCCCACCCCACGAAACACGCTCGACTTGCAAAGTTATGACACAGACATTCGCCACCTGTCTGCCAGATGGCATGTGGGTCTCTCGAAAGGATTGGGAGAACACGTGTTCATAGGTACCAATTTCCACACCACCTACCAGAACGACACTCGCGATGAACAGCGTCTGCGAGACGACATGCCCGACCTCGCCAATAGCCTCAACAATCACACCCAAACATGGGAGAACACCTTTTCGACAGGTGCCACCCTCACGTATGGCACCCTCACGTTGCGTCCATCCATCGGCTTCTCCCATCAGCACGAACACCTTGACTATCAACGTGCCGCACTCGACACGACGGCACGAAGAAACCTGCTGTTGGTGAGTCCATCCTTCGACCTAAAATACAAAATCAAAAAGCAGATGACGCTGAAAGGCTCGTTGGGTTATTCGACAAATCCAGCCAACCTGTTGGATTGCATCGACTACGTGGACGACACGAATCCGCTCTACATCCAGTCGGGCAATTCTGGGCTGAAGAACAGCCACACGCTCCGTGCTGGCATCGGCTACAATCTGCTGCTCGTCCGAGCCAATCAGGCGTTGAGTTTTTCAGCGGATTATCAGAAGCAGTACGACCCCATTGCTCCTGTGCTGCACTACGAGTCGCAGACGGGTGTGTATCATGCCACGCAGCAGAACGTGGAGGGAGGCAGCAGATGGGACATCGGCCTCGACTATGAGCGGAGCCTAAGCGAACACCTCACATGGCGAAACAAACTGTCGGAAGGGTTTGGAAAGAGTTACGGCATCCTGACCCTGGTGGATGAAGAGACGGAGGTGACGTACAATCGGCAAAAGGAGTCGCACTTTTCTTATTCGTTGGGAGCTGAATATAGCATGAAGGATTGGACGCTCGACTTTACCAACGAGTTTCAGTGGACAAACTTCACCTACAGCGACGCATCGCAGCAGGGACAGGACATTTTCCATAACGAGACGGTTCTGAACATCCGCTACAAACTTCCCCACTGGACGTTCTACCTTCGTCCGAAACTCGTCATCGACCGCGGTCATGTTGCCTCAGAGATGAACACGAACCAGTTCCTGCTCAACGCATCGGTCACCTATAAGTTCCTGCACAACAAGGCGGAACTGACGCTGGACGGCAAAGACCTTTTCAACCAAGTCAGACGCAACACCTACAACATCACAGCCACCTCACATACGGAGAGCGGCACACACTACCTGCACCGCTACATCATGTTGAGTTTCAAATATAAATTTGACCCCAAAAAGAAAGATAATTAAAGATCAGTTAAACAAAAGTGCGCACTTCCTCGCATTGTCAGTGATGATCGTGCGAGGATTCTTTTTCTGGGCCTTACAACTCTTCAAAGTCCACATCGGCAGAGAAAAAGTTGCAGGAATCGGAGAAATCTTGTACCTTTTCGGGGCAATTTGTTTCAGTTTTTATCTCAACAGGCTTATAATCTCGGAAATTTCATGTATCTTTGCCCCAATAAAGATTCGTTGTAAGAAAAAGAAGCAACATTAAACTAAAATAAACTAAAAATATAATGAAAAAGAGATTATTCATGCTTTGCCTGTCATTGATGGCTCTGACATCGATTGAGGCACAAACACAAGAGGAAGTTTGGATTCAGAACGGAGAACGCAAAATCTACGGAGTGCTGAACCGCCCAACCAATGGAGCGAAAAAGCAGCCTGTAGCCATTATCTCACATGGATTTAACGGCACCCACCATTTTGGTAAAGACTATTTTGCCATGATGGCAGAGAAAGGCTATCAATGTTACACGTTCGACTTTCCTGGCGGTTCAGTAAATAGCCGCAGCGACAACAACACGATGAACATGTCGGTAAAGAACGAGGTAGATGACCTGAAGGCGATAGTACGCTATTTCAAGCAGCAGCCCGATGTGGACAGCAAGCGCATCGTACTCATCGGCGAAAGCCAAGGAGGACTGGTATCAGCACTCACTGCATCGGAAATGCCCAAAGACATCAGTCAGCTGGTGCTCATCTACCCTGCCCTCTGCATTCCAGACAACTGGAACGAACGCTATCCCGATGTAGCTATGATCCCTGACACAACCCGCATGTGGAATGTGCCACTGAGCCGCCCCTTCTTCCTGGAACTGCGCGACATGAATCCTTATTCGGAACTGCCCTACTATAAGAAACCTGTGCTCATCATTCATGGCGATGCCGACCCTGTAGTGCCCATCGCCTACTCACACCGTGCAGCCGAAACTTATAAAAACGCTCGACTGGAAGTGATTGAAAAGGCTGGGCACGGGTTCAAGCCGAACGAAAGAGCCAAAGCCATTGAGTGGATTAGAGGCTTTCTGAAATAAGACCTTCAACCTATAGAAACAATGATTGGCACCATCGTCAACACAACCACAATCATGATAGGGGCTCTTATAGGCTCCTACTTGAAGCGTGGCATCAAGCCTCAGTATCAGCAAGCCTTGTTCAATGCAATGGGATTGTGCTCGCTGGCCTTGGGATTCAACGCCTTCTGCCAGAACATGCCCAAGAGCCAATACCCCGTGCTTTTCATCGTGAGTCTGGCTGTGGGGGCGCTCTTCGGCTTCATGCTGAAGTTGGATGAACGATTCAAACGACTGGTCGATAGAAAAAAGAACCCTAAAAAAGGAGATGCTCCCCTCTCCGAAGGGCTTTCCACAGGCATCCTGCTCTACTGCATCGGCACCTTCTCGATGGTGGGTCCCGTGCTGAGTGCCCTTTATGGCGACAACACCTACCTTTACACCAACGCCACCCTCGACCTCATCACCTCAGCCGTGCTGTCCACAACCTACGGCATCGGCATGATCTGGGCAGCACCTGTGCTGTTCTGCTGGCAGGGGATGTTCTACCTGATGGCAACCTGCGCGGCCGATGTCATAACAGACGACATACGCACGGAACTCTGCATCGTAGGTGGCGTACTCATTGCCGCCTCTGGCCTGAGCATTCTGAAAATCAAGGATTGCAAAACCATCAACATGCTCCCAGCCTTCCTCATCATCATCCTCTTTTTTGTGGTGAAAAGTCTGCTGGGACTCTGATGTATCATACAAGAAAATAATTGTTACTTAACACAAGAAGAAACTGAGGAAATATTGCTACCTTTGCACAAAATCTGTGTAAAAAACAATATTCCGTCAAATGAATAAACCAAAACACCTATTATGATTAAAAAATTATTATCTATCACCTTGGCTTCCAGCCTCCTTTTTGCAACGGAAGCCAACGCGCAAAGCGAAATCTATCCACAGCACTTCAACCTCAGCGAAGTGACTCTGCTCGAGGGTCCCATGAAGAACATGCTGGATATTAACAACGAACTGCTCCTGAAGTACGATGCAGACCGCTTGATGACTCCCTTCATTCGTCAAGCCGGTTTGTCTAAAAACACTTCCTCCAAATATAACGGATGGGAGCAGGCTCATCCCAACTTCCCCAACTGGGGCGGCGATGCCGGCTTCGACCTAAGCGGACATGTGGGCGGACATTACGTGTCGGCACTGGCTTTGGCCTACGCTGCCACCAACGATGCCAGCATGAAGGCGAAGATGAAGGAAAAGCTCGACTACTGCCTCAACATCATGAAGGACTGCCAAGATGCTTACAAGAACGACACCAAGGGCTTGAAAGGCTTCATTGGCGGACAACCCCTCAACCACATCTGGACGGGGCTTTATGCTGGCGACCTCACCTCATTCCGTCAGTCAGGCGGCTGGGTGCCATTCTACTGCCAGCACAAAGTATTGGCCGGGCTGCGTGACGCTTATCTCTACACTGGCAGCACGCTGGCCAAGGAACTCTTCCGCGGATTGAGCGACTGGAGCGTGAACGTGGTGAGCAAACTGACAGACGACCAGATGCAGCAAGTGTTGGGATGGGAGCACGGCGGCATGAACGAAACACTGGTCGATGCCTACAAAATTTTTGGTGATAAAAAATACTTAGAGGGAGCCAAGAAATTCAGCCACCGTCAGATGATTGACGGAATGAAGACCTTCAACGCCACTTTCCTCGACGGCAAGCACGCCAACACACAGGTGCCCAAGTACATCGGTTTCGAACGTGCCTGGCAGGAAGACAAGACGCTGAAAGACTATCGTAATGCCGTGCTGAACTTCTGGACTGACGTAGCACAGAACCGCACTGTCTGCATTGGCGGAAATTCCATCAGCGAGCACTTCCAAAGCCACCAAAACGGACACCTCTACATCAATAACATGGAGGGACCAGAGTCTTGCAATTCTAACAACATGCTGAAACTCTCTGAAGACCTCTTCGACGACACTCACGAGGCCAAATACGCCGACTTCTACGAAGCCACCATGTGGAACCACATCATGTCCACCCAAGACCCACAAACAGGCGGCTATGTCTATTTCACCTCGCTGCGCCCCCTATCCTACCGCATCTACTCGCAAGTGAACCAAGGCATGTGGTGCTGCGTGGGCACTGGTATGGAGAACCACAGCAAGTATGGCCACTTCATCTACACCCACAGCCTCAACAACGACACGCTCTACGTGAACCTCTTCACCGCCAGCGAACTCAACAGCAAGAAGTTTGGCATCCGTCAGGAAACCAACTTCCCCTATGAACAGAAAACGAAACTCACCATCACCAAAGCCGGCAAGTTCACCCTCGCCGTCCGTAAGCCAGCATGGGCAAGCGCCGACGGAAAGGGAAGCTACACGTGCCAGACAAAATCATGGAAGAAAGGCGACGTGGTGGAAATAGACCTGCCCATGCAGCTACGCTATGAGGAATGCCCAGACTACAAGAGCTACATTGCCTTCAAGTACGGTCCCATCCTCCTGGCTGCACGCACCGAGACAGAAGCTCAACTGCCTAACGAATATGGCGGAGAAGGACGTATGGACCACTCACCTGGTGCTCGCGCCAACGCAAAGCCCCTCTCTTCCGCCCCACTGCTCATCGGCAACCGCACTGAGGTGCTGAACAACATCAAGATCAACGACCTCAGCAAACTCCAGTTCAGTCTTACCACAGATAAAGGCACACTGCCTCTCGAACCTTTCTACAGCATTCAGCACTCACGCTACTCCTGCTACTTCTTCCAAGGCACTCCAGAAGAATACGCCAACTCAGACATGGGCCGTAAGGATGCCGAAGAACAGGCACTGCAAACACGCACCCTCGACTATGTGGCAACGGGCGAACAGCAAAGCGAAGCTGGTCACGAAGTGAAATACTCCCTTGGCTCCACAAGCGGGAATTATCGGGGAGAGACCTACCGCGATGCCAAGAACGGTGAATACATCCAGTATGTGGTGGAGAACACAGAAGGCATCAAAACCAACGTGTCACTGATGCTCCGTTTCATCACCTCCGACCGCGGACGCACAGCCAGCATTTACATCGATGACCAGAAACTGGGTGAAATCACTATACAGAACCGCATGAAAGGGGCTGACGAGAACGGATTCTTCAATGTGGAATACCGCATTCCAGACGAACTCCTGCTCGACAGCAAGGGCAACGTGAAGCAGAAACTCACCTTCAAGATTGTCGCTTCGCCCAACACGATGTGTCCAGGACTCTATTACCTCCGCCTGCTGAAGGACTACAAAGACCTCTCCTACCAGTGGAATGCCACTGATTGGCAGACAGGCGACGCTGGACGTGTGGCACAAAGTCGATTCACTTACAACAACGATAACACCATCACCATCAAGGCAGGCACAGGTACAAACAACCTGTGCCTGTCTTTGGATTATGAGCATATTACAGATTATCAGCTACAAGCCACCCAGAAATATCTGGTGGTCATCGCCTCCAACGTCAAAACATCCAGCGGTTCAGCCTATCTCTGGTGGCTAAACGGAGTGAATCACGCCAGCAGCGTAGTTCCCACAAAAACTCAGAAACTTTCGCAGGGGACAGCCTTCATCTGGGACATGACCACCACCAACCTCGACTCCAACAACACGGGTAATCCCTTCTCCATCTGTCAAGGATCCACCATCTTCGGTCTCACCTCCACCACAGGCACATCTACTATCCATTACATAGGTTTCCTCTCCTCCATCAACAACATCGAAGAAACCGTCAGCATCCAAGCCGTCAACGACAAAATCAACACGAATCCAACCCAAGCACAAGGAAAACTCGCCAACCCAAACACATGGATTGACCTAACAGGCAAAACAACCCACTCCCCTCTCCCAGGTCACATCTACATCCGCAATGGAAAAAAGATTCTCATCCCCTAAACCAGGGAACCTATAAGCCCCATAAGTCCTATAAGGCTTATATGACCTATAAGCCCCATTATCCTTTATTTCATATCCTGTGCAGGCACCTTGTCTCCTGGATCTTCCATGATGAAACTGACAGAAGGCACCCACTCGCGCACCGTTTTATAAGACTGCAAAGCTCTGTCACTAAGGGATATGCGCAAGCGAGAAGGTTCTATCTGGAACTTCGTAATCAAAGCCTCCCGAACCGTTTCAGCACGTTTCTGAGCCAAATGCTTGTGATATTCCACATCGTCATCAGGAATGATGTCAGGATGCCCAACAATATTCAGGTTCACCAACGGATGCCTCTGCAAGAATTTCGCCACATACCCCAAACGCTTGGTGGTGGCTGCATTCAGGTAATAAAAACCCGCATAGAAAGGTATCTGCGTCTGCATCGCTTCACCATATCGAACTGTCTCCTGATATTCATGAGTGCGGTCAATCAACACAGGATCAACAAATGCCACATGGGGCGGCTGACGGAAACGGCGCAGGTTCTGCTTACCATTCTTGAAATGATAGACAAAATTGACCATCAGGTCGAGGTAAAAGTCAATATTATTGCCATTCGTCACACCATTATACTTATTGTCCGTAGCATTGAGACGCAGGTCTATGTTGATGTCAAAAGGCTCGTTCAGCCGCACATCAATCTGTGTTCCGATATGCCCTACAATGTAATTTCCGCCTTTACCATCCACTGGATAGTAAGGCTTTTCCGTATTTGGAGTACGATTCCACAAAGCCAACTTGTCCTTCTCGAAATTGAAGGTTTTAATCATTCCTGCACCAAACAAGAAACTCCAAGTCATCTGACGCTCTACCTCATATCCGAAAAACACATTCGTAAGGTTCAGCACACCCGACAGAGAGGCATTGAGACACCTGAAAGAATAGCGGCCATTACCATAAATTTCAGGCATAGCCTTCTCTGCGGCTTCGCTGCAACGCGACACCTGCATGTTCATACCACCCGTAACCCTAAAACCGAAGGCTGGATTGAAATTATGGCCAAACAGAAAGTTCAGAGAAGGTGTCTGGTGAGTGATGAAGTCTGAGGCAAGGGAATTTTCAGCCATCGATTGGCTGAACCCCGCTCCGAGTCCAAAATACCAATCACCATGCTTATGCTTAGGATGCAGATTCTGCATCATCTCATACTCAATGTCGGCAGGAGATTCCGCTTTCTTTTTCTTCTTCACCTTTTTTTTGACAGGCGTTTTAGGTATCTCCGACCTTCTCAACGCCTCACGTTCCAACCTTCTCAACATCCTTTCTTCAGCTTTTGTCAACCCCTCTGACTGGGCATACACATTCAATCCGCTACACAACACAAACAGAGCCAGCAACATCATTCTGCCCGCTCTCACAAAGTCTTCAGACCACCTAATATTGTTTTTCATTTTACTCACTTTTTAAGATAATGTTGCAAAATTAGCACAAAATTCAAAAAATTGAATAAAATTTTGCAATAAAATCAAGAATCTCAATAAAAATCCTTAACTTTGCCGAGAATTTGTAACGAAAATGGCTCGGTAGCTCAGTTGAATAGAGCATCAGATTCCGGTTCTGCAGGTCATGGGTTTGAGTCCCATCCGAGTCACAACAAAGCAAAGCGGGAAGCGATTACATTGAAAGCGTTACAAGGCTTTCCAGCAAAGAAAAAGATGACTCCTTGAAATAAGGAGCCATCTTTTTTAGGCATTTTATAGTTTTTAGGCGAGATAGCGGCTTCAAAGACATGTAAAACACCTTCATTCTCTATTTGGACAACTTTTTTCAACAAAATCAAATCATTAATTTAACAATCTAAAATTCGAATAATGTTAAAAATCAATAATGAATTAACATTGTTAAATAATGTATTAAAATTACCCATTTGCTCCAAAGGTTTCAAAGGTTCCGTCATCGAAAAAGATTCGCACCTCAACCACTTTGCGCTGCGGCCGTTGTTGCTGCTTCAAAGTCTCTGCCACAATCTCAGCAACATTCATGGGGGTAGGTTGAATCATCTGGGCAGCAGAACGACGAGAGGAACCAGACACCAGAGTAGGAGATGCAGATGATGGCGAAGAAGCATCAGCAGCATCTGCTTTCTGACTCATCCCACGTGAAGATGGGGAAGCGAAAGAAGCAGGAACAGAATTGAATGCGAACGAGAGCTGACTGCCATCGGATGGGTGCTCATCAACCTCTGAACTATTTACATATCCGCCATCACCATCTTTATTCTCCGGAGTAGGTGCGTCGATTTTTTTATACATCGGTTCTTCACCATAGAACAGCCAGGCAGGATTGATGTCGGGGAATGCCTGACTGATGCTGCGAAGAATATTAAGGGACGGTTCAGTACGACCACTTCGAATGTGGGAGAGCGTGCCCTGCGCAATGCACACTTCATTACAAAATTGGGTACTGTTTAAATGCTTATCTTGGATGATAAGCTCGATTTTTTCTCTATCTGTCATAGTTTTGAAAATTTTTACAAAGGTAAGAAGAATTTTCCAATCTTCAAAATTATTTCATTTCTTTTTGTAATATTAAATTTTCGTTTTATATTCTTGAAATTTTCTTTTGTAAAACTAAAAGATTTGAATTTTGTAAACTTTGTATTTTTGTAAATTTTCATGCATGGAAAACCTCTTTTCTATCACTTTCTAAATCTAAATTAATCAATTGATTGTTTTTGCGTTATTTATGTAACATCTTGATTGGGGAGTGGTAAAAAGTGAAAAATCAATGACCTTCATACCACCAAAACTGATGTACACATTTATTTATAATTGAACGTTTTTAGCACAACTTCCTTTATATCAGAAATTTATTTGTCACAAATTAATAATGCATATCTATTTCTTTCAATTCTTAAACATTTTAAATATCAAAATGTAAATCATAATCTATTTATTATTGTAAATCTCTCCGTTTGTAAGAAAATGTTTATTTCCGTAAATTGTTTTACAGAAGACAAGACTTTTGATTTGTAAAATTTACAATTCCATTTACTAAAAAATATTAATGTAAAATTTCAAGGTTAAAGAACAGATGAAAAAATGGAAAGTTTTGCGAGAATCGAACAGTTGATTTAGATTTGCTTTTTGAGTCCAAAAACCCTCCTTTTTTCATGTCTTTTCAAGGGTTAAAATACTGATTTTCCGTTGAAGAAGTGCCTTAATTTTTGTTCGTGTTTTTGAGTGAAATAGATTTCTGACTGCATTTTGGTGGCAAAAAAATGTGTCAACCTTTGTGAGGTGACCAGACGAAAAAGCGATTTTTGACCTCCTTTTGTGATGTCAAAAATCGCCTCCTTATTTTTTTAGAAGATTTTTTTGAACAAAAAAATTTCCGCATGCTTTCCTACTCCAAAATAGAAGAAGCAAAAAGTGCCAATCATTTACTCGCTTGTCGATGGAAAGATCAAGCTTTGAGTGCGGACATGAAATTCAATGAAGAATATAAAATATGAGTTCGTGCATGATGTCGGCATCGGTCAAATTACCTCGTTCGATACCCTTCAGGCGAGCATCCGTCTCACGAAGTTTACCAATAATTTGCATGGTCTTCATGGCACTGTAATGACGCATCGCTGTGGTGTATTCGTTGAGCTGCCAGCTCTGATGCAGTTCCAAATGCTGCATTAACCCCTGAGTAGAGCGGTCTGGAGAATAAAAAGCCTGCATTACCTGAGCAAAGAAATTGAAAAGCATGGCCACTGTGGCAACTGGTGCATTGGCCTTAGGGTTCTGGTCGAAGTGGTAGATGATTCGGTTGGCTTTGACAATGTTCTTGTTGGCAATCGCTGTACGCAACTCCCACAAATTGAACTCCTTAGATATTCCGACATTTTTCTCCACCAATTCGGGGGTAATGCGTGTCTGGCCAGCAGGCAAAGCTAAGACAAGCTTGTCCAGTTCGCCAGCCATGCGGTTAAGATCAGCTCCGACACTTTCTGCCATGATTTGACAAGCGCGCTCATCAATGCTCACTTGCTTCCGTCGCAAATAGTCAGCGATAAACTTCGGTAACATGCCGTCTTTCAGTTTCTTGCTTTCAAAAACCACCCCTACATTCTCGATGGCTGGCACCAGTTTCTTACGTCGATCGACAGAGCCATTCTTATAGCAAATCACCAAAATAGTTGTCTTTAACGGATTTTTGGCATAAATTGCAATCTCGTCAATTTTTAACAAATTCTGTGCCTCTTTAACAATTATCACTTGATATTTGGCCATCATCGGATAGCGTCGTGCAGCATTGATGATGTCGCCCACAGCCGTTTCGCGTGTACAATAAATGATGGTCTGATTGAAATCCTGTTCATCTTTCGTTAACACATTGTCGGCTATATACTCAGAGAGCCGGTCGATGTAGTACGACTCCTCTCCCATCAGCAAATAGATGGGCATAGGATTCCCGGAACGAATTTGTTCAATAATTTCACGATGCGTAATGTTTGTCTTTGCCATATAGTCTGTTTTTGAGAATATTCCCTACCGATATGCAAATATACATGTTTTTTCAAAAACACGAGCCAGTCTAATCAAGAAAAAGCGTTTTCCTCAGGAAAATCCGTGCCAAAGGTGTGAACCAAAGATAAAAAAAAGTGCTTGAAACTTGAATTATCCAAATGAGAGAGGCAGAAAAAAATTTGCTACACTGAGCTAAAAATTCGTTAGATTCGTTAGATTCGTGGTCGAAAAAAGAATAGCATAGATTTAAATGCACTTGTTTCATTCTCTGAATCTCCGTGCAAAGTTAAACAATACATCAACAAGCAGAGATAATCCACTCTTTGACTCTTATTTCA
>CADAPC010000050.1 GCA_902789725.1 uncultured Bacteroidales bacterium
AACTGCTACCGCATAAGTGGAAACTCACGCATCCGGAATCTGTCATGACTAAAACTACATGATATAGGTACTACATATAGGTACTACATAATACAATAGGCAGCTACAGTCGTTGGTGATTGCAGCTGCTATTGTTATAGTATATAGGTGTTAACACCTGTAGTTTATCGAATGCTTACCTTTCTTCGTACAACGAAACTACAACTGTTACAACGTGTATTTCAACGGATGCTTACTGATGACCTTGATGTATTGTGGTTCAATGTGCGTACCGATGGCTCCTAACAATTCAAAGTTAATCAGGAACATGCGTTTCGCCCTTCCTTTCGCTTTGAGCAAAGTGCCTTCATAACCATCGAACAGACCGCCAACAATTCGCACCTTGTCCCCCTTTTTCAGTTCTACCTCCTCTGGCTGGAAATAAGTGATGTCGTTCTTCATCTTGGTGGAAGAGTCGATGAATCGCTCCATTTCTCGTTTTGGCACTTGCAATATCTTGTATTTACCCTTTTCTTTTCTGTAGCTATAAGTAATGAACGTGTGTAGGTTCTTGATGGCATTGATAGTGCGGAAGGGAGCAAACGCAAAAATGGTGTTGGGGATGAGCGGACGCTCTACAATCACCTTTTTCCCCTGGATTGTGGTATCTGTCGCAGCTGTTGGGCAATAGACACGCACACCGGCATCCTCCAGAAGAGATATTGCCAACGATTCTTTCCTGCTGACTTTTAGGGCGAACCATTGTGGTTCATTCGTTGTCTTTCTGATGAGTGTACTTGTACCTGTAGAGTTTTCCATGAGAGAGTTTTGCTGCCTGTCTTAATGTAAAAACGGTACAAAGTTAGGCAAAAAAAGGATATGTGAGGGCAAAGGATGGCATAAAAATTTGTCAAACCCATAAAATAGTTGTATTTTCGCATCGTAAACATCAACACGAATCATCAAAATGAAGAAATTGACTCACTTTCTTTGTTGGGCGAAAACATTCTTCTCCTTTGCCCTTATTCTCGTCTTTACTATGCGTGCCCTTGCCCAGCAGTGGATTCCCATTCCGCAGGAAGCGAAGCCCTACACCCGCTGGTGGTGGTTGGGAAGTGCGGTCGATTCAGCAGGTTTGGACTATAATCTCTCAGCATACGCCAAGGCGGGTATAGGTGGCGTGGAAATCACACCCATCTATGGGGTGAAAGGGAATGATGCCAACGACATCCCCTATCTTTCTCCGCGTTGGATGCGTATGTTGAAGTATGTGGAGACCCGAGGAGCTGAGTTGGGCATTGAAACCAATATGGCCACAGGTACGGGTTGGCCCTTTGGCGGACCTTTAGTGAGCGAAGCCGATGCAGCTCACAAGATTGTCTTTGATGCCAACCAGGATGCGACGATGGGACGAACAGGCCAGAAAGTGAAACGTGCGGCTCCTGGAGGGGAAGGCTTTGTGATTGACCATTTCGACCACGATGCTGTAGCTCACTATTTCGAACGTTTCGACACGGCTTTTGCCCATCAGAACGTACCCTTTCCACGTGTGATGTTCAATGATTCCTATGAGGTGTATGGTGCCGACTGGACACCCAAACTCTACGAGGAATTTCAGAAACGCCGGGGCTACGACTTGATGCCTTTCACCTACATATTAAATAAGAAAGATTCGCTCCGTACAGATGCTGATAAGCGAATTGTCAGTGACTATCGCGAAACATTGGGCGACCTCCTCTTGGAGAACTTCACCACCCAGTGGACCGACTGGGCGCATCGTCATGGGAGTCAGACCCGTAACCAGGCGCATGGAAGTCCTGCCAATCTTCTTGATGTGTATGCAGCGGTCGATATACCAGAATGTGAAGGCTTCGGACTGAGTGATTTTGGCATTTTGGGCTTGCGTAAGGATGAAGGTTTCACAAAAAAGAACTTTTCCGACATCTCGATGCTGAAGTATGCCTCATCAGCCGCTCATATCTCAGGTAAGAAATATACTTCAAGCGAAACCTTCACTTGGTTGACGGAGCATTTCCGCACTTCACTCTCCCAGTGTAAGCCCGACCTTGACTTGATGTTCCTTTCAGGAGTGAATCACGTGTTCTTCCATGGCTCGTGTTATTCACCCAAAGACGCGGAGTGGCCTGGTTGGCGATTCTATGCGAGTGTAGATATGACTCCCTACAACAACTGGTGGTCGGCTATGCCAGCCTTCTCGCAGTACATTCAGCGTTGTCAGTCGTTCCTCCAGTGGGGAGAACCCGACAACGATGTGCTGGTCTATCTTCCTTATTACGACATGCTTTACGACCAGCCAGGCACAGTCGCACTCTTCGACATTCATTCGATGGAGAAACGTGCTCCCCAATTTATTGAGACGGTTCAAACCATCATCAAGAGTGGTTACGATGTCGATTACATTTCCGACCGTTATCTGATGCAAGACAACATCACGAAACGCTATGCCACCATCATCATTCCCGATGTGCGCTTTATGCCGGCAGCCAGCTTTCGTCGTCTTCTGGAGATAGCAGAGCAGGGTGGGCAAGTGATGTTTGTCCGTTCCTTCCCGATGTCTGTGCCAGGCTATCATCAGGCTGCTGAACAGCAGGAACTGATTGACCTGTTGCAGAAAATGCAGCAAACTGTCACCTTCCATCCTGAACAGGCCATGCGCATCGTGTGGGGCAAGGGAAGCATCGTCACTTCACCCAATTTTAGCGATGGGTTGAAGTTCAGTGCAGCAAAAAAAGAACCCATGCGTTTAGAGCAAGGTTTGGGCTGCATTCGCCGCACCAATCCTGATGGTTATCACTACTTCGTCTCCAATCTTCAAGACAAGGATATCGATGCTTTTGTCGCTTTGGGCGTGAAAGCGAAGAAAGTGGTGTTTTACAATCCCCTGAACGGACAAATAGACCTTGCCAAGATGGATGCGCAAGGGCGTGTGAGAGTGCAGCTGAAGAGTGGCGAAAGCATCATCCTTCGCACTTATACCAATGCCCCCTCTGAGACGCTGAAGCCTCACAAATATCTGAGAGCCAATGCCGCCAAGGCACGGAACTTAACTGGATGGACTCTTGCTTTCAAGGAATCGGCCCCTGTGAAGATTGATAAGACCTACACCATGAACGGTGCCCCTAAGCCGTGGACAGCCCTTGGTGAAGCTGTCCTCAACGAAACGATGGCAACCGGTGTGTATAAGACCACCTTCTCGCTACCTTCCAAGCGAGCAGCCCTTTCTGCCTACGTCCTTGATTTGGGCGATGTGCGCGAAACGGCTCACGTATTCGTCAATGGTCATGATGCTGGCATCCTCTTCTCCGTACCCTATCGTCTTGACATCACAGAGTTCCTTCGTGATGGTAAAAACACGCTTGAGGTGGAGGTCGCCAATCTTCCTGCCAACCGCATTGCCAAGATGGATCGCGATGGGGTGGAGTGGCGCAAGTTCAAGGAAATTAACGTCGTTGACCTCAACTACAAGACCCAGCACTATGACCAATGGGGCGTAGTTCCTTCTGGCTTAAACAGCGAGGTGAAACTCATCCCTTGTACGGTTGAATAGAGCGTTTCACCTCTCCTCTCCATCCAATGCAAACTTGTAATGCACTTATGTATAAAGGTGAACTCATCTCGCTCTTGGTCACCATCCTCTGGACGGTCACCGCTTTGGCAGCCGAAGTGGCGAGCAAACGCCTTTCCCCACTTGGGCTGAACGTCATCCGTATGCTCATGTCGCTGGTCTTTTTGGCCATCTTAATGTGGGCTGTGTGCGGCAATCCCCTGCCGCAGGATGCCGACGGCGAAACCTGGCTGTGGCTCTCCCTTTCCGGTTTTGTTGGCTATGTGCTGGGCGACTACTGCCTCTTCAACTCCTACCTGCTCATTGGCAGTCGTTTCGGACAGCTCTTCATGACCTTGGCACCCGCTGCTGCAGCCATCTTTGGCTTTATCCTTTTAGGTGAGCGAATGTCGGGACTTGCCATCACGGGCATGCTCATCACCATGTTTGGCATTGGGTTGAGCGTGCTTTCAAAGGGTGGTGAACATCACAAGTTGAGCCTTAAGCTTCCCCTCAAAGGAGTGCTCTTCGGCATCGGAGCCGGATTGGGGCAGGGCATTGGCCTGGTGCTCAGTAAGGTGGGCATGACCCACTACGAAACCCTTATCCAGTCGCCCGAAGCCTTGGACATCATGCCTTTCGCCAGCACCTTTATGCGTGCCGTCACTGGTTTCGTCTGTTTTTCACTCACCATGCTCCTTACAGGAAAGACGCGTAAGATTCTCTCCGTCACCCGCGACCGCCGCGGCATGACCTTTGCCTTCATCGCCACCCTCATGGGACCCTTCCTTGGTGTCAGTCTCTCGCTCATGGCCACACTCTACACCTCCACAGGTATTGCTCAAACCATCATGGCCATGACCCCCATCTTCATCCTCTTGCCCTCGTGGTATTTCTTCCATCAGAAAGTCACTCCGCTCGAGATCCTTGGTGCTCTCATCAGTGTGGCAGGGGTGGCCCTGTTTTTCCTCTGAACCTTTAGCATTAATCGGGTTTCTTTCTCCCTGTCGCAAAAGTACGGTTCTGGAATAATGCCAGTGATGTGGAAAGGATTCTCCATAATGCTGCTTTTTGATGCAAGGGTAAGCAAATCATTTTGATTATACAAATTCTATTATAGAAATTCTATATTTCAAAGATTCCCTTCCCCGCATAGCACAAATTGGGGCCTTATTTCCTCCCCAAACACATACGGCATATCTCCCACGGAGAAACGCCGTTTCTCCTTGACAGATACGGCATGTAATTTGTTGAGGCTTCTCTTGCTTTTCTTGCCCAAACTGTATTTTCTTTTATCATAAATAGAGTCTTGTTTTGTCAATTCTGCAATTTTTAGTTCCTTTGCACCAGATTTCATTACAAACTCAAAAGCGACATGGATTCAGCACGAGCAATATTGACGATTACGGGTAGCGACGGCACTGGTGGTTCGGGGGTGCAGGCGGACATCCGCTTCATTCACGAACTGGGGGGAGTGGCGGCCTCTGCCATCACGTCCATCACGGTGCAGAACACCTTGGGAATCCAAGAGTTCTACGACCTGCCCGCTTCGGCTGTGCGGGGGCAGGTGGAAGCCATCATCAACGACTTGCAGCCGCAGGTGGTGAAAGTGGGTCTGCTTCGTCGCATAGATGTGGTGGAGGCGGTGGCTGAGGTGCTGAGTCATTATCGTCCGCGGCATGTCATCTATGCTCCTGTGCAGGAGTCGGCTCATGGCGAGCGGCTGCTTACGGCTGATGTGTATAAGGCTATTGAACGGCTGATTCTTCCCCTGTGTACAGTGGTGCTGGAAGCAAGGCATGCAGGACCGCACGGAGCGTCCAACCAGCTCTCCTCGGCGGTGGCGGTGCTGCTGAATAGGGGGGAGGAACCCGACGAGGCCATCCGGCATGCAAGGGAATTGCTGGCCGATTTGCCTGTGGGTTATGTGAGTTCGATGGGGCGCAGTGGGGAGTTGTACAACCAGTTTCTCGATGCGGTGGAGCGGTTTTATCATCGCTATGCCGATGTGGCATTTTATGCCGAACAGCTGAATGTGAGTGCCCCCTATTTAGGGCAGGTGACGCGTCGCATTGTGGGGCGTTCGCCCAAAAGCATCATAGACGAGCGCATTGTTCAGGAAATTGTCACGTTGCTCACCACCACGTCTCTCTCTCTCAAGGAGATAGCTTCCCGATTGGGCTTCTCCTCTCAGGCTCATCTTTCCAGGTTCTTCAAAAAGCAAAAGGGCATGCCCCCTCTTCGCTATCGCCAGAAATAGTAACCCTTAGCTTTTCATTATTCATTCATCATTTCATTAAAACATGGCAAACGAAAGACAAGAATTGAACCGCCAGTTGGCTCAGATGCTGAAGGGCGGTGTAATTATGGACGTGACAACTCCTGAGCAGGCTCGCATTGCTGAAGAAGCGGGAGCTTGTGCAGTGATGGCACTTGAGCGCATCCCAGCCGACATACGTGCTGCGGGCGGGGTGAGCCGTATGAGCGACCCCAAAATGATTCGGGGCATTCAGGAGGCGGTGAGCATTCCTGTGATGGCGAAGTGCCGCATTGGGCATATTGCCGAAGCACAGATTCTGCAAGCTATTGAGATTGACTACATTGACGAGAGCGAGGTGCTCAGTCCTGCTGACAACATTTACCACATTGACAAGACCCGCTTTGATGTGCCCTTTGTGTGTGGGGCGAAGAACCTGGGCGAGGCGTTGCGCCGCATTGCTGAGGGCGCCACGATGATTCGTACGAAGGGTGAGCCTGGCACAGGCGATGTGGTGCAGGCTGTGAGCCACATGCGGTTGATGCAGAGCGAAATACGTCGTTTGGTGAGCATGAGCGAGGATGAACTCTTTGAGGCTGCCAAGCAGTTGCAGGCTCCTTATGAACTGGTGCGTTTCGTGCACGAGAATGGCAAGCTGCCTGTGGTGAACTTTGCTGCCGGAGGGGTGGCTACCCCTGCCGATGCTGCGCTGATGATGCAGCTTGGGGCAGAGGGTGTGTTTGTGGGTAGTGGCATCTTTAAGAGCGGAAACCCACGCAAGCGTGCTGCTGCCATTGTGCAGGCGGTGACGAACTATCAGGATGCCAAACTCTTGGCCGAACTCAGCGAGGACCTGGGCGAGGCGATGGTGGGCATCAACGAACAGGAAATAGAACTCTTGATGGCTGAACGGGGGAAATGAAAATTGCGGTTCTTGCCCTGCAAGGGGCATTCATTGAGCATGAACAGCGGTTGCAGCAACTGGGGGCCGAGACCTTCGAGGTGCGGCAACTTGCTGATTGGCTTCAGCCTATGGATGGATTGGTGTTGCCCAGAGGCGAGAGTACGGTGCAGATGCGTCTGCTTGACCAACTCGGTCTGCTGAAGCCAGTCCAAGAGGCTATTCTGCGGGGTCTTCCCGTCTTGGGCACCTGTGCTGGCATGATTCTTCTGTCCAGCGGGTATTTGGGCACGATGAACATCAGGGTGCGCCGGAATGCCTACGGGCGTCAATTGGGCAGTTTTCATACTGTGGGTCAGGTGGAGGGCATTGGCGAGGATGTGCCCATGACCTTTATCCGTGCGCCCTACATTGAAGAAATCCTTTCGCCTGATTGCAGGCCGCTGGCGCAGGTGGATGGGCGCATGGTGGCTGCCCAACAAGGCTGTCAACTGGCCACTGCCTTCCACCCCGAACTGGATGCCGACCTGCGCTTGCATCAGCACTTCTTGCAGATGGCTCGGCACAACGTGATAGTAGGCTAAACATTTCCGGTATGTTCTAAAAATTGAATATCATACATCAGCAAAAGTGCCTCTGTAGTACCCCCGTATTTCCTCCTATAAAACTCGCATTGTTGGATGCGAGGTACATGCGAGGTACATGCGAGGTACATGCGAGGTACTATAGAGGTGCTTGGGGAATGGTAATAGTGCCTTCGGCAGACAAAGAAAGACCAATAAAAAATCCTACTTTCTGAAGTACTTTTCTCCATAGATTTTATGATTTCGGAGATTTTACGTACCTTTGCAACCAAAACATAACGAAGGCATAAGATGAAAAGATTGATGACTTTAGCTTTGGGCTTTGCTGCAATGGCGATGACTGAGGCACAGACGTTGCATTACGACCGTCCGGCCGACTATTTCGAGGAGGCTATGGTAATTGGCAATGGCACGATGGGCGGCATCGTGTATGGGGGGCATGAGACAGAAAGGATTTCGCTGAACGACATCACGCTGTGGACGGGCGAACCGTGTAACATGAACATCTATTCCCCCGAAGCTTACAAGACGATTCCTGCCATCCGGGAGGCGTTGTGGAAGGGCGACTACAGGGAGGCCGACCGCCTGCAGCGGGATGTGCAGGGGCACTTTTCGCAAAACTACCAGCCACTGGGCGAACTCAATATCAAGTTCCTTGAATGGCACATCGGCGATCACGAATACAAACGCTGGCTCGACATTGGTAATGCCGTTGCCCACACTGAGTGGATGAGGGGATTGTATAAGAAGACGGTGGATTACTTTGCCACCAATCCTGACTCAGGCATCGTCATCCGCATCAAGGACGAATTTTCAGCTGGAATCGAGGCCCGCATCTCACTCAATAGTCAGTTGCGCAGCGATATCCGTGTAGTTGATGGCAACACCATCGTGAATGATGGCTATGTGGGCTATGCTTCTCTGCCCAGCTACTACAATGCGGATGAGAAGTTTGCTTACGACCCTCACCGCGGCATTCATTTCCGCACGAAGGTGAAGGTGGTGGGCGCGAAAGTGGAAGAGAAGGATGGGGCCATTGTTGTGTCGGGCGGACAGGAAGTGACTATCTACATTGTCAATGCCACTTCCTTCAATGGTTTTGACAAGGACCCTGTGAAGGAGGGAAGGCCATACAAGGAAATTGCCGACCGAAGACTTGAGCATCTGGTTTCTGTGCCATACGACGAATTGCTCAGTCGCCACATCCATGACTATCAGAGCATCTACAACCGCGTAAAACTCTCATTGGGAAAAGGGAAGAAGGATGAACGCCCAACCGATGAGGTGTTGAAGGACTATGTGGATGAGAACATCTTCAATCCCGACCTCGAAGCCCTCTACTTCCAGTATGGACGCTACCTGCTCATTTCTTGCTCGCGCACACCTAATGTGCCGGCCAACTTGCAGGGACTCTGGAACGAGAGCATGTTGCCACCTTGGTCGTGCAATTATACGAGCAACATCAATGTGCAGGAAAACTATTGGGCAGCCGAAACTGCTGCAATGCCTGAGATGCACCTTCCGCTGCTCACGTTCCTCAAGGAACTGCAAGGCTCGGGCGAGCAGACAGCAAAGGCTTATTATGGTGTAGATAAGGGATGGTGCCTGGCTCACAACACCGACATTTGGGCGATGACCTGTCCTGTGGGGCTTCATACGGGCGACCCGATGTGGGCAAACTGGAACATGGGCGGTGCATGGATGAGCACCCACATTTGGGAGCATTACACCTTCTCGCTCGACAAGGACTTCCTCCGTGAGTACTATCCCGTGCTGAAAGGGGCAGCTGAATTTTGCATGAACTGGCTGGTCACCACCACCAGCATGGGAGTGGAAGGCAAGGAGTGGCTCATCACTGCCCCCTCTACATCGCCTGAAAACGTCTTCGTGACCCCCGAAGGCTATCATGGACGCACCTGCTACGGTGGTTTTGCCGACCTTGCCATGATTCGCGAATGTGTGACCGATGCCCGCAATGCTGCGCTGGAGCTGGGTGTTGACAAGTCTTTCGTGGCTAAGGCCGAAGCTACGCTTGCTCGTCTTCATCCCTACAAGATAGGCAAGAAGGGTAACCTGCAAGAGTGGTTCTACGACTGGGAAGATGAAGACCCGCATCATCGGCATCAGAGCCATCTGTTCGGCATCTATCCCGGCCACACGGTGGACGACGGCGTGCATGAGCGAGCAGACATTGAGCGTGCCGCCTCCACGACCCTTGCGCTGAAAGGTGACCAAACGACAGGGTGGAGCACGGGGTGGCGAGTGAACCTCTATGCTCGCCTGCACGATGCCCGAAATGCTTACCATATTTATCGCAAATTGCTCTCATACGTCAGTCCTGATGGGTACAAGGGGACTGATGCACGCAGGGGTGGGGGCACGTACCCAAACTTGCTCGATGCGCATTCGCCCTTTCAAATTGATGGCAATTTCGGTGGTTGTGCAGGGGTGGTGGAGATGCTTGTGCAGAGCGACTACCGGCTTGCCCCCAATGGCAAACCGACCATTGTGCTGGAACTGCTGCCTGCCTTGCCCGACAATTGGAAGAATGGTTCGGTGTCGGGCATCCGCGCCCGTGGCGGCATCACTGTGGATATGGAGTGGAGGGCAGGTTCCGTGACGACCCTCACGCTCACCGCTCAGCGGAAGTGCCGCATTGTGCTGAAAGCCGACGGCACGGCGAAGGAGGTGCAGCTGAAGCGGGGAGAGAACAAATTATGGTAATGGTGAGGCTTCTGAAATACCTATATAAATCCTTACACATGTGTTTTCTTGTCCATATCTGGTGATTATTGCACTTCTTTCTCTTCAGCGGCATTCTTCCAATATTTCTCCAAAGCCTTTGCTTCCTTCACCGTGAGGGGAGCGACGGCGAGCAGGAGAGTTGTTCTCATGGGTTAGAGCACTTTCTTGAGACGTTCGATAAAGTCGGCCGCTTCCTCCATGGAGAGGCAGAGCGGGGGCAGGAGACGGATGACGTTGGTGCCTGAGCAACCTGTGAAACAATGCTGCTCCTTGATGAGGCGTGTGCGTGGTTCCTTGTAGGGGATGTCCAGCTCGATGCCAATCATGAGACCTTCGCCACGCACATCAACTACATGGGGCAGATGGCCTGCGGATTTCTCTGCCTGGAGCATGTTGAGCAGGTAGTTGCCCACCTTGGCGGCGTTCTCTACCAGATGCTCTTGCTCAATTACGTCGAGTACGGCAATGGCTCCTGCGCAACCTAAGTGGTTGCCGCCGAAGGTGGTGCCCAACTGTCCATAGACGGGCTGGAAGTTGGGGGCTATGAGCACGCCTGCCATGGGGAAACCGTTGCAGATGCCTTTGGCCACTGTTATCATGTCGGGCTTGACATTGAGGTGCTGATGGGCAAAGAACTTGCCGGAGCGTCCGTAGCCGCACTGGATTTCGTCGCAGATGAGCACGGTGTTGTGCTGGTCGCAGAGGACACGCAACTGCTGCAGGAACTCCTTGGTGACCATGCGGATGCCTCCTACGCCCTGGATGCACTCGATGATGACGGCACACACGTCGCCTTTCTCAATTTCGGCTTGCCAAGGAGCTATGTCGTTGAGGGGCAAGTAAGTCACGTGTCCGTTGTTGTTGATGGGGGCGATGATTTTAGGGTTGTTGGTCACTTCCACAGCCAACGAGGTGCGACCGTGGAAGGCTTTCTCGGCAGAGAGGACGCGTGTGCGACCGTTGTAGAAGGATGCCAGTTTCAGTGCATTCTCGTTGGCTTCGGCACCTGAGTTGATGAGGAAGAGCTGATAGTCTTCATAGCCCGAAGCCTTGCCCAGACGGGTGGCAAGTTTCTTCTGGAGGGGGTTCTGTACGGAGTTGCTGTAAAATCCCAGCTTGTTGAGCTGCTGGGTCATGGCTTGAACATAGTGGGGGTGGCAGTGGCCGATGCTGATGACTGCATGCCCGCCATAGAGGTCGAGGTATTCCTGTCCTTCCTCGTCCCATACGTGGCATCCCTTACCGTGGTCGATGGCTATGTCAAAAAGTGGATATACGTCAAATAATTGCATGGAATGAAAAATGAAAAGTGAAAAGTGAAAATAATTGTTACCGCAAGGGGAGAGGCTGCTAACGGGACACTGTCAGAAAGCACTTGCTTTTAGGTTCAGTCCTGATTTTTCGTCCAAACCGAACATGATGTTCATGTTCTGTACTGCCTGTCCGACTGCGCCTTTCAAGAGGTTGTCTATCATGGAGAAGATGACCACCTTGCGTCCGAATACCTGCACATGCACCAGGGCCTTGTTGGTGTTCACCACTTGCTTCAGGTCGGGTGCTTTGTCGCTGTAGTGGGTGAAGGCGGCATGGGCATAGAAGGTTTTGAAGAGTTGGATGATATCGCTCTCTGCGAGGCTCTTGTCCAGTGTCACCACCTCGGTGCAGAAGATGCCTCTGGCGAAGTCGCCACGGTAGGGGATAAAATCTACGGTGATTCCTTCTGCTTCAAAGCTTTCGTTGAGTGTATCGATTACGTGGGGAGCTGCAGCGGGTTTCAGTTCGTTGAGTGTCTGGCAAATCTCGTGCAGGTGCTGATGGGTGAATAGTTTATAGACCGAGAAGTTGTTGCTCCTCCAAGAGAAGTGGGTGGTAGCCCCGGGCTTCTGTCCTGCACCCGTCGAACCCGTGATGGCGTTGACGGCGATGTCGTTGGTCAGCAAGCCTGCTTTCGCCAGGGGGAGCAGTCCCAGCTGGATGCATGTGGCAAAACAACCGGGGTTGGCCAAATGCTGGCATTCCGCTATTTCCTCGCGGTGAATTTCTGGCAAGCCATACACGTAGTCGTGGTTACCTTTGATGCGAAAATCTTGTGCCAAGTCGATGATTTTCACGTTGGCAGGGATGTTGTGCTCTTTCAAGAAAGCCTCACTCTTTCCATGGCCAAAACAGAAAAATATCAGATCGACTTGGTCGAAGGGCATGGCGGAGGTGAACTCCAATTCGGTGTCGCCCAGCAAGCCCTCGTGCACGTCATATACTTTGTTGCCAGCATTCGACTCGCTGTTGGCAAAGACAATTTTCACTTCGGGATGGGTGATGAGTAAACGGATGAGTTCACCGCCAGTGTATCCTGCAGCTCCTAATATTCCTACTCGTATCATTATCTTTCTTCGTTAGGGTGGGCCAGATAGTAAGCGCGGAGTGGGGTGGAGGTCACCTTGATGAAGCCTTTGGCATCTTCGGACGACCATGCCTTGGCGGTTTCGCCATATTCTCCGAGCTTGTTCTTTACCAAGTCGTTAGGTGAATCAACGCCTACCGTCTGGAAGCAGTAGGGACGGAGTTCGAGGGTTACCTCGCCTGTCACATTTCGCTGTGAAGAAGTCAGCATGGCTTCGATGTCGGGCATGACAGGCTCCAGGTACTGGCTTTCGTGCAGGAACATGCCGTACCAGTTGCTCACCTGGTCTTTCCAATACTGCTGCCACTTGGAAAGGGTGTATTTCTCCAAGAAACGGTGGGCACCGATGATGAGCATGGGGGCGGCAGCCTCGAAACCTACACGGCCCTTGATGCCGATGATGGTGTCGCCCACATGGCAGTCGCGTCCGATGGCATAGGCTGCACCAATCTCTTCAACAGCCTGAATGGCTGCAATCTTGTCGTCATAGTGCTTGCCGTTCACGGAGCAAAGTTCGCCTTTCTCGAAGCCTAATTTCAACAGTTCGGGGCCTTCCTTCTTGGGGTGTTTCAGGTAGGCGGATTCTGGCAGACCTTGTGTGGAGTCGAGAATCTCACCGCCGCAGATGGAGGTGCCCCAAATGCCTACGTTGTAAGAGTATTTCAGCTTGGCAAAGTCGGCGGCAAAACCGTTCTTGTTCAGGTAGTCAATTTCTTCCTGGCGGCTCAAGTTTCCATCGCGGGTGAGGGTGATGATTTCCACGCCTGGAGCCATGACGAGGAAGGTCATGTCAAAGCGGATTTGGTCGTTGCCGGCGCCTGTCGAACCATGGGCAATGGCGCTTGCACCAATCTCTTTTGCATAGCGGGCGATGGCCAGTGCTTGGAAGATGCGCTCGGAGGAAACGGAAATGGGGTAGCAGTTGTTTCTCAGGACATTGCCAAACACCATGTATTTGAGCGACTTGGCATAGTACTCCTGTGTAACATCGAGTGTCACGTACTTGGTGGCGCCTAACTTGTAAGCGTTCTCTTCGTTCGTCTTGAGCTGTTCGGCAGAGAAACCGCCGGTGTTGGCGCAAGCAGCGTGTACTTCATAACCTTTTTCTTTTGCCAGGTACATCACTGTGTAGCTGGTGTCCAATCCGCCGCTGAATGCAACGACAACTTTTTTCTTTTCCATAACTGTATTGTTTGTTTTGTTGAGTTTTTGGGAATAGGAGGCCTGTGGGAATTTATAGGGCTGGTGAGCTGTAAGCACTATTGGGGCCTTACATCAAGCCTCGGAGCACCATTTCGCGCATGATTTCTTGGAAAATCTCTACAGGGGTTGGCTCTCCATGATGTTGGGCTGGGTCGTAGAGCATGCCTGTGCAGATGCAGAACTTTCGTTCTTTCATTTCCAAGATGGGGTGGTTGATGCATCCTCGGCATCCGCGCCAAAAGGCGTCATCGTCGGTGAGTTGGTTGAAACTGACAGGCACATAACCCAGGGCTGTGTTCATCTTCATCACTGCATCGCCGCTGGTGAGGGAGAAAATTTTGGCATGTGGCCAGCGCACACGGGCCAGCGTGAAGGTGTGGTCCTTGATGCGTTTAGCGATGTTTCTGCCTTGATAGTCGGGGTGTACGATAAGTCCTGAAGTGGTCACGTAGGACTTGTTGCCCCATGTCTCGATGTAGCTGAACCCCACAAATTTGTCGCCAAGCTCTGTCTGCGAGCTGGGGTCGAGTGCAAGCACTGCCTTGCCTTCTTTCATCTTTGTGGCCACATACTCGTGGGTGCGTTCGGCAATGCCGGTTCCCCGCTTCTTCGCTGCTTCGCGGATGGTGTCGAGAATTAAATCTACATATTTCTCGTGACTGGCATCAGCCACAATCACCTTGATCCCGTCTTCGTAAATCATTGTTTCTTTTCTACTTGGCTGCCTGGATAAACAGGCACAATTGTTCTTAAGTTTGCTTCGAGAGTGTTCTTGTTGAATCCTTCTTCCAATGCCAGAAAGATGGTGTCGTCGCCAGCAATGGTGCCAATAACTTCGGAGAAGTGGGCATTGTCAATGTCGCTTGCCAATCCGCTGGCATAGCCGGGGCGGCACTTGATGACAGCCAACTGCCCAGAAAACCTTATTGTCATGAATCCGTTGCGGATGGCTGTACCCTCCTGTCTGTGCTCCCTCACTCGGCGGTAATAGGGATTGTCGGGGAGCATGTAGATGGCCCTCCCTTTAGGAGTGAGTCCTTTCACCACTTTCAGCAGTTTCAGGTCACGTGACAGGGTGGCTTGCGTCATGTTCACCCCCATTTTGGAGAGTGCTTGTGCCAGCTCTTCTTGACTACCGATTTCTTGCATCTGAATGATGGCTTTGATGGTGTCGAGTCGCGATTGTCTTGTCTTCATCTTTTTTGCGAAATGTTTGTCGGAGTAAAATTTGCAGTTTTTGCATAATTATTCACAAATCGGCTGCAAAGGTACGAATTTTCTTGAATAAATGATGCATATTATGCAGTTTTTTGCATAATCGTGGCGAAAAAAGATGATGGGCTGAACCTTAAAGCTCGGTTTCTCCCTCGATGAAGTTGTCCATGAAGAGATATTCTCCATCCCAGACGGCGTAAGTGAAGAGTGTGATCCATTCGCCAAGGATGAGGAGGCGGGTGTCGCGGCTGAGCAGAAGGTCGAGTTCGATGTGCCGATGGCCAAAGATGAAGTAGTTGACTTCGGGATGGGTTTTGAGGTAGTCTTTGGCGAAGAGGACGAGTCCTTCCTGGTCTTCTCCCTTGTAGGGTGGCTCTCCGTTGTCGGGCGCACTTTCGTAGCCGACGAGTTTGGTGTCGTTGTGGAAGCCGTCTTTGGTCAGTACTCGCCCATCGGCATCGGGGTGTAAGGCATTGCTGGAACGTTTCAGACGGGAGTGCTTAGCCCAGTTGAGACCGAAGTTGATGAACCAATGGGGGTGAATGCAACGTGCCATCTTCCGCAGCATTTTGTTGCGGAAGCACCAGAACATGAAGTGGGTCATTTTCCCTTCTTCATAGAGTCCGTCGCCGTGTGCGAGATAGAAAATTTTACCGCGGATGTCGAGGGTGCAGGGTTGTTTGTGTATTGTTACGCCGCATTCCTTCTCCAGATAGTCCTCCATCCACATGTCATGGTTGCCTGTGAAGTAATGCACCTCAACTCCCATGTCGGTGAGTTCGCTGATTTTACCTAAGAAGCGGGTGTAGCCTTTGGGAACGACCTCCTTGTATTCGAACCAGAAGTCGAACATGTCGCCCAACATATAGACAGCTTCTGCCTTATCCTTGATTTTGTCAAGAAAATTCACAAGGCGGCGTTCTTGGGTGCGGCGATGTTCGATAGCACGGCTGCCGAGGTGGGCATCGCTGATAAAGTAAATGTTCTTCATATTCTGTCACTTTAAGCCTAACCTTAACTTTAAGTTTAACTCTAAGCCCTGAACTCTAAACTTTGTCCATCACATGAAACCAAGGTCGAGTTTGGCTTCTTCGCTCATCATGTCTTTGTTCCATTCTGGCTCAAAGACAACATTGATGTTTACGTTCTTGACAGCTGATATGCCTTCCAACTTCTGCTGGATGTCCTCGAGGATGAAGTCGGCTGCCGGACAGTTGGGGGCGGTGAAGGTCATGTCGATGTCAATGTCAAAATCCTTCCCTTCGGTTGGCTCGGCTGTTTCCTTCACATCTATCTTGTATATCATGCCCAGGTCCCATACGTTGACAGGAATCTCGGGGTCGAACACCGTCTTTAGGTACTCAACGGTCTTTTCTTCTACTTCGTATTTGGTCATATTGTTGATAATCTATATTTTGCCATTCTCTGAATAGCTATAATATTCTCCTTCGGTGACAATGACGTGGTCTATCATGCGCAGGTTGACGGTTGCAGCCGCCCGGCTCATGCGTTGGGTCAAGTCATCGTCGTATCGGCTGGGGCGCATGTTGCCGCTGGGGTGGTTGTGCACCAGAATGAAGGATGTGGCATCGTGTTTTAATGCTTCCTTGAGCACCACCCTCACATCTACCGCTGTCTCTGTCAGGCCACCTTGGCTGATTCTGACACAGTTGATCAGACGAGCATAATTGTTAAGCAACAGTACCCAGCATTCCTCGTGGTTGAGGTCTTGTATGTAAGGATTCATGTAGTGCAACACATCGGCACTGGTGCGGATTTGTTGAATTTTGTGGCTGTCCTCCATCATGCGCCGTTTGCCAATCTCCGCTGCGGCAATAATGGTGAGAGCTTTTGCTTCGCCAATGCCATTGAAGCGCAGGAGGTCTTGCAGCGTCAGGTGGTTCAGTCCTCTGAGGGTGTCGCCACAGCTTCTCAGCACTTCCTGCATCAGTTCCACGGCCGACTTCTTGGTAGTGCCTCCGCCAATCAGTATGGCGAGCAGTTCGGCGTTGGTCAGGGCTTCGGCTCCTTTTGCCATCAGTTTCTCCCGAGGGCGGTCTTCCTCTGCCCAGTGCTTGATGGATGTGTAAACATCAGCAGACTTTTCTTTGGCTTCTGCTGCCGGTTCTTGTTCAGCCACTTTGTTGGACTCAGATGTGTTGAACGGTCTGAAATCTTTCCTAATCATAGAAATTCTTTTCGAATGCGGTAAATTCATCTTTTCCTTGCACGCAACGTAGCCACCAAGCTTTCAGGAACCCCAAACCATAGCCCATCAACTGCACGAAGGCGGCTTCGACGCTGAGGAATCCAATGACGAGGTGCTTATTCTTAATGCTTGAATCTATGAATATTAGCAGCATATACAGGACAATGGGCAGCAGACACAAAGCGTAGGCGGGGATGAAGCCTCCGTTGGGCAGCAGCAATCCTGTGGCAGCTTGGTTGTAGTAGTCCCATAAACGGAAAAACACCGCTCCTGCGATAAGCAATAGCACTCCTACGGTGAAGACCATTGGCAGGAGGTGAACTGGCTTCAGTGTACCAGGGTGGCGTTTTGTTAGGTTGATGCGTGCGATGCCGGAATTGAACACTTGCTTGAAAAACTTGTCCATGTCGGTGCGGCGTTTGTGCCACACCCAAGCTTCAGGAAAGAGACGGCTCGTGTAGCCTGCCTCTACAATGCGGTAACTGAAGTCGATGTCTTCTCCAAAGCGCATTTTGCTGAATCCGCGTAGCTTAAGGAATACATCCCGGCGGATGCCCATATTGAAAGAGCGGGGATAGAATTTGTCCATCGCTCCTTTTTTCTTACCGCCACGTATGCCTCCTGTCGTGAAGAATGAGGTCATACTGTAGGAGATGGCCTTCTGTATGTGGGTGAATGAATCGTGGGCAGCATCAGGACCGCCAAATGCATCGCATGGACTCTCGCTCAGTTCTGCTTCTACGGCTGCTATGTAGCCATTGGGCAAGACGCAGTCGCTGTCGAGAATGAGCATGTATTCGCCTTTGGCATGCTCTACGCCATAGTTGCGTGCCGGCCCCGGACCACCATTCTTCTTGGGAAGATATTGGATGGTGAGCTGTTTGGCATATTTTTCCACCACTTCCTTGCAGGGCACTGTGGAACCGTCTTCCACCACCACCACTTCGAAGTCCGTGAGTGTTTGTCGGGTAAGGCTTTCCAACAATTCGTCCACTTCGTCGGGACGGTTATAGACGGGTATGATAACGGAATACTTCATGGTTACTCGAAATAGAAAGTGAAGACAATCATCTTGCTCCTTGCTTTGTTGACCGACTGGGTGAAGATGAGCTGCGACTCGTCGGTGATGTCGGAACGGTTCTTGTTAAGGACGTTCATTAAGCCGTACATGAATTTCACCTCGGGGATAAACTTGAAAAAAGGCAGGTAGAAGTCGCAGCCGAACCCTATTTCCAAATAAACATCTGCGTTTTTTAGCAGATACTCTTTTTGTTTTTTGACAGTCAAGTCGAGTGCAGGCGTGACTCCTGCCATTATGTAGGGACGGTAGTTGTTGAAACGTTCGCCTGCGAATTTGATGTCCACCGGCACGGAAAAATAGGTGGATTTAATAGATTGGTACAGGCGGTCGTGTGTTTTCTCGTTTCGGAAAGTTACATTTTTGGTACCAAAGTGCATGGTTGGAATGATGCGGAGGGCGAGATTCTTGGTTAGGAAGAACTCGCCGAGGATGCCCACTGAGAAACCTGGCTCGTAATTGGGTGTTTCGGAGAACCACTGGTTGCCATTTGCGTCGATCAATCCGTTTTGCTCCAGCTCAATGTCTTGCAGGTGCATACCTGCTAAGAATCCGTAATGGAACATTCGCTGGTCAACGTAAGGGCGATTCATCACTTTCCGCTTCTGTGCCGAAACCTCTGAGGTGGGAAGCAACGAGAGAAATGCCGCCAAACATGCTATAATATAATAATGTATATATTTCATTGGTTATTAAAACGAGAAAAACTGCAATTTATTTTGTCGGACGTGGAGGTTGTTGTTACTTTCGTTCGGAAAAACTCAAATAAATTTGGTTATTCTCTCACTTATTCGTAACTTTGTGCAAAGATAGACATTTTATTTCAAATAGTACGAAGATTTATGAAACTTACTGTTATTGGCGCTGGCAATATGGGCGGCGCGCTCATTAAAGGGTGGGCAAAGAGTGGAAAGATTAGCAACATCACCATTGCAGACAAAAATGAAGCATTGCTCTCGCAGTTTAAGCAGGATTATCCTGCACTCAACACGACAACCGACAACATCGAGGCGGTGAAAGATGCGGATGTAGTGGTTCTTGTGGTGAAGCCTTGGCTGATGAAACTCGTTCTGGCTGAGGTGAAGCATGTGCTCGACCTCGAAAAGCAAATTATCATTTCCGATGCCGCGAACTTCACCACCAGCATGCTGGCTGAGGAGTTGGGCGTGGATGGACAGTTCTTCTATGTGATTCCCAACATTGCCGCCGAGTTCGCTGCCAGCATGAGCTTCATAGCCAAAGGACCAGGGGCTTCGGACGAGAGCCTGAAAACGGTGGAGGAACTTTATGCCATTGATGGCGACACCCTGGTAGTGGGCGAGAATCTTGTAGGGCCAGGCATGATGATGGCTTCATGCGGGATTGCTTATGTGATGCGTTACATCCGTGCCCAAATGGAAGGTGGATGTGAGATGGGTTTCTACCCCCAGCAGGCTAAGCAAATCGCTTTGCAGACTATGCAGGGTGCTGTGTCCTTGCTGAAAGCTACAGGTTGGCATCCGGAAGAGGCCATTGACAAGGTGACCACTCCTGGTGGTGTGACTATTAAGGGGCTTAACGAGCTTGACCATGCAGGATTCAACTCTGCTGTTATCCGTTCGTTGAAAGCTGGCCTGAAGTGACACTGGATTTTTTTGACCTTTTACTTAAGGTATGTTCTAATAATTACTAAATCTGAGATGATTATCTTCCATTGTTTTTGTTGCTTTTGGGCATCTTTGGGCTTAATCCCTTGGGCCATCCAATCTACTCCAAAATCAACTAAAAACAATTGAAAGCTAATTTTTAGAACATACCTTAAAGCCACGGCTGTCGATTCTTCTTCTGTCGTGGCTTTTCTTTGGCAAACTTCACCTCGGATGAGGCTCTGATGTACTTTTTTCTGCATTTTTTCAAAAAAAAATCGTGATTCCTCATGCGTATTTCCCAAATTTTCCTTACCTTTGCACTCGCAATTGAGAAATAACGCTATTGCAAGCCCAGATGGCGGAATTGGTAGACGCGTTGGTCTCAAACACCAATGGAGCAATCCGTGCCGGTTCGATCCCGGCTCTGGGTACGAGTTTAACTCGAAAGAAATCACTAAACCTCTAATAATAAGAGATTTAGTGATTTTTTCTTTTCCTTAAATTTCCCCGCATTTTCCCCACACCTGCAAGGATTCGTGCAAAGTGAGCCCCATGTTCCCAACCAAAAACGCACGAATTGGGAGCGAATTGTAGATTCTTGTCGGAATGAAGAGAGTATTACAGGAAGCCAATAAAAGTCTTTATACACCAATCAATACGATTAAATATCAACATTTCGGCAGTTCGAACTGCCAAATTAGGATGATATTCGGATGCTGTCCGTTAGGGATTCGTAGTCACAGCTTCGTTGTTCCTATCCGCAAACTTGTACGCAGTCCCGTGCCTTTAGCCACATCGCGACACATTGTCCCTTTTGTGTCGGGTGAATGTCCCTTTTCAATCGACACAAATTCCCTGTAGAGTGCTGCCAGCAAGAGTACCGACAATGCCGTAACAGCCATAACCAATGCTATTCTTGATAGCCGGAATGTTGTCTTTACGAATAAGCTGGATGATGAGTCGGTCAAACAGTTGCAGACTAAGTTCGAAACGTATTATAAGGAAGAGGAAAAGCTGTACAGGAAGCATCGCATTGACATTGGTGAGATGCTTGAACAGAACAAAGACCGATGCTATGAGATTATCAACCGAGGGGACGGTGTCTATTTCGGTGTTCTGTGGCCCCCGTCACGTCATCACGACGCGGCGGGGCTTGGTGTCTATAGGTCTTTGAACAAAAGCATATAGCAAAGACAACGACTCTCGACCGAAGTGGGCGATGTCGTTGCCTTTTTTGATTGATATTATACGGTCATTCTTCAATCTTGCCCTCCCCCCTCATCAGATGACGAAGGGCACTAAGGAGTTCTTGAGACTCTTGGAAAACACTCAGGAATACGGTCATGGCTTCGATGTTGAGTTGGCGGGTCTGTATGTCGTGAATGATGCGCTTGCGGTAATCGGAGAGTAATGACTGGAGCACGGCGGCATCATTGCGTATCAGGGATGCCGCCTCGCTATCGAGAGACCGAAGGTACAAACGCATAATCTCATTTCGCAAAACAAGAAACTCATTGGCGTATTCGCTTGGAGCGGGACTGAAATTGTTGCCGACATGCTCCCTGCACGACTCACCCATGCGCTTCAGACAATAGTACATCTGAGATAATGAGTTGACTATAAGGAAATACCATGTGCTTTTTTCCACACTCACTATCGGGTCTAAACGGCGCAAGGCTATAATCTGCTTACGGCGTTGGCGTTTCAGTTCCTTGCGT
>CADAPC010000051.1:0-16389 GCA_902789725.1 uncultured Bacteroidales bacterium
ACTGGCGTATGCCAGCGACTTCCCTTAATGAGTGCAAAGGTAATTAAATCCTGTCAGATGACAAAGGAATAAGTGAAAAAAATATCGGTGTCGATATGTCCTGCCTCACAAATCCCTTGTGAAGCAGGACAGGATAGGTACGTCCGAACGGCAAAGGGTAGCCTTAACTGTTAAAATGTTCTATTTTTCTCGGCTTTTATTTGGAGATTAAAACAGAATCTTGAATTGTTTTATACTTATCTCTTTTTTGACAAATGTGTAATATCTTATACATTGAATTTGAAAACATGTTAAACATGAGTAATCTATTGCTTAAATGTGCCTGTTACTCAGATATTTTTAGTAAATTTGCATCAATAAAACAATTGCTATATTATGGGAATTAGATTAGGCAAAGCAATGACAAAACTTAACATCGGAAAAGAAACCGTTGTTGAGTATTTGAAGTCGAAGCCAGGACTTGAGCCAACAAAGGAATTGAATCCTAATAGTAAACTCACTGATGCCCAATTTGAAGCTCTTGCCAAAGAGTTTGCACCAGACATGCACATTAAGGAGAAGGCTAAAAAGTTGTTCCAAAAGAAAAGCAAAAAAGAAACTCGCAAGCGGCAATCTAATGAGCCTATCGCAACTATTCCTCCAAAGGGTGACTCTTTCCCTAACGAAGAAGAAAAAGGAAAAGATGATACTTCCATCGTGTCTGTAGCAGAGCATCAACAAGAAGACAGAAAAGAAAGTGAGGTTGTTACAGTGTTATTAAGTAAACTTCGCTATGAAACTAATTGTATAACCTATAAAAGCGGGGCATCAGAATTTGCCTTGTGGGAAACTGGTATATCTCAATATGTAAATTCAGAAAAGAGTAGTCCTAATATAAATAATGTTTCTACAAAAATCCTATTGAATCATTCTATCCATACTTTCAGATTTGTAGATACGTCTGTGTTACCTTATTTATTAGATTTGTCAACTCGCTTAGAAAATGAAAAGTTTGAGAAGCACCTTAAAAATGTGGAGAAGGAAAAGGAGCAAGAGCAAAAAAAGAAAGAAAAACAAAATAAAGAAGAAAAGAAGACCAAGCCTACCAAGATTGAACTTAAACTTCAATTTCACACATTAAGATTCGGCTATGGTCTAATCTCTATAACTCATAAGAAAAAGCGATATATTTACAGAGACCGTGAGATAAGAGATTTTGAGAAAATCTTAGGGCAGGTATATAACCGAGTTTCAAAAGCAAGAAAGAATGCCATAAAAGCCTCTCTTGTTAAGGTGGAGATTGACCCAGAGACTGATACATTTGTTTTCACAGATTTTGATGTCTGCAAATATGTCAACAATTTGAGAGAAAGTTTCTTGCCTGAAAGAAAAAATACGGAGATACGCAAAGAAACACTGCCACAAGTCAAGGTTGTTCCACAAAAGCCATCCAAGTCTTCGCAGTCAATGCCCCTCGGTGCTGGAAATATCCATTTCTACAATGGATATTTCTTGATTTTCCGAGTCATAAAAGGAGAGATTGATAATTCCGTCACTCCTTGCAAGATAAATGACCCTGATTCACATGAGATACTCAATCTTGTACACAAATACTTTGAGCAAAGATTTGAGCAGATGCGTATTATGGTTAAGTATAACGATACGATGATACTCGAACCTTCAAAGTTTGACCGCTTGGAACTCAATAAATATGTCCGCTCACTGAAACGTAACATAGATGTTAAGGGCGAATGGTGGGAAGAAGTCCAAAATGCAAGAAAAAGAACATTAGCACAATGCCATTTCGAACTGGATAGCGATGTGAAGAAAAGGGCCATCAAGAAGAAAAACGATTATTTGTACAACCTATCAACCTTACAAAACGATAAGAAACTTATCCGTGTGTATGAGATTAACCACGGCAAAGAAGAGGATGCTTTCATTTTCACCATAAGTATGCCTAACAATAGATGCGCAGTCGTCTTTGAAAATGCCTCAAATGATGCATCAACTACGACATGGCTATTTGTGGCAAAGAATGAAAACCACGAAGATTGCGTAAATCTGGTGTTCGACTATTTCACCGACTATACTATTTCCTCAAAGCGTTCTTCATTGCGCGATACAAACACGAATCCGCCTCACATGTTTAAGGCAGAAAGCTATACCTTTATTGACCATAACGATTTAGGCCAATGGCTTCGGAAGATGGATAAAGTGCTGGAGCGGACATCAAGCCAAGAATCAATAAAGTTTACTCCTGGTTTGCATATTCCTCAAACTCAGAGAGAACGTGTAGGTCATAAAGATACAATCACCACAAAGAGCATCCATAACGAACTGATGCAACGACTCTACGACAAACTCTGTCAAGAGCATGGAGAAAAGAATGTTGGTACAGAAATCGCTGTTGGATCAAGGCGAATTGATGCCGTAGTAAAAGGTTCCGACTGCTTCGACATCTACGAAATCAAGTCAGACCAGAATCCCTTTAACTGTGTTACAGAGGCATTGGGACAGATATGCCAATATGCCTATCTCTATTGCCGTGATAAGATTGGAAAGATGGTCATTGTTGGTTCATCAGCTACTACATCAGAAGTTGAGAACTACCTATCATGGTTCCGAAACAACCATTCTTTGCAAATATTTTATACAAAGGTATAATATAATCGTCAAAACTGATAATCTTTAGCAAAAGAGAATTATGGGGGATAAAAATCTTCATGATTATATATTATATTTGTCTTTTATCAGTTCTTTAATATCTCTATATTTCCCCACAATAAAATCCGCATCTTCAGCGTATAGTTTATTGGCACTACTACATTCTTGAATCTTATTGAGAGTTGCTTCCACCATTTCTAAAACTAATATTATCATGGAGGCTGATACCAAGCCATTGTTGATTCTCCCTGAATCCCCCAGTAAAGATTCTTGGATTTTCCTTAAGGCATTTTTTATACAAAATAGCGTGTTGAGTAAGGTAATTCTATATAAATAATTATCTTGGGGGTCTATTCTATTTATTTGATTATATGCAGACTCTACTAAATAGGTAACCTCATAATTAAATTTTGCCGCATCTTCTTCCTGTTTTGGAGAAAACTCTTTATCATCTGTTTTTATTCTTTTTATTGGGTTTGCATTGGGTCTTATTTTGTTTACATAGTAGTAAAACAAATATTTAAGCATTTTCAGTAAAAGCCAATACACAATGGTCATTACTATAATAAAACCTATATAACATATATCACTTATTCCATTTAGTCTTGGTGACCATCTATTTGTAATAAGAACAACTACAATACCTGTAATAATCGGTATTGCAACTTCGTCAACTCTATCTGCCCTATGTTTTTCTTGAAATTTCCGGTATTTAGAGAGTTCTTTATAAATATGATATCTTATATTTGTATATTTGTTTATTTGTGACATTGCTTTGGGTGGTTTTCTATTTGTTGAAAAATGTTATAAATCATGGAATTATGATCCATTCGCCCTTCAATTGCGCGTAATTGTCTAACCAATTCATATACGAGATAATAATAACAATGTAAATGTAGAGAATTACGTTGTATTTTCTTACAAAACAAACATTTCATCTCTGCACAATTTTCATGAGGAGTTCCATCCGATGGATTATCTATATAGAACGAGATGCAATCTAATATTTTAACAGCTTTCTCGGGGATTTTAAGACAATGTTTTTGTCTACAGTTAGGTCTCAACAAACGCCTAACCTCTGTTTTTGAGAGACCTTCTTTATTATGTTCTTTGTATGCTTCACATATAAAGTCAATGCCTCTTTTATATGCGCTCTTCTTTTTTTTAGTTGACCGATATAAGCCTATTTGTGCTATTGCATATATCAATCCTTTGTTCTTACAATATCCAAATCACTCGCCGTCTAATTTCATTTTGCAAAGATGGAGCGGTCCAAAAAATAAATAAGCCATAATTACATTTAAATTTTCAGTATTTTAAGTATATCTCGTTTACAATATTATTCCAAGAAATATATAGTCTATTTGTTTGGCATACCTGTAAGTATGAAATTGTATAATCCTCTGCCTAAACTTGTCCTTCTATAAAAAAAAGCCCTTTCTGGATTTCTCGGCATTCGATTGCCCCCTCTTTTATTGGCTGCCATGTAATCCTTTGCGTTAATCTTTTCTACAACTTTCATTGATTCCATGTCACAAAGATGATTATCAAAATCCTCAGAATTTATGTTGATGCCCTTTTCTGTGGAAAGTGCTGTCATTATAGCCCTTGGATTGCTAATACTGTCTAAAGACTGAAGTATAAACAAACCGACCTCATCTAATTGAGACAATTTCTTAAGATAGATAGCTTTACTACTACTATCAACATTCTCTGGACGGCAACAGGCAGTTAGGTATGATGCATAAAATTTTCTTTTCTCCCTGTTCGCTTCGTCTTTGGCTTGTTGAAGAGTTGATAATAAATCCTCCACATAGACAGGTGCGTTTAGATAAAAGTTTTTACCCGACAAAGTATCTTTAATTATACTCAAATCCGATGTGTGTCTATTAACGACATCAATAACATTGTTAAGTTGCTTTCTGCTACGAAGACCAAGGATAAAATCAACAAATGTAGAAATCACTATACTCGGAGCCGAGCACATTTTTATGACAATATCAAAGAAGGTGCTTCCGACAGATACTTTCTCTATTTCGGTATTTTCCATCATAACTATTCTTCAAACGGATAAGTTTCGTCGTAAATGTCGCTCAATAGTTTCTCTTTGTAGAGCCAGTGAGCACCGGGGGCAATGTGCTTGACTTTGTAGCCCTTCAACTTGGCAGAGAGTGCACTGATAGAAGTTTCCTCACCCTCATAACTGATTTTGCGCTCCGATATTATTGTAACGGAAACTGTTGGGTCGTCCTTCCATACAAGCACATCACCTTTCTGCATCCCCATTTCGTAGAAGTTGAGCGGTGGGCGGTGAATCTGTGCTTTTGCGGATGCAGCCTTGTCGTCGTCGGTGAGGTCGTTTTCTATCTCGTCGCTCACTTCTTCCGTTACGTCGGTATGGTGGAATAGTTCAAGTATGGCCTTTGCCTGTTCCACCTGTATGCGGAAGAACTCACGGTTGGCATTGATGCGCTGCGGAGCAAATGCCGTGTGCAGGGCTTTCTCAATCTTGGCGCAGTCGCCTTTCTTCACCTTGCAAGCAAACTGGCACTCAAAGGGAACAGGAACGCCCGTTGTATAGAGTTCCTTCATCCTCTTGTCTATATCTTCCTGTGTAGTCATGCCAATCTTTACAAGGCCAGGCATTACAGGGTTGGTTAAAAGATAAACTATTCCGTATTCCATAAACTATGATTATTTAGGCTCATTCTTCATCAGCGAATTTGAAAGAGTGGTTGAACTCTCCACGCAATGTTACCTTTAGTTCTTTAATACCGGCCATTTCGCATGCCTTGAAGTAAGCACAAGCAAACTCGCCAAACTCATCGGTATCCATTTTACCGCGCATGTGAGTCAGCCAATCATCTTCCGTCAATTCCTCCTTTTCAATGACGTAAGATAATTTGTTGTTTCCGTATTTATCCTTCACCCATATCAAATTCCCTTCCTTATCCACGCGCCACATTGTTAATGTCTGTCGATAGTCTTTAGATGGGTCTAATATATAGTCTTTCAACTCATCTGTAAGTTCTTTCTCTTTTTCCATAGTCGTAGTTGTTTGTATAGTATTTATCTATTCCCTTTAGCTCTGTTATGTGTCTTGCACAACATTTGGCAGTTTTCAATATCTGTCGAGCCGCCCTTGCTCCATGCCGTCACATGGTCGGCATCCATTTCGTTGAACTTGTAAATCTTGGTGCGCACGTTCTCATGTCCTTTGGCACACTCTGGGCAATTGCTAACTCCTTGCTCTTTGGCCTCGTTTGTCTGACGGGCATACACAGTTTTCTTCACGCTATCCTCAAAGATGCGGATATTTAGCAGACTCTGCTCTATTTCTCCACCGAGCACATACTCAAAGATACCGCGCTTGTTTGTTACATATTCGTCAGCATATAGTTCATTTACTCGCTGTTGCAACTTGGCAGGGTTGTAAGAATTGGAATGGTACTTCTCGTAAAAGGCTCCCCATTCCAAACCTCTCATTTCATCTTTTGTCTCACCAAACAATGTTTTAGCCCATTCTATCACCGTGTCAAAGTAGGTCTGTAGTTCCTCAATACTATTTTCGTAGCGGTGCTGGCTCATGTAACCGCCAATGTTTTCTTCACCTTTCGCCACCCATGCAAGTGCCGCATGAAGAATGTCCTGACGGTTGGCATTGCCTTTGATGTAGCATCCCCACTTCTGTAATTGCGGGCTACGAGAGTTGCTATATACGCTTTTGGCTCTTGTAACGAATGGCCCTGAATACGTAGCATTAAGAAGTTCCTGTTTGTTCAGTGGAACACCAGCAATGTTGATGGTTTCAAACCATTCTTTGATTTCCTTTTCTGTGCCATTGCAAACATAGATAAGCAATCTATAGGAGTTTATCTTTTCTTGTTCCTCTTTGGTTAGCCCCGTAAAGTATTGTTCCATTCCGAATTTGTCCTTAATAGCAAACTTCCCTGTAACGAAACGTCCGATACTTGTTATACGCTGTTGGCCGTCCAGAATCTCATATTTCCCCTCTTCGGGTTCGTTGAAATAGATGAGGCCAATAGGATAACCTTTCAGCATACTGTCAATGACAGCCATTTCCTTCTTGCCTTCGTTTTCTGCATAGAGGTAATTACGCTGATACTCCGGCTGAATGGTCAGTTTGCCAGACCACCCAAATAAGCCTTTGCCTTCCAACTGATTGTAAACAAAGCCCTCACAAATCTCTTTGACCGTAAGGTCGGTTAATAATGTCGTTTGCATAGCTATTGTTTTTTGCGGATTAATATTCTTGCGTATGGCTTTTGAGGTATGCCATTTTCATCTATGTAATATAGTTGTCCATCTCGTAGGCTTGGATTTAACTTCTTTAGTTCACGAGGATAAGGCTTTAGACCGAGTTCTTTACCGGAATCTCCTTGTGTCTGACCTATTATCTCAAATTGTTCTGGGCAATACTTATCAAGGAAAGATATAGGGACTCCCATCAGACCTTCATAGTCCGAAGGGATTGCATCCGAATATGGAACGTCTATTGCATCATAATTTTCGTAATGCACATATTGCTTTCCTTTTATTTCCTTGTGTTTTGAATAGATAATATTGTCTTCCATAGTTAGAAGAGGAAGAGGCTCATGTCTGCGACCATGGTCAAGATTGGTAAACCATCTAACTCCTTTAACCCTAATATATTTCTTGCCCTTTTCATCAATACGCCATCCTGCGGCTTCAATAGGATAAGATTCTGGAACCATAAACTCTCTGTCACCACTTGATATTGAAGGACCATACCAAAGTTTATTATCCCTTATAAGTGGAAATACTTCTTTGTAAGTGATGGCATTCATGTTGCCAATTACCGAGAATTGCTTTCCTGCTTCCATCATCCATGCCATAAACTCACGGAAAAGCGAGAAAGGAGGATTAGTTACAATGATGTCTGCTTCATCGCGCAATGCCTTTACTTCATCGCTACGGAAGTCACCATCTCCTTCAAGATACGACCATTGCAAATCGTTGATATTGAAACGCCCATCTCCGTTAATGTCTTTATCTAAAACAAATATCTTGCCATTGGTACGGCTTCTGTCTGCATCATAGTAAGGGCTATCGGTTTCAAAAAGAGTCGGCTGCCAGTCCTTGATTTTCTTTGAGTCAACAGCATAACTTGTACTAATCAGCTTTTTTAATCCAAAGGCTTCAAAGTTCTGCGCAAAGAACTTTGTGAAGTTACTCCACTCTGGATCGTCGCAAGGCAGGAGCACCGTCTTGTCACGAAATACATTTGGGTCATATTCCAGATAGGCGTTTATCTCCTTCTGAATATCGGGATATTGCGTATAGAACTCGTCGTTCTTTGCCGTCTTCGCATTTGCTAAGTTCGTATTTGCCATACTCGTTTGCTTGGGGATTTCAAATTATGGCTACAAATTTACTCAATTTTATTGAGTATTAGGCGAAATCTGTACAAAAAATGCTATAATCGAGAAGATTTAATGAAAATGTGTAAGTATTTAGACGTGATTTCAAGATTATTTGCTATATTTGCCCTCAGAATCATCAATGGAAGAATGGAGAGACTTGGAATAATGAAGTATATAGGACTTAAAAACTAACTCTTTTGGAGTTACCCACTAATATAGGCTGACAGGCGGTAATAGCCAATATATTCGAGATAACTCTCAGCCTTGGAAGTATCTGTAACTGTCAAACCTCTTGACTGCAAGAGACAGACAAGATCGTGCGCACTGGTGTACGGCTTCTGGAATGGGATTCTGTTACTCATTGTATAAAAATAAAACGACCCGCACATTTGAGCATCGTTGAGAGGCTTGGCGGGTTCTGGTGGTACAAAGGTACTGCTTTAATTTGGAATAGCCAAACTTTTTTGAAGAAAAAAGCGGGTGAGCACCAGCTTTTAGAATAAAAGCAGCCTAAGAAATTCTGTTTACCTGCTTTTTTATATTTTTCCTGAACAAAATGAATTTATGATAATTCGTGATTCATTTTGTTCAGTTACTTAATTATTTAAATTTGTGGGCAAAATTATGATAATTATTCATATTTGTTTCCAAAATACTCATTGCTTTTGATTTGGCGATATGCTTTTCCTCAAAAATGAAGTAAGGGAACTTATCACCACATTGAGAAAAAAAATGGCAAAGTGTTTGCTACAGAAAATGGAATATCGTAACTTTGCACCGTGATTAGAGAAGGACACGAAATGGGCAAGAAAAATTTCTTCGGCGGGAGAAATTTTGTTCGTCCCCGATGAACAGGATTTTGTCCGCGAAGTGCCTCAAAAAAGCCTCTGAACAACCTAACTCCAAACTAAGAGCTATAGCCCGAGTTCGGTTGGCAAACATGGAAAGCACAGCTGCCCCAAAAGGGAAGGCAAAGAAACCAATTCGCAACCGATAGACACCAATGGACACTTCACGTAAAATTATACACATCGACATGGATCAGTTCTTTACAGCTGTGGAGCAGCGCGACAATCCTGCTCTGCGAGGACTGCCTGTGGCTGTGGGATGGGACGCTGAGCGAGGAGTGGTATCGACAGCCAGTTATGAGGCACGTAAGTTTGGGGTGCATTCGGCGCAGAGCATTCAGGTGGCCAAACGGCTGTGCAAGGATTTGGTGATTGTGCCTCCACGCTTCGATGCCTACAAGGAAGTGTCGCACCAAGTGCGTGACATCATGCTGGATTACACCGAAATGATTGAACCCCTCTCGCTGGACGAAGCATTTCTCGATGTGACGCACAACAAGAAGGACATCGAGCTGGCGGTGGAGATTGCCAAGGACATTAAGCGACGAATTTTGGCGGAGACGGGGCTGACGGCATCGGCTGGTGTGTCATACTGCAAGTTTCTGGCCAAGGTGGGTTCAGACTTCCGCAAGCCCGACGGCCTGTGCACCATCCATCCTGACCGTGCTCTCGACTTCATTGCCCGTTTGCGGATTGAGCAGTTTTGGGGAGTGGGCAAGAAAACGGCCGAAAAAATGCACCATCTGGGCATCTACAACGGTGCACAGCTGAGGGATTATTCCCTGCAGGGCCTCACCTCTGCATTCGGCAAGGCCGGGCAACTGTTTTACGACTTTGCCCGAGGGATTGACAACCGCCCGGTGGTGACAGAGTGGGTGCGCAAGTCGGTGGGTTGTGAACGCACTTACGAGCATGATTTAATGACTTCGGCGGCTGTGACCATCGAGCTTTACCACATTCTGCAGGAACTGATGAAACGGTTGGAGCGCACTCAGTTCCAGGGCAACACGCTAACGCTGAAGGTGAAATTTCACGACTTCACACAAATCACTCGTTCGCTGACATTGGACGAGGCATTGCAAACGAAGGAGCAACTGCTGCCGCTCTCTAAGCAGCTGATGCAGAAGGTGGACTTCTCCAGCCGTCCCATCCGCCTGTTAGGACTGTCGGTAGGCAACCCGCACCAAGAAGAGGAGAAGGAGCCTCTCCATCGCGCCGAATGGGTGAACCAATATCTGCCTTTCGACGATGTGGAATGGGAGGAACCGTAAGAGGTAAGAATTAAGAGTTAAGAAGAAGCTGAACATAGCGTATGATGCAACCACTGAATTTGCCGCCTTTTGCGGCAAACATAAAAAAAATTGACGGAATGGTGAAGATTCTCGATGTGCTTCGCCAAAAGTTTGTGGCACTCACACCCGAAGAGTGGGTGCGGCAACATTTTGTCCACTTCCTCATTGCCCAGAAGGGCTACCCTACCACCCTGATGGCCAACGAGGTGGCTGTGACTCTGAATGGCATGAGCCGCAGGTGCGACACGGTGGTGTACAGCCAGCAGGGATTGAGGCCCCGAATGATTATCGAGTACAAGCGCCCTGACGTGGAGATTACGCAAAGGGTTTTTCACCAGATTTGTCGCTACAACATGGTGCTGGAGGTAGAGTATCTGGTGGTGAGCAACGGACTGAAGCACTATTGCTGCCAGGTGGACATAAAAAACGGTGGGTATGCCTTTCTTGAAGACATACCCACATACGAGCAATTAATGACAAGTGAAGAGTGAAGAGTGAAAAATCTAAGTATCTCGCCATCCGGATGGTTGGTAATTTAGATTTTTCACTCTTCACTTTTCATTCTTCATTTTTCACACCAGATTCATTCGTCCTCTTTCTTTGTGCGGCGAGAGCGGCGTCTTGTTTTCTCCTCTGTTGCTGGCACATCGGGTTTTACGCCAGCCAGTTCAGGGTCGATAAGGATGCGCCCGCAATACTCGCACACAATCACTTTTTTGCGCATGCGCACATCAAGCTGACGCTGTGGAGGAATCTTGGCGAAACAACCACCACAAGCATCGCGCTGCACATACACAATGCCAAGGCCATTCCGACAGTTTTTACGGATGCGCTTGAAACTCTGCAGCAGACGGGGTTCGATGGTTGTCTCAAGGTTCTTGGCCTTTTCACGCAGCTTTTCTTCGTCGGCTTTGGTTTCTGCCACAATCTCGTCCAGTTCGTTCTTCTTCACATCCAAATCCTGCATGCGGCCTTCAAGCTCATCCTTGCTCTTGGACATATATTCCTCTCTGGATTTTTCTTGTGTCTGAGCCTCGCGGATGCGCTTGTTGCAAAGTTCAATTTCAAGTGTCTGGAACTCAATCTCCTTGTTCAGCAGGTCGTATTCGCGGTTATTGCGCACATTGTCCAGCTGCTCCCTGTAAGTAGCAAGCTGCGAATTGGCCAACTCAATCTTGCCTTTCATTTCAGAAATCTTCGTGCGAATATCTGTCATTTCTGCCTCTGTTTTGCTGATACGCGTCTTCAGTCCCTCAATGGTGTCCTCAAGGTCTTCCACCTCGAGAGGCAACTCGCCACGCAGGGTGCGGATGCGGTCAATTTCCGTCAGGATGGTCTGCAACTGGTAAAGGTTTTTCAAACGCTCTTCCACCGGCATTTCCGACGGGTTCTCTTTTCTTTTTGCCATATTATTTTATAAATAGTTAATTGGATTTGTATTCGTCTCAGCCTTGCACACATAGAGTGTAGGAGCAAAGCGTGTGATGATGTCGCGCAGCACCTCGATGGTGTATTGCTCACTTTCATAATGCCCAATCTCCATGAGGAGAATGTCTTGCTCGCACCCGAAGAAGCGGTGGTAACCTATTTCGCCTGTGACGAAAGCATCGGCCTGCTGTTCCACTGCCTTGGAAATGAGAAAGGCACCCGAACCTCCGCACAGAGCCACACGGCTTATAAGTTTCTTTTCGGCATTGTTTACACGCAATGACTTCAGGTGGAACACTTCTTTGACATGCTCCATAAACTCGCGCTTGGACACGGCACTGGGCAGCTGTGCTATAATTCCTTCGCCAGCCATGAGCGTGTGTCCATAGCGCTCGTAAGGAACTTTTTCCGACAGCCACTCTATGTTTTGCAACCCCAACTTCTCTGCCATCTTGAATGCTACTCCATCCTGAGCAGAATCCAGATTGGTGTGGGCGGCGTAGATGGCAATGCCGTGCTGAATGGCTTTGAAAATGACGCGCCCCACATAGTCGCGCTCTGTGATGGATTTCAGGGGATGGAACAACAACGGATGGTGACTCACAATGAGGTTGCAACCACGCAGAATGGCTTCATTGACAATCTCTTCGGTCACTTCCAAACACAATAATGCCCCTGTAGCCTCTGCATCCTCTGCTAATCCAATCTGCAATCCCGCATTATCGTAGCCGTCTTGCAGGGCCAGAGGAGCGAACTCTTCAAGGGCACCTAAGATATCCTTTAACTTTTCTCCACTTCTAAGCGAGGCTCACATCGCCCACGTCCACATTTTCGGATGCAAAGGTACGAACATTTTTTCGTATTTAATGTTAAAAGAATGTTAAATATTTCCATTTTATTCCCCTTTTGTTTGGTGGTTACATAAAAAAGCGCCACCTTTGCAGTGTATTATTTAATTAGTACACTAATAACATCGCCACTTATACATTATTTACATTATTTAATTAGAGAACGATTATGCTAAAGATTCAGAACATCACCTATGGTTACACCAGCATTCACAATGTGCTGGAGAACTTCTCGCTCAGCTTTGAAGAGCCAGGCATTTACGGCCTTTTGGGCAAAAACGGTACGGGCAAGAGCACCCTACTCTACCTCATCACAGGCCTTTTGCGCCCCAAGCAGGGCATCATCACGTTCGAAGGGAAGGACACCCAACTGCGCGACCCTGAGACGCTGAAGGAAATGTTCATCGTCCCTGAAGAGTACAACCTCCCCTCCATCCTGCTGCCCGACTACGTGAAAGTGCTCAAACCCTTCTACCCTCAATTTGACGAACAGCTCATGGTGCGCCTGCTCGAAATGTTCGATATGCTGGGCGTGAATGGTGCCACAACCGACGAGAACGGCATACCCAAAATCAACTTGGGAGCCTTGTCGATGGGGCAGAAGAAGAAAATCTACATGTGTGTCGCACTCGCTGCCCGCACCAAGTTGCTCTTGATGGACGAACCCACCAACGGCCTCGACATTCCCAGTAAGAGCCAGTTCCGCAAGGTGGTGGCTCAGGGCATGCGCGAGGATCAGATTGTCATTGTTTCCACCCACCAAGTGCGCGACGTGGAAACCCTGCTGGATCATGTGACCATCATTGAGCAGAATGCTGTCTTGTTCAACGACAAAATCAATGTGGAGGAGCCAGTGAATCTGGAAGAACTGTTCATTGATGCCCTCAACCGCGCTGCTATAGGAAGACCAAAAGATTAAAAGATTAAAGAATTAAAAGATTATAAAATAAAAAAACGAAGATTGTTATGAATTTCAATAAAGACCGCTTTGCGAACTTCGCAAAATATGACCTTACCATCAACAAGGCATTCTATCGCAACATTGCTTTCGTCACCCTCGCCGCTGCCGTCAGCATCGCGTTGCTTGGTTTCGTAATACGTTACAACATCTACACCTCGATAGTGAATGACCAACCTTATTTGACCATCGACCCCAACGGCATTAAGGGTTACAACTGGATGTACACCACCGCCATCTACGAGTTGGGACTCATAGGTGTACTGCTCACCATCTTGGCTGGCTGCTGGGCACACAATCTGCGCAGCAAGCAAGGACGCATCACCGAACTGACCTTGCCTGCCACCAATCAAGAGAAGTTCATCTGGCACACGCTGGTTGTGCTCGTAGGCGGATGCATTGTATGCCTCCTCTCGCTCCTGGTGGCTGATGGGTTCAACGCACTACTTACGCTCATCTGCTTCGGCACAGAGAACGGCATCACGTCGCTCACTGCCAGCGTGTTCGAAATCGCTTCTGTCAAAGGCATCATGGAACACTTCATCAACACCCCCCTCGGCTTTGGCGACATCGAAAGCCCCCTCGTTAACCGCTTTTACAATACATTCACGTTCTTCGCCATTGCCACGTTCATTATCCAACTGTCCATCTATTTCTTCGCCAATTCGCTGAAGTACAAGTTCAACATCATCCTCACCTACATTGCCCTGCAGATTCTTAGCACCATCGGCAGCATCCTCTTCTTCATCTACACTGCATTTGTGGAAGAGTTACCCTTCTTCGTCGACCCCGTTGACGAACACACCAGCGAGGACAGGGTGAACAACGTCTGCGCCTTCTTCGGCACCATTGGGGGCATCAGCATCATTCTCGCCATTTTGTTCATTTGGTGGAGCTATAAACGCTACACAAAGGCACAAATTACCTCTCCATTTAATAAATAATGTGAAAACTATGCGATTTAAAGAAAATAAAGCTATATATTTGCAAATTGCTGACCTCATCTGCGAGGACATCTTGCAAGAAAGGCTCATCGAGGACGAGCGCATACCCAGCGTGAGGGAGTATGCCGCCAACGTTGAGGTGAACGCCAACACTTGCGCTCGCTCCTACGACTGGCTGCAGGGACAAGACATCATCTACACCCGCCGCGGTCTTGGCTACTTTGTCTGTCCGGGAGCTAAAGATGCCATCCTGAAAATGAAGAAGCAAGAGTTCCTCACTGAAACCGTGCCTGAAGTGGCACGCCAGATGCTCACCCTCGGCATCAGCATGAGCGAGCTTACCAACGAGATTATTAAACATCAAATGAACAAATAAGCACTATGACATTCCAGCGCATCCTCATCGCCCTCTGCATCGGGTGGACACTCTGCAGCCTCAGCTCCTGCAACTTCACGTCTGAGCAAAAAGAACAAATGATAAGGTCGAAAGCAGGCAAAGACTTCTTCCGCGACAGCGAAAAGTGGGGCAAGGTGGTAACAACCACCCCCTCCTGGCGCGACTTTTCCCACATCATGATGGATGGCAATGCCGACATCCACCTCTATCAAGGCGACGACTACCTCATCGAGGTGACAGGCAACGAACTCGCCATCAAGGCTAACGATATTCTGGTGGAGAAAGCAGAAAAGGGCGATGAGAATGTCTTGCATGTGAAAGCGAAGCCCGGGGAAGACATTGAACATCTGCCCAGCATCCGGCTCGACATCACGGTGCCCGACCTGCGCAGCGTGGTTCTCAATGGGGAAGGCGATTTCGAAATCAAAGACGACGTATTCTTCTTTGGCGACTTCGCCATCACCATCAATAGCGACGGCGATGTGGAAGCCTCCAACCTGAGCTGTGAAGCACTCAGCATCACCATCAATGGAGACGGCGATGTGGTGGGCAAGAAGTTTGACTGCACAGACGTACACATCCAGATGAATGGCGACGGCGACATCACCACCGACCTAAAAGGACAGAACATCGATCTTCAGCTGTCGGGCGACGGAGAGGCCAACCTCGATGTGAAGTGCACCAACCTCAATGTCAGCGCAGGTGGCAATGGCGAAGTGAAGCTGAAGGGCAAGTGCGTGAACATGACCAAACAGTCTTTTGGCAAAGCCAGCCTCGACTCACGCCGCCTGCACGTGAGCGGAGACATTACTATTAAGTAAATAAAAGAACAACATACATCACATGATGATCAGTCTAAAAGGCATCCACAAGACCTACAAGGGCGCACAACCCCTGCACGTTCTGAAAGGCATTGACCTCAACATCGAAGAAGGGGAATTTGTTGCCATCATGGGAGCGTCGGGTTCGGGCAAATCTACCCTACTCAACATTCTCGGCATCCTCGACGACTATGACGAGGGTGAATACACCCTCAACGGCACCCTCATCAAAAACCTCAGCGAAACCAAAGCTGCGGAGTATCGCAACAAGATGATTGGCTTCGTTTTCCAGTCGTTTAACCTCATCCCCTATAAAAACGCTATGGAGAACGTTGCTCTGCCCCTTTTCTACCAAGGAGTGAACCGACGGAAGCGCAACGCCCTGGCACTCGAGTATCTGGACAAAGTAGGGCTGAAAGACTGGGCGCACCACCTGCCCAATGAAATGTCGGGCGGGCAGAAACAACGTGTTGCCATAGCACGCGCACTCATCACCCAACCACAAATCATCCTGGCCGATGAACCTACAGGCGCCCTCGACAGCAAAACCACCGTAGAGGTGATGGAACTCTTGAAAGACCTCAACAAGCAAGGACTCACCATCGTGGTGGTGACGCACGAACAAGACGTAGGTGAACAAACAAACCGTATCATCAGAATTGTTGATGGACAGCTTGCCGGAAAAGATTGAGTATCTTTTCCAGCAAGCTGGGGGATGGAAGTAGCTTTGTGCGAGGCAAGGAACGAAGCCGAAGCAGAAAGCGAACGGACATCGGGGGGAATAATAATAAAGATTGAGTAT
>CADAPC010000051.1:16422-35726 GCA_902789725.1 uncultured Bacteroidales bacterium
GCAAGCTGGGGGATGGAAGTAGCTTTGTGCGAGGCAAGGAACGAAGCCGAAGCAGAAAGCGAACGGACATCGGGGGGAATAATAATAAAGATTGAGTATGTTTGACTACTTGTTAGAAATCATCGGAGCGTTGCGACGCAACCTCCTCCGCACCCTCGCCACAGGCTTTGCCGTAGCGAGCGGACTGTTCCTGCTCATCGTGCTGCAAGGAGCAGGCAACGGCATCATCCACACGTTCGAGCAGAACAGCGAGGGATTTTCCTTCGACGCCATCCACGTTTATCCAGGTTTCACCTCCATCCCTTTCGAAGGCATGAAAGAGGGGCGCATGATTCAGTTAGACGATGACGACAAGGTGGTGTCGGAAACCTCATTCCCCAACGAAGTGGAACTCGCCGTCACCCAAGTAAGCCAATCTGCCACTTCTGCTTCAGTGGGGGAAAACTATCTGAGCAATGTCACCCTGGAAGGAGTCTATCCAGAGGCGAAAGAGCTGGAGGCAATCAAAATGGCTGAAGGACGGTTTATCAACAAAATAGACCTCGACGAGCAGAGAAAAGTCATCGTCATCAGTGAGAAAAACCGTAAAGACCTCTTCAAGCATGGCGAGAAAGCCCTCAACCGACATGTGCGTGTGGGCAGCGTGTCCTACATGGTGGTGGGAGTTTTCAAGACCGACGAGATGGACAGCGACAACAGTTTCTATGCGCCCTACACCACCATCCGCACCATTTATGGAAAAGGTAAATTCGTGGATGTACTGCATCTGAAGGCAAAAAATCTCACCACTGAGGAAGACAACGAAGCGTTTGAAGCCAACTACCTCAAGGCGATGGGAGGCAAACACGGCTTCGACCCAACCGACCAGTCGGCCCTCTGGATTTGGAACAGTGCCAGCCAAAATGCCGACATGAACAAAGCGAAGAATATTCTCCACACAGCCCTCTGGATTTTGGGACTCCTCACACTGCTCAGCGGAGTAACTGGTGTGAGCAACATCATGCTCATCTCCGTAAAGGAACGTACCCACGAATTTGGCATCCGCAAGGCGATTGGTGCCAAACCACACAACATCATCGGAATGGTTGTGATGGAGAGCATCATCATCACCACCATTTTTGGCTACATGGGCATGCTGCTGGGTATCTTCTTCTGCGAATACATGGACGCCACCGTAGGAGGACAGACAATGGATATGGGAGTGTTTCAACAAGAATACTTTGTCGATCCCACCGTTGATATCGGCACCTGTGTCTCAGCCACCATCGTGATTATTATCGCTGGCGCATTGGCAGGATTCTTCCCTGCCAGAAAAGCAGCTCAAGTGAAACCTATAGAAGCTTTGAGAGGATGAAAAAAGCAATACCCCATCTTACCCCAATTACGGCTCTTTTCGACCGCGACAAATGGGAAGAGATTTTCGACTCCCTCTCCCGCAACAAGACCCGCACGTTCCTTACCGCCTTCGGCATCTTCTGGGGCGTATTCATGCTGGTGCTGCTCATGGGTGGAGGACAAGGGCTTCAGTCCATGCTGGCAACCAACTTTGCAGGCTTTGCCAATAACTCCGGCTTTATGATGGCCAATAGCACCAGCGAGGCATACAAGGGCTTCCGAAAAGGACGATACTGGCGCATCGAGACAAACGACTTGCAGCTTATCCACTCGTCGGTTCCTGAAATAGACATCCTTTCACCCATGATTTCCGCCTGGGGAAAAACAGCTACCTTCAACAGCAACAAGTCGAGTGTGTCTGTGCTGGGGAAATACCCCGATGCCGACCTGATTGACAATCCACAAATCAAGCAAGGGCGAGGATTGAACGAGGTGGATGTGCAGCAGCACAGAAAGGTCTGCGTGATTGGAAGCCGCATTGTGGAAGAACTCTTCACCATGGGGGAAGACCCCATCGGGCAGAACATCGGCATTGACGGCATCTACTACCAGGTGGTGGGCGTGAGCGGAAAAAGCGAAAGCGGTATGAACATTGGCGGTCGAGCCACCACCACTGTCCACATCCCCTACACCACCATGCAAAATGCTTACAACCGAGGCAGCGAAGTAGATGTTCTCTGCCTGACGGCACGCGAAGGCTACAAAATGTCGGACATTCAGAAAAAGGTGGAGGGTGTGCTGAAACGCAAGCACATGATTCACCCCAACGACACCCAAGCGGTGATGAAAGTGAATGCGGAGGCCATCTTCTCAATGGTGGACAACCTCTTCACTGGTGTGAGCATCCTTGTGTGGATGATTGGTTTGGGCACCCTCTTTGCCGGAGCTGTAGGTGTGAGCAACATCATGGTGGTCACGGTGAAGGAGCGCACCACTGAAATTGGAATCCGACGAGCCATCGGAGCCACCCCAAAAGACATTCTTTCCATGATTATGAGCGAAAGCATCGTGCTCACCCTCTTGGCTGGCATGGGAGGCATCCTGATGGCCGTACTCATCTTGCAAGTCGTAGAAAATACAGCACAAGCTGACTTCCCCGGATCGGTCTTTCAAATCACCTTCTCCATTGCCGTAGGAGCGCTGTGCATGCTCGCCACACTGGGAGTGCTGGCAGGCCTGGCACCCACACTGCGAGCCATGCAAATCAAACCTGTCGATGCCATGAGGGAGGAATAGAAAACCGCAGGAATGAATGAATCATCTCAAATTGTACATTGAACAAAAATAAAAAAATAGATATGAAAAAGTTTTTCAAATGGGCAGGCATCGCCCTCATCGCAGCCATCTTCATCGGCACATTCGTCTTCCTCTACCAAAAGTCGTTGCCCAAAGTAACCACCTACGAAATCAATACGGCAGAGGTGATGGACATTGAGAAGACCACCATCGTGACAGGCAAAATCGAACCACGTGACGAGGTGAACATCAAACCACAAATTTCGGGCATCATTACTGCTCTCTACAAACAGGCGGGCGAAATGGTAAAAAAGGACGAGGTGATAGCAAAAGTGAAGGTCATCCCCGACATGTCCTCGCTCAGCAGCGCGGAAAACCGAGTGAAACTTGCTGAAATAAGCCTGAAACAGGCACAGACCGACTTCGACCGAATGAAAAACCTCTACAACGAAAAGGTGGTGAGTGCCGAAGACTATGAGAAAGCCGAAGTTTCACTGAAGAATGCCAAGCTGGAAATGAGCAACGCCAAAGATGCACTCAATATTGTGCGCGAGGGCATCTCACTGAGCAATGCCCAAATGAGCACCACACTCATCCGCTCCACCATCGACGGTCTTGTCCTCGATGTGCCTGTCAAGGTGGGAAACTCTGTCATCCTCAGCAACTCCTTCAACGACGGAACCACCATTGCCACCGTTGCTGACATGCAAGACCTCATTTTCCGAGGTAAGATTGACGAAACGGAAGTGGGTAAAGTGACAGAAGGCATGCCTGTGCAAATCACAGTAGGAGCCATCCAGGACCTTCGTTTGGACGCCACCCTCGAATACATCTCCCCAAAAGGGGTGGAGGAAAATGGTGCCAACATGTTTGAAATCAAAGCTGCCATCCAAATGCCCAGCGACGTAAAAATCCGTTCGGGCTACAGTGCCAACGCCGAAATTGTGCTGGAACGTGCCGTCAACACCGTCTGCGTGCCTGAAGCCTCACTCTCTTTCGAGGGCGAATCCACCTATGTATATCTGCTTTCAGACAGCACATCGGCCCAGCAGCAGTTCAAACGCATCCCCGTCACCACAGGCATCAGCGACGGCATCTTCATCGAAGTGAAGAAAGGACTGAAAGAGGGTGAAAAAGTGAGAGGCATCGAATTGATCGAAGATCTTTAACCCTCCCCCCCACACAATGGAAACAGCAATGCTTCACACAGCAGGTAAAAGAAATTCAAACGCTTACATGGCCTACAAAAACAGCAAATGAAATGAAACTCATCGCTACATATATTATATGCGCATTGACCGCTTCAACCGCATGGGCACAAGACAAAAGCACCTTCCCATGGAGCTTGCGCCAATGCATCAATCATGCGCTTGAGCACAACATCAGCATCAAACAGCAGGAACTCAACGTAAAGAGCCAAGAGGTGGCACTCAGCACAGCCAAAAACAGCCGCCTTCCCAACCTCGACGCTTCGGCAAGCGAGAACATCGGTTTTGGTCGCGGACTCACGATGGACAACACCTACGCCAACCGCAACACCCAAAGCACTTCGTTCTCTCTTGGCACAAACATGCCACTCTTCACTGGTGGACAAATACCCAACCAAATCAAGCAAAGCAAGCTGAATCTGCAAGCCGCACTTGCTGAACTCGACCGCGCTAAGGAGAACATCAGTATTCAGGTGGTATCATCCTACTTGGAAGCCATCTATCAGAAAGACCTCGTTGCAGTAGCCGAACAGCAATGTGAACTGAGTGCCGCCCAAGCTCGCCGCATCGAGATTCTATTCAAGAATGGCAAAGTGTCGGAGACGGAGTTGGCTGAAGCACAGTCACATGTATCTGCCGATGAACTCGCACTCACCCAACAGAAGAACAGTGCGATGCTTGCATTGCTCGACCTCTCCCAGTTGCTTGAACTCCCCACACCCGAAGATTTCGACATCCAAAGTCCAGAAGCCACCAATCCCGCAGGAGTGATACTTCCCGCCCCCGATGTCATCTACGGCGAAGCACTCACCATCAAGCCACAAATACAGGCCGGACAACTGAACATTCAAAGTGCCGAACGAGGCGTAAAGATTGCTCAAGCTGGCTACTACCCCTCTCTCTACCTCTCTGGAGGTTTGGGCAGCAGCTACTACAAAACATCGGGCTTTACGGCCGATTCCTTCGGAAAGCAATTGAGCGACAACTTCAATCAAAGCATCGGGCTCTCTCTCTCCATCCCCATTTTCAACCGTTTCGCTACACGCAACGCAGTCCGCTCTGCACGAATACAAGTGGCTGCCCAGCAACTACAGTTCGAGGACACTAAGAAAGCACTCTATAAGGAAATTCAGCAAGCCTACTACAATGCACTTGCCTCACAAAAGCAATGCATCAGCAGCGATGCCGCTCTGCAAAGCAGCCAAACGGCTTTTAACCTCATGCAGAAGAAATACGAAAACGGAAAAGCCACTGCCACTGAATATCAAGAGTCGAAAAATGCACTCTACAAGGCCAACGCTACAGCCCTCCAGTCGCGCTACATCTTCCTTTTCAGGAAAAAGATTCTTGATTTCTACAAAGGCACCGACTTCTGACTCTTTTTACCACCATTTTCCCTTCTTTTTCCATCTATCTGCACGATTTAGCAACTTGATGACCTTTTTTTGCGCTAAGTCATTAAGAATGTGAATTTTTATTCGTATTTTTGCAAACTTTCTTGGAGAGATAACCCCATCTCTCCTTTGAAAGTTTGTATAAATATCATATAGAAGATTTAACATGAAGAATGACAAGTTGAAGATTGGAGTGGACATCAATTATTTGCCTTGTGTGAACTATTCGATGATGAATAGTGGCATACAAACTTGTAGCGGATTGGTCATCAGGAACAACGACGAACGAGATTGGCACGACATAGCCGTCAGCGTGAGCGGACAGTATATCAAGGAAGCGTGTGCCAGAATCGATCAGCTTAGGCAAGGACAGTCCATACAGGTCAACGACCTTGTCATTCAGCCCGACATCAAGCTGCTCAGCGAAACCACCGAAGCGGTGAACACTACTTTTGTGCTGCGGGTGGAGGAAGCAGGCCAACTTCTCTCCGAAGAGGAAATGCCCATCACATTGCTGGCGTATGACGAGTGGGCAGGAGCGGGGGTGCTGCCTGAACACCTGGCTGCATTCGTGGTGCCCAACAACCCTATGTTGGCCAGGGTGACGTTGAAAGCAGCCGACTACCTGGAGCAGTGGACAGGCTCGTCGGCCTTTGACGAATATCAAACGCAAGACCGCAATCGCGTGCGTGCACAGGTTGCGGCATTGTACGAAGCCCTACGCAACGAAGGCATCATCTACAGCAGTGCTCCAGCCAGTTTCGAGGAGACGGGTCAACGCATCCGCTTGGCAGACAAAGTGCTCACCGAAAAGATAGGCAATTGCATCGACATCACTCTGCTCGTGGCCTCATGCTTAGAGTCGGTGGGCATCCAGCCCATCATCTTACTGTTAAAAGGACATGCTATGGTCGGAGCCTGGCTCATGCCTAAAGTGTTTCCTCAGATGGTATGCGACGACGCCAGTTACCTGCTGAAAGAAACGGCCGACGGCATGCACAATCTGGTTCTGCTCGAATCCACGCTCATCACCTCGTCGGCACCTGTGGGATTCGAGGACGCTGTTAAAGCAGCAATGAAAAGTCTTACCGACGAGAAAGAGTTCCTCTTTTTCATCGACATACATCGTTGCCGTCTTGCCCATATTCGGCCCATGCCGCAGCGCATCATGAAAGACGGAGCCTGGAGCTTCGAAACTGAGGGTTTAGAGCATCAGCAAGGAACGGAAAAAGTGAAAGTGCTCAACCATTTCGACTTGCGGTTGGAAGAGAGCAACACACCCATGACCAAGCAAACACTGTGGGAACGCAAACTGCTCGACTTTTCCCTGCGCAACAACTTGCTCAACATGCGCTTAGGCAGGAAGGTGGTGCCCTTCATTTCTTTCGAAATCAGCAATCTGGAAGACCACATCCAACAGAGCGAAGACTATCACATCATTCCAGCGCCAGGCAAAAAAATAGAACCGAACGAAGACGGTCTGTACGATTCCAGCCAGCAGGCTACGGAATATCACACCTACATTGCCGAACTCATCAACGACCACAAAATAGCGTCTTACCTCACAGAGACGGAACTGCTGACCACCCTAAAATATGTGCATCGCACTGCACGCACTTCACTGGAAGAGAATGGTGCCAACAGTCTTTTCCTCACATTGGGCATGCTGAAATGGTACGAGACGGACAAAAGCCAGCAACCACGCTACGCCCCGTTGTTGCTCCTGCCTGTAGATATTGTGCGAAAGAGTTCCAACAATTATGTCATCCGCAAGCGCGATGAAGACATCATCCTCAACATCACGCTGGTGGAACTGCTCAAACAGAATTTCGACATCAACCTCGACTGCCTCCAGGTCTTGCCTAAGGATGGATGCGGTGTGGACGTGAAACTCATCTTCACCTATTTCCGACAAGCCATCATCAGCCAAAAGCGCTGGAACGTGATTGAGGAATCCATGCTGGGACTCTTCTCTTTCAACAAGTTCGTGATGTGGAACGATATACATAGCAATGCCGACAAGCTGAAAGAAAATGTCATTGTGGCATCGCTCATTGACGGTTGCGACCACCAAGGAAGTGCTGAGGAAACTGTAGATGCAAGAAGTATCGACAAAGAAAACTCCCCCATGGACTTTTCCATTCCACTCGATGTCGATAGCTCGCAAATGGAAGCGATTGTAGAGTCTGGGCGAGGTCGCAGTTTCATCCTGCATGGGCCTCCAGGAACCGGCAAGTCGCAAACCATCACCAACATGATTGCCAATGCGCTCTATCAAGGGAAACGCATACTTTTTGTAGCCGAGAAAATGGCTGCACTCTCTGTCGTGCAGTCTCGTTTGCAGAAGATTGGTTTGGCACCTTATTGTCTGGAACTCCATTCAAACAAAGCCACCAAGAAACATTTCCTCGAGCAAATGGACCAGGTGCTGAAAATCACCAAGACCAAATCACCCGCCGCCTTTGCTCGAAAATCCGACGAACTCTTCCAAGAGCGCAAAGCACTCATCAGCTACATGGAAGCTCTCCATAAAAAGGGCAGCAGCGGACTGAGCCTCTACGAGTGCATCTCACGTTATCTCTCTCTCACCGAGGAGGAAATCAACGAGGGCTTGCCTGCATGCAGCAGCATCACCACAAGTTTCATTGACCAATGCAAAGGGCTGGTGCCCGAACTCCATGCGGTGCTTGCCATCATCGGCACTCCTTGCCAACATCCGCTCTACGGATTGGAACCGGCCGACAACCGACAAGCGTCCATCGAGCAACTCTTCAGTCTGCTGCGAACATTTCAGCAGGGCTATGCCTCAAAACGGACGATGGACAGCAACTTGTGGGCGGCCATCAGCGTCCAGCCAACAACCGACGCGCCCGAGGGAGTGAAGGAAACGGACAATATGGAATGGCTCCGTTTGTTTGTCAAGCGCGAGGCACTGGTTCGCGAACACAACAGCCTGCGCGACACATTGACGGCTTCTTACCACGAGGACATTCTGAAGCTGAACGTCAAGGCTTTTCAACAAGAATGGGACGAAATAAAAAGCAAATGGTTCCTGCCCCGCTTTTTTGCCAAGAAAAAATTCCTCCAGTCACTCACACGCTACGGAAATGTGTTTGAATCGGGAGTCGATGACCTGCTCCATCAAATCGATGTTTTCCAACTGCAGCAGAAAGAACTCGACATGCAAGAGGACACACTGATTGCCTACGGCAGCTCGCACGGCTTCAGTCATGGAGACCGCCAACAGGCTTTTGACAACCTACCACGAGCCAACCAGCAAGAGTTTGTCCACAAGGCCGAAACGCTCATCAATGCCTACGCTCAGCTGTGCGACATCGTTGCCGAAATCAACACATTGACCTCTCTCCCCATCGACTACACCCTCTTGACACAGAAAACAGACCTTTGGCTTTCTCACGAAACGATGATGAAGGACTGGTATCTTTGGGTTGATCAGAAACAGACTCTCTTGACGATGGGGCTGCAGCCCGTTGTGAGCCAGCTGGAGGAAGGCCGTTCGCCTCTGTTGGTCATGAATGGCTACTTGAAGGGAATCTACCACTTACTCATCCAAACAACCATCGACAGCAATGCACAGTTGCGCATGTTCAATGGACTGAAGTTCCGTCAGCAAATCGAAAAATATAAGCACGACACCAAAATCTTCCAGGAATTGAGCAAACAGGAATTGCTATGCAAACTGGCTTCACGCATTCCATCGGCAAAGGCCGAAAACAGCGAAATCAGTTTCCTAAAGCGCAACATCGCCAACGGTGGACGCGGGAACTCCATCCGCACCATCCTCGATGGCATCCCCACCCTCCTGCCCACCCTGTGCCCATGCATGCTCATGAGCCCTATTTCTGTAGCTCAGTATCTTGACCTGAGTGCCGACAAGTTCGACCTTGTCATCTTCGACGAAGCATCACAGATGCCCACAAGCGAAGCGGTCGGAGCCATTGCGCGCGGCAAAGCATTGGTGGTGGTGGGCGACTCCAAACAAATGCCACCCACCAGCTTCTTCGCCACCACCCAAGTGGATGAAGACGAAGCCGACATCGACGATATGGAGAGTATTCTCGACGACTGCATCACCCTCTCCCTCAGCGAGCACCAGCTCAACTGGCACTATCGAAGCAAGCACGAAAGCCTAATTGCCTTCAGCAATTCGCAGTATTACGGCAACAACCTGCTCACCTTCCCCTCCATCGACGACCATGTGGCCAAGGTACGATTGGTACAAGTGGACGGTGTCTATGACAAGGGGCACACCCGCAGCAACCCGGAAGAATCGAAAGTCATCGTCAACGAAATCATCCGGCGCCTCTCCGACCCAGAGCTGCGCCGCTACAGTATCGGTGTCGTGTCCTTCAGCAAAGTACAGGGCGACCGCATCGAAGATGATTTGCTCGAAGCACTCGACAAACACCCCGACCTAAAAGACGCTGCTTACAACTGCCCCGAACCCATCTTCGTAAAGAATTTGGAGAATGTGCAAGGCGACGAGCGCGACATCATCCTTTTCTCCGTTGGCTATGGTGCCGACAAGGATGGAAAGGTGTCGATGAATTTCGGGCCTCTCAACAACAATGGGGGCGAACGACGCCTCAACGTGGCTGTATCACGTGCCCGCTACGAAATGATTGTCTTCTCCACCCTGCGAGCCAATCAAATCGACCTCAAGCGTTCGCAAGCCCGGGGAGTGGAAGGACTCAAAGGTTTCCTCGAATTTGCCGAAACAGGTATTCTGCCCTTGCAGTCCAGCACCACCCACACCCCTGAAACCAACGTGATGGTCAACCAAATTTGCGCCGCACTCGAAGCCCAAGGTTATCTGACGGAACGGGCTGTGGGCAGGTCGAATTTCAAGGTGGACATTGCCATCGCCGAACCGGAACACCCCAACACTTACATCTTGGGCATTTTGTGTGATGGACGCAACTATTATGAAACCAAGACCACACGCGACCGAGAAATTGTCCAGCCCTCCGTCTTGAAAATGCTCAACTGGCACATCATGCGTGTCTATTCCATCGACTGGTACGAGAACCGCGAAAGGGCGTTGGCACAGATTCTTGCAGAACTGAAAAACCCCACACCCGAAAACGACAATTTCGTAGAATTGGAAGAGCTGGACCTTCAAGATGTGGAAGAAGAAGCTGGTTCACCCACCCTTCCCCAACCTTCCGAAATGCGACTCGTTCCTCAAGCTGCAAACAGCGAACAAACATGGCCTGCCGCTCCCTCCGTTCCTGCTGATTTCCAAATCGTTCCTCCCAAGGAATCAACCACACCCAAGACACCTAATTTCTGCACCTATTGCGGAAAAGCACTTCCACCAAGAGCTAAATTCTGCAATTCCTGCGGACGAAGGGTTGCACCATAACACAAAAAAGAGGGGCATTCCCCTCTTTTTTCATTTTCTTATCGTCCGTTCACGTAAACTTTTCTGGATGTACCATTCGCACTTCTTTCTATGCACAACCCACGTGGATTGTCTATCCGACGTCCCTGCAAGTCATAATACACTTTCTCACCTACGTTATCAGACACCCTCAAATCTTCAACAGCCGCAGCATCGTGGTCTATCATAAAGATGTAAGTGCTAAAGCTGTTAGCCGGCATACTCACCAGCACTTCCGTTGCAGGCTCTTCAATGCTGACAGCTGTCTCCTGACAAAGATTCTCTTTCTCATTACCCGTTGACAGTATGTGCGTACCGCTCTTTACATAATAAGGCAACCTGACTTTCAAATCGTGATTGGTCGTTGTGGAATTGATGGCCATCACAATCACGGAGTCACCTTTTATGTAAGCCGATGTCTCAAGGGGCGAGTTGGTACTGGTGGTGAACGATGCCTTCGTGTCTAATCGTGTGGAGCCTGTCACATGCTTCGCGAAGTGAGACAACACGTAGGCACGAGGCAGCAGCTTGTTCCTCTTATTGTCTGCACCATATTTTGTTTCTCCCGTACCCACAAAAGCCCAATGCGCACGCATGTACCAATATATATAGCCTGTACAACCTGCAAGCATGCACTCGTTCAGTTCCTTGGCGAAGTACAGTTGGTCAGACCATTCTGGAAGATGGTCCAGATTGTCCGACACCGAATGCTCCGTCATCCAAACTTCCTTCCCATACTTCGTGGCCAAAACTGCGGCATCTTTCATGTTTCCTTTGTCCAAAGGAGCATGTCCATAGAGGTGACCTGCCACAATGTCAATCTGCTCACGGGCCACAGGGTCTCGCATCAGTGCATCGGAATAATTCTGAGTGAAGCCTAACGGCTCGGCACTGATCAGGCGCACACCTTTATATTTCTCTCTGTCGAGCATGTGGGCATAATTCTTCACCAGCGTAACTTGTTGCTCAGGGGTGTAAAGACAGCCTGAGTAATCTACCCACCAGTCGGGTTCGTTCTGAATGGACACCGCATCCACTTTCACACCATTCTTTTTCATCCAGGCAAGGAAGGTATTGAGCCAAGGGAAGAACTTCTCATAGCAGTCTTTGCGCAGCTCACCGCGTTTCCGGCCCTGACTGTCGCTGTTGCCACCCTGAGCGGTTCCATTGGTCTTGTACTCGCCTGGAGGAGACCAAGGTGTGCCAAACACAATGCCACCGCGCTGCTTGACAATCTTGGCCGAAGGTAAGGAACCGTTCCAGTTGTAGTTGCCCCATCCTTCCCCTTGGAAACTGGGAGAAATCTCCATGCGCATAATGTTCAGACCGATGGCTGATGTCGGTCCATAAAGCAACCTCACAGGCTGCGTGTCTGTGCCGTAGGGCTGCATCGCTCCATCGCAACACGCTGCACCAAAACCCGTCACCGTCTGGTAGCGAGTGTCTCTCACCAAAACAATGTGGGTGATGGCATGCGCTGCTGTGTATGCACCCAGTGCCAGCATAAAAGTTAAAAATTTCCTCATAGGTTTAGGAATAGATAAATGTATTTTTTGAAATCGAATACAAATGTACAACAATTTCATAAAAAGACAAACTATTTCCATATTTTTTCTTTCTCCTTCATGACAGAAAGAAAGAATGCATCCCCTATTTCTACTTTGATGCCCTATTCCTTTCATAAAAACCAATCAAAATTTGGGCATCTCAATCTTTTCACGTACATTTGCAAAAACAAATCTTTTTTGAAAAAAGCATCATGACCGAAAAATTGTTTCAAGACCTGATTAGCAAGTATGCTACAGAATTGGAAGAAATCAAAAACACCGCGCACCAATTGCACCAACATGTGAATCAAACCTACGGAGGGGTGCATCCCTACAGCTTCCACCTCGACATGGTCACTGCATCAGTCTTCCGATACGGACATCTGGTTTGTGTCGAGGAGCAAGATCTGCTACCCCTCTTTTTCGGAGCCTACTTTCACGACAGCATCGAAGATGCTCGCCAAACCTACAACGATGTCTGCAAAATAGCCCGAAAGTGGATGAACGAACAACAAGCTTATATGGCAGCTGAAATTGTCTATGCCCTCACCAACGACAAAGGCAGAACAAGATCTGAGCGCGCGGGAGAAAAATACTATCAAGGCATTCGCGAAACACCATACGCACCCTTCGTGAAACTCTGCGACCGGCTGGCCAACATCACCTACTCCTGCTCCAACACCGACACCGACAACCAACACATGAAGGAGGTCTATCGGAAGGAACTCCCTCATTTTCTCGATTCCATCAGCCAACCGTCCACCGACCCGCGCTTCGTGCTGCCCAGCGTGATGGTCGATGCCATTTTGGATATTGTCATCGACGATGCCAAGAGAAAAAAGTGACTTTTTGACGAACTTTCGCACCGATAAGAAGATTTTTTCAACCGATTCCACATTTTTTTCAACATTATGTTGGTGGTTTCAACAAGAATGTGTACTTTTGCAGCAAAATAAAACTCAAAAAGAAAATGACATCGTTCTACGGCACATACTTTTATTTTTACTTTTACTTTAGCCAAGAGTAAGAGCGGGAAGTTATGTGTTCAACTGAACAACAAAAAACAAACAACGAACAACAAGTTTGAAACCATATAGCCCCGCTCCTTTGAGTGGGGCTTTTACATATACATATATATTATATATGAGAAAAATTGCAATACAAGGAGAAATTGGCAGTTACCACGATGCTGCAAGCCATTACTACTTTGAGGGCGAGGACATCGAGCTTCTCTGCTGCGACACGTTCGAGAAAGTGTTCGACGAGATGAAGAAAGACTCCAACGTGATTGGCATGGTGGCCATTGAGAACACTATTGCCGGTTCATTGTTACACAACTACGAGCTGCTGCGCGACAGCGGCATGCAGATTGTGGGCGAACACAAGTTGCGCATCTCACACAGCATCATGTGTCTGCCCGAAGATAACTGGACCGACATCACCGAAGTGAACTCCCACCCCGTGGCTCTCATGCAGTGCCGCAACTTCCTCAAGCAGCATCCCAACATGAAGATTGTGGAAACGGACGACACGGCTGGTTCGGCAAAGAACATCAGCCAACATCAACTGAGAGGCCACGCTGCCATCTGCTCAAAATATGCCGCCCCACTCTATGGGATGAAGATTCTTGAAGAGGGTATCGAAACCAACAAGCATAACTTCACCCGATTCCTGGTGCTGGCTGACCCCTGGATGGCTGAGGATCTGAGCGACCCGAAAAAGTCGAACAAAGCGAGCATCGTGTTCAGCTTGCCACACAGCGAAGGCTCACTCTCGCAAGTGCTGAGCATCTTCTCGTTCTACAAAATCAACCTCACAAAAATACAGTCACTCCCCATCATCGGACGAGAGTGGGAATACATGTTCTACATAGACGTGATGTACAATGACTACACTCGCTACCGACAAAGCATCGATGCCGTCCGTCCCCTGACCAAGCAACTGAAGGTCTTGGGCGAATACAAGGAAGGGAAGGAAACGCTTCCCTAACCCACTCCGAGAAAGAAAGGAATCAAACAAATCCTTTTTCCAAGATTTTGAAATGACTTTGTACAAATTCTGTCGCAAAGCGACACCCACAACCTCAAATGAAGTATTTGTAAAGTAGAATAAAATAGTAACCAAACAGTAGAATCTCCCCCACCAACATTCTACTCCTCCCCTGCATGGGGAGGCGGGGGAAGGGTCTTCATGATACAACCAGCTGACAGACTCGCACTCGTGAGCGAGTACTACTTTTCGAGAAAACTAAAAGAAGTGGCCAAACTCAATGCCGAAGGGAAGGACATCATCTCCTTAGCCATCGGTTCGCCTGACATGCCACCCAGTGAGGAAACCATTAAAGTGCTGTGCGAAAACGCTCAAAAAGCCGATGCACACGGCTATCAGCCCACAGTCGGCATACCAGAACTCCGCAAGGCGATGGCGAATTTCTACCAGCGTTGGTACGGAGTGGAACTCAATCCCGCCACCGAAATTCAGCCGCTCATCGGCAGCAAGGAGGGCATCCTGCATGTCACCCTCGCGCTCTGCAATCCGGGCGACAAGGTCCTGGTGCCCAACCCCGGTTACCCCACCTACACCTCACTCAGCAAAATTCTGGGACAGGAAATTGTGAACTACAACCTCTTGGAAAGTCGTGGCTGGCAACCCGACTTCGAACAGTTAGAAGCAATGGACCTGTCAGGCGTGAAGCTGATGTGGACAAACTACCCCAACATGCCCACTGGCGGAAGAGCCACCCGACAACTCTACGAGCGCCTGGTAGCTTTCGCGCAAAAGCACAACATCGTTGTGGTGAACGACAACCCCTATTCCTTCATTCTCAACCGCGACGAGCACCTCAGCATCCTGCAAGTCCCAGGAGCCAAGGAATGCTGCATCGAGTTCAATTCCATGTCCAAGAGTCACAACATGCCCGGATGGCGTGTGGGCATGCTGGCCACTAACAGCACCTTCGTACAGTGGATTCTGAAAATCAAGAGCAACATCGACTCAGGCACATTCCGTCCTCTCCAGCTGGCAGCAGCCCAAGCATACGAAAACAGCGAAGCGTGGCACACCCACGCCAACATCGAAACCTACGCTTCCCGACGCAAGATAGCCGAAGAAATCATGACCACCCTCGGTTGCACCTTCGACCCCTCTCAGCAGGGCATGTTCCTCTGGGGACGCATCCCCGACCACATCGCCAATGTAGAGGATCTGACCGAGCAGGTGCTGCACCAGGCTCGTGTATTCATCACCCCTGGCTTCATCTTTGGCTCCAACGGCAAGCGCTACATCCGCATCTCCCTCTGCGCCAAGGACGAAAAGATGAAACTCGCTCTGCAAAGGATACAAGAATTAAAAAATAAGTAGGTAAACAAAAATAGTTTATAGATTAATTCATGGCAATTCGTGTTTATATAAAGGTATGTTCTAAAAATTAGCTTTCAATTGTTTTTAGTTGATTTTGGAGTAGATTTTGGTGCAAGACCGCAGGGGCATAGCGAGCTATGGCCCAAGGGATGATGCCAAAAGATGCCCAAAAGCAACAAAAACAATGGAAGATAATCATCTCAGATTTAGTAATTATTAGAACATACCTAAAACATATTAATTTTTTTAACTTTCAAACATCGTGGAACTCGAATTACAAAAATTAGGTCTGCCAAGCGACAACGAACGTCCGTTCGTCATTGCCGGCCCATGCTCTGCCGAGACCGAAGAGCAAGTGATGACAACCGCCCGCCAGCTGGCAGAAAAAGGATGCCACATGTTTCGTGCTGGAGTCTGGAAACCCCGCACCAAACCCGGCGGTTTTGAAGGAAACGGCGAAAAGGCACTCCCCTGGATGAAACAGGTGAAGGAAGAAACGGGCATGCTCACCGCCACCGAAGTGGCTACACCCGAACATGTGGAACTCTGCCTGAAGTACGGCATCGACATTCTTTGGGTGGGAGCACGCACCACGGCCAACCCCTTCGCAGTTCAGGCCCTGGCCGACAGTCTGAAGGGAGTGGATGTGCCCGTGTTTGTGAAAAATCCTGTCAACCCCGACCTCGAACTGTGGATTGGTGCCTTGCAACGCATCAACGGGGCTGGCATCAAGCGCATGGCGGCCATCCATCGCGGCTTTTCCTCCTACGACAAGAAAATCTACCGCAACCTCCCCATGTGGCAAATTCCCATCGAACTGAAACGACGCATCCCCAACATCCCCATGGTGTGCGACCCCAGCCACATCGGAGGACGACGCGACCTCATCGCACCACTCTGCCAACAGGCGATGGACCTCGGCATGGACGGACTGATTGTGGAAAGCCACTGCAACCCCGACCAGGCCTGGAGCGACGCCAGCCAGCAAGTCACCCCCGACATTCTGGACTACATCCTCTCCATCCTCGTCATTCGTGCCGAAACGCAAACCACCGAGAACATCACCGCTCTCCGCAAACAGATTGACGAGATAGACAACAACATCATCGAAGTGCTGGCTAAACGTATGCGCATCAGCCGCGAAATCGGACAATACAAAAAGGAACACGGCATGACCATCCTCCAGACCGCCCGTTACACCGAGATTCTCGAAAAGCGAGGCGCGCAAGGCTCCCTCATGGGCATCGACCCTGAGTGCATTAAGAAAATCTTCGAAGCCATACACGAAGAGTCTGTCAACCAGCAAATGAAAGTGCTCAACAACAAATAATGTAAGTCTCATGAAAATTCTCATTTTAGGAGCAGGCAAGATGGGGTCGTTCTTCACCGACCTGCTTTCCTTCGACCACGAGGTGGCAGTCTATGACATCGACCCCAAACGTCTCCGTTTCATGTACAACACCCAACGCTTCACTTCTTTAGAGGAAATCAAAAATTTTGAGCCTGAACTGGTCATCAATGCCGTCAGCCTCAAATACACGCTGAAGGTCTTCGACCAAGTCACTCCTCTGCTGCCCAAGTCATGCATCCTCAGCGACATTTCGTCCGTCAAAACGGGGTTCAAGGAATATTACGAACAGAGCGGCTTCCACTACGTGAGCACACACCCCATGTTCGGACCCACTTTCGCGAACCTCGGAAAACTGAGCGACGAAAATGCCATCATCATCAACGAGGGCGACTACATGGGCCGTTGTTTCTTCAAGGATCTCTACTCACGGTTAGGGCTCAACATCTTCGAATACACTTTCGAGGAGCACGATCAAACCGTTGCCTACTCCCTCTCCATCCCTTTCATCTCCACCTTCGCCTTCGCAGCGGTGATGAAGCACCAGGATGCACCTGGCACCACCTTCAAGCGACACATGAAGATTGCCAAAGGGGTTCTTTCTGAAGATGACACCCTCCTCCGCGAAATCCTCTTCAATCCCTACACAAAAGGACAGGTGGAGCAAATCCGACAGGAAATGAAGGAAATCATTGAAATCATCGACACACGAGACGAGGAACACATGCAACAGTACCTCACCAAAATTCGCCGAAACATCAGGTGAATCCCCCTTTTGTTCATTAACAGCCATCAGATAAGGGCCGAAATTGCGTTCGTTTTCGCAATCTCGACCCTTTTCTAATGATTGCTCATAGCATTCGCCCATTGCCGCCATCAAGCCAAAGATTTGACTCCGTCGAGCTAAAGGTTCTCGCAAAGCAACCCCAATGAAAAGCATCAAGACTCCGTACACAACAAATTGATTTTTAACCAGTTCTACGGAACTAAATAATTTTTATCAATATGAAAACATTACAACAACCCAATCAACAAATGGGTCTTCAACCTATGACCCTACTGACATGGATGGCCTTAATCTCGGAAGGCTACAACAAACAAAACTGTTTAGGAACTGCTGGAAACTACTCTCGCACACTGTCCAATCTACAGTCCTACCTGAAAAGTCGGAACAAAAAGGACATACCGCTCCATCAAGTGGATGGGGCAGAAGTGGCCTGTTACACAGAATGGCTGAAGACCAGCGACAAAAGTCAAAACTCTGTGGCTTTCCACCTGCGGAATCTCCGCTCTGCCTACAACAAGGCCGTAAAAGTCAAACTGCTCCCCATTCCCGAGGAGAACCCATTTGAACATGTGCACACCAATAGCATCTCCACCCACCCAAGAACATCCGAATCAAATGTCATTTTACTGCTGGAAGAGCTTAACATTCCACAAGCACTCATCGCCATGGGCAAAAAGAGCAAACGAAAGTCTTTTGCTAAAATGGTGGAAAACATGACATTTGCACGCGATGCCTTTCTGTTCTGCTTCTATGCCAGCGGACTCCCTTTCGTGGATTTCGCCCACCTCACCCACAAAAACATTCAGGACGGAAAACTATGCTACGACCGACAAAAGACAGGTGCTCACATCGAAATGAAAATCTTGCCCCAAATGCAAATAATCATCGACCGCTATGCAAACAATGGGTACTACCTCTTTCCCGTCCTCACAGAAACCTCTGTCAAAGAGGCGTACAAGCAGTACAACAAAGCGTTACGTAAATACAACCACCGTCTGAGACAAATCTCACTCATGCTGCATCTAAAGACACCCCTCTCTTCCTACGCCCCACGCCACATCTGGGCTTGCATGGTCTATCACGGCGGAATGCCTGAATCATGCATCAAGGAAAGACTCGGACATGGCTCTTTAGACACTACACGATTCTATCTTAAATCCTTCGATAGCAGCAAAATAGACGAGATAAACATACGGATTATCAAGAACATACATAAAAAATTCGCCGGTTACTATGAGTAACCGGCGAATTTTGGTTGCAAAGGTAAGAATTATTTATGAAATGGACATCAAAAAAAGAATAAATTTGTTCTGATTTAATTGAAATTTAGATAAATCAGCAGGATTCTCTTCATTTTTGACCTACAAATAGGCAATTACCTATTTTAAATAAATGAATGTAGCTCCTTAACGAGTTTTCTTTTTTTTGAGCAAGTAGTCAATTTTCAACAAACTAATAATCAACACCTTGCAAAACATGCTTGTTTCTCATAGTAACAGGCAATTTTCGACGGTTTCCTCTATAGTGATGCCGTCAGACAGGTGACCAAGCGACGGACGGAAATCCCCCAGGGGATTGCCCGGGACTCCGGAAGCGAGGCAACCAACGGGTGAGACAAGAAAGAG
>CADAPC010000052.1 GCA_902789725.1 uncultured Bacteroidales bacterium
ATTCGATGATTTTCATTAATGAATTGGACGATTTTCATTAATGAACGTGTTTTGACGCATTAATGAACTGAATCAAGCTAATGGCAAGGCACAGGCATTTTTAATGGCTCACATCCATCTTTCCCAAGCCTTAGGCAAGGGGTTGGGTAGTCTTTTCTTTTTCGACCACGAATAACATGGAGTTTTTTAACGAACACGAGTCACACGAACCTTCAGCTCGACGTAGCCAATCTCACGAACCTTTTAGCTCGGCGTAGCCAATCACCCGAATCACACGAATTCTACAAGAGAGAAGGACTGAGAGAGGGCTAAAAAAATGGGACATTGCACAATAAATGGCACGAAATGGAGTTATTTATAAGTGATGAATAGACGATTTTCTGTGTTGATGACTCTCTGGCTGGTTGTATTGACCTCCGTGAGAGCACAGTGGGATGTGCAGTTCTCGGACTTCACAGCCCTAAAATCGTTTTATAATCCTGCTGTGGCTGGAACGGACGGAAAACTGAATGTGGCAGCTGCCTATGCAATGCAAATGGCAGGGTACGACGATGCACCGGCAACCCTGTATGTGGGGGGCGATTTGCCTGTGTTCTTCTTGAGTGCACGGCACGGCATGGGAGTGAGTTTTCTGAGCGACAATGGTGGGGTGTTTTCCTCCACGAAAATAAGCCTGAAGTATGCTTACAACATGAAGTTAGGCAAAAAAGCCCGTTTGGCCATCGGGGTGGTGGGAGGCATGTTGACGGCTAAAGGCGAGAAGGGAAAGCTGGAACTGGAAGACAATAGCGACCCCGCCTTCCCCTCCTCGCAGCAGAATGGGAACAAGATTGATGTGGGCGCAGGCCTGTATTTCTATCATCCCAAAGCATGGTTAGGAGTGTCTGCTCAGCATTTGTTGGCTCCTACGATTCTGCTGGGGCAGACGAACGAAGTGAAGATTGCGAGAATGTATTATTTGATGGGTGGAGGCAATATTAAATTCAAAAATTCGTTACTATCTTTACAACCGTCATTTCTGCTTCAGACAGATTTCGATGCATGGCGTGAGGATGTGCAGTGTAAAGTGACCTATGAGCGTGATGAAAAGAAATTTTACGGTGGGGTGAATTATAGTCCTGGCACATCGGTTTCGTTGTTGCTTGGCGGTGTGTTTCACGGCATCAGTTTGGGGTATAGCTACCAGTTGTACACCAATGGTGTGGGGCTGATTCATGGTAGTCATGAGGTGGTTCTGAGCTATCAGACAGATTTGGATCTGTTTAAGAAGGGACGAAACAAGCACCAGAGTGTAAGATGGCTATAAAGAATCTCGAACAAAAAGTTTGCGTTAAAGTTAAAGTATCAATATAAAAATGAAGAAAATTGTTTTTGCTATAGGTACGCTGGTTTTCGCCTGGATGGTCGCTTCTTGCTTTTCCACCAAAGGTAACTCGAATGCGTCAGGTGGCGAGGTGACAGGTATCAGTGGCACTTCAATGGCAGAGCCAGCTCCATATGGCATGGTGCTGGTGAAGCGCGGTAGCCTGAAGATGGGAACCGACAAGACTGATAGCCTGTGGGGCAAGGATGTGCCCACGAGAGACATCAGTGTGGATGCTTTCTGGATGGACGAGAAAGAGGTGACAAATTCCATGTATCGTCAGTTTGTGTATTGGGTGCGCGACTCCATCATTCGTGAACGCCTGGCCGACCCTGCATACGGTGGTGACGAATCGTACAAAATTGAGGAAGACAAGTATGGCGAGCCCGTCACTCCCCATCTGAACTGGAACAAAGCCTTACCACGTAATCCTGATGAAGACCAGCAGCGGGCGATGGAAAGTGTCTATATCACCCACCCTGTGACGGGGGAGAAGATGCTCGATGCCAGTCAGTTGAACTATCGTTACGAGGTGTTTGACTACGTGATGGCTGCCAAACGAAAGTATCGTCTGAAGAATGGTGGTGATCGCGGTTTTGGTGCTTCGCCTTTGGACGAGCGCAATTTGAACACAGACTTTGAGAACGACCCCAACGAAGAAGTGATGATTTCGAAAGATACTGCATACGTAGATGATGATGGCGTTATTCACCGCGAAACGCTCACACGTCCTCTGAGCAGCATGTGGGATTTTGTCAACACTTACATCGTGAACGTGTATCCCGATACCACCTGCTGGATAAATGATTTCCAGAATGCAGAGAACGAGGTGTATATGCGTCTGTATTTTACCCATAGCAATTTCAACGAATACCCTGTAGTGGGTGTGAATTGGGAACAGGCCAATGCTTTCTGTAACTGGCGCACAGACTTCCTTCTGAAGGGGTTAGGCCCTCAAGCTAAGTTTGTGCAGCGTTATCGTCTGCCCACCGAAGCCGAATGGGAATTTGCAGCTCGTGGCAAGGATGGCAACGAACTGCCTTGGTTGCAAGAAGGGGTGGCAAGCGACAAAGGTTGCTACTACGCCAACTTCAAGCCCGACCGAGGCAACTATACGAAGGATGGGAATCTCATCACTTCCCGAACGGGCATTTACAGTGCCAATTCCAATGGGTTGTACGACATGGCGGGTAATGTAGCTGAGTGGACAAGCACTGTCTATACAGAGGCTGGTGTGCTGTCCATGAGTGACATGAACCCAACACTCACCTACAATGCAGCAAAAGAAGATCCTTACGCACTGAAAAAGAAAAGTGTGAGGGGAGGGTCATGGAAAGACCCGGAGAGTTTCATCAAAAGTGCTTGGCGTTCCTATGAGTATCAGAATGTAGGACGTTCCTTTATCGGCTTCCGTTGTGTGAGGTCGCAAGTGGGCACGGCAACGAAAGTGAAAAAGTAGTTGACATTCCCTTCATCCTCCTTACGAGAATGGGGGTATTTAAAACAATAAAAAAAGTCAAGAAACAATAAGTAGATTTTTCCCCACAAACATTCTACTCCTCCCATCGGGGAGGCGGGGAGGAAGCTTTATGGCAACACAATATACAGGCATTCAGAAGTGGCTCAGAACAAAGAGGGGCCAAACATTCTTGAACTATGCATACAGTTGGGGTGCATCCGTCGTGATTGCAGGTGCGCTCTTCAAACTCACCCACATTGCAGGGGCTGACATCATGCTTTTCTTGGGTATGGGAACAGAGGTCATCGTGTTCTTCCTGGCAGGTTTTGAACCTCAGGAGAGTATGGATGCTCGTGAATTGGCTGAAGAAGCTGTAGAAAATGCAACCATAGCGGCACAAGTAAATGCGTCACTTTCGGAAGAAACGGCAGCCGCCTTGGCCAATGCCGCTAATGTGGCAGCACACGTCCCTGCAAGTAGCGGCACCGTTGTTGTAGGGGGAGGAGTGCCGAGTGGTGGTACGATTGTCATCAATGGTGGAGGGGCTGGCTCTGTAGGCACGGGAGAACCTGTGGATGCAGCAGCATTAGCTGAAAATATTTCTTCAGCTCCAGTATTCAATTCAGCGCAATTCCAAGGTATGGCACCTGAGATGCAGGAGGCAACGAAGGCATACGTGGAGCAACTGGCAGAACTAACCGACACACTGAAGAAAGTGGCAGAACAGAGTGCCCGCCTCACTCGCGACTCAGAAGAGATGGAGAACATGAACCGCACGCTCACAGGCATCAACCGCTTCTACGAAATGCAGTTGAAGAGTGTGGGCACGCAGTCGGCTACCATTGACGAAGTGAATGACCAGACCAAGAAACTTGCTGTCCAGTTGCAAGAACTCAACGAAGTTTATGCCAAGATGGTTGAAGCATTGAAAATGAAGATATCATGATACGAAAGAAACTCTCTCCGCGGCAAAAGATGATCAATCTGATGTACGTTGTGCTGATGGCTATGTTGGCACTCAACGTGTCGTCTGATGTGCTCGAAGGCTTTTCGCTCGTGGATGAAGGCTTGAATCGCACCAAGGTCAATTCGACCACTCAAAATGAAGCCATCTATAAAGAGATGGAGGCTGCAATGAAGCAGAATCCGGAGAAGACCCGTCAGTGGTATGAGAAGGCTCAGAAAGTGCGCAAGATGTCAGATTCTCTCTACACACTGGCAGAGAATCTGAAATGGGAGATTGTGCGCGAGGCTGATGGGAACGATGCCGACTTGAACAACATAGAGGGACGCGACAATCTTGAAGCTGCAACCCACGTGATGCTCGCTCCGGGTGTGGGCAAGGGCCGTCGGCTAAAAGAAGCCATCGAAGCCTATCGTGAAGGCATCACTGCGATGATTAACGATGAGAAGCAGAAGAGCATTATCCGTTCGAATCTCACGACAGACGTTCCTCAGAAAGCTAAACTTCAAGGCAAGAACTGGCAAGAGTATATGTTTGAAAATACTCCTGTGGCAGCTGCCGTTACTCTTCTCACCAAACTGCAAACGGATGTGCGCCATGCGGAAGGTGAAATGCTGCACCAACTGGTGGCTAACATTGATGTGAAAGATGTGCGTGTGAATCAGATTAACGCATACGTGATTCCCAATGCACAGACGGTAGTGAGAGGAGGTAAGTTCTCTGCACAAATCATCATGGCTGCGGTCGATTCCACTCAACGTCCAGAGATTTATGTGGGCAACACCCTCTTGAAATCGGAAAACGGACGGTACGAGACCATTTGCAATTCTACAGGCGACTTCACTCTGAAAGGATACTTGGTGATGAAAAATGGTAATGGAGAAACCATCCGGCGCGATTTTGCTCAGCCCTATACAGTGGTGGAACCCTCGGCAACCGTGAGCGCCACGATGATGAATGTGCTCTATGCGGGTTATCAGAACCCCATCAGCGTCAGTGTGCCAGGCATTCCCAACAACCGCATCAGCCTCTCCATGAACAATGGAACGCTCACCCATAAAGATGGTGGCAACTATGTGGCTGTGCCCTCACAAATAGGCGAGAATGCCGTTACCTTTACCGTCATGGCACAGAACGAGGGTCGCCAGCAGGAAATGGGAAAGTTCACATTCAATGTGCGTAAACTTCCCGACCCGACGGGTTATCTTGATGTTCCCGATGGCAAAGGCAATACCAATCGTTTCAAAGGCGGACGCATCTCCAAACAAGCCATTGTGGCGGCAGGAGGCATCGGAGCCGCTATTGACGACGGACTGCTGAATATCTCTTTCCGTGTGTTGGGTTTCCAGACCCTTTTCTCCGACAACATGGGCAACACGGTGGTTGAAGTCAGCAACTCTCCAACCTTCACCGCTAATCAGTTGACCCGCATCCGTTCCCTCAGTCGTGGCAAGTTTTTCAACATCAGCGGCATCCGCGTGATTGGTCCTGATGGCATCGAACGAACCTTGAAGACTCCCGTGGAAGTATGGATTAATTAGCCAGTCCACGTGCTGGGTGATTTTTCGCTTAGCCCCGTGGAAAGTTCGATAATATATACATTATAAAAATGAAAAGAATAAACCTCATAGTCCTACTCATCGTTGTCAATTGTCAATTGGCAACTGTCAACTGTTTCGCCCAGCCGCAGAAGAGCCGAGTGCAGAACAACCGTACCGCAGCTGCCAAAAACTCCACATCCGTTGGAACAGACCGCGCAAGCCTCATGTTTCCCACAGCGGTGGATGTGCCCGAAGATCCAACGTGGAGGCGCGACATTTACCGTTCCATCGACCTCACTAAGGACGAGAATGCAGCACTCTACTACCCAGTGGAGCCACAGGGGGGACAGATGAATCTCTTCACCCTCCTCTTCAAGTTGCTCAATACTGGCAAGATTCCAGCCTACGAGTATCAACTTGATGGTATTGAGAACTTCCAGCAGAGCAATCGCATGCACTTCAAGGATTTGCTTGACCGTCAGAAAATCGGTTATGAGGTGGATGGTAACAGCATTAAAGTGGAACAGGCTGATATTCCTTCAGCCGATGTACTTAGTTATTATGTGAAGGAAAGCAGTTACTACGACCAGAACACGGCAACTTACCACAGCCGTATCGTGGCACTTTGCCCTGTGCTCCATAAGGCTGCCGACGAGTATTACGTTCGGGAGACGGTGAGCGAGGACGATGATGATCAAAGCAGCCTGAATATACAGAAGTTCCCCCTCTTTTGGGTGAAATACGATGACATCAAGACCTACCTCAGTGGGCAGGAACTTATGACCAGCAACCTCAACAATGCTGCCAAGATGTCGATGGACGACTTCTTCTCCACCAACCACTACAAGGGAGAGATTTATATGACCACAAACATGCAGAACCGCTCTCTCCAGCAATACTGTGCCACTGACTCTCTGCTAAAAAAAGAGCAAGGACGTATAGAAAAGGAAATGTCTGATTTTGAAGCGCACATTTGGAGCACACCTGTTGATTCTGTCGAATTGGCAAGGCGCGACTCCATTGCAGCCGCATCAGCTAAAGGCAAAAAGAACAAAAGCAGCAATTCCTCTTCTGCAGCACGTACGAGTCGTCGTAGTTCTTCAGCCTCGTCAGGCAAAGAAAAGTCAAGTGGCAGTTCGAGGGGAAGCAGTGGGGCACCTCGTGTATCTGTCCGCAGGCAGCGGCACTAATGGTGCAAAAAGGATGTTGGGAAACGACAAAATCTGTTATATCCTATCGAAAAGGCTCAGAGTCAATGGACTTTGAAGCCTTTTCTTTTTGTCAATCCATGAAAATGTTGTAATTTTGCAGCAATTTTGCAAAGTGTGCGTGATGGCTAAGTGCATAACATGTCACGCAGATGTTGTATGTCTGCCTATGTGCTAAGGTGCCGCATGCTGTTTTAATTATTCATTTTAACTTATAGTTTTCATCGTGAAGGTATTAAAGTTTGGCGGAACATCCGTAGGTTCCGTGGAGAGTATTCTCAACCTGAAAAAGATTGTTGAGGCACAGGATGAACCTGTCATAGTTGTTGTTTCAGCTCTTGGTGGCATCACCGACAAGTTGATTGCCACTTCAAAACTGGCCGTTGCAGGCGATTCCACATACCTGACATCATACGAAGAGATGGTGGAGCGTCACCACCAAATGATTGACGCCATCATTACAGACACAGCAAAAAAAACACCTCTTTTGACGATTGTGGACGATTTGCTCGGGCAGTTGAAAAGCATTTTCCAAGGCGTGTATTTGATTGGCGACTTGAGTGAGAAAACAAGCAACGCCATTGTTTCGTATGGAGAGCGTCTGTCGAGCCATATTGTAGCCACACTGATTGAGGATGCCCAATGGTATAACTCGCTTGAATTTATTAAGACGAAAAAGAAGCTGGGGCGCAATTTGTTCAGCAACTCAATTAGCATGCCACTCATTCTGGAGGCTTTTAAGGATTTCAAAGAAGGCAAAGCTAACCATAAAGTATGTTTGGCTCCTGGATTTATCTCAACGGATTGCCAAACAGGTGAAATCACCAATTTAGGGCGAGGGGGAAGCGACTATACAGCGGCTATCCTTGCAGCGGCTCTTGATGCCAAGGTGCTGGAGATTTGGACTGACGTGTCGGGCTTTATGACGGCCGACCCGCGAGTTATCAACACGGCTTATCCTATCGACAAACTCTCCTACGTGGAGGCAACTGAATTGTGCAACTTTGGCGCAAAGGTGGTCTATCCTCCCACCATCTATCCGGTGTGCGTGAAGAATATCCCCATTTTGGTGAAAAACACGTTCCGGCCTGAGGACAAGGGCACCATCATCACCAATGACAGTGGGGTGGATGAAAATGGACGTGCCATCAAGGGCATCTCTTCAATCAACAATACGAGTCTTATCACCGTGAGCGGTCTGTCGATGGTGGGTGTGATTGGTGTGAATCAACGCATCTTCACCGTGCTGGCAGCCAATGGGGTGAGTGTGTTCATGGTGAGTCAGGCAAGTTCTGAGAACAGTACTTCGATTGGTGTGCGTGATGAGGATGCCGACCGTGCGTGCGAAGTGCTCAATGCTGAATTTGCCAAGGAGATAGAGATGGGTGCCATGTACAAGATGAAGCTGGAACGTGACCTGGCAACAGTGGCCATTGTGGGTGAGAACATGAAGCACACTCCGGGCATAGCAGGCAAGCTGTTTGGCACATTGGGACGCAACGGCATCAGTGTAATTGCCTGTGCACAGGGAGCCAGTGAGACAAACATCTCTTTTGTAGTAGAACGGAAGTCGTTGCGCAAGTCGCTCAATGTTATTCACGACAGTTTCTTCTTGTCCGAATTCCAAGTCTTGAATGTGTTCCTTTGCGGTGTGGGTACCGTGGGTGGCAGTCTGCTGGAGCAGATAGCAGGTCAGCAAAAGAAGCTGATGCGCGAGCGCAACCTGAAAATCAACATTGTGGGCATTGCCAGCGGACATAATGCCATCTTCAGCAGAGATGGGATTGACCTTGCCCAGTATGAGGAAAAGGGTTCGTTCTCCATCGCCAGCCTCCGTCATGGGCTGAAAGAGGCTGAGGCAAGCAATATTCACCGATTGAAGAACGAGGTGATTAACATGAACATTTTCAACAGCGTGTTTGTCGATTGTACGGCCAGTGCTGAAGTGGCAGGTCTGTACGAGGACTTCTTGAGCAATAACATCTCCGTGGTGGCAGCCAACAAGGTGGCGGCTTCAAGCGACTATGCAAATTATGCTAAGTTGAAAGCAACGGCAAGAAAGCGTGGCGTGAAATACTTGTTTGAGACCAATGTGGGTGCCGGTTTGCCCATCATCAACACCATCAACGACCTGATTAATTCAGGAGACAAGATCCTGAAATTGGAAGCCGTGTTGAGCGGTACGCTGAACTTTATATTCAATAAGATTAGTGCCGATGTACCTTTCAGCGAGACAGTGCGTCTGGCCAAGGAAGAAGGCTATTCGGAACCCGACCCGCGCATTGACTTGAGTGGGAAAGATGTGGTGAGGAAACTGGTCATCCTCTCTCGCGAAGCAGGTTATCAGCTCAATCAGGAAGACGTGGAGAAGAATCTCTTCATCCCTCAGTCTTACTTCGAAGGCTCGTTGGAAGACTTTTGGAAGAACCTGCCAAGCCTTGATGCCGACTTTGAGAAAGAACGCCAGAAAGTGGAGGCTGCCCACCAGCATTGGAAATTTGTGGCCAAACTGGAGGAAGGGAAAGGCTCCGTGTCGTTGCAGCGTGTAGATGAGCACCATCCTTTCTACGACTTAGAGGGTTCAAACAACATCATCTTGATTACGACAGAGCGATATAATCAATACCCCATGCTGATTCAAGGCTACGGTGCTGGTGCTTCGGTGACAGCAGCAGGGGTTTTCGCTGATATCATGTCAATAGCCAATATCTGATGAAGCACATTGTCATTCTTGGAGACGGCATGGCCGACTGGCCTGTCGAAAAATTGGGTGGAAAGACATTGCTCCAATATGCAAAGACACCCTATATGGACTTGCTCGCCAAAAAGGGGCGGACAGGTATGCTGAAAACCGTGCAAGATGGTTTCCATCCAGGGAGCGAAGTGGCCAACTCGAGCATTCTTGGCTATGACCAGAACGAGGTGTATGAAGGGCGCGGCCCTTTGGAAGCTGCCAGCATCGGGGTGGATTTAAATGCCGATGACATGGCCATTCGTTGCAACATCATCTGCATTGAGGGAGACCACATCAAAAATCATTCCTGTGGGCGGTTGGAGACAGAAGAGGGGGATGTCCTCATCCAATACTTGCAGCAGGAACTGGCCGATGCCCCTGATATTGTGGCAAAGTACGGACACATTGTCCATTTCTACACTGGCGTGCAATATCGGCATCTGTTGGTGATTAAAGGTGGAAGCAAACACCTCCTGTGCACACCACCTCACGACGTGCCTCTGCAGCCTTGGCGACCACTCTTGGTCAAGCCCGACCTTGAGGCAGAGAGAAAGTCGGGAAAAACCACTCGGCTGAATGCTACAGAAACAGCAGAACTGTTGAATGAGCTGATTGTGAAGTCGCAGGAACTCCTTGCCAAGCACCCGCTCAATGCACGGCGCACGGCAGAAGGGAAAGATCCCGCCAATTCCATCTGGCCATGGGCTGGAGGCTATCGTCCCCACATGGTGCCTCTGACAGAGACTTTTCCTCAGATTCGGCGAGGAGCCGTTATTACAGCAGTCGATCTCATTCGTGGCATTGGCTCGCTGGCAGGGTTGAGGGTGATAGATGTGCAGGGAGCCACAGGACTCTACGACACCAATTATGAAGGAAAGGCACAAGCTGCCATCGACGCATTGAAGACCGACGATTTTGTTTATCTCCATGTGGAAGCTTCGGACGAGGCAGGACATGATGGCGACTTAGACTTGAAGCTCCTCACCATCGAGAATCTGGACCGCAGGGCCATCAAGCCCATCTATGAAGAGGTGAAGAACTGGGGCGTGCCCGGTACAGAAACTGCCGACATGGAGCCTGTTGCCATTGCTGTGCTCCCCGACCATCCAACTCCCGTGGCACACCGTACGCACACCAACGAACCCATCCCTTTTCTCATTTATGCCCCAGGCATAGAACCTGACGGGGTGGAAACCTTCGACGAGGTGGCTTGCAAAGAAGGATGCTACGGACAGTTAGAAAAAGACGGCTTCATACGCACCTTTATGAACATCAATTAGCAGATACCCAATCTTTTTTAATTTTTTAATCATTTAGTTTCAGCATGAAATTCTACAGTACAAACGGAAAAGCTCCCCTCGCCACATTGGAAAAAGCGGTGGTGAAAGGATTGGCTGAAGACAAGGGACTCTACATGCCAGAGCGCATCAAGCCACTTCCTCTGGAGTTTTTTGACAACATAGCAAACCTCTCTTTCCAAGACATTGCCTACACGGTGGCCGATGCCTTCTTTGGCGAGGATGTACCAGCCAAGGACTTGAAAGCCATTGTTTACGATACATTAGCATTCGATTGCCCCTGTGTGAAAGTGACCGACAACATCTATTCCCTCGAACTCTTTCATGGCCCCACCTTGGCCTTCAAGGATGTGGGTGCCCGCTTTATGGCGCGATTGCTGCAGTGGGCACTGAAGAAAGAAGGTAAAGGCACTGTGAATGTGCTCGTGGCCACATCGGGCGACACCGGCTCGGCCGTAGCCAATGGATTCCTCGGTGTGGAAGGCATCCACGTCTATGTCCTCTACCCCAAGGGTAAGGTCAGCCCCATCCAGGAGTGCCAGTTCACCACGTTGGGCAAGAACATTACGGCAGTGGAAGTGGATGGTGTGTTCGACGATTGTCAAGCATTGGTGAAGAATGCCTTTATGGATGCCGACCTGAATGCCCACATGAAGCTGACCTCTGCCAACTCCATCAATGTGGCACGCTTCCTGCCTCAGGCCTTCTACTACTTCTATGCCTACGCTCAGATGAAGGCCAAACATCTGGCCGACGAGCTGGTGGTTTGCGTGCCTTCGGGCAACTTCGGCAACATTTGTTCGGCTCTCTTTGGCAAAAAGATGGGACTGCCCATCAAGCGTTTCATCGCCGCCAACAATGCCAATGACGTCTTCTACAAGTATCTGCAGACAGGCAAGTACAATCCCCAACCCTCCGTGCAGACCATCGCCAATGCCATGGATGTGGGCGACCCCAGCAATTTTGCCCGCATTTACGAACTCTATGGCAAGAACCATGCAGCCATCTGCGCCGACATCAGTGGGGCCACCTACACCGACGAGCAGATAGCAGACACCATCCGGCAGGTGAAAGCTGCCACAGGCTATGTGTGCGACCCCCACGGAGCGTGCGGCTATCGGGCACTGCAAGAAGGTTTGCGTCCGGGCGAGGTAGGTGTGTTCCTCGAGACGGCTCATCCTGCCAAGTTCAAAGACACGGTCGATGGCATTCTGGGAGAAAGCATAGCCATCCCAGCCAAACTCCAAGCCTTCATGCAAGGCACCAAGCAGCGAGTGCCCATGAGCAAGGACTTTGCAGCCTTTAAGCAATTCCTCATGGCTCAGTAACACCGCTCATCCCCACCGTTCACACCGTACAAACCCATCTATCCCCAAAGAAAGGACAATCCATGAAACCCAGTAAACAGCAAAAGCGAACCCGCATGACCCGGCTGCTGATGAAGATAGTCCTGGTCATTGTCTCCACGGCAGTGGTAGTGTACTTCATGCCGCGAGGGGATGAGTTTGGCTACAAGTACGAACTGAACCGCCCCTGGAACTATGGCCTGCTCATAGCCAACACCAAGTTCCCCATCCAGAAGAACGACTCCACCCTGCGCAAGGAGCAAGAAAGCCTCAAGCGCAATTTCCAGCCCTACTACAATGTGGATGCATCGGTGAAAGACAGCATGCTGAGCCGCCTCTATCACCAAGCTGCCAACGAATGGCAAGGACAGAACTCAGCCATGTATGTCCACCACATAGCCGTGCTGTTAGACACCATCTATCGGCGTGGAGTCATTTCGGTCGATGACTACACACGCATGACGGACGAAGAGCACCACAGGAGCATCCGGGTGGTCAACAACAACGTGGCCACATCAGTGCCCCTGAGCCAAGTCTTCTCCTTGCGTTCAGCCTATCGGTACATCATGACGCAAGACACCGCTAAGTACTCCCGCTTGGTGCTGCAGCAGTTCAATGTCAACGAACTGATTCAGCAAAACCTTTTCTACGACCACCTGAAGTCGGAGGAAGAACTGGAAAGCCGGCTTCAAGGCATATCCAGCTACAACGGCTTTGTGCAGGCCGGCCAGAAGATTGTTGACCGTGGCGAGACCGTCACCGACGAGGTTTATGATGTGCTGCGTTCCTACGAGAAAGACTACGAGCGGCACAACATCAGCGAAGCCAACATCCCCTACAAGGTGATAGGGGAGGTTGTCTTCGTGCTGGTCATTTTCGTCTTGCTCATCACCTACCTCTCCCTCTTCCGTGCCGACTATTTCGAGAATCCCCGAAGCGTCACCCTCCTTTTTGCTTTGCCCGTATTCATGTGCATAGTCGCTTCGCTCATGGTGTCGCACAAGGTGCTCAATGTCTTCATGCTCCCCTGCTGCCTGGTGCCCATCGTCATCCGCGTGTTCATGGACTCCCGCACCGCCTTCATGTTCCACTGTGCCATGGTGCTCATCATCTCCCTCATGCTGACAGGCAGCTACGAGTTCGTCATCATGCAGCTCGTGGCAGGCATGGTGGCCATACAGACCCTTCGCGAGCTTTCCCAGCGCTCCCAGATTGTGCGCACCGCCTTCATCATCTTCCTCGTCTATGTCATTTTCTACACAGGCTATTCCCTTCACCACGAGAACGACGCCAAGATGGACTTCTGGATGTACATCTGCTTCTCGGTCAACTGCGTGCTGCTCCTCTTCACCTATCCGCTCCTGTGGATGCTGGAAAAAGCGTTCGGGTTCGTCAGCGACGTCACCCTCGTGGAGCTGAGCAACGTGCACAACACCCTTCTGCAGCGCATGTCCGAAACGGCTCCAGGCACATTCCAGCATTCCATGCAAGTGGCCAACCTGAGCGCGGAGGTGGCCAACAAAATTGGGGCAAAAGCACAATTAGTGCGCACGGGCGCCCTCTACCACGACATTGGGAAGATGGAGCGTCCCGTGTTCTTCACCGAAAACCAGACAGGCTTTTCACCCCACAAGCATTTGTCGGCAATGAAAAGTGCCGAGGTCATCATCGACCATGTGAAGAACGGCCTGATCCTTGCCGATAAAAACCATATTCCCGAGGCCATCAAGCGATTCATCTCCACCCATCATGGCACAGGGAAAGCCAAATACTTCTACATCACCTACAAGAACGAGCATCCCGACGAGGAAATAGACGAAGCCGCCTTCACCTATCCCGGCCCCAATCCGAGCACCAAGGAGGAAGCCATCCTGATGATGTGCGACGCCGTGGAAGCAGCCTCCCGCTCCCTGCCCGAATACACCGAAGAGGCCATCAACCAGTTGGTGGAGAAAATCATCGACTCGCAGGTGGCCGAAGGCTTCTTTGGCAACAGCTCCATCACCTTCAAGGACATTGCCATTGCCAAGGCGGTGCTGAAAGACAAATTGAAAACGATATACCACACACGCATTTCATATCCAGAGTTAAATAATGAAGAATAAAATTTGGCAAACATTCTTGCTCACTCTCATTGTCGTGGTGGCGCTGGCAGCACTCTTCTACCTGCCACGCACCCAAGTGGGCGACATGGAGCTGCGCCGTGTCAACATACTGAGCGACGTGCAGCACCTTGACAAGGAAGGGCGCATTCTGGCAGAAGTGAAAGCCGACTCCATCGACGGTTATGTGGAGAAAGGCATTGACACGGCAGCCGTCCGGGTGCGCCAATTAGCCTACGTCGATACCGTGCCCCAAGGGATGACCCCCATCGAGGACTTTGCCGACGTGACCGGGTTGCACCGCGAAATGGACCACTTCTACGCAGCCTTGGGCCAGGCCAGCCAGCGCCCCGTACGCGTGGCCTATTTTGGCGACTCCTACATAGAAGGCGACATCCTCACCATGGACCTGCGCGGACTCCTCCAGCAGAAGTTTGGCGGCCGGGGCGTTGGCTTTGTCGAGATAGCCTGCGTGTCCTCCGACTTCCGCCGTTCAGCCACCACGCGGCGCAGTGGGTGGAAACGCTACCATGCCAACGAGAAGGGGCGCGGATTCAAACCCGCAATGCAGGGGCTGGCTGGCAGCTATTTCATCCCCACGGGAACAGCCACCTACGAACTCCGCGGACAGAGCAACGTCTATCCCCACCTGCTCGACACGGCCGACGTGGCCACCGTGTTCTTCACCCCGGGCGAAGGACTGAGCATCGACTACGCCCTCAACGGAGGCCCCGCCCACTCGCTCTTCACCAACGGAGAGGCGCAAGAACCGGAAATGGTTGAGGAGCTGGTCGAGGAAATCGACTCCGACTCCGTGGTGCGCTACAAGACCGTGCGCCGTGCCATCGATCCCGTGCAGCAGGGAGCCGGCAACATCGTGGCTAAAAACGTCGATGCGCGCATCGGACGCTTCTCCATGACAGTCAAAGGAGGCCAAGGCTCCCGCTTCTACGGCGTGGCGCTCGATGGCCACCGCGGCGTGGCGGTCGATAACTTCAGCATGCGAGGCAGCGGAGGGCAGCACCTGGGCGGCATTCCCCAAGAAACCCTGCGGCGCTTCGCCTCCCTGCGCCCCTACGACCTCATCATCCTCCACTTCGGACTGAACGTGGCCAGCCCCAAGCAAAAAGACTACAGCGCCTACACCTCCCAGCTGGGCACCGTCATCGACCACATGAAGGAGGCCTTCCCCCATGCCAGCATCCTGGTGGTGTCGATGGGCGACCGCGACAAGCGAGGCTCAGACGGACAAATGCACACCATGAGTGGCGTGAAGGAAATGGTGTCCTACCTGCGCAAGATGGCCAGCGACCACCACGTGGCCTTCTGGAACCTCTACGAAGCCATGGGAGGCGACGGCAGTCTTGCCCGAATGACAGAAAAGAAGCAGGCCAACCTCGACTACACCCACATCAACTTTGCCGGAGGCCGCCGCCTGGCCGGGCTGCTGTTTGATGTGCTCATGAACGGAAAAGATAATTACCAACATCGTGTCCAATAACCCGGCACACGTCACATCACATCCCCCCACCCAGTGTATAAAAAACTCGCACCCATCATCCCGCTCACCCTTTGCCTCCTCATCTGCGCCATCAGCGCGGGCGACGCCTACTCGCAGTCCTTGGGCACCCCCTTCCCCGCCAGTTTCCGGAACACGCGCAACAACGAACTCATCGACGGAGCGGCGCTCTCGCCCGTCTTCAGGAAAATCAAGCAGAAGCGAGCCGTGAAAGTGATGCACATTGGCGACTCCCACGTCAAGGGCAACATCCTGCCGCGCACCGTGGGTGCCACGCTCCAGCACTACTTCCCCCGGATGGAGTTCACCTACTATGGCATCAACGGAGCATGGGCACGCCGGTTCTACGAAGCCGACATGATCGACCGCGTCTTCGCCGAGCACCCCGACCTCGTCATCATCTCCTTCGGGACCAACGAGGCACACGGCAACCCCATCGACGAGCGGGTGCATGCCGAGACCATGCAGACGCTCACCGACCGCATCAGCCAGCGTTGCCCCGGTGTCTGCTTCCTCTTCACCACGCCCCCCGGCAGCTACATTGCCCAGCGCACAGGCAGCTACACCACGGGCAGGGGACGCAGCCGGCGCACACACTACACCACCACCAAAGTGCCCAACCAAAACACAGCCAACGTGGCCCGCAGCATTGTCAACTTCTGCCAGGCACACCACATGGCCGTGTGGGACATCTTCACCATTGCCGGCGGCCCCACGGCGGCATGCACCAACTGGCGAAACGCCGGACTCATGAACACCGACTGCGTCCACTACCTCGCCAGCGGCTACGTGCTGCAAGGGAAACTCCTCGGCGAAGCCATCTACAAGGCCTACACCGGCACCGCCGCCTCGGGCAGCCAAACCCGCATGGTGCACCCCTCCACCCCCAAGGAGCAAAAGCCATACAGTTCGGTGAAAGGATTCTGACCCCTCCACCCGTGCCTCCCCCCTCCAGTGGAGAAAGAAAAAAAGATAAAGATTAGCTGATTAAAGTTAGCGCAACATGTTCGACATAGATTATTCACGCCTCATACAGGAGCTGCTCTATCAGCCCCAATCGCCCATGATATTCTCATCGGGCATCTTCCTCTTCCTCTTCCTCGGCTTCACCCTCATCTACAGCCTGCTGAGCAAGGCCGACACCCTCCGCATCCTCTTCGTCACCCTCTTCTCCTACTACTTCTACTACAAGTCCAGCGGGCTCTTCTTCTGGCTCCTGGCCCTCGTCACCGTCAGCGACTACTACATAGCCCAAGCCATCGGCCGCCTCAGCAGCCCCGCTCCTCAACCCCTCCCCGCGGGCCAGGCCAGCGCGGCCAAGCCCCCGCTCGCCCGTTTCCTCCTCCTCCTCTCCCTCGTGCTCGACCTGGGGCTGCTCGTCTTCTTCAAATACACCAACTTCCTGGGCGAGACCCTCTGCACCCTCCTCTCCGCCGCGGGCGTCCACGTCCCCTCGGCCATCAGCGGCAGCTACCTCCAGAGCGTGGCGTGGCAACCACGCGACATCTTCCTGCCCGTGGGCATCTCCTTCTTCACCTTCCAGTCGCTCAGCTACACCATCGATGTCTATCGGGGCAACATCCGCCCCCTGAGCCGCCTGCTCGACTACGCCTTCTACGTCAGCTTCTTCCCCCAGCTTGTGGCAGGCCCCATTGTCCGTGCCCGCGACTTCATCCCCCAAATTCGCCGCCCCCTCCTCGTCACCAGCCAGATGTTCGGCACCGGCGTCTTCTACGTCGTGGCCGGACTCTTTAAGAAAGCCGTCATCAGCGACTACATCTCCGTCAACTTCGTGGAGCGCATCTTCAACCAGCCCGACCTCTACAGCGGCCTGGAGAACCTCCTGGCCGTCTATGGCTACACCCTCCAGATTTACTGCGACTTCTCGGGCTACTCCGACATGGCCATCGGCATCGCCCTCCTGCTCGGGTTCCAGTTCCCGCAGAACTTCAACAACCCCTACCGCTCGGCCTCCATCACCGAGTTCTGGCGGCGGTGGCACATCAGCCTCTCCTCCTGGCTCAAGGACTACCTCTACATCTCGCTGGGCGGCAACCGCCACGGCAAGTTCCGGCAATACCTCAACCTGCTCGCCACCATGCTCCTTGGCGGGCTGTGGCACGGGGCCTCGCTCAACTTCATCCTGTGGGGCGGCATTCACGGGCTGCTGCTGTGCCTCGACAAAATCTGGCACACCCTCTGCCCCCTCCTCAGCCCTCTGAGCTACCTGCCCTCCAAGCACCAGCCCCATCCAGCCAAAAACCGCCTCGTCACCCTCGTCGGCGGGCTCCTCACCTTCCACCTCGTCGCAGCCCTCTGGGTGCTCTTCCGCGCCCCCTCCTTCGGCATTGCCCAGCAGATGTTTGTGCAGATAAGCCAGCATTTCCAGCCGCAAATCCTGCTCCAGTGGCTCACCTCCTACAAGGCTGTCGCCACGCTCATGCTCCTGGGCTATCTGCTCCACTTCCTGCCCACCGCCCTCTCCGACAAGGCCAAGACGCTCGTCACCCACAGCCCCCTCCTCGTCAAGGCCCTGCTCATCGTCCTCCTCGTCTGGGTGGTCATCCAGGTCAAGTCCAGCGACGTGCAGCCCTTCATCTACTTCCAGTTCTGAGCGGAGCGCCCCCTCCCTTGCGCCTGAATTATTCTCATTATTCAACTTCCTCAAGTGTTTTTACACTTCGCATGACGAAAGAAAAATATAAAAAAATAATCGTTAGTTAATACCTTTGTCGCAAATACAAAGTGATAAAGCGTGCGATTGGCTATGCCTAAAGGTTCGTGTGATTCGTGTGATTGGCTACGCCGAGCTAAAGGTTCGTGTTCGTTAAAAAAACTCCATGCTATTCTTTTTTCGACCACAGATGACTCAGATTTTCACAGATTTTCTTCAGCCCGCAGAGTCCTCCTTTTCTTTTTCGACCACGAATCTGACGAATCTAACGAATTTTTAGCTCAGTGTAGCCAATTAAACGAATCTTTTTTAGCCTCTCTCTGTCCTTCTCTCTTGTAGAATTCGTGTGATTCGTGTGATTCGTGTTCGTTGAAATCTCTCCACACTATTTTTTTCGACCACGAATCTAACTCTAAGTTTGCAGCGTCTAAGAAAAAAGACAGGATTTTTTTGCTTAGTAAGGTCCGATTCCCTACCTTTGTTGTAAGAAGGAG
>CADAPC010000053.1 GCA_902789725.1 uncultured Bacteroidales bacterium
TACTCTAGCTGCTTGTCTTCATTTCTTCTGTTCGCAGTCTGTCAAAGATCTCGTTTCTGACCTCCCTTTCGGAAAGCGAGTGCAAAGGTACGGACTTTTTCATTACTGACAAAATGTTTGGTTGACTTTTTTCAAAAAAAAATGGAAAATAGGCATGAATTGAACAAAAAGAAGGTAATCAGCTTCTGTTTTCTTGCCGTTTGACATATACTCGGTGGCTTCCACGACCGTCGGGCGCGATGCCGGAATCGGGGTGTTCGGAGAGCTTTCGCAGCTCGATGGAGGCAGTGGTGCGTGAGAGTCCTGTGAGGGCTACATAATCCATAATGCGCATGAAGGGGTGTTGCTCTACATAGCGTTTGGCGAGTTCCATGCGCTGTTCGAACGAATATTTGGAGATGCGCAGGCGGCTCACTCCTCCTCGTTCGAGATCGCACTCGCGGTCGGTTTTGTAGATGAGTTCTTTGTCGGCCCTGAATCCGATGCCGTTGACTTCGATGGATTTTGCGTTACGCTTCTGTTCGTTTTCTTCGAAAGTGTCTTGGCTTTTGTCTTTTCTCACGCCCAGTTTGGCATTGAAGGTGCCGAGTCCGTCAATGCGGACGGAGTAGCCCATCGCCATGAAGCGTGGGAGCGCTTCGGCTACAGTAGCCAGCACAGCCTGCATCATGGAGCGGCTAACTCCGCTGCCTGGAAAGGTGCATTTGTCGATGAACTCTTCGTAGCTCAGTTTGCGCCACGTTTGCATGCGGTAGTAAGCCTGCTTTTTGCCTGTTCCGTTCAGGTCGGCCATTTCTCTTTTGATATACCTTGCCATAAAATATTCTATACACTATACAAAAATGTTTGATTGACGATACAAAGATAGCGAATAAGTGATTCAAACTAAAATCTGAATCGGAATATGTACGTTTTGTGACGCGGTTTTTATATTTTGCGACACGGAATGTAAATTCTGCATCGCAGATTTATGTTTGTGTAATGGATGAAGGAAGAATGTGTGGGGGAAGAAGATGTTTTGTGCGCCCTCTGCTTTCATTTTGTGATGGGAATGCGCGAAATGGGGGGCGAGATTTGCGGGATGTGATGGGAAGAAGAGCGATGAGAGTGAGGCGAAGGAATGGGGTTGAGGATAAAAAAGCGTGTGAAAGTGCGAAATGTCGCAAAAAAGTTGTAACTTTGCAGTCACTATGAAGCAAGAAGAAAAATCACCGGTTTATGGTCGCGACGTGATGGAGCTGGTCACGGTCGCAGTAGAATATTGTGTCTTTCTGGAGCAGGCAGAAGGGAAAGAGCGTGTTGAGTTTGTCGATACGATGGTGAAGATTTTGCCCCTACTCTACCTGAAAGCCACTTTGCTGCCTAAATATGAGATTCTGGATGCGGAGTATGTGCCCGAGGACTTTGTGACGGAGGATAATTATAATATTGTACGCGCGAACATATCTATAATAATGGAAGATAAGGATGATTACCTGGATGTGTTCCTGGAGGACATGAAATACAGCGAATCGCCTATCCTGACGACAGTAAGCGAGAATTTGGCCGACATTTACCAGGAGTTGAAGAATTTTGTGATGAGCTATAAGCATGCTGCCGATGAGGAGTTGATGATGAATGCGCTGTGTGTGGTGAAGGAGGAATTTCAGTATAGCTGGGGGCAGAAGCTGGTGAATGTGCAACGTGCGCTGCACGAGGTGAAGTATGCGGAATTGAATGATTACTAAAACGGCGGCCCATGAAAATCATTCAAGACAAATACGACAAGCAAAAGATACAGACACTTCCTCGCGAATTGTTTGAAGGGAGAATTATTGTGATTTTCACTGAGAAAGAAGCGGACAAGGCGGTAGCGTATTTAATGAGGCAGCATTTGCTGGGGTTTGACACAGAGACTCGTCCTTCGTTCAAAAAAGGGCACATGCATCAGGTGGGGCTCCTCCAAGTGTCTACACATGACACATGCTTCCTTTTCCGACTCAACCAAATGGGGTTGCCCGATTCCGTTGTGCGCCTGTTGGAAGACCACGACATCACCAAAGTGGGGCTGTCGCTGCAGGACGACTTCCGCTTACTAAAAGCCAGACGACCTTTCCGAACGGGCACTTTTGTGGAATTGCAAAAAGAGGTGAAAGACATTGGCATTGAAGATAATAGCCTTCAGAAAATTTACGCGAATTTGTTCCACAAGAAAATTTCCAAGAATCAGCAATTGTCGAATTGGGAGTCGGAGAGCCTTTCGGAAGCACAGCAACATTATGCTGCAACCGATGCGTGGGCATGCATAAAAATTCATGAGGAAGTGGCAAGAATGAAGAGAGAGGGAAATTTCAGATTGGAAAAGACTCCTACTGCAGACGAGCTTTCCATCAACGGATAAACCGATACGAACTATAATAACATACAGCTAATGAAGCGCATATTCTTAAAACGAGGCAAGGAGGAATCACTGAAGCGATTTCACCCTTGGATATTTTCAGGAGCCATTCAACACATGAACGAGGAGCCTGAGGAGGGTGAAGTTGTAGAGGTGTTCACCAGCGAGAACGAGTATATAGCCACTGGGCATTTCCAGATTGGCAGCATCATGATCAGAGTGCTTTCTTTCAACCGCGAGGCCATTGACCAGTCCTTTTACGAACGCCGCCTGGCCATTGCCTTTGATGTGAGACGAAGCATCGGGGTGATAGATGGAGAGAACAACACGTATCGTCTGGTTCATGGCGAAGGCGACAACTTGTCGGGCTTAGTCATCGACGTCTATGGCAACACCGCTGTAATGCAAGCTCATTCGGTAGGCATGCACAGGGAGAGGGCCGTGATTGCCAAAGCGTTGAAAAACGTGATGGGTGAGGAACTGAAGAACATTTTCTACAAATCGGAGACCACCCTACCCTTCAAAGCCGAGCTGGGACAAGAGAACGGATTCCTGCTGGGAGGTGAAACAGATGACGTAGCTATTGAGAACGGATTGCGGTTCCATGTTGATTGGCTGAAAGGTCAAAAGACGGGATTTTTTGTTGATCAGCGCGACAACCGCAAGCTTTTAGAGCGATATGCCAAAGGCAGAAAGGTCCTCAACATGTTTTGCTACACGGGGGGCTTCTCCTTCTATGCTATGCGTGGTGGGGCCGAACTGGTGCACTCCGTCGATTCGTCGCAAAAAGCCATCGATTTGTCCAGAGCCAATGTGGAGTTGAATTTTCCCAATGATGCAAGACATGAAGCCTACGCAGAAGACGCTTTCAGGTTTATGGAGAAAATGGAGACACCTTACGACCTCATCATTCTCGACCCGCCCGCTTTTGCCAAGCACAAAGACGCTCTGCGCAATGCACTGAAAGGCTACACAAGGCTGAACAGGAAAGCTTTCGAAAAAATTCAGCCAGGCGGCATCTTGTTCACATTCAGCTGTTCACAAGCCGTCAACAAAGATCAGTTCCGTGCAGCCGTCTTCACCGCAGCTGCCCAATCGGGCAGAAACGTGCGCATTCTCCATCAGTTGCACCAACCAGCCGACCACCCCATCAACATCTACCACCCCGAAGGCGAGTACCTGAAGGGGCTGGTGCTATATGTAGAATAACAGTTATGGAATACATGTCACAAGAAGGCTATGACAAGCTCGTAGCCGAACTGCATCAGTTAGAGGACGTAGAATATCCCAAAGTGAAAGAAGCTCTTGTAGAGGCTCGAGAAAAAGGCGACTTGAGCGAGAACTTTGAATATCATGCCGCCAAACGCGAACAAGCCAAACTGCTGAGCAGAATACGCTTCAAGCAGAGGGTGCTTGAGTTTGCGAGGGTCATCGACACCAGCCGCCTTTCAGCTGACACGGTGGGCTTACTAACAAAGGTGGATCTGACCCACATGACCACCAACACCCAAGTGACCTACACAATTGTAAGCCCTCACGAAGCGAACCTTCAGGAAAAGAAAATCTCCATCAAGTCCCCCATCGCTCAAGCACTCTTTGGGAAAAAAGTGGGCGACATTGTTGAAGTTCATGTGCCTGCAGGCATTCAGCAGTTCCGCATTGAAAAAATACAGCTGTAAAGACGCTCTTTTTACATGAGGATATCCTCATTTTGTTCTGAAGTTTTGACGATGCACCAACGACATACCTACAATGCACCAACAATTAGATAAACTGCGTGAACATTTCATTCATCGGTAAGCAATACATTGGAGCATATCGTTGCTTAAGAGTACAAAAAACGAGAGCAAAAGAGTCTTTTGGTGTTAAAAAACATTAAGAAATAAAGAAAAAGCACGAAAAAAAGTTGCCATATAAATGGAATATTGTAACTTTGCACTGTGTTTTTCATGGTATTAGATTTATTTTAAGGTTAGTAAAGATTGCTTGTCGTGAGATAAGCAATTTTTTTGTTAGTCCCCCCTACTTTATTTTGTCATCTTTCGTCAAGAGAATATCGAAAAGATAGGTGAGTTTAACTTGGATGGTCTGATTGGCAGATCGCCCAAAATCTCCACGTTTGCTATTATCGTAGAGGTCGCCCAAGCCATAGTAATAGCGTCCTTGCAGCAAGAAATGGCCAACGCCAGTGGAGAGTTCCAACCCAAGACCAGCAGCAATGCCGTAGTCGAACTTGCGGTCGGGGTCTTTCCCATACTGATAAACTACCCCGTTGGGACGCCGAGAGGGATCCCATGTCCCCCCACCCTTATGCTCTTTGCCTCCAAGATAAAGCCCTACTTGTGGGCCTGCCTCGAAAATGAATTTCAAGCCTCGACGCTCACGTCCCCACCCCAGCTGCATCAAAATGGGCATTTCAATGAAGTGCCAATCACGTTTATAGGTGTTCATGGAGCCATCTTCAATTCGTTCTTTCCATCCCAGGTTATTGTACTGCAACTCGAGTTCTACAGCACAGATGGTTGAGAAATATTTCTCACACACATAGCGGGTGGCAAACCCCACCATCGGCGCGCCTTTCATCGATTGCTTGATTTTGGGGACGAAGTCCATCGTGTTCATCGTGTATCCACCCATGAAACCGACAGAGAAGTCGTTACGATGTTCTCCCACTTGGGCCAAAGCTGACAAGGCTGTGCAAAAAAACACAAAGAATAATATGAATGAACGGATTTTCATGCTTTATCCAACAAATTACCGAGGGAACTATCTGACAAAGACTGTACCATCAGAACGATGGGTAACAATCATGATGGAACGGTTTTGGTAACCCGACCACTGATTCTTCTTCTCAAAGGCCATAGGAAACTCCAACGAAATGTAGGAGAAGTTGTGGATGTTCTCGTAGAACGAAGAACCAAACTCCTTCAAGCCTTTAAGGAAGTAGGCAGCAATGTCGTAGCCAAGTTCGCCATATTTAGGGAAAGCATTGTATTGATCTTGATTGAACCAGCGGCGAAACCTTCCATTAAACTGCTGGGTGCGGCTGGTGTGGGGATTACTATAGAAAGATGTGAAAAACTGGCACTGATATTTGCTCAGAAACTTATCGTATTTGGAGGCAAAAGTCTGCCATTCTGGAAAGCCAAAAAGTTGCACATTGTATTCCGAAGCGAGATTCAAGCCATCAAGTTTCTTGCAAAGGGTTTCGAAAGCTGCTGAAGAACCACTGGAAGGGATGATAACGTTGTTTTTGTCTGCCTTGAGTAAATCGCGGACGGAAGCAAAATCGGACACAAGGGCGCTGCTGTATTGGATAGATTTTGCCTCGAGGTCTCGCTTGAAATCACTGAAGTAAGCCATATTATCCCCACTATCGTCCATGTTGAGGAAGATGATGTTGTGCTCTTTGTGAATGATGGCAAAGCGGTTGAAGACCTGATTATAGAGCAGCGAACTTGGGGAGTTGATTTGAAAAGTGGTGGGATGCTCGTTAACCAGCGAGAGTTCGTTGGAGAGCGGCACCACATGGACGATGCCATTCTGATGGGCAAAGTCGGCCACTCCTTTTACGTTCCATTGGCGAATAGGACCAACAATCATTTGCATGCTTTTCATTTCAGGTTTCTGCAAAATTGTGCCCACGGGACTGGAGGCACTCACTTCATCGTAGGCAAAGACTTCTACATTGTAACCATGTTGCTTCAGTGAATCGACAGCGAGCAGGAAACCTTGATACAGATTAATCATTTTCTGCGACTCCGCACTCACTTTATCCCCCCCCTTGGCAAAAGGCAGAATTACCGCCACCTTGATGGTGGGGTACATGGTTACTTTGGGTTTGCGGGCTTCTTCCAAAAGCCTCTGCTGCTCTGCCTGGTACAGTGCTTCTTCTTCAGCTGTGTAGGGAATGTTGAGCACAGTTCCTTTTTTGAGTTTACCTTTCTTAATACTGGGATTGGCTTTGATTAGCTGCTCTTCTGTCACTCCATACATTCGACTGATGCCAAAGATGGTTTCTTTCTTTTTCACTTCGTGCAAGGTTTTGAAGCGAGGACGATTGGGAGTGGCAAGCACTTGAGAGGATGATTCATATTGCCTCGTTTGAAGATTTTGTTGCTGAGATTGCCTTTTCCCCTCCCCTTGCTGAACAAGGGCGGTTGGTACATTCTGCTGTGACGATACAGGCACATTGATAACTTGCCCTGCCATAATATGGTCGGAATCTAAACCCGGATTTGCCTTGAGCAATTCAGCTACTGCTACATTATACTGACGGGAAATGCTATAGAGGGTTTCACCCGACTGAACCTCATGCTTTCGTGTGCTGCCCTGCTGAGCAAACAGAGCCATCGACATCACAAAGGCAATGAAAAGGAATAATATTTTCTTCATTATTTTTGGTTAATTCTTTAATTTCGGAGACAAAATTAGTGAAAAATTACCAATCAATACAAATTTAAATGCGGCATTGAGCTTTTTTAAGAGGTATTTCGTATGTTTTTAGGAACAGAATGAGTAAATTTGCATGAAAAAAGAACAGATTAAGGATAAAGAATGAAAACCCAAACAAAGATTTTGATGGCTGTACTGGGCTTGATTATAGCCATAGCATGCAGTCAAGAGAACGAGGGGCTGAACGAAGGTTCGACCTCTACCAGACAAACAAAAAATACGGAGGGAAGCAAGCGGTTGGTTGACAGTATTGCAGCAGATGAAACGGGAGCCATGCCCACTGTGACATTTTATTCCATAGATGAAGAGGACACGGTAACTGTTACGCCAGGCGAGTCGCAAACAGCCCAGGCACCTCTGCGAATGGAGTTAGCAGCTAACGTGAACAATCCCGATGATTACATATATATATGCGAATGGCGCATTTGGACGACCAATGACAATGGAAGCGAAGAGACACCACTTGTGACTCGATTTGAAGACAACACTTCCTATACACTGACGAAGTCGGGAGGGTATGGTGTAAAACTGTATGTTACTTTCAGTCTTGACGGCGACACCATCGAATACGAAAGTGACCCCATCAGTATAGTCATCAGCGAATCAAAACTTACCTGTCCTGATGGTTTCTCACCTAACAACGACAGTATTAACGACAACTACCGCGTCACCGCCCAATCTATTGTCAAACTCGACGCAAAGTTCTTCAATCGATGGGGCACCTTGCTCCATTCTGCTACACTTGAAAACGCCCAGCATGTGGAGGGAGAGCCGAACAAACTCATTCTTTGGGATGGAAAATACAAGGGCGACGTGGTGAAGGATGGCATCTACCTACTACACCTTGAAGCAACAGGTAGTGATGACCTAAAATATAAGATAAAGAAATCAATCAGCATATTGACAGGATTCCGAGAAGGAGAAGAAACAACAACAGGAGGAGGAGGTAGCAGCGAATGATTAAGATAGAAGGCGCGAGGGTGCACAACCTAAAAAATGTGGATGTTGAGATACCTCGCAACAGTTTGACTGTCATCACTGGATTGAGCGGCAGCGGTAAGTCATCGTTGGCGTTTGACACCATTTTTGCAGAAGGGCAGCGACGCTATGTGGAAACTTTCAGCGCATATATCCGAAACTTTTTAGGCGGTATGGAGCGACCTGATGTGGATAAGATTAGCGGTCTCTCGCCCGTCATCAGCATCGAGCAGAAGACCACAAACAAGAACCCCCGATCCACCGTGGGCACTGTGACAGAGGTGTACGATTATCTACGTCTGCTCTATGCTCGAGCAGGTACTGCCTACAGCTACGAATCGGGAGAAAAGATGGTGAAATACACAGAGGAAGACGTACTGCAGCTTCTCTTGGAGAATTATAACGACAAGCGCATATACCTTTTGGCTCCTGTAGTGCAAAGCCGCAAGGGACATTACCGCGAACTCTTCGAAAGCATCCGCAAGAAGGGCTATCTCTATGCCCGCGTTGATGGCGAGATTGTTGATGTAGTCAAAGACATGAAAGTAGATCGATACAAGAACCACAACATCGAAGTGGTCATTGATAAACTTGCTGTCAATGAAAAAGATGAGGAACGGCTGAAGAAAAGCCTTGAAGTGGCCATGAAGATGGGCGACGGGCAGATTATGGTTTTCGACAAAGACACAGCTCTTTTGAAACACTATTCCAAGAAACTTATGTGCCCAACTACAGGACTCTGCTACCGCGATCCTGCACCCAACAACTTTTCGTTCAATTCTCCGCAAGGTGCATGCCCCCACTGTAAAGGCCTGGGGGTGGTGCCCGCTGTTGATATCGAGAATGTGGATTATCAACAAATGGCCGACTACGTGCACAGCCTCAGTCCCGAAGAACAGCGAGCTTGGGCTCAAAAGTGGGAAGAATCGGTGGACAAATTGGTTATTTGTCCAGAGTGCCAAGGCAAACGCTTGAACAAAGAGGCTCTCTACTTCCGCATCGACGGCAAAAACATCGCCGAGGTGTCGGACATGGAGCTGCGACCTCTTTACGACTGGGTGACAACTGTCGAAAAGCGTATGGACAAGAAGCAAGCAATGATTGCTCATGAAATCATCAAAGAAATCAGCACCCGTCTGAAGTTCTTGCTTGACGTGGGGCTGCACTATCTCAGCCTCTCGCGAAGTTCGGTAAGTTTGAGCGGTGGTGAAAGCCAGCGAATTAGGCTGGCCACACAAATTGGCTCCAAACTGGTCAACGTCTTGTATATATTAGATGAGCCAAGCATCGGCCTACACCAACGCGACAACATACGACTTATAAACTCGCTGAAAGAACTGCGCGATGAAGGCAACACGGTTATTGTGGTGGAACATGACAAGGACATGATGCTCAATGCCGACTACATCGTCGATATGGGACCTTTTGCAGGAAGGAAAGGCGGCGAAGTGGTATATCAAGGCACACCCAAAGAGATGCTCAAAACAGACACACTCACATCTAAATTTCTCAACGGAAAGGAAAAGATTGAGGTGCCTACCACCCGACGCAAGGGTAATGGGAAGTCCATACACATCGCAGGCGCCACAGGCAATAACTTAAAAAATGTCAGCGTAGATATTCCACTCGGCATGCTGGTATGCGTGACAGGCGTTAGTGGAAGCGGGAAATCAACTCTCATTAATGAGACCCTTCTCCCTTACCTCAGCCAACATTTTTACCGATCTCAAAAAGCCCCAATGCCTATTAAGAGCATCACGGGTGTGGAATACATAGATAAAGTGGTCAATGTTGACCAGTCACCAATCGGACGCACACCACGAAGCAACCCTGCCACCTATACAGATGTCTTCACCGATATTCGCAAACTATTCGTAGAAATGCCCGAAGCAAAGATGCGTTCCTATAAGCCAGGCAGGTTCTCCTTCAATGTGGCTGGCGGACGCTGCGAAGTATGTGGCGGCAACGGCTACAAGACTATTCAAATGAATTTTCTGCCTGATGTGCTGGTACCTTGCGAAGCATGTCATGGAAAACGTTATAACCACGAGACGCTTGAAGTTCGTTTCAAAGGCAAAAGCATCTCTGACGTGTTGAACATGACCATTAACCAAGCCGTTGAGTTTTTTGAGTATCAACCAAAAATTCTCCAAAAGATTAAAATTCTACAAGAAGTTGGCCTTGGATACATCAAACTTGGCCAACCTTCCACCACACTCAGCGGCGGCGAAAGTCAGCGCGTGAAACTTGCCACTGAACTGGCAAAGAAAGACACTGGAAAGACATTATACATCCTTGACGAACCTACTACTGGGCTTCATTTCGAAGATATTCGCACGTTGATGGTGGTGCTTAATCGTTTGGTCGATAAAGGCAATTCTGTCATCATTATCGAACATAACCTCGATGTTATCAAACTAGCAGACCACATTATCGACATGGGACCTGAAGGAGGACGAGAAGGGGGCACCGTTGTCGTTGCCGGAACGCCCGAATCTGTAGTCCATAGTGGCAAGGGCATTACATCCGCCTTTTTAGAACAAGAACTTAAGCCCATTTCTCATCCTAAATAAAAAATGAGATGAAGGAAAAGGTTTACTTAATTTCGTTTCCATAAAATTGAGGTTATGAGTTAATAATAGACACAATGTCTTTATCACATAGATGGTTGAGTACAAAGGTAAAAAAGTGATTCTTGCTTGAACAATGCACATAAAAGTAACAAAATCTAGTCCTATTTACTCTTTTCTTAACTAAAATCATTAACTTTGCACACAAGAATAATATTTACATTAAAAAACATTGATATATCCAACTACATACGAACAGAAGATTGGTTTTGACCAAATCAGAGAACACATTGCGTTATTATGCTTGTGTCCATTGGGAGAAAGCTTAGCTCACGAGGTGACATTTACAGCCAATTTCGATGATGTCCGTCGCCAAGTAAAGCAAACGATGGAGATGGTACATATCCTTCAGGAAGAGGAATTTCCTGACCAGAATTTTTTCGATGTGCGCCAATCTCTTAAACGCATCCGCATCCAAAATACAAGTTTCGATGTGGAAGAACTCTTCGACCTATTACGATCACTAAATGCCATTCACCAAGCTGTTTCCTTCCTCAACCGTTGTTCCGATGACGAACACACAATTCCTTTCTATCCTTACCTCTACACTCTATCAGCCAACGTAAAGACCTTTCCGCAGCTGGTTAAACGCATTGAGCAGATTCTTGACAAATATGGCCGTGTAAAGGATACAGCCTCCTCCACCCTGCTGGACATTCGCCGACAACTAGCCTCCACGGCTGGCAGTGTGTCAAAGGCATTGCAGAACATCCTCTATTCGGCAAAAGGAGAGGGCCTGATTGACAAGGACGTTTCGCCAACCCTTCGTGACGGTCGTCTGGTTATTCCCGTAGCTCCTGCGATGAAACGAAAAATTCGAGGTATTGTTCACGATGAGTCGGATACAGGACGTACAGTTTTTATCGAACCAGCAGAAGTAGTAGAAGCAAACAACAAAATAAGGGAATTGGAAAGCGAGGAACGTAAGGAAATAAAACGAATTCTCATGGAGTTCACGCAAGTTGTGCGTCCTGAGGTACCTGAAATGTTAGAAAGCTACGACTTTCTCGCTCACATAGATTTCATACGCGCCAAAGCCAAGTTCGCCATTCTAACAAACAGTACGGAACCACGCATGGAAAACAAGCAGATTCTCGACTGGGCATTTGCAGTACACCCACTGCTTGATTTGAAATATCGCGAGTACAACACACTGCATCCAGACATGGAGCCACGCAAAGTCGTTCCACTTGAAATCACATTAAACCAACGCCAACGCCTACTACTCATTTCTGGTCCAAATGCCGGCGGAAAGTCAGTATGTCTGAAGACTGTGGGACTTCTCCAATATATGTTTCAATGTGGTATGCCTGTACCAGTAGCAAAAAGCAGCACTTTTGGCATATTCCGCAATCTTTTCATCGACATCGGTGATGAACAGAGTCTGGAAAATGACCTCTCAACCTATTCTTCTCACCTACTCAACATGAAAAACATGATGAAGCATTGCGATGGAGCAAGCCTCATCCTCATAGATGAGTTTGGCGGTGGAACAGAACCACAAATTGGCGGTGCTATGGCCGAAGCGATGCTAAAAGTATATAACAAAAAGCACGCTTTCGGAGTCATCACCACCCATTATCAGAATTTAAAGCACTATGCACAAGAGACAGAAGGAATTGTGAACGGTGCCATGCTCTACAATCGTCAGCAGATGCAACCACTCTTCCAACTGAGTATTGGAAATCCTGGTAGTTCTTTCGCCATCGAAATTGCACACAAGACAGGCATCCCTGATGAGGTCATCCGTGATGCAAGCGAGATTGTAGGCCAAGATTACATCAATTCAGACAAATATCTCCAAGACATTGTCCGCGACAAACGCTATTGGGAACAAAAGCGACAAGCAATCCACCAGCACGAAAAGCAGATGGAACAAACCATACAACGATATGAGGAGGACATCCAGAAGGTGCACGATGAGCGCAGAGCAATCATTGCACGCGCTAAGGAGGAAGCAGAGCAGATGTTGAAGGAATCGAACGCTAAAATTGAGCAAACCATCAAGGACATCAAAGAGGCACAGGCGGAGAAAGAGCGTACCAGAATGATTCGCCAAGATTTGGCCGATTTCAAACAGGGCATACGTGAGATTGACCCCAACATTGCCGATGAGAAAATCAGACGACAGATGGAGAAGTTGGTGGCACGTCGTAAACGAAAAGAGGAAAGGAAAAGCAAAGGAACGGACAAAAAGTCCAATCTAAATGCACAAACCACATGCCAAACAGCCGCTCCCGTGCAGGCTTTGAAAAACGGTTCCTTTGTACGTTTGAAAGGGCAAGACACTGTGGGACAAATCCAAAAAATAAATGGCAACGAAGCGACCATCATCTTTGGGCACATCACCACCAACGTGAAATTGAACCGTCTGGAACCTGCCGAAGCACCGAAAAAGGAAAAGAATGTAACCTCCACATTTGTGAGCGTGCAGACCCGCGACGAAATCCGCCAAACCACCCTCAATTTCAAAGAACAACTCGATGTCCGAGGCATGCGAAGCGATGAAGCCATCCAAGCCGTCACGTATTTTATCGACGACGCATTGGTAGCTCGTTCCACACGCGTCAAAATCCTTCATGGTACAGGGACAGGAGCCCTCAAAACCGCCATACGCCAATACCTAAACACCATGCCTCCCGTAGCCGATTACTACGATGAGGACATCCGTTTCGGTGGAGCAGGAATCACCATCGTAGAACTCATATAGTCAACAATATAACTACCACAACTTATGAAACAATACATAACATATTTAATAATGAGCATGTCTTTAACAGCATATGCCCAAAACGATAGTGTACCATCTCTGCTCGAACAATCCTCTTCCCCATATGTCAATCCTGTATCGACCAACGATGGATTGACACTCCGCATCACTTCCCTTCAATACAGCAAAGCAGCTTCTGAAGCCCAAAGACTACTGACTACAGCTAAACGAAAAAGGGAATCTACTGAAGAATACGACCACATTATTTCCTTATGCAAAAAAGGTGAAAGCGGCCTCAGAGGAGTAGATCGAATCACTATAGTTGATAGTCTTGTCACAGACAAAAAAGACTTCCTCAAAGCTTATCCTCTCACAGCCGAACTCGGCACACTAACGCTCTCTGAACGAGGAGATATCGTGCAGTATCAAACACAAATTAATGGAATGGTGCTTCGACCAGAAGATACTGACAGCACCCATCTTAAAATTGTCCGCTATTATTTGGACACAACCAATGCTCCTATTAATCATTCCTCTAATAACTCCATTAGCAAAAGCACATCACAATTTTCACACAAAGACACAACCTTCCTTCCCTTAACAGAAGGTGAACCCATCCAAGGTCTCAACATTGAAGGAGACACAAACTACCCTTTCCTTATGCCAGATGGGCAAACCTTATACTTTGCAACTCGTTCTTCAGAAGGATATGGCAACTACGACCTATACGTCACGCGATACGACTCCGACGCAAAGCGTTTTTATCAAGCAGACAACATGGGATTCCCTTATAACTCTTATGCCAATGACTATATGCTCGTCATTGATGAAGCAGCAAACCTTGGCTGGTTCGCCAGCGACCGCTATCAGCCAGAAGGGAAGGTGTGCATTTATACATTCATACCTAATGAATCACGCCAAACTATCGATTATGAAACAACCCCTCTTGAAGACATCTGCGCAGCGGCATCCCTCCGTTCTATTTCCACCATACCTCTCACAGATGAACAAAAAAAAGCAAAAGCCACAGCACTCCAACGGATTAAGCAATTACACACCACCTCCGCTGCAACCCAAGCAAAGGACTTTGAATTCGTCCTCAACGATTCAAAAACCTGCTATACAAATTCCGACTTCACATCCTCTAAAGCTAAACAACTATGCAGTGACTGGCTCCAGAAAACAAAGAACCTCACTGTTCTCTCACAACAACTACAACAGATGCGTGAATCATCACCATCCAATCGCCAACAAATTCTCAATCTCGAAACACGCATCATACAGCTGCAATCGGAAACAAATAATCTTGCAAAATTAATTCGCACTACAGAACTTTCAAAATAATAATTATGAATAAAGCATTCCCTCCATCAGAACTCATCATCAACGACGACGGCTCAGTCTTCCACCTCCACTTGCTTCCTGAACAACTGGCCAATCGAGTCATCCTTGTAGGCGACCCCAATCGGGTCAACACCGTTGCATCCCATTTCTCCAAGAAAGAACATGAAATAAGTAACCGCGAATTTCATTCAATTACAGGAATTTATGAAGGTAAGCGCATCACAGTACTCTCTACAGGCATTGGCTGTGACAATATTGACATCGTCATGAATGAACTTGATGCTTTGGCAAACATTGATTTCGCCACACGCACTGAAAAGCCAACCCATTGTCCCCTCACCATCGTACGCATCGGGACCTGCGGCGGCTTGCAATCTTTTACCCCTATAGGCTCTTTCATTGCCTCAGTCAAAAGCATTGGCTTCGACGGCCTTCTCAACTATTATGCTGGACGAAATGAAGTTTGCGACTTGCAAATGGAAAACGCATTCTGTCAGCACATGAACTGGAGTTCCCTCAAAGGAGCACCTTACGTAGCAATATCCGACCCTGCTCTCATCGACCAAATAGCAGGAAATGAAATGGTTCGAGGATACACCATTGCTTGCGGAGGTTTTTATGGCCCGCAAGGACGCCAAATTCGTTTGCAAATTCAAGACCCACTGCAAAACGAAAAAGTGGAAGCATTCAAATATAATGGATTGAGGATTTGCAATTTCGAAATGGAATCTTCTGCCCTTGCTGGACTCTCATCGCTGCTCGGTCATCGCGCCATGACTTGTTGCATGGTCATAGCCAACCGATACACCACTGAGATGAACACAAATTACAAGACTTCCATCGATACCCTCATACAGCTCGTCCTCAACCGCATCTAACCTCGACAATCCTCCGAGCCCATTACTATATCATTACTCAACAACCAATATGACCTCGTTCGAAAGTGATTATAACAACGGCGCACATCCCGAAATTTTGCGTAAATTCATCGAAACTAATGCAATCCAAAGTGCTTCATACGGCTACGACCAATGGAGCGAGTCTGCACGTGACAAGATACGCAAAGCCACCCAATGTCCCAATGCTGCCATCTTTTTCCTTGCTGGTGGCACACAGACCAATGCAACCGTAATTGACAGTCTCATAGCCTCTTACGAAGGTACTCTCGCTGTAGAAACCGCCCACATCAATGTACATGAATCGGGAGCAGTCGAAGCTTTTGGCCATAAAGTTTTAACCCTTCCATCTCACAATGGCAAGATGGATGCAAACGATTTGCAAACTTACTTAAAAGCTTACCACACCAATCCTACATGGGAACACATGGTCTATCCCGGTATGGTCTATCTTACCTTTCCCACCGAACTCGGTACAGTATACCAGGCAGATGAAATCGATTACATCCATACCATCTGCCAACAATACAACATTCCACTCTTTATAGACGGCGCACGTCTTGGCTACGGACTTATGTCTGATGAATGCGACTTCGACCTTCCCTGGTTGGCTCACCACTGCGACGCTTTCTACATCGGCGGAACCAAGGTAGGCGCTCTTTGTGGCGAAGCTGTTGTCTTTTCTCAAGGCAATGCTCCTCGCCAATTCTTCACCATAGTTAAACGTCATGGAGCCCTATTGGCCAAGAGTCGCGTAGTGGGAGTGCAATTCGATGCACTCTTCACCGGAAACCTTTATTTTCACATTGCTCAACATGCAGTAGAAAAAGCATTACAACTTCGCCAAATTTTTACCGACGCAGGCCTCACCGTCCGTTCCTCATCCACCAATCAACAATTCGTCGAACTTTCCAACTTCCAAATGGAAATCCTCATGCAGCACATCCTTTTCGAAATTTGGGAACCCATTGATGAAACCCACACCCTCTGCCGATTTGTAACCAGTTGGGCAACTACCGACTACGACATGAGAGAACTTATCAACGCCGTCAAAACGATTCAACTACCCAAGCATAAAAATTTCTAATAATACATGCAAACAATATGTGCCAATTCCACCAACATAGGCGGAGCTATCTGCGTCATTCGCGTTTCAGGCGATAATGCTATAAACATTACCAACCGATTATTCCGTTCTTCAAAAAACAAAGAACTATCCCAAATGGCTGGATATTCGGCTCATTTTGGAAGGATTGTAGAAAGCGACGAAAGCATTGTTGACGAAGTCATTGTCATTGTATATAAGGCTCCACATTCTTACACAGGAGAAGATACCACCGAAATCATGTGCCATGCCTCTGTTTACATCGTACATCGCATCCTCGAACTACTAATGAAGCAAGGATGCCGTATAGCCCGCCCTGGTGAATTTACTGAACGTGCATTCATGAACAGAAAGATGGATCTCAGTCAGGCCGAAGCCGTAGCCGATCTTATTGCAGCATCGAATGAAGCTACACACCGATTAGCCATGAGCCAAATGAGAGGAGATTTTAGCCATGAACTGAAAAACCTACGAAACAAGCTTCTCGAAATCACCTCACTTCTTGAGTTGGAAATAGATTTCTCTGAAGAAGACATTGAATTTGCAGACCGAAAACAACTCATTGATTTGGCAAACAACATTCATCAAGTCATTCAAAATCTTATTAATACATTCCGCACAGGGAATGCCATTAAAAATGGAATTCCTGTCGCCATAATCGGCCATACAAACACAGGAAAAAGCACATTGTTGAACCGTTTGCTCCATGATGACCGGGCTATAGTAAGCGATATCCACGGCACTACCCGCGACACCATAGAAGACACCATCAACATACAAGGTATCACTTTCCGTTTTATCGACACCGCTGGCATCCGCGAAAGCAATGACCAAATAGAACGCATCGGAATCGAACGTAGTTGGCAAAAAGCACGAGAGGCTGAAATTGTGCTGGTCCTAACTGATAGTACCAACATCGACCTTGACCTCTCAACGTTGTCCGACAAACACATTATCAAGGTCTTTAATAAAGCAGACATCATAGATTACAGTTCTTTCCCCTTTGATTCTAACAGCATCAATATCAGCGCAAAATTTGGCATAAACATTAATCGTCTTGAGCAGATGCTCATCAAAGCCTCCAATATCAAGAAAGTGGAAGAATCTAACATCGTCATCACCAACGCACGCCATGTCGAAGCTCTTCAAACAGCCCTTAAAGCGATTACTAAAATAGAAGCCCAGCTCAGCAACGGCACCACTTCTGACATCATCGCTCTCGATATTTACGCTTGCATAGATGCCCTCTCCGATATTGTAGGTGATGTAACTAATGAAGAAACCCTTCACTCCATCTTCTCAAGATTCTGCGTGGGAAAGTGAAGCCACTACAAAGAAAATAATAAAATCTGCAAAAATAAGCCCGTAACACCCTTATTTTCAAGTGTTAAAGATTGTGCTTAT
>CADAPC010000054.1 GCA_902789725.1 uncultured Bacteroidales bacterium
CGCCCCGCTCCATCACGCGCCGCTCCCCGTGCTCCATGCAGTACTCCCGCAGGAACTCCAGGTCCAGCCCCTCCTTGTATGTGTTGAATTGCTTGTTTGTTGTCATATTCGCCAATTATCTGATTCGTGTGTACAAAGGTAGTCATTTTTCAGCACAAATCGTTTCTTTTTGTTATACCACAGCCTTGTTTTAGACTAAATTTGCTTAAATTACGCGCGAAATGATGAACAAACTCCTTACTTTCGAAAAAAAAGAGTACCTTTGCAAGGTAATAGTCGGAGGTTCTTTGAAGACCCTCAAATTTTGTCTGATTTCGTCGGGAATGCCCAATTCTTCAGGTTTGGACTCTACACGACGAAGGTCTGAGATACCTGTTCCAAAATAATTTAGCAGTTCGCGCATAATAGTTCTGAACTGGGTGTCGTTCACAACTCGGAATGAGAAATCCGTTCTATGAGTATTGGGGAAGATGATTTTCAGATTCTCAAACCATTTACGAGCAGACTTAATCGTATCTATTCCCTTTCCGTTACGCTTGATATACTCACTTAAGAAAGTGCAAGAAAGCGGCCACCGAATCCCCATTGTCTATGACCCCGTCATGGTGTCAACCAGCGGCCGACGCCTGATGAAGCCGACTGCATGGTGTATGTACAGCAGCACCTTCTCCCGCTTTGCTTCCTCATCACGCCCAACATTCCTGAGGCTGAGCAGCTTTTGGACCATCGGTTAGAGGATGAAACTGCCTACAGACAAGCTGGCGCAGAACTTGCAAAGCAATACGCCACCCATGTCCTTCTGAAGTGAGGACACACTAAAGGTATGTTCTAATAATTATGATTATCCGCAATCGACCGTACATGACCCCAAAGAGTCAACGCTCAATAACCGGGGGTACTATGTACCCTCGGCCAAAATGGAAACGTGCGGCATCGACTCTAAAGGGGTCGCCCTATTGGGGTGTTGGGGCACTCTTTCAGCGTGCTTGCACCCCTCCTCAGCCCTATCCGCAGGTTGTCCCGACCAGCGGTTATTAAGCGAAGACGCTTTCAGCTTCATTTGCGGAAAAATGCGGATAATCATATAAATTAATGTTAAAAAGTATGTATTTGCGACTTGTTTCGTAGGAAATGAGTAACTTTGTAATCATGAAACAAATGTAAGGATGCTGGCCACCATCCGTACATTTGCAAGAAAATTGAAAATGGCATGAGAAAACTTATTTACATATTCGTATGGCTGTTGGCTGTGGGTCTTTGCGCTTCGTGCAACAAGACGGACAAGCAGGTGGTTTCAGACGATTCTGACTCCACAGCACTCAAGCTGGCCTTGCTGCCTACGGTTGACTGTATGCCCTTTTACTATGCCGACTCCGTAGGATTGTTCGACTCGTTGGGCGTGAAAGTGAAACTCATCACGTTCGAAGCCGCAATGGATGCCGACACCGCCTTTGCGAAAGGCCACACGGATGGCATTGTGAGCGACCTGGTGAAAGCGTGCATCTGGCAGGAAAATGGCGACTCGGTTCGTATAGCGATGACGGGGCAACTGAGGCTTTGGCTCATTACCGCCCTGAACGCACGCCTGCTGAAAACACCGAGCATCAAGGAGAAAATCATTGGCATCACTCGCAATTCGGCAGTGGACTACGTGGCCGACCAACTCTTGGCATCCGTAAAACTGCAGAGCATCGACCTGAACAAGCCGCAAATCAACAACCTGAAACTGCGCACGCTGATGGTGGATCAGAATCAGTACGACGGAGCCATCCTCCCGGAACCCTTTGCCAGCGAAGCGGTGGCAAGAGGAGGCAGACGACTCACGGGTTCGGACGAACTGAAGGTGGGCGACTTGCTGTGCGTGCTCTTCAACGATTCAACCTATCAGGTTCGCAAAGCTGAAATAGGGCTGATACAAAAAGCGTATGACCAAGCCGTAGCTGCACTCAACGCCGACTCCACTTCCAATTTGCTGAATTACCTGCCACAAAAACACGCTCTCTACGTGCCCGACACTCTCTTCACCCGCTCTCCCCTTTCTCCCAGCAGTCAACCCAACGATTCCACCTTGCAAAAAGTGAAGGCTTGGGCACAGGGACGAGGACTCATCCCACAACAAAGAGGAGCTATCCACAACAAAACGAAACAATAATGGATTACGCTGACATACTGACCAAATTGAGGAACCGCGACTTAGGTGGCACTTTTCCTGAAATTCGCTCAAAAGCCACTCAGATTGGCGACTGGGGCGTGAGCAACGAAGTGGAAAATCTGTGGCAAACCTACCAGCAGATGCTGCAATTCATGATGAAAGGGATGAACGACCCCCAGAGCGAGTGCATCCGCACGGACATCTGCCAACGGCTGGACTTTGCCGTGCGCTGTCTGGAACGGATAGAGCGTATCAAGAACCATGCAGACGAAAAATATGTCAGCACACGGAAGGGCCTCAAAAACGTACCTTCGTTCGAAAACATCGTCAGCAATCTGGAACAAACGTCGGCTGAAATTGAACGCACGCAGAACGACGAGCTGCTCCGTGACAACGTGCGAGAGCATGAGATGGAACATCTGACCCAACTCCACGAAACCCTGCTCCTGCAGCTCTTCAACTGGACCTGGACAAGCGAAGTGTGGCAAAATGCCGAAACCGACCAAGCCAACCGCCTCATTTTTTCCGATACCATCAGCAGTGCCGACAAAGCCGTGTTCGTCAGTGCTGTCACCCTCTCACTCCTGGAGTTCTACGACCAACAAAAGGTGCTCTTTCTGCTCGACTGCTACCTGTCGGACAATGTGCAGATTTCACAACGTTCGCTCGTGGGATTCATCCTCGTCCTTTACTTCCGCTTCGACGAAATCCATCACTCGAAAGAACTGAAGGACCGTCTGAACGTCTATCGCGATGCGCCCTCGTTCATCCACGACATGTATGGCACCATGATGCAGCTGCAGATGAGCTGCACTACCGACCGCGTGAGTTCGAAGATGCGCAACGACATCATGCCTGCCTTAATGAAGGGTGTGATGAATCGGGGCAAGAAAGAGAAGAAGACCGACATCGACACCAGCGCATTGAGCCAAAACGGCGAGAACCCTGAATGGCTCGACAGCGAACACATGGACAAGATGATGCACGAAATGGCTGAACTGCAACTGGACGGAGCCGACATCTATTTCGCCTCCTTCTCCACGCTGAAGGGCAACAGTTTCTTCAGCCAGATTCCCCATTGGTTCTACCCCTTCTCCACCTCCGTCATTGCCTCGCCCGAACTCACCAACATTCTGAACGGCAAGATGGGCAAACTGCTCAAAATCATCTTTGGCAGCAGCCCCTTCTGCGAGGGTGACAAATACTCGCTGTGCTTCACCTTTGTGCAAATAGGCAAGATAGGCGAAGCCGCCATCGAGTCGCAAATCAACCAGCAGCTGCCCAACGGGATGGACTTGGACGAACTCAGCGAGCAAAACGAGTTGCAAAAGCCGAAGAAAGCCGACATTCGCCGCAACTACATTTTCGACCTCTACCGCTTCTTCCACTGCTACCCCTACAAGCAGCAGTTCTTCAATCCCTTCGTTCTGCTCAAGCAAAACCCCATCACACCGCTGAGCAACCGATGGCTAAAAAAACTGTTAGGCAATGAAAAAGAAGAACTGTCGCAGTATGCCGACTTCCTGATGCGCAAAGAATTCTACACGTCAGCCCTTGAACTCTTCAACACCATAGCCAACAACGAGTTCGATCCCGCTTTGGCCAGCATCTGGCAAAAGAAAGGCTTCTGCCACCAAAAGCTTGGCCAAGAAGAAGAAGCCATACACGCCTACACGGTGGCCAACAGCATCAAGCCTAACTCCAAGTGGACACTCAGCCACCTGGCCTCCCTCTATTTCAACAAGGGAGTGATGGAAGAGGCCGCTGGCTACTATCAAGAACTGCTTTCGCTGGAGCCAGATAACAACAAATACATCATCCAACAGGCTCGTTCCCTGATGCAATTGAGCCGACACGACGAGGCACTTCCCTTGCTCTACAAGGCTCTCTATCTTGACGAAGAGTCGCAAACAGCCAAGCTGCTGCTCTCCTGGTGCCTTTTCCTCTGTGGCAAGAAAGACGAAGCCATGCAACATGTGCTCGACGTGCAGCTGAGAGACATGGACAACGAGGAAGCCAAAATGCAGTTCGCTCTCGTCATGCTCGCCGACGGAAATCCGCGCGAAGCTTACAACCAGCTCCACCCCATGATGAACAAGGGTAACTGGCCACGTCTGACCGAGAAGCTCAACGCGCTGCTCCAACAAGAGCAAATCAGCAAGAGCACCCTCACGCTCTTCACCGATGCTCTCCTACTTAACATTGACTAACTTCATGCAAAACAGCACACTCTACATACAGCAACTGCGCCAACTTCTGCAGATGGAATACGACTCAGAAAAGGAAGAGTTCCGTCTGCAATCGGAAAAGATGGGCATCAAGCGCAAGATTCATCGCGGCATCTGCTGGTATCCCATCGAAGCAGGGCGCAGCTACTACAACTCGCTCAATCAGTTAGTGGTAGAAATCTTCAAGAAGGACACTAACGAGGAGGACGAAGACATCGAACCCCTGTTCGAATACGGCAAGCCCGTCCAGTTCTTCCAACCCCGCGGAAACAACAAGTTGTCTTTCCAATCAACCGAAAACAACAAGTTGCAAGATAACGAAAAACCCACCTACTTTCCATTCTCATCCACCGTGTCCTACGTGGACGGCAACCGCATGGTGGTCACCCTCCCCTCTTCCCAAGCACTCATCGATTTGCAAAATGCCACCGATTTGGGTGTACAACTATATTTCGACGAAACCTCCTACAAGACCATGTTCCACGCACTCGATGATGTCATCAACGCCAAAAAGAACCGTCTGGCTGAGCTGAGAGACATCTTCGCAGGGCAGCTGAAACCCGACAAGCGCACCTTTGCCCCCATGCAATTCCCCTGGCTCAACAAGACGCAGGAAGCCGCTGTCAACGAAGTGCTTTGGGCAAAAGACGTGGAAGTAGTTCACGGACCTCCAGGCACAGGAAAGACCACCACGCTGGTGGAGGCCATCTACGAGACGCTCCATCGCGAAACGCAAGTCTTAGTGTGTGCCCAAAGCAACATGGCAGTGGATTGGATTAGCGAGAAACTCGTTGACCACGGAGTGCCCGTGCTCCGCATCGGCAACCCCTCCAGAGTGAACGACAAGATGCTCTCCTTCACCTACGAGCGCAAATTTGAAAGTCACCCCGACTATCCTGAACTTTGGAGCATCCGCAAAACCATCCGTCAAATGAAGGAGAACCGCAAACATGGCGACAACATCCATCAGAAGATTGCCCGCTTGCGCGAGAGAGCTACAGAGATAGAAATGCACATCACCGCCCAACTTTTCGACGAAGCTCGCGTGGTGGCATGCACCCTTGTGGGTTCGGCCAACAAAGTCCTGTTCCGTCAGAAATTCTCCACCCTCTTCATCGACGAAGCCGCCCAAGCACTCGAACCAGCCTGCTGGATAGCCATCCGCAGGGCATCGCGCGTCATTCTGGCTGGCGACCACCAACAGCTCCCTCCCACCATCAAGTGCTACGAAGCGATGAAACAAGGACTCGGCAAAACGCTCATGGAGCGCATTGTGAGCAACTTGCCCGAGTGCGTCACCCTGCTCAAAGTGCAGTACCGCATGAACGACGCCATCATGCAGTTCTCCTCCAACTGGTTCTACGGCGGCGAAGTGCAGTCAGACGAGAGCGTGAAATACCGCTCTGTACTCGATTTCGAGAACCCCATCCAGTGGGTGGACGGAAACGAGATGCTTCAGGAAGTCAACCAAGAGTTGGAGCAAGAGGAAAAGTTAGACATTGACTTCACGGAGAAGTTCATTGGCGAAAATCACGGGCGCATCAACAAGGCCGAAGCCGAACTGGTGCTCACCACCCTGCTGAACTACATTAACAAAATCGGTAAGGAACGTTTTCTGGAAGAGCGGCTCGATGTGGGCATCATTTCTCCTTATAAGGTTCAAACCCAATATCTTCGGCAGCAAATACGCAAACGCGAGGAGTTTCGCCCCTTCCGTCAATTCATCAGCGTCAACACCGTTGATGGGTTCCAGGGACAGGAACGTGACATCATCCTCATCAGCTTGGTGCGCAGCAACGACAGTGGGCAGATAGGTTTCCTATCCGACCTTCGCCGCATGAACGTGGCGATGACCCGTGCGCGCATGAAGCTCATCATCTTTGGCGACAAGGAAACACTGCGCCATCATGCCTTCTATCGTCAACTCATCGCTTATGTAGAGAAAACCTTGCAGGAAAAATGAATTCCTCCATGAATGAGCCGAAAACCATTTTCGCACCTATCATTCATAAATAAAGGCTGGCACATGAACCCATGTGCCAGCCTTCCTTTATTATTATGCAAGAGAACGATGTGCGTTTCAGAGAATTGTCTTCACGGCTTCGAGCATGCCCTTCTCCTGAATCAGGTCGAGGTCTTTCTTCACAAGAGCAGTCAAGCCAGGCACCGTCTGGTTGAGGTTCTCTTTCCAGATGTTCTCAGCAGCCAGCACACCTTCAGCCACCTTTTGCGTGTCGCCCGTGGCCCAGAGGTCCTTGAGCAACTGCATGATTTCAGGCGCATCGTTAGGTTCGATGGGCGCTCCATCGGCACGAGTGCCACCCTTATAGTAGGTGATGATGGCAGCCAGGCCAAACACAAGACCTTGCGGCAGTTCGCCCTTGCGCTCCAGATACACCTTCACGCCGGGGAGATCGCGCGTTTCGTACTTGGGGAAGGAATTGAGCATGATGCTCGTCACCTGATGATCCACGTAGGGGTTGTTGAAACGCTCCAACACGTCGGTGGCAAACTGCTGCAGCTCATCCATTGGGAGGTTGAGCGTCTGCATCAGCTCGTCAAACTGCACCTTATGGATATACTTGCCCACCACCTCGTGGTTGCAAGCATCGCGCACAATGTTGATGCCGCTCAGGTAGGCCACAGGCGAGAGCACCGTGTGAGGGCCATTGAGCAAGGTCACCTTGCGCTCGTGGTAAGGTTTCTCGCTGGGAGCAATGAGCACGTTCAGCCCAGCCTTTTCAGCTGGGAACTCAGCCTTGAGCACATCGATGTCCATGTTTTCAGGCTTCTCAATCACCCACAGGTGGAACGCTTCACCCTGCACCACCAGGTTGTCGGCATAGCACACCTTCTGCTGAATTTCCTCAATCTCCTTGCGCGGGAATCCTGGCACAATGCGGTCAACCAACGTGGCGCACACATAGTTATAATCAGTGAACCACTCCTTGAAGCCCGCATAGTCGGCTCCGAAGTCCTCCTTCCACAGCTCTATGTACTTGTAGATGCAGTCCTTCAAATGATGCCCGTTCAGGAAGATGAGTTCGCAAGGCATGATGATGAGCCCCTTGTCGGCCGCTCCGTTGAATGTCTTGTAGCGACGGAAGAGCAACTGCGTGAGCTTGCCAGGATAGGACGAAGCAGGTGCGTCGGCCAACTTGCATTCGGGGTCGAAAGCGATGCCAGCCTCAGTGGTGTTGCTGATGACGAAGCGGATTTCGGGTTGGTCGGCCAAGGCCATGAAAGCCTGATTTTGACTGTAGGGATTCAGTGCACGGCTGATGCAGTCGATGCGTGTGAGCGAGTTGACCTTTTCGCCGTTCAGCCGTCCTTGCAGGTTGACATGATAGAGACAGTCCTGTCCGTTAAGCCATTCCACCATGCCGCGCTCAATGGGTTGCACCACTACAACGCTGCTGTTGAAGTCGGTCTTCTGATTCATGTTGTAGATAATCCAATCCACGAAACAGCGGAGGAAATTACCCTCGCCAAACTGGATGATTCTCTCTGGTGCATGGCTCTTCGGAGCCGTGCGAGCGTTCAAAGCTTTAAGTGCCATCTTTTCCTTTCTTTCTTTTAGTTAGTTAGAAGATTATTTCTTAAGTTTTGCTATATTTTCTGTGAGAGCGGCAATCTTGGTTTCCGCATCGCTCTGCTTTTTACGCTCAAGCTCCACCACCTGTACAGGTGCATTGGCCACAAAACGTTCGTTGCTCAGCTTCTTCTTCACCCCCGCAAGGAAACCCTGCAGATGCTTCAGCTCAGCCTCCATCTTTTGCAGTTCAGCTTCGGTGTCAATCAAGCTGCCCAATTGCACAGCATATTCGGTGGTGCCGATGAGGAAGGAACTGGTGCCGTCGCTCTTAGCGTCCACATAAATGATGTCGGCCAGCTGAGCCATCTTCTTGATGATGGGGCCAAGGGCCGGACAGCGAGTCACGTTCCGCTCGTCGGGTGAGGTGATGACCACCTCCAATGTGAGCGGTTCGCGAGGCGAGATGTTCTTGCTTTGGCGCACAGCACGCACACCCGAGATGACCTGTTTGGCCTCCTCGTACTGAGCAATGAGACGCGCGTCGGCCTCAGCGGGTGCACCGAGCAAGAGAGGATCCACCATGATGCTTTCGCCCTCCTTGCGTGGAGCGATGTGCTGGTAGAGCTCTTCGGTGATGAAGGGCATGAAGGGGTGAATCATCTTCATCAGCTGCTCGAAGAAGAGGAGCGTAGCCTTGAAGGTTTCGGCATCGATAGGAGCCTGATAGGCAGGCTTGATCATTTCCAGATACCAACCCGAGAACTCGTCGGTGAAGAGTTTGAAGACAGCCATCAGCGCCTCGTTCAGTCGATACTTTGAGTAGAGGTCGTTGATGTCGGCCAGAGCCGTCTTGATGGTGGCTTCCATCCAGCCGATGGTCTTCTTGTTCTCCTGAGGCTGTGCAAGGTCGGCCTTCACCTCCCATCCTTGCACCAGACGGAAGGCATTCCATATCTTGTTGCAGAAGGCTGCGCCCTGCTGGCAGAGCTGCTCGTCAAAGAGGATGTCGTTGCCCGCAGGAGCCGAGAGCAGCATGCCCATGCGCACACCGTCGGCCCCGTACTTGTCGATGAGGCCCAGCGGGTCGGGCGAGTTGCCCAGCGACTTCGACATTTTGCGTCCCAGTTTGTCGCGCACCACACCTGTGAAATATACGTTTCTGAAGGGCACGTCCTTCATGTACTCCTCGCCAGCCATAATCATGCGCGCCACCCAGAAGAAGATGATGTCGGGGGCGGTCACCAGGTCGTTGGTGGGATAATAGTAGTTGATTTCGTCGTTGCCCGGCTGGTTAATGCCGTCGAAGAGCGAAATGGGCCACAACCAGGAAGAGAACCAAGTGTCGAGCGCATCCTCGTCGCGGCGGAGCTGGTCGATGGTGATGCTTTCGTAGCCAGGCATCTTCTTTGCCTCCTCCAGCGCCTCCTCAGGCGTGAGAGCCACCACATACTTTTCCTCCTCGTCCTCGCCTGTGGGCAGGAAATAGGCAGGTATGCGGTGCCCCCACCACAGCTGTCGGCTGATGCACCAGTCCTGAATGTTCTCCATCCAGTTGCGGTAAGTGTTCACATATTTCTGCGGATAGAACTTAATCTTCCCCTCCAGCACAGGGGGCAGAGCTATGTCGGCAAAGTGCTTCATGGAGAGGAACCACTGCTTGCACAAGCGCGGCTCCACCGCCGTGTCCTGATTGCGCTCCGAATAGCCCACCTTGTTGTCGTAATCCTCCACCTTCTCCATCAGCCCCGCAGCCTGCAGGTCGATGGCAATCTGCTTGCGCACATCCATGCGGTCTTGCCCCACATAAAGTCCTGCCGCCTCGGCAAGCGTGCCGTCAGGGTTGAAAATGTCGATGGTTTCAAGGTTGTGCGCCTTGCCCAGAGCGTAGTCGTTCACATCGTGGGCAGGAGTTACTTTCAGACATCCCGTGCCGAACTCGATATCGACGTAGCGGTCTTCAATCACAGGAATCACCCTGTTCACCAGGGGCACAATCACCTTGTGTCCACGCAGCCACTGGTTCTTGGGGTCCTTAGGGTTGATGCACATGGCCGTGTCGCCCATGATGGTTTCAGGGCGAGTGGTGGCCACCACTGCATAGTATCCCTTAGCGTCCTTGTGAATCACGTTGCCCTCCTTCTCTAACTGGTCAATGCTCACCTGCTTGCCTACGGAGGTGAGGTTCTCGGGGTCGGCTACATAATATTTCAGATGATACAGGTGGCTCTTTTCCTCGCGGTAAATCACCTCCTCGGTCGAGAGCACTGTCTGTGCCTTAGGGTCCCAGTTCACCATGCGCAGCCCTCGGTAGATGAGTCCCTTCTTGTAGAGGTCCACAAACACCTTCAGCACACTCTCGCTGCGTGGAGCGTCCATGGTGAATGCCGTGCGGTCCCAATCGCACGATGCCCCCAACCGTCTCAGCTGCTTCAGGATGATGCCTCCGTGCTCGTCGGTCCATGCCCATGCATGTTTCAGGAACTCCTCGCGAGTGAGGTCGCGCTTCTTGATGCCCTGCTCTGCCAGCCGGTTCACCACCTTCGCTTCAGTGGCTATGGAAGCGTGGTCGGTGCCGGGCACCCAGCAGGCGTTCTTGCCGTCAATGCGTGCCTTGCGGATGAGGATGTCCTGAATGGTATTGTTGAGCATGTGCCCCATGTGGAGCACACCCGTCACGTTGGGTGGCGGAATGACAATGGTGTAGGGTTCGCGCCCGTCTGGTTTGCTGGCAAAGAGTTTATGGTCGAGCCAGTACTGATACCACTTGCCCTCCACTTCGGAAGGGTTATAATTTTTTTGCAGTTCCATTTTGTTTTAGTAGAAATGTAGGTTTTATTTTTGACTTGCAAAGGTACACATTCTTTCGCACATAGCGACAAGGAAAGAGTAAGTTTTACGTTTCCGAAGAACGTTTTCAGGCAAAATCCCTCCATTTTTTGCTGCACTCCTTTACTTTTTTCTTACCACGAAGCATTATTCATATCCTAAAATCCGCAACGAATAGTCCCGTGGACTAATTTTTCTGTTAGGTGTTGCCTTTGCAGACCTTTTTGCCACTATATCCGTGATAATGTATAATAGCTGTATCCCCTACCCTTCCAATAACGCACCCTTATTCTGAAATAAGTGTCCCTTATTGGAAAATAACCGACCCTTATTTCACAATAACCTTTCTTTATGGATAACCAGTCTTTAAAGAGGTAAAAACGTGCGTTTTTAAAACTTGAGGAACTCTTGAGGCACGTTTGCCTGGCTTTTTCTGTGGCGTTTTTTGCGTAAAATGAAAAAAGCGGCTAAAAAGTTTGGTGGTTTCACTTTTATTTGCTTACTTTGCCTTCGTCTTGCAGACTTCGGATGTGTCCAATGGACTGTTCGGAGTGTTGCAGAGACTAAATCCAGTTAGCCCGATGGACGATTGCAGCAGTGGTTGCAGGGAGTCCGTCACCTCAGGGAGAGCGGGATTGACTTTACATCGATGGTTTGACGCAATCGCTGTGTGTGCCTCGAGAGGTATTGACTGCCATGCGTCAAAAAAGGACGTTTACGAACGTTGGTCTTCATGCTTTGAATCTGGTAAATTTGAAAGTACTTTTTGAAGATAGCGCAATCGGAACGTCCACGTGGGTGATTTATCCAAAGTCACTTTGATGCTATCATTGTATAGGTACGGATGTATCTATTCATAAAGTAGTGTCATTGTGTCTTCTGTGTATATTATCCCCCGGCGTGGGCTAACTGGTTGCTAATCCTAAAAGTACGGTTTACCAGAGCCCAAAGCAGGGATTAGCAGGAGTACAGCAACTCACGCCCTTTTTGTTTCTGCTAATTTTAATGCCGAAAGTTGGAGTTGGATGAGTAAGCACAATATAAGAAATGAACAATATTTTACTAAAATCTGTGATGGCAGTGCTACTGGCACTGTTCTCACTCTGTGCAAATGCCCAAGTCGAAATTGATGGCATTTACTACGAACTTGATGATGAGAATCTAACGGCGACAGTGGTAGCTAAATCGGGGTCTGGGGAGTACTCTGGTACAATTGACATCCCGAAATCAGTTGAATGGGGAAATGTGTATGCTGTTACAGGAATCGGCTCTGATGCTTTCTATGGCTGCAGTAGTTTGACCTCAGTTACCATCCCCAACAGCGTCACGTCAATCGGCTCTGATGCTTTCTATGGCTGCAGTAGTTTGACCTCAGTTACCATCCCCAACAGCGTTACGTCAATCAGCTCTTATGCTTTCTGGGGCTGTAGTGGTTTAACATCGGTTACCATCCCCAACAGTGTTACGTCAATCAGCTCTCATGCTTTCTCTGGCTGTAGTGGTTTAACATCGGTTACCATCCCCAACAGCGTTACGTCAATCAGCGATGGTGCATTCTTTCGCTGTATTTAGAGCCTTATAAACTACCATAAACAACACAAAACAACCAAACGTAAAACGCTGTAATACAGAGACTTTTATATTTTAACACTTCAAGGCGTGTTTTTGGTTGCTTCGGAAATTCCCTATAAATTTGCAACGTATTTCTACCGCAGGGAATTTACGAGGCTTATTTTTTGCCACATCGTGAACGGAGTTGACAAGGGTTTCTGATGGGTTACGACAGACGACAGATTCCCAACCGCTTTTAATGAAAGCAACATCGTGGCGAAAGGCGACAATGATAGTCCACTGCTGACATGAGTTTACTTGCGGAGAGGTACAACGAAATGATTGTTGAACCCATAAATATCGCAAGTATGCCAAAGACAAGAAAGTGTGCCCTATGTGGCAGAGAGTTTGTTCCAAACAGCGGAACGCAGAAGTATTGCTCGGAAGAATGTGCAGAACAGGCAAAGGAAGTCAAGAAGAAAAGACAACGTGACTTCCTCCGTGCCTTTGAGCCAGTGATGGAACTCCAACAGCAGGAGTACCTGACCTTTTCCAAAGCAGCCATCCTTTTAGGCTGTACCCGTCAGTATGTCTATAAACTCGTAGAGCAGGGAAGGTTGCCAGCCTCTCGGTTGAGCAGCCGAATGGCTCTTGTCCGCAGAAGTGACATTGAAAGGATGTTCGATGCCAATCCTTACAATCGCGTCATCCCATGCTCAAAACCGAAGAAGGCAACTCCCAAGAAACAAAGAACGTCATTGAGGAAGAACACCAACGATGTTCAGTCCACAGATGAAGTCCTTGAATACTACTCTGGCGAGGAAGTGATGCAGACCTACAAGGTCAAGCAGTCTTGGCTCTACGCCTCAGCCAAGCGTCACCAGATTCCCATGTGCCGTATTGCAGGACGTAACTACTACAGCAAGAAACACATTGATGCTGTGTTTTGTACTTCCGTTGACCTTGATGCTATTGTCGATTGGCTTACACCCCAGGAGGTAGCAGACCGTTATGGCATCAACCTTACAGCTGTCCGTTCATATGCACATCGCCACAAGATACCATCCAAGCGTGAGTACGGGCAGACTTTTTACTCGCAAAGCCACTTTGACGAACTTCGCCGTACAGATCTTCTGGCAGATGAGAACTACTACACCGTTGAACAAGTGCAAGAACTCTATGGGCTGACGAAGGCTAACATCTGCCATATAGTCAAGGTCAAGCACATAGAAAAGACCAAAGTGGGCAGAATCAACCTGCTTCTTCGTTCCGATGTGGAGCGAGTGATGGCAGAAAGAAAGACTGCTGGATTCTGATTTCTACCATTCTGAATGATTATTGACGGATTATCGTGAATAATCGGAATCAGCACCGCATCATTCAGTTCCTTTGCACCCGTGAGGAAACGCCTCACCTTGAATTATCAAAAATAACAATAATACGCGTATGAGTAACATCTGTAAGACCGTGACCCTCCGCACACGGAAAATCAAAGGCGGAGAACAGTTGTCCTTCTATCTGGACTACTACCCAGGCTATCGTGACGAATCGACCATGAAGGTCATGCGTCATGAATCCCTCGGCATTTACATTTATGCCAAGCCGAAGAATCAGCGTGAACGAGACTACAACGACCGCATGCGTGAGAAGGCTGAAGCCCTCCGCTGCCGTCGCTATGAGTCCATAGTCAATGAGAGGTATGACTTCTTTGACCGAGACAAGATGAAAGGCGACTTCCTTGCCTACTTCAAGTTGAAGGCTGACAAGAAGAACTGCAAATGGCAGCATGTCTATAAGCACTTCGAGAGGTTCACCAACGGCAAGTGTCGCTTTGATGAGATTAATGTTGACCTCTGCAACAAGTTCCGTGAGTACCTGCTAACCGCACCGCAGACCATCCACACGGAGCACAAACTACACATCAATTCCATAGCAGGCTATTGGTCAACCTTCCGTGCCGTACTCCATACTGCCTACAGGGAACATAAGATCATGGAGAATCCTAATGGCTTCTTGGAACGGATTGACACCATCCCAACTGAGAAGGAACACCTATCCAAAGAAGAGCTTGTCAGACTGGCGAACACTCCGTGCGAATATCCCGTGCTGAAGACGGCCTTCCTCTTTGCTTGTTTGACAGGATTGAGAAAGAGCGACATTCGTCAACTTACATGGGAGAACATACAGCCTTACGGTGACGGAGGTATGTATGTCACCCTTCGTATGCAGAAGACCAAGGAACTTGTGAACAACCCCATCAGTGACGAGGCACTTGAACTGATTGGTGGCAGCGGAACAGGTAAGGTGTTCGAAGGATTCACAGACAAGATGACACAGATACCCTTGAAGAACTGGCTGAAAGCCGCTGGCATCACCAAGAAAATCTCTTTCCATTGCAGCCGTCATACCTTCGGCTCATTACAGGTCGATGCAGGTACAAGTGTCTATACCGTCCAGCACATGTTGGGACACAAGAATGTTTCAACCACACAGATTTATGCGAACATGGCTGACGAGAGCAAGCGCGAGTCCGTCAACCGCATCACGCTTAAACCTGTAAAGACGGTGCAGTTGAAAGTGGTGGGACAATAGCATACATAGCTTACCTGTTTTTATATAGGTGTTGTATCGGGAGAGGCATTGCTTCTCCCTTTTTCGTTTCCGAATGGAATCACTCTCAATTCCGTTTATAGTATGAAAAACACCGCAAAATCATACTCGAAAGCCAACTAATATTAAAAAAAATTTGAATGTCGTTCCATTCATTAGCTATCAACAATAATCGGAGTAACTTTGCACTATGGAATAAGGCTAATGCCTATAATTTCCGGTTACTGATGATTGTTAAACCCTCATAATACGAAATATATGATTAGCGTAAAAGATCAAAGTCTGCGAGACCTTTGTCTCCTATGGGGATGCCCAGGTGTGGTATTCCTTACCATCTCTATGTTTGTAGCTCTGAAAGTCGGTGCCGACTTCCAGCAGGACGGCCTTGCCAAGTGGGCGGCATTTCTGCTGTGTAACCTCCTGCTGTGGCTTTTGTATGTCATGTTCCAGTCAATATTGGTCGATTTGCTGCCCAAGAAATGGAAGGGCGAAAGTCCCATTACAAGACCTCTGACGGAACAAGACTCTGTATTGCCTGATGATAAGGTTGCAAGTGAAAATATTGAGCCTGCAACTGAGTCTGAGGCGGTACCACTTATCCAATCTGAACCTATTCAATACACCCAACGCTGCAAAGAGTATGAGTTGGAGCAGGAAAAGAAACGACAGGAAACAATTGCCGCCATCAAGGACTATACACGACACACCATGTCCCCCTTTGTTTATGATGATGGTGAACTGGAGAAACTCTGCAATGAGATTCAAAAATGGGCTGGTGATTATACTTACACACCAGCACCTGTCCGTTTGAAGCAGAAACTGACCACCGTTGATCTGCGGCACTTCGTTTGGAACATCGGAGAACGACTGGGCAGCAAGAATGACTACAGCGGCTATGTCCGGGCCGATTTCATTAAGAGCATGTTCCCCAACATCTTCATGGACATGAACCTTGACAGCATCCGCAACTTCAAGTTCCAGCCTAACAAGGGTAACATTGTGATTGACGAACCAGATGATAATGACTTTCATTTCCATTACGAGTAACAGCAGACTATCCACCTTTCCCTACCATCATTATTCTACTACACTCCTTCCTCAAACTGACATAATGCCTAAGTTTGGGGAAGGTTTCTTTTTGCCCATTTCATCCCTTCTATATCCGATTACTTCTTGTTTTTCCAGCTTTTTTCTGATGATTGTTTGATTAATGATGAATGACTGGAAGTAATCGGAATCAGCGTTGCATCATTGAGTTCCTTTGCGCCCGGTCTCTAACCAAAGACCGATTTTATTATGACGCAAGAAGTATTAACATTCAACGACCTTCCGCAGGTCGTCGCCCAGCTTCGGGATGAGGTGATGGGCTTGAAAGCCTTGCTGACAAAGCAGCAGGAAGAGAACAGGAAACATCAGGTACGCGAGAACCGCCATAAGCCTATGACGGTGGAGGAAGCGGCCAAGTACACACGCATCCCATTGGGAACGCTGTACATGAAGCTCGGTGACGGGACGATTCCTGCCACTAAGCCAGGCAAACGCTACGTCCTCTATCAGGATGAGCTTGACAAGTGGTTGGAAGCAAACCGTAAGAATGCAGTTCCGCTTACGGCAGAGGAAGAGAATGAGGCCATCCTCTCTTCACACAAGCGTAAGCCGAACAAGTCTGACTGGCATTAGTAAACGACATGGAAAAAAAGAATATGACGTATATTGATTATATGAATCAATTCTGGCGTGCTTCATCCATGGAATACATGTCCGCGAGCGAGGTTGCACTATATGCATTCATAGTGAATGAGTGCAACCTGCATCGCTGGGATATGCCAGTGCCATGCTCTACAGTACGAATCTGCGAAGTTCTGCACATGTCAAAGCAGACCCTCTGCACCGCTCGTAAGAATCTTGCCAGACGCGGACTTATCACTTTTACCGATGGCAGATCACGTCATGTACCGTCCAAATATTCACTCCTTGAATGGACGGATGACTTGACGGTAGAGTTGACGGATGGATTGACGGCAGACTTTACACTTTTAAAAGATAAAGAGAAAGACAATTTTATTAAAAGCGATTCGAAAAATTTTTCATTCAAAGAAAGGGAAAAGACAAATGCAAACGACTCACAAAATCGACGTAGAGGGGTTAAAGAAATCTCTGCTACAGCATCGTCCTATGAAGGCACGTTTTAAGTTGCCAATGTCAATGGAACAAGTTTATGACCATCTGTTGGCAGCAATTATGGCTGAGGTGGCATATCGCCACCGCTGCTTCTGCACCAACGAATACTTGGAGAAGCAACTCAACGAGATGGCTCATTGGCTTACCTCACCATCTTCCAAGTTCGGCATGCTGCTATGCGGCGGATGCGGTAATGGCAAGAGCACCATGCTAAAAGCATTTCAGCAGTTGCTTAACTATCTGCACATCCCTAAGCCATACAACGATGGCACATATGGAATCCAGATTGTGGATGCCAAGTACATAGCGTACCTGTGCAAGAACAACTATGAGTCATACCGCAAACTCATTAGCGTTGACATGCTCGGCATTGATGACCTCGGCACAGAACCGTCAGAGGTGATGGACTACGGAAACGTCTATACGCCTGTCATTGACCTGTTGACAAAGCGTTATGAAGAGCAGCTCTTCACCATTATCACCACCAACCTCACACCGCAACAAATACGCGAGCATTATGGTGACCGAATTGCCGACAGGCTCAATGAGATGGTCAAGAAAATTGTGTTCAACAACGCGACCTATCGTACAGACAGTTTTGTAGCACCTGGTTAGCTCTTTTGCAAGTCTTCAGGCACAGGGCTTGCCCATGTGCCACATTTTTCCAGTATCGGGAAGCTCACTACCCGTT
>CADAPC010000055.1 GCA_902789725.1 uncultured Bacteroidales bacterium
GTCATGATACAATAACAGTTGTAGTTGTGTGCACTATTGCGACTGCAAAGGTACAACGAAACTACAACTGTTACAACGTGTATTTCAACGGATGCTTACCCCACTTACGAGGGAAAGGGATTCGCTTTTTTAGGCATCATATTCCTGCCAAGACTTAATCTGCAGGTCATTGAGACTCTTTTCGCAGAAAGCCTCGATGAAGGCAGAAGCAAGACGAGCATTGGTGATGAGCGGCGTGTTGTGATCGATGGCTGCACGACGGATGCGATAGCCGTTGGTCAGCTCACGCTTGCTGTGATTTTTAGGAATGTTCACCACCAAGTCAAACTTGTGGTCGGCAATCATCTTCATCACATTGGGTTTGTCGCTCGTCTCCTCATCAGGCCATGCAACAGCGTTGGCAGGAGCACCATTCTCGTTGAGGAACTTGGCAGTACCTTCACTGGCATAGATGGTGTAGCCATTCTTCACCAGCGCACGGGCTGCATCGAGCATGGCCACCTTCTCCTTTGTTCCGCCCGAAGAAATCATAATGGCTTTGTCCTTAGAGGGAATCTTGTAACCTGTGGCAATCATTGCATTGAGGAGCGCCTCCTCGTAAGTGTCGCCCATGCAACCCACCTCGCCAGTGGAACTCATATCCACACCCAAGACAGGGTCGGCATTCTGCAAACGAGCAAAAGAGAACTGGCTGGCTTTCACACCCATGCGGTCAATGTCAAATTCGCTCTTGTCGGGCTTAGTATAGGGAGCATCAAGCATGATGCGAGTGGCCGTGTCAATAAAGTTGCGTTTGAGCACCTTGCTGACGAACGGGAAAGAGCGGGAAGCACGAAGGTTGCACTCAATTACCTTCACATCGCGGCCCTTAGCCAAATACTGAATGTTGAAAGGACCAGAAATGTTGAGTTCCTTGGCTATGGCACGGCTGATTTTCTTAATCTGACGAATAGTGGCGAAACTGATTTGCTGGGCAGGGAACACCATCGTGGCATCGCCTGAATGCACACCTGCAAACTCGACATGTTCAGAGATGGCATACTCCACCACCTCACCATTCTGAGCCACAGCATCAAATTCCACTTCGTTTGTCTCCTGCATGAACTGCGAAATCACCACAGGATATTCCTTGCTCACCTCGCTGGCCATTTGGAGGAATCGCTCCAGTTCTTCATAGTCGTAGCAAACGTTCATGGCTGCACCTGAGAGGACGTAAGAAGGACGCACCAATACGGGGAAGCCCACTCGCTCTACGAAGGCCTTCACATCATCCATCGATGTCAGCGCACTCCATTGAGGCTGGTCAATACCTAACTGGTCGAGCATGGCCGAGAACTTATTGCGGTTTTCTGCACGGTCGATGCTCACAGGCGATGTACCCAAGATGGGCACACTCTGTCGGTAGAGCTTCATGGCCAGGTTGTTGGGAATTTGTCCACCCACCGAGACAATGACTCCCCGAGGATTCTCGAGGTCAATGACGTCGAGCACACGCTCAAAAGAGAGTTCGTCGAAGTAGAGGCGATCGCACATGTCATAGTCGGTCGATACAGTCTCTGGGTTATAGTTAATCATGATGCTCTTGTAACCCAACTTGCGAGCGGTAGTGATGGCATTGACTGAGCACCAGTCGAACTCGACCGAGGAGCCGATGCGGTAAGCACCAGAGCCAAGCACAACGACAGATTTCTCATGTGCATAGTAGTTGACATCGTAACCCTCTACTGCGTAGGTCATATAGAGGTAGTTGGTCAAATCGGGATGCTCGCTTGCCACCGTTGGAATACGCTTCACGGCTGGCAGGATGCCTAACTTTTTGCGATAAGTGCGCACAGCCAGGTTTTCCTTTTCCATATTTCCCGCTTTTCCCTTTTTGACGAAACGCGCAATTTGGAAGTCGCTGAAGCCCCACACTTTTGCCTGACGGAGCACATCGGCTGGAATGTCTTCAACGTTGTTATATTCTTCCAACTTATGCTTATAGTCAACTATATTCTTCAGACGCTCAATGAACCAAGGGTCAATCTTGGTCAGCTCATAAATGCGGTCAATTGAGTAACCCTCTTCCAATGCCTGAGCAATGGCGAAGATGCGGAGGTCGGTAGGATTGGCCAATTCCTCATCGAGGTTGTCGAACTTCGTGTGGTCGTTACCCACAAAGCCGTGCATGCCCTGACCAATCATGCGGAGTCCCTTCTGAATCAGCTCTTCGAAAGTGCGTCCAATAGACATGATTTCGCCCACTGACTTCATGCTGGAGCCAATTTTGCGACTCACACCCACAAACTTAGTTAAGTCCCAGCGAGGAATCTTGCAGATGAGGTAGTCGAGCGAAGGTGCCACATAGGCAGAATTGGTGGTGCCCATCTCGCCAATCTGGTCGAGCGTGTATCCAAGTGCAATCTTAGCAGCCACAAAAGCCAAAGGATATCCTGTTGCCTTCGATGCCAAAGCTGACGAACGCGAGAGGCGCGCATTGATTTCGATGATGCGGTAGTCGTTGGTTTCTGCATTGAAGGCAAACTGAATGTTGCACTCGCCCACAATGTTCAGGTGGCGCACACAACGAATGGTGATGTCCTGCAGCATCTTCACCTGCTCGTCAGAAAGCGAGCAAGTAGGTGCCACCACAATACTTTCGCCCGTGTGAATGCCCAACGGGTCGAAATTTTCCATCGAAGCCACAGTAAAGCAATGGTCGTTGGCATCGCGAATGCACTCAAACTCAATCTCTTTCCATCCTTTCAAGCTTTCCTCCACCAGCACCTGGGGAGCAAAGGTGAAGGCCGATTCGGCAATCTTGATGAATGTTTCCTCGTCAGGACACACACCTGAGCCAAGACCGCCCAATGCGTAAGCCGAACGAATCATGATGGGGTAGCCGATGCGACGAGCTGTAGCAATGGCATCCTCCATCGTTTCGCAAGCTTGGCTCACGGGTACTTTCAGATTCACTTTACCCAGCTCCTTCACGAAGAGGTCGCGGTCTTCTGTGTTCATGATGGCTTCCACACTGGTGCCCAACACTTCCACTCCATACTCTTTCAGAATGCCCTTCTGGAACAATTCCGTTCCGCAGTTCAGAGCCGTTTGACCTCCGAAGGCTAAAAGAATGCCATCAGGACGCTCTTTCTTGATGATTTCGGTTACAAAAAAGGTATTGACGGGCAAAAAATAAACTTTGTCTGCAATACCTTCACTTGTTTGAATAGTTGCCACGTTCGGATTCACAAGCACCGAACGGATGCCCTCTTCTCTGAGAGCCTTGAGCGCCTGACTACCAGAATAGTCAAACTCGCCTGCCTGTCCAATCTTCAAGGCTCCTGAGCCCAAGACCAGCACCTTCTTCAGCTGTTTCTTCATGCTTATTATACAAAAAGTGTTTTATTGTTTTCGGCTGCAAAGTTACGAAGAAAAAATAAAAAAAATGAAAAACGAAGGGAAAATACGTGGGTGTGACAGAAAAAAAATGGAAGACGGAGAAAAAAATGCTCATCAGCTTGTGAGTTTAGAAAAAAAAACGCACATTTGCACTTTTCTTCTTGATGATAAGACAAAAAGAACTAACAACACAAAACGATAGACGTATGAATACACTTGTCAACACCCACGTCCCCAAACATAAACGACAGGGGATATTGTCATTGATGCTGACTTGGACAGCGTTTTTAGTGCTCACACTCTGCACATTACCCGCTTGGGCAACCGACGAGGACGAAACCATCTCCATTGATGGGGCGATTTACCACGTGTTGCATGACAACACCGACTGGGAAAGGTTCCGTTCGCTGGTGGAGAAAGCCAAAGGAAATTCGGAAGTGAATGCCATCATGGCCGAGGACTTTTCCATCACCTCCAGCATCGGAATGGATGCATGGCACTATAGGGGCACTTTCGACGGCAACGGCCACACACTGAACGTGGACATTCAGTGGGGCACAAATTACTATGCCGCACCTTTCCCTTCGGTTCAGGATGCCACCATCAAGAACCTGCATGTGACGGGTACGGTCAGTGGTGGAACACATTCGTCTGGTTTGGTGGGTCACTGCTTCGGAACAGAAAACCACTTTGACAACTGCCGTGTGTCGGTTTTGGTGAATGGCTCTCAATCATACGTGGGCGGTTTTATCGGCCACGGCCACAAGGTGAACAATCTGATCAACAACTGCCTTTTCGACGGAACGCTGCAATGCAACCAGAGCAGTTCGTATGGCGGTGCATTCATTGGATGGGAAGATGGCGGTACATCGAACGTATTGACAAACTGTCTGGAGAACGGAACCTACAATGGAATCAGCCACGCAGGATTCTGTTATGTGAATGGAGGCAACGCTTGGGGTGGCCCAGGCAATGCCAACAAGAACAACTGGAGCTATCACAACTGGGGCGAAATGGGCAACAACAAAGTCGGTTCACGTTCAGTCACCGATGTTGTTCAACTCTTAGGCACCAGCAACTGGGAAGTGGTCGATGGCAAAGCTGTTCCTAAAGTAAATGTATATCACGAGGACTTCAACTTCGAAACTTACGATATCGTTCCTGGCACGGAAAAGGGCGAAGAGGGAATACTGAAGATTCCTTTCTCTTGCGACAAACCCATCTGGTGGGTGGAAGTGTCCTATACCGACAGTGATGGAAACATCAAGAATCTTGGTCGCACCAACTTTTCCAAAAAGACCTATGGCGATTTCATACGCATTCCAGCTACTGAACCTCACAAAAACCTGACCATTACCGCTCAGATGAGTCTTGAAAAGACAACGGTCACCCTCGATGCCAAGAACGATGCAGTGATACACAATCCGCGCATGCTCATTGCCAATGTTGATTCGGTGGGAGCGGTGAAACTGAAATGGAAGATAGCAGATGTGGGGTATGCGGATATATTGGACGGCGATGCCTTCTTAGTGCAACGTTCGCTAACTGGCAAGGTAGAAGACTATGAGGACATTAACGCTGAAACAACTTTCGACAGCAAGACGGAGGAGTATGAGTACAAGGACTCCATGCTCATGTCTGATCTCACCCCCGACTTGATTGACAAAAAACTGGGCATACCACTGGTGCGCTACCGCGTAGTGCGCGCCTCCACTCAACAGATGTGGGGAATGGACAAGAACCCCTGCGTGGCATACGTGCAACCACAATTCGCCACCCTCGCCCTGCTCACTCCAAAGAATGCCAAAGCAGAATGGAGCAGCCGCGAGGAATACAAGGCAAAGGTGACGTGGGATTGGAAAGAGAACGACAAGTCGCACAACTACGTGTGGGATGACCGCGCTGTGATGAAGTTGGAGGTGCAGATGTTCAACCGCGCAGGCGAGAGAGTAGATAGTGTGATGACCGAACTCACCGACAAGCAGAGAACCAACCGTGAAGTAGAACTCATGCTGAACCGTTCGTGCGTGAACTACCAAATGCGCCTCTTAGTGGATGGTGCGAAATCGCCCATCGGGAAAGGTACGGGCGACATCTATGTGCAGATCAGCTCAGTGACCGATTGGAATAATTTCATTGGCCGTATCGACAACGGAGATAGCATGCAGAATGCCATTCTGATGAATGACGTGACACTTTCCGACAGAGCTAATATTATCCACGCTGAAAATCGCCCTTTCAAAGGAGTGTTCAATGGCAACGGACACGTACTGAACATTCAATACAAGTGGGGGAATCAGCTGGTTACCCCCCTGCGTTATTTGGACAATGGAGCCACCATCACCCATTTGACATTGACTGGACGCACATCGGGCCAAAACGATTACTATTCCGCTTTGGGCGGCAAATTGCTCAGTGGCACTGCATTTATCGAAAACTGCTGGGTACATGCCATCATCAATAGCGGTATGACCTACTCAAATGTGGCAGGTTTCTTATGCACAATGGAACCTTCAACCCATCTGTACATGAGCAACTGCTATTTCGATGGCTCATTTCAGTGGAACAATCCGTATCTCCCCAATACAACTCGAGACATAGCAGGGTTCATCACGAACCAGCTTGATGGTGCATACGCTCATTTGGCCAACTGCTATTTCAATCCGACTGAGATTCAATTGGCAAGTAACAGGCAGAGTACCTGCTACACCTTTATCCGCCAAACTAACCCCTTGAATTATACGCTCACCGACTGCTCCTACAATAAACCGTTGGGCAATCCGCAAGGAAAGCAGAGCAGCACCGCCCCCACTAATTGGTGCTGGGAGAATGGTGCTCCCGCCATGGAGCAGAAGGAGTTCAGCGCACCCGTTTCGGGAAATGTGGCAGACGTAACGATGCCAGCGGACAAGTTCTACTACGAGAGCACCGGCTACCTCATTGCCAACTCGCTCAAGACGCAGCCACTGCAAAGTTCCGTGGTGCTGACTTGGAACATCAACGAGGGCGGTGTGGTCGATCGTTTCGTGGTGAAACGTCGCAAGGTGGATGAGAAGGACTGGACAACCATCTCTCCCCAGCTGACAGAGATGGAATGGGAGGACAAGACTTGCTCGCCCATTTACGATTATTACTACAAGATTGAGTCGCATACCGACTGCGAGGGCATCAACATTTCCGAAACCGACGAAGTGGCGGGAGCTTGCTTCCACACCGGCATCGTGGATGGCTACGTGCGCTTCGCCGACGGTTCGGGCATTCCTCATCTCCCAGTCATCATCGAATCCGACGGTGACAAAAAAATTAAGGAAACCGTCTATACCGACGAAAGCGGCTACTACAGAAAAGAAGGACTTCCCTATTGGGGAAATAAAGGCACAGAGGGGAAATACATCGTAGCTCCCGACCTGAAGGGTTTCGATGGCACCCGTCCGGTGCAGTTTGGTGCCGAGCCAGGTGACAACCAACAAAGCAACATCTCCTTCACTGTGACTGAGAGCGTGAAGTTTACTGGCTACGTACTGTACACCGGCACGAGCATTCCTGTTCAGGGTGTGTCGTTCTTGGTCGATGGTTACGAAGTGCATACGGCCAGCGGCAAGGTAACTACCGACTTCGAGGGCAAATTCTCGTTCCGCATGCTGAAGAAAGACCACACCATCCAAGCCGTGAAGGACGGACACCAATTTGCCCAAGATGGCTACTACTACGAGGATGACCGCGACACAAAGACGAGTCACAACTTCCAAGTCGATGTAGGTCCCACTTATTTCTACGACGACACGCGCGTCACACTCATCGGCCGTGTGGCAGGTGGTAAAGACCAAGCCGCCATCCCATTAGGCAACTCACTTTCGCGTAACAACTTGGGCAACGACCTGAAGATGGTGTTCGTGCTGGAGGGCGACAACGCCTCCCGTCTGGTGTTCGATGTCACCGACCGCAAGAAGAACACACGCGACGAGGTGTTTGTCCACGAGGCACACGACAAGAAGTTTACCTACCAGACAAAGGTACACACCACCGAACACCGCATGGAGGTGACTCCCGACGTACACACAGGAGAGTACCACGTGGAGCTGCCACCAGTGAAGTGGAAGATTCAGCAAATCACCGCACAGGGTTACCCCACCCTCTTCCAGGATGGACAAATCAACGACGTGATTGACCTCACCGATTCTATCACCCCCCACACCGACCACTTCGATGGACAGTGGAAGAATGCCAATGGCGACCCCGTGACGAGCGTGGATGTGAAGTATCATGCACAGTACAACCGCATCTACCACAGCCCTGTACAATTCACCTACACACAGCAGCACTACGACAAGTTTGCCTACCTGGGCGAACGCTACTTCTACTACCATCCCATGGTGGGCGACAAAGTGAAGGTGGAGCTGGCTTATCCCGTCAGGAAAGCAGGATGGCCAGTGGGTGTGAGGGATTCGTTGGATGTGAAATACACCTTCAACTACCCCGTGTTCAACACTGACCGCACCTACGCGCTCCGTCTCGCGGCATTTGAAAAGTACTATTATAACAACGACATCAAGAGCGACACCACCGACGTGGTGAAACTGGAAGGTGGTCGTGTGACCATCCATAACGGACTTGAAAGTGCCACACACCACGAAACCGTGACACTCGACGAGAACGGTGAGGGCACTTTTGTCCTGAAAGCTGCCCAACGTCCTTACGGACTCACGGGCAAGGATGCACTCTTCACTTGCAGTTTCACGCTCGAACTTGATGGCACGCACTACGAGGCGACACCGCTGAAAGCATACACCTTCAACCAATACTTCAAACCAGGCGCTAAAGACATCCTGAGCGTGAAAACCCCCGTGCTCGTAGATATCCTGCGCGACCCCCCAGGTGGAGGCTCCAGTGCAAAGTTGAGCAAAGGTTCATCGTTGCGACTTGCTTACCAGATGGACATGGCATGGAAGGGTGGATTGAGCCTGGGCATCAATGCCGGTACAGGCCAAGACTTCTACACCGGCATTTGGGCAGGAATGGGTGGAGGTGGAGCGTATGGCCAGATTGGCCACTCGAAGGGTGTGTTCAACACCACCATCGATTTGGTCTTCTCTGGTTCAGGTCAGCGCGCCTTTGCCTACACCATGACAGCTACCGAGGACATCTCGACCGATACAGGCGTCACGATGGTGGGTGCCGATGCCGACCTCTACATGGGTATGGAAACGAACGTCATCTTCCGTCCCTCCGTGGTCATTCAGGCAATGCCCGACTCCGTGTTCAAGACAATGGGCGGTTTGTTGGCTTCAGGTCGCATGCTGAAGATTGCATCGGGACGCGACGAGAAAGACAGCCTTTTCCACTTAGTGCGCAGTGAGGTAATCAGCTATGATCCTGAAGTCACCTCCACCTTCGTTCATTCGCAGCAATATCTGATTAAGCAACTGATTCCAGGATTGGCGAAAGAGTGTGAGGCACTCATGTTTACAGGCACTCGGGAAGAAGCCCAAGTATTGGCCGACTCCACAGGAGCGCGTGTGTATTGGTCGCTACTGCCACCCGACAATCCAAACTTCGGCGTGATGAACACCGACATGACCGATCGCAACAACCCCAAATACGTCTATAACAGTTCGAAGAACCCATATAAGGGGAACTCGGAAATGTACTACCTGATTGTGCTGCCTCAGAACGATAACGACTTGGTGCACACCGACAAAGTGTATGACTATGCCCAAACCATGGCTACTTGGGTGAACATGATTGCACGCAACGAACGAGAGAAGCTGGAGGCTACCGAACTGGTACAAAACTTTGACATAGACGGTGGCGGCAACATCACCTACAGCGAAGACTTTGCCACCGACTACACCAACACTTCTTCTTACAATTGGTTCGCCACCGATTTCACCCACAATTACTTTGCCAACCCCGACCCCAATAGCGATTCCTACGGTGACAAAGAGAGGGCTCAATTCGCCTTTGCCGAGATTGGTTCCCTACTAGGCAATACGGTGGGCAAGTTCCTTGCTGGATTGCTGAATACCTCTGGCAAGCTGAAAGCAGGAGGTACATCGGTAGATAAGATTGAACACACTGATAGTAATCCACTTAACGAGTATGAAATCAGTTTTGTTGGCCTCGCTTGGAAGTTTAGCATTACACCTGTAGCTGCATTCGGCGTGACTCCGAAGAACTCGGAGGTGACGAAGTACAACCGCAAGGAGTCGTTCACCATCAAGTTCGACAAACGTGCACACCTCGACTTCGATGTCTATCGCGTGTCGATGGTGGATGCGCGAGACAAGATGACGGTGACGAACACCCAGGATGTGTTCTACGAAAACATTTTCCTGAACAACGTTGATTATGTGGAATACTTCCTCGACCGCGATGTGGGTTCGCGCGACATTGTTCACCTGATGAAGCAGCCAAAGGGCTTCGTCTATCGCACACGAGCAGGTGCCACTTGCCGCCCATGGGAAGGCGAACGCAAAACTCACTTCTACCGCACCGGCACCCTGCTTGACGAACGCACGAAGAAGATTGAGAACCCCATCATCAGAATGGACAAGCAGAGCGTCAGCGGCGTGCCACACGGCGAACCTGCTCGCTTCAAACTTTATCTCACCAACGATAGTGAGGTGCCTGAGGCCGTTTATAACTACTTCGACTTCTTCGACCTTTATCAGGTGGACAAGTCGAACGCTGGTGGTGTAAGGATGCTGGTGGACGGTGTGCCACTCACCGGCAACATGCGCACCATCGAAATGCGCCCCGGACAAGTGACGGAGAAAACCCTGGAGGTGTATGCCGGCGAAGAATTTGACTACGAAGACCTGACAATAAGGCTCATCTCGCAGAACGACCTGAACACCTTCTCGCAGGTGTCGTTCTCTGTTCACTACCTCCGCGAAGCAGGCAATGTAGAGATAGCATCGCCAGGCGACAAGTGGATAATGAACACCGACGCTCCTTACGACTCCATCCGTGGGTGGTATCTGCCTGTGCTCATCAACGGCTACAACCGCAACCAGCACAACTTCGACCACATTGAGCTGCAATACAAGGAATCGTCACGTGGCGACGATTATTGGACAAACCTCTGCGGCTTCTATGCCGACTCCACCATCTATGCGGCTGCGAGCGGCACAAAGAAGATGATTCCTGAAAACGGATACATCGTCCACAATTTCTATGGCGAGGGCAAGGTGATGGAGAAAGCCTACGACCTGCGAGCCGTGCTCTTCTGTCGCGACGGCAACAGCTTCCTCACCCATGCGTCGCAGGTGTTCACGGGCGTGAAGGACACCCGCCGTCCGCAGCTCTTTGGCGCACCCGACCCGAAAGACGGTGTGCTGGGCGTGGGCGACAACATCGTGTTCAACTTCTCCGAACCCATCGAGCACAACTACCTGCAAACCACCACCAACTTTGAGGTGATGGGCGAAACGAACGAAACGGCCATCAGCGAGGAGCCTTCCCTCCTCTTTAGCGGCAATAAGAGCTATGCACAAAGTGAAGCCCGACGCAACTTCAGCGACAAAGACATCACCATTGAAGTGATGGTGAAGCCCGACGAAACAGGCAAGGAGATGCCCATCTTCAGTCATGGTTCAGACGGCAAAGTGCTGCAACTATGGCTGACGGCCGACCGCCGACTGAAAGCGGTGGTGGACAGCGTGACCTTGGAGAGCAAACAGGCACTCCCAGCCGACGGATTCCGTCAAGTGGCTTTAGTGTTGGACAACGAACACCAGCAGCTGCGACTTTATGGCGATGGAGGCATTGAGTGCCAAAAGGACAACGTGACCTACAACGGAACAGGTCCCATCATCTTTGGCTCCACCCAGCAAGTGGATGTGAACAAACGTTCTTACTTCAAAGGCCGAATGCTGCAGGGCCGCGTGTGGAACCGCGCCATGGATCGCATCCTACTCAACACCTACGGCAACCAGCTGCTCACAGGTTACGAAATGGGCTTGACCGACTATTACCCCATGAACGAGGGCGACGGCAACATGGCCACCGACCAAGCACTGGGAGCACACCTGACGCTTTACGGTGCAGCATGGGCACAACCACGCGGCATGTCGCTCCACCTGGATTGGAGCGAAAAGCGCGACACCAAGGGCATGCACCTGAAGCCAGAGTTCTTTGAGCGCACCAGCGAACAAGACTATACGCTCATGTTCTGGTTCAAGACCGATTCCAAGGGTAGCGGTGCCCTGCTGAGCAATGGTTCGGGCAGAAAGACCGACCTATACGCATCGGAGAAATTCTTCATCGGCTTCGAGGCCGACACCCTGAAGTATCGCTCCAACGGCATGGAATTCAAACTGGGCACCACCCAGCGCGACGACCGCTGGCACCACTATGCCATGACGGTGAACCGTGCTTTCCAAGTGGCCAACATCTATGTCGATAACACGCTCAAGGCATCCTTCTCCACCGAAAACCTTGGTGGAATGGGTGGCGACGACTTCTACCTGGGCAATATGGTTTGGCACGAGCAAGGAAAGAACAGCGATGTGCGCCATCAGGAGAATGCCCTCACCGGCTACATGGACGGCATCCTGCTCTTTGAGCAAGCCCTTCCGCCAGCACTCATCAAGCGCTACAGCCGCAAGTCGGTGGGTGGAAAGGAAAGAGGCCTTCGAACCTACCTCGGCTTCAACAAGCAAGTGCGCCAGAAGAACAACAACTTCACGTGGGAGCCATACGCCCTGAATTTGAAAAAGAACTACAACGAGAAGGGCGAAGAAACCCACGACTCGGTGTTCTACGACACCCAGGAGTATGTGCTTTCCCACATCGACGAAGAGTTGGGTGCACCCATGGAGTTCTACCAGGAACTGAGAAACCTGAACTTCAGCTATGTGGGTCGCGACCACCAGCTCTTGGTGGGTATCGACGAACTGGACAGCCGCATCAACAAGCGACAGGTGTACGTCACCCTCTACGACATTCCCGACCTGAACGGCAACTACATCTCCTCGCCAGCCACGGCAGCCGTATTCATCGACCGCAACGTGCTACGCTGGGGACAGAAGACCTACAAGACTGCTATGTCATACAACCAAGAAGATGACTACTTGTTCGACGTGAAGATTATGAACAACAGCGGAGCTGAACACACCTACACCATTGAGAGCATGCCCAAGTGGTTGAGCACCGAGCAAATAAGCAACGTGATTGACCCCAAGAGCGAGCAAATCATCACCTTCCGCATCAACAAGGACACCAACGTAGGCCTCTACGATGACATCATTTATCTCACCGACGAAAACGGCTTGGCTGAACCTTTGGCTCTCAACATCACCGTGGAGGGCGAAGAGCCAAATTGGCGGGTTAACCCCGACACGAAGCAGTTCTCAATGAACCTGGTGGCTCGTGTGCAGATTGGCGATGACATCGTGACCGACTCGCGCGACATCGTGGGAGCCTTCACACCGTTGGGCGAATGCATGGGCGTGGCCAACATCGACTACGACCCGCTGGCAGCCGAGGCAATGGTGTATATGACCATCTTCAAGGAAGACGCTCAGGGGTCGGGCACCATACCATTGAACTTCAAGCTGTGGCACTACGCCACTGGCAAGACCATGGCACTCGAATCCTCGCAGGAGATTAACTTCTTCCCCAACGAAACCGTCGGCACAGCCAAGAACCCCGTGGTGCTCAAAGCCAGCGACCTGTACATACAAACACTCGCACTGAAGAGGGGGTGGAACTGGATTTCGTTCAACGTAGAGAACAAAGCCTTCCGCGATGGATTAAACACTCTGCTCTCCAACTACTACTGGAACGACGGCGACCTGCTGGTTGACCCCACCAACAACCTGATGATGAGCTACAAGACTGGACAATGGATGATCAACGACTCCACCACCGCCTCGCAGGTGAGAGTGAACGTGACCAATAGCTATCGCATCCACCTGAGCCAGGACGTGAATGTGGAACTGGTGGGTTACTGCCTCAGACAACCCAGCCAGCGCACCATCAACGTGAAGCAAGGATGGAACAACATTGGCTACACACCCATGCTGAACCTACCTGTAGCCACCGCTCTGGCCGACTACATAAAGGATGCCCACGATGGAGACGTGGTGAAGAGCCAGACAGAGTTTGCGCAGTTCACCGAGGGAGCCAACGGAAAGATGGGTTGGAAGGGTAACCTGAAATACCTAAAGCCAGGACAGGGCTACATGCTCTACCGCACCCAAAAGGAAACGACCCAATTCAAGTACCCCTTCTACGAACCCAGCGCCACCTTCTTCGAGAGTGCCGTGGGCACCGTTCCCGCCTACGCTCCGTTGCGAGCACAAGCCCATGCCAACACCATGTCGCTCACGGCCGTAGCCGAAGGAGTAGAGCTGCAAGAGGGCGACAAGCTCCTTGCCTTGATGGGTGCAGAAGTGTGTGGCGAAGCGTTGATAACCGAACGTGAAGATGCAGAGGACGAGGGGGATGCTCAACTCATCTACATGAGCATCAGCGGCGAAGTGAATGCTCCCATCTCGTTTGCCATCGAGCGCGAGGGCGACATCATCGCCACCACAGGCGAGGTGATGACATACGAGGTGAACGCCATCAGCGGTACGGTCAAACAGCCAACAAGCATCAATTTTGTGGCTGCCGACTCGCTGCCGCAAGAGGGATGGACAACGTTGCAAGGCATCAAACTGCCAGGACGTCCAGCCACGAAAGGTATCTATATCTATAATGGTAAAAAACAATTCATCAAATAGGATAATCGAATATGGAAAATAGCAAATGGAACATAGCCAACGTACGGCTTTTAGCCGTGTTGATGGGTCTGCTCACCCTGTGCTGGAGCTGCTCATCTGATGACGATGACAACGGCGGCTCAGAAAGTGACAACCAGTCATTGAGCGGCGCATACACCTTCACCGCCACAGAAGGCTTCCCCGATTGGCAAGTCGATTGGGTGGGCAACGAAGAAGCCCCTAAGTGGGAAAGCCCTGCCGCCAACCTATTTGAGGAAAGGATGTACGTGATTATCAAGCTGAGCAACGACTACATCGACTACTCCACCAACGAAGACCGCATGGCTGTCTTCGTTGGCGATGAGTGCCGAGGCGTGAGCAAACGAAACTTGTCGGATTTCGACATGACAGATATATATTTCACCATTCTGGTGGCTGGCAACAAATACGATTCAGAGAACATGGCGAGCCTCACCCTCAAATACTATAGCGGCGGCATGCATCAAACCTTCACTTTTCCAGGTTTCCACAACTTTGCGCCCGACGACATTGTGGGCGACACCTGGGATCAATCTCTTCCCCTCAGTCCAAGCGGGTCGAAGTATAAAGACTTCAAGCTCATGTCGATTCAGCTGAAGGATGCACCCTTCAGTGTAGCCCCGAGCGACAACTTTGCTGTGTTCATCGACGGTGAGTGCCGAGGCGTTGGCTACGGTTATAATCAATTCGAGGATGACATCTACATTTGGCTGAAAAGCGAGGAAGAGGAGGGGAAAAAGATGCAGCTGCGCTACTACAGTGTGGAAAAGCAAGGCTACTACACCTGGGAAGAGACCATTGAAATCACCCAGGCCAACCGCTTCGAAGAGACACTTGAATTTTAGTAAAAACTCATTAAATCAATTTTTACGCAACATGAACAAGAACATTTTTATCTGTGCATTGACCACGCTGACGCTCGCCGCCTGCTCGTCAGACGATGATGCACCCTCCACTCCCCCAGCCGCAGAACGCCGCCTGACGGTGGTGGTGAACGAAACGCCTTTTGTAAGTGCAGACGGAGGCGAGGCAAAGGAAAGAATGGAAACAAGAGGGAGTGTGATTACAACGAGCACCTTGAACTCATTCTATATGAATTATGGCGAGAATCGTTATACTATTAAGAAAGTTAATCAAAAGTGGACAACAACCCCTAACACTTGGCCTACTGGCGTGGAATATAACAAACAAATTATCTTCAATGCTTATACTAATGGCACTTACTATTCTAACGGCAACTACCTCTCCTTTACAGCAGAGGAAAATGCTGGCTCCACCAGCGACCTGTTAGTGGCAGAAAGCCTTGCTACATCATACAACGATGCAAAAGGACAAGTGAACCTCACCTTCAGCCATGCTTGCGCAGCCATTCAGTTCACTGTGGAAATCACCAATACACTTTTCTCACAATTGGGAGGTAACCTGACGGTAAACGAAATCGTGTTGAAAAACGTAGTGAAACAAGGAGATTACAATTTTAGCACTAAATTGTGGAAGCCAAGTAGTACTATCACTGACTACACCCTCTTTACTGGCAATTTGTTCGTCACCACTGATCCTCAATCCATTTCCAGCTCCCCCCTCTTTGTCATTCCTCAAACTTTGGATGAAAGTGCTTCCTTCGAAATCACTTACAATACGGGCAAAACCACTACCATTTCACTCAAAGATGTAAAATGGGAAGCAGGACACCAGTATAAAATGAACATTCGCTTAGGAACCCAACAAATTCAAACAGGATCATGAAAAAGAAATATTCTCGCCCCACCCAAAAAGTGGTGCGCCTCACCCCCACCCACTTGCTTCAATACTCCGTGAAAAGTTTTAAGGCAGTAGAAGAGAGCAATTACGGAAGTACCGAAAATTAAAAGTTAAGCAACTGAACATAATTAATTTTATGATAATTCGTGATCAATTCATGATAATTATATGTTTTATATAAACACGAATTGCCATGAATGGACCATGAATTAATCATGAATATTTTTATATAAACTTTTTTGTTTACCTACTTAAAAGATTAAAACACCAAATGAAAAGTATTATCACTACGATGCTGCTGCTTCTGCTCAGCATCACCACACAGGCACAGAGTGCCGATGCCCTTTACGAGCAGGGCAAAAAACTCTATGACGAGAAGAAATACGCCGAAGCCGTGAAGAAACTGCTGCCAGCCGCTCAAAAAGGTCACAAGAAGGCGCAGTACCGCATGGGGCGTTGCTACGACAAAGGTTACGGCGTGGAGGAAGACAACAACAAGGCTTTTGAGTGGTACTCCAAAGCCGCTGCCCAAAACTACCACAAGGGGCAGTATCAGCTGGGGCGCTGCTACAAGAAGGGCAAGGGTGTGGCAAAGGACAAGGTGAAAGCCTTCGAACTGTTCACCAAAGCTGCCAAGCAAGGCAATGCCAAAGCTCAGTTTGCCCTGGGCGAGTGCTACTTTGAGGGCAAGGGTGTGGCGCAAGACAAAGCGAAGGCCAAGACCCTCTTCACGAAAGCCTTGGCTGACGAGAAGGACGGCAAGGAAATTCTGCAGGAGCTTAAAGACGACGCCGCTGCCGGCGACCAAGATGCCATCGCCATCAAGCAGTTCTTGGGAAAATGAGGAAAAATTGATGTCTAAATTGGCTTTGCTAAGCCCTAAGGCTACCCCTAAGATTACCCTTAGGTTTAAACTGCGAGGTAACCGCAAGGTACTATAGAGGGATTGAAGGCTGTTCCGCTGTTTGGAAACGGACACGAAAAGTGCTTGCTGAAAGTTAAGGTATGTTCTAATAATTACTAAATCTGAGATGATTATCTTCCATTGTTTTAGTTGCTTTTGGGCATCTTTGGGCTTAATCCCTTGGGGCATAGCTCGCTATGCCCCTGCGGTCTTGCACCCAAATCTACTCCAAAATCAACTAAAAACAA
>CADAPC010000056.1 GCA_902789725.1 uncultured Bacteroidales bacterium
AAGCAGAGATAATCCACTCTTTGACTCTTATTTCATCTATGGTTAGTGGTACACTTTTCGATTATTAGGGGTGGTACACTTTTCAGTTACAATCTACAATCATAAAATTTATGGAGAAAAGTACTTCAGAAGTTGGATGGATTCATAAAATTGAAAAGGTTTTCATGCGGCTTTGAGACCACACGAAAACCTCTTTAGTTGTATTTTCCACAACCGTTTATACCAGGTGGCGAATGAGTTCCTCTTTGTCGCCACAGAGCATGTCGATGACTGGAATCTCAATCATGGTGTAGGCTCCTGGCTGCTGCTTGAGGGAGGCGCGAGCCACGTTGACGAGCACTTGGGCTGTCAGGGCGGGATTGTTAATCTTCATGTCGAACTCGAAGAGCTGATTATGGGTCTTGCCACTGACACCTTTGCGAACAAGGTTCACTCCATGCCCTACATCGTTAAGGGCATCTACACAGGGAACTTGCTGCACATGGGTTTCGTCGTTGACGAAGTAGGGGTCAGCTTTGATGGCTGACTCCACCTGCTTGAAGTCAGCCCCTTCTTCCAATTCAACATAGACCATGCGGCGATGAATGCCTGTGCCCACGGGAATGGTCATAGAGAGGGCATCTTTTACGCCTTCTATGGCACGCACGGCTACAGAGTGACCCATTGAACGGCCTGGACCGAAATTGGTGTAGCTGATGCCTTTGGGAGCAAGGCTCTCCATGAGGGAGCGTACGATGGAGTCGGACCCTGGATCCCAACCTGCGGAGATGATGCTGACAGCATTGTTGGCCTTGGCAACGGCATCGAGCGAACGGCGAAGGTCCACAATTTGGGTGTGGATGTCGAAGGAATCGACGGTGTTGATGCCCAGGGCAAGGCACTGCTTGGCATATTCTTCCACCTTACGGGTGGGAGTGGCAAGAATGGCCACCTGCACATCTTTGAGTTCGGAAATGTTCTTTACTACTGTATAGTTGGCAAGTTCTGCGGGTTTGTTGGCTTCGCCGTTGCGACGAACGATGCCTACGCACTCCATGTCTGCGGATGCCTCGATGGCTTCGAGGGCATATTTGCCGATGTTGCCATAACCGACGATGGCGGCTTTGATTTTACTCATGTTTTTGTGTTGTTTTAATTGTACAAATATAAGTAGGTAAACAAAAATAGTTTATATAAAATATTCATGATTAATTCATGGGCAATTCATGGCAATTCGTGTTTATTTAAAACATATAATTATCACGAATTGATCACGAATTATCATCAAATCATTTGTTCAGTTACTTATCAAAAGAATCGCGGTTGACTCATGGTAATTGATGTGGGAAGAAAGACAGGAATTATCATGAGTCCACCGCGATTTTTTTTTTTTGAGTGAGATTACTTGTTATTTAGTTGCAGGCTCTTCATCCTCCTCTTTGATGCGGGCACCCATGACCAAATAGGCTGTTGGAGCGGCAATGAAGAGTGAAGAACTTGTTCCGATGATGACACCCAGCATCATGGCGAATGCGAAGGCGCGGATGCTATCGCCGCCGAGCACGAAGATGACGAGCAACACGATGAACGTAGATACAGATGTGTTGATGGTACGTGCGAGGGTGCTGTTCAAGGCATCGTTGAAGATGCGCTGGCGATCACGTTTCGGATAGTTCTTGAAGACTTCGCGGATGCGGTCGAAAATAACCACCTTGTCGTTGATGGAGTAACCAATCACAGTCAGGATGGCACCGATGAAGGTTTGGTCAACTTCGAGAGAGAACCCTATCCAGCCGTAGCAGAGTGAGAACATACCGATAACGAGCACAGTGTCGAGTGTCAGGGCTACGATAGAACCTACGGAGTAAGCTACATTGCGGAAACGTACGAGGATATATACGAAGATGACTACGATGGCAAAGAGAACGGAGAGAATGGCACCCCGCAAGATGTCGGATGCGATGGCCGGACCCACCTTCTGCGAAGAGACGATGGAGCCACCTGCGCGGTTGTCGCGGTCGAGGAAAGCCTCTTCCGACACGGTCTTGTCCACCATGCCACCATCTACGAATGCTTGATAGAGCAACGACTCAATTTGGGCATCTGCTGCAGAGCTGTTGTCGGCAATGTTGAAGTTGGTCGATACGCGTACATTGTTGCCTTCTGTGCCGAGGGCAATCACGGTCACGTTGATGGCTTCATCATCTTTGTTGTTGGCCTCGAACTGCTTTACAATGGCATTTTTGACAGCCTCTGGTTCTACTTGCTTTACAAATTCAATCTTGTAGTTGCGGCCACCGGTGAAGTCGATGGACTGGCTCAAACCGCGGATGGCGAAGCTGGCCAGGGCGATGAGCAAGAAAGCGCCAAAAGCCATGAATGACTTCTTGTAGATGCCCATGAAGTTGAACTTCGTGTCCTTCATCATGTTCTGTGAGAACTTGGTGGTGAACTTGAGGTCTTGCCACTTGCCGCGGTTGAGGAAGTGCTCGTAGGCGATACGAGTCAGCCAAACTGCGGTGAAGAATGAGCAGACGATACCGATGATGAGGGTGGTGGCGAAGCCCTTGATGGGACCTGTGCCGAAATTGTAGAGGATGACACCCGTGAGGATGGTGGTTACGTTTGAGTCGAAAATGGCTGAGAACGCATTGCTGTAACCTGCCGCCACGGCTGCATTGATGTTCTTTCCGCTGCGCATTTCTTCCTTGGTGCGTTCGTAGATGAGCACGTTGGCATCGACTGCCATACCGAGGGTGAGCACCATACCGGCAATACCCGACATGGTCAACGCTGCACCAAGTGAGGTGAGGATGCCGAATGAGAAGAAGAAGTTGAGCATGAGGGCACAGTTGGCTACCATACCTTCGCGCATACCGTACATGACCACCATGTAGAGCATCAGCACAATGAATGCGACGATGCAGGAGATGAAACCAGCCTTGATGGACTGAGCACCGAGGGTGGGGCCTACGATATCTTCCTGGATGATGGTGGCAGGAGCGGGCATCTTACCCGACTGAAGCACGTTGGCCAAGTCTTTGGTTTCAGTAGTGGTGAAGTTACCCGAAATCTCAGTGTTGCCACCGTCAATCTTGCCGCGCACGTTAGGAGCGCTGTAAACGAGGTTGTCGAGCACGACTGCCACGCAGTGTTCAACGTTTGCCTCAGTGAGGGCTGCCCACTTACGAGCACCTTCCGTGTTCATTTTCATGGTGACAACGGGGTTGCCATATTGGTCGAACTCATCCTTAGCCTCTGTCACCACTTCACCTTCGAGCGGAGCACGTCCGTTCTGTCCTGTGGTGCGGATGGCGTAAAGTTCGAAAATCTTACCAGCTGGGTCGTATGACTTCACGCCCCATTTGAGTGAGAGATCGGAAGGGAAAATCTGCTTTGCGATGTCTGAGTTGAGCAAAGCGTTGATCTCTGCTGTATCCGATGCCTGTGCAAGTGCCACCATACAGCCAGAAGGTGCACCTGTTGGCTGCAACATGGCAAAGAGTGGGTTTTCTTTCTTGGCTTCGTCTGATGCTTTGCCCGATGCTTTGGCATCCACCTTGTTCATCTGCGCCAACACGCTTGCGCCGCTTTTGGCAGAGTCGGCCTTTTGAGCGACCTGCTCAGCAGCCACCGTGTCGGTGGTTACAGAGTCTGCGGGTTCCGTCGCAGTTCCGTTGTTGCGGAGGGCAGCATTGAGCTGAGAGAGGTAAGGGGTTACCTGAGGCGTATCGTAAGTTTCCCAGAACTCGAGGTTGGCACTTCCTTGGAGGAGCTTGCGCACACGTTCTGGCTCTTTGATGCCGGGAAGCTCCACCATGATGCGTCCGCTCTGGCCTTCAATCTTCTGGATGTTGGGCTGAACAACGCCGAAACGGTCGATACGGGTGCGGAGCACAAGGAATGCATTATCAACAGCCTCGTCCACACTCTGCTTGAGCACTTTTTCCACCTCGGCATCTGAGCTGTTGGTGTTGACTTTGCCCTTCAGCTGCTGGGTGGCGAAAATCGTTGCAAGCGGCTTGCCTGGAGCGTTTTTCTTATAAGCCTGGACAAATAGTGTGATAAAATCGCTCTGACTTTCTTGCGCTTCCTTTGCTGCTTCGTCAACAGACTTTAGGAAAGCTTCGTCAGTTTTGTGGTCGGCCAATGCCTTCACCACTTCTGGCACGCTCACCTCAAGGATAACGTTCATACCACCTTTCAGGTCGAGACCTAAACCGATGGCAGTTTCGCGGCAGTCCTTCAGTGTGTAGCTACCCAAGTAGAATGGAGTCGAATTTAACGAATCCAAATACTGCTCTGCTTCTTGCTCGCTCATCTTGGCTGCTTTGTCCTCTACATACTTTGTAGCGACAGAGAAGGAGAGGTAGAAGATGCAGATGAGGGTGAGTGCCACTGCTAAAAACTTTACAAATCCTTTGTTTTGCATTTTTTGAATTTTTGAATTGTTTAATTTATTGATTGTTATTAAATTTTATCAAAGTTGTCGAATGTCTGCCACGATTCACCATGTTGTCTGGGCTGTCAGACACCATACTTTACCCTTCTCTACACATATATATTATATATGCGTGAGAAAAGTTTGCGGCAATTCAAGGTGCAAAGATATAGATTTTTTTACAAATAGAAACAAAATCGTGCCAAAATATTTACTTGGCGGTACTTATTTCGTTGTTTTTGTTCCGTTTGACAAAACAAAAGATGGGATAGTGGTCGCTTTCTTTGAAAGATTGATCGACTTTAGCACCGTATGCAGTGAAGTTGGGACTGGTCATGATGTGGTCGATGCGGAAATACATGCCGCTGCGGTTGTAGCTTAATCCGGGACCATTTCCGCTGCGGGTGTAGGCATCGTTCAAATATTCGGTCAGTCGATGGTGCGTGTAAGAAATAGGGGAGGAATTTAAATCTCCACAAAGTATGATGCTTTTGTCATGGTTGCGTGCAATGAAGTCAGCAACAGAATCGACCTGCTCACCTCTGATCGAATCGTGTGAGGAGAGTTTTTCCACCAGACTCAGGTATTTTGTTTCGGAGTTGTTTTTATCGGGATGTTGGTAGTTCTCGATGATGGACTTGTAGTCTTCCTTGTCCTCTGGGCTTAGTTTGTATGACTCCAGGTGGTTGTTAATGAGCAGTAGGGTGTCATCGTCCAGCAAAATGTGGTAGGCGTAGCTGAAGTTGTTGTCGGATGTATAATGGATGTGTTGTACAGAGTCTATGGGAAATTTGGAAAGGCAAGCCATATAACTTTTCGGTTGCTTTTCGATGGAGACGTATGGATATTCGTTGCTGAGGGTGGCAAGTGCCTTGTCCACGTTGCTGTTTGTCACTTCTTGCAGACACACGATGTCGGCATTACTTTTCTTGATGTAAAGAAGAATTTCGTTCTCTTCCCATGCGGGTCCTTTTTTCTCTCCAAAACCCATCACATTGTATGAAAGCACTTTTATGCAACCTTCTGGAGGGTCGGTTGGCAGGTTGAGCGGGAAGTATGCCCGAACACTCTCAATGCAGATAAGCATCCCAATCAGCGGGAGGATGGCGAGTTTCCATTTGAAAATCAGCCAAAATGGGATGAAGAGTGCATTGGCTGCGGCAAAGACAGGAAACATGAGCCCCATATAGGACACATGCGGATGTTCTTGTGGAGGGAGGGTTGATGTGTAGGCACAAAAAATCATTGCCATCATCATCAGCAGATTGATGGCAATAAAGAGCATCATGGGTATTTTTTTCAACAACCTCATTCTTCTCCTCTCATTTTTTTGCTGGCATTGAAAAGCAGAGCCTTTTCGCTGTCGGTAAGATTCTGATAACCGTTTTTGCGTATCTTGTCCAGAATGCGGTCTATTTCCTCATTTTCCTGTGCTTTCCTCTGGTTATACTCATGGTCAGCGTAGTTGGTTTCCCTCACATTCGTCACACGCATTTTTGGGGTGCGCTTGCTGGTGAAATTCTTCTTTAGTTTATCCCAAATGCTTTCATCCTTGTCGTAATGAGCATCGTAGGAGGAGGAAGAAGACCAATAGTTGCTGCTGTATGAGCGTTTTTTCTCCTGCATTTTCCAGATAAAGAGGATGATAGCCCCAATCAGAATGCCTCCTAAATGGGCAAAATGAGCCACACCGTCGATGGAGGTGATGCCTAAGTACATCTCGACTAAAGTGTAGAAGCCAACCAGGTACTTGAGCTTGATGGGGAAGGGGATGGGGATGATGAATAGTTTTGCGTTGGGGAAGAAGAATGCGGCAGCTGCCATAACACCATAAATGGCACCCGAAGCTCCGACTAACTGAGAAGGTGGAATAATTCCGATGAAAGTGCAGAGCTGGTTGACTAATGCGCTCCCGATGCCGCACATCAGATAATAGAAATAGAAGCGCGAGGTTCCCACTTGCTGTTCCACGGCGTTGCCAAAAATCATCAGCGACCACATGTTGAAAAACAAGTGCCACCAACCGCCATGCATGAACATGTAGGTGAGATATTGATAAAGAGCAAATCCGGAGTATCCGATGGGGTGGAGCGCATTAAAATTCAGGAACCAATCTGAATGTCCGTCCAATGAAATCAGTGGAGTAACCCAATAAGTCAAGATATAAAAAACTACATTGATGATAAGTATAACCTTTACGGCTGGAGTCATTCTCATAAACAATCCTTACATTTGTATTATTAATTGTCTCACTTTTGATAACGGGTGCAAAATTAGAGTTTTTCTTCCTATTAAAAGGCAAAAAAGGTGAAAATACAAGTTTTTTTTTGATTTTTCAACACTTTTTTGCCAGTTTTGTTTGTTTGCGAAAATATATCTCATATATTTGCAAAGAAGTTACGCTAAGGCTTAATCTGTGAAGTTGATATTGAAACCTGTACTGATAGGAATTAACTCCAAATAAATATTTTAAAAACCTAAATTAATAACATTCATTTATGAACAAGACAGAACTCGTAGGCTCTATCTCTGACAAGACGGGATTGAGCAAGGCTGATTCTAAAAAAGCTCTTGACGCATGTGTTGAGGCCATTGCTGATGCTCTCAAAGCTGGCGACAAAATTTCACTCGTTGGTTTCGGAACATTCTCAGTTTCTGAGCGTCCAGCTCGTCAAGGCATTAACCCGGCAACAAAAGCTCCTATTTCTATTCCAGCAAAGAAGGTTGTTAAGTTCAAGGCTGGTTCAGAACTCGAAGGCGGTATCAATTAAGATGAACTCCCGACAAAAACGGGGGAGGATGTGTTCTGAACATATCCTCCCCCGTTTTTTATTACTTGCTGTTCGTACTTTTATATTAGGATAATTAGAAAGGCAAGTCGCTTGATTCGTCAGCTGCGGCCTCAAAATTGGCTGGGGTAGGCTGTGGTGCAGCAGGTTGTGCAGCAGGTTGAGCCACTGGCTGGTTAGCTGGAGGGAATGGTGCAGCAGGTTGTGCAGCAGGTGCCCCTGGTGTGGCTGGCATAACGTTCCAAGCCCGTACGTCGTTATACCAACGCCCGTTGTACTCACGTGCATTTATGTCAAAAGAAACGGTTAGTTCTTGCCCGACCTGAATGTTGAATCGGTTCAGATTATCTTCTCCAAACACACTAAACACCATGCGTTTTGGATACTGACCCACAGACTCTTCAATTACGAAGTCTTGCATTTTCCATGGGTTTCCTGTTCTGCTCGACACTCCACTACGAGGTTCGAGTGCCTGGATAATTCGTCCTGTAAATTCCATATTTTAATGATTATTTGTGATACAATTTGAAAAATCTGCTACAAAAGTACGCTTTTTTTTTGTATTGTCAAAACTTCTCCCTAACTTTGTGTGCAAATAAATGTTTTTCGACAATGAGATTTAATGTTTCAAGTACCAGTCTCAGCAATCGCTTGCAGACAATTAGCCGAGTGCAGAGTTCCAAAAATGCTTTGCCCATACTCGATTGCATCCTTTTTGAACTCAAAGGTGGAGTGCTGAAAATGACAGCTTCCGACAGTGAGACAACGATGGTTACACGTCTTGATGTGGCCGATGCAGAAGGAGAGGGTTTGTTTGCCATTGGCTCCAAACAGCTAATCAGCTCCATCAAGGAAATTTCGGAACAACCCATTACTTTTAATGTGGATACCAACACCTTCGCCATCGAGATTAACTACCAGAATGGTAAGTACAATCTCGTAGGGCAGAACGGTTATGATTTTCCCAAGCCCACCGGCATGAGTGAGGAGTCTCACTTCATTTCGATTGACGCTCAGGTTATGCTGACTGGCATCACACGTTGCCTTTTTGCTGCGGCCGATGACGAGCTGCGTCCGCAGATGAATGGTGTATATTTTGACATGATGCCTGAAAGCGTTACTTTTGTGGCAAGTGACGGACACAAGCTTGTGCGGAACCGTGTGCTATCTGTTCATGCTGATGAACCATCTGCATTCATCCTCCCCAAGAAGCCGGCCCTGCTGCTGAAGGCAGTGCTTCCCAAGGAGGAAGGTGAGGTGGCAGTGCGTTTTGATGACAGAAATGCTGAGTTGCAAATGGCGGACTACGTGATAAGTTGTCGCCTCATCGAGGGTCGCTATCCCAATTATAATTCTGTCATTCCGACCGACAACCCCTTCCGGGTTACGGCCGACCGCATGGCCTTTATTAGCGCATTGCGCCGTGTGAGTGTTTTTGCCAGCCAAAGCAGTGCCTTGATCAAGATACATGTGGAACCGGGCACACTCACCGTGTCAGCCCAGGATTTGGATTTCTCCACCTCGGCCGAAGAGCATATCATGTGCGAATATGAAGGAATGACGATGAGCATCGGATTTAATGGTCCCTTCTTGATTGATGTGCTTAATAGCATATCCAGCAATGATGTGGTTCTCGAATTAGCCGATCCCAGTCGGGCAGGTGTCATCACTCCTTCTGAGCAGGATGAGAATGAAGACCTTATTATGTTGTTGATGCCAATGATGCTAAAAGACTGAAGATGAAGCTGAACTTGCAGAATCCTATCATTTTTTTTGATTTAGAGACAACGGGCATTGATGTAGCAAAGGACCGCATTGTGGAAATTTGCTACATCAAAATTTTTCCAAACGGTAATGAAGAGTCTAAGTCCATGCGTATCAATCCAGGCATTCCTATTCCCAAGAGTGCATCAGAAGTGCATGGCATCTACGACGAGGATGTGAAGGATTGCCCAATGTTTAAAGACATTGCAACCGACCTTTACAAGACGTTTGAGGGCTGCGATTTGGCAGGCTTCAATTCCAACAAATTTGACATTCCTCTCTTGTGTGAAGAGTTCCTTCGTTTAGGGATGGACTTTGATGTGGCAAAGCGTAAGTGTGTGGATGTTCAAAACATCTATCATAAGCTGGAACGAAGAACCTTGGTGGCTGCCTATAAGTATTATTGTGGAAAAGATCTTGAAAATGCCCACTCTGCTTTGGCCGACACACGGGCAACCCTGGAAGTGCTGGAAGCTCAGTTGGACAAGTATCCGTCTGATTTGCAGAATGACATCAAGTTTCTTTCCGAATACAGTAAGATGAACAACAACGTTGATTTTGCTGGGCGCATCATTCGGAACGACCAGGGAGTGGAAGTGTTCAATTTCGGCAAGCATAAGGGGAAGCCCGTGTCGGATGTGTTGCTCCGTCTTGACCCCAGCTATTATGCTTGGATGATGCAGGGAAATTTCGCGCAAAACACCAAGCAGGTGCTCACTCGAATTTATTTGGCAGCGAAGCAGAAAAAGTAATAATCTTGAAGCAGGTCATCACCCCTATCCGAATGACCTATCTTTTATGGGAGATGGGGACAATATGTTACAAGGCAAGAAAATAGTGTTAGGCATTACGGGCAGCATTGCAGCCTATAAGTCATGTTTGATTATCCGTCAGCTCATCAAGCGAGGAGCTGAAGTGCAAGTGGTCATCACTCCTTCTGGCAAGGAATTCATCACCCCCATCACGCTTTCGGCTTTGACCAGCAAGCCTGTCATTAGCGATTTTTTTTCACAGCGCGATGGTACATGGCATTCGCATGTGGATTTAGGGCTTTGGGCCGATGCCATGCTGATTGCCCCAGCCACAGCCTCCACCATAGGCAAAATGGCGCATGGGGTGGCAGACAACATGCTCATCACCACCTATCTGTCCATGAAGGCACCCGTCTTCATTGCCCCGGCGATGGACTTGGACATGTATGCTCATCCTTCTACACAGCAAAATTTGCGTACACTCCAGTCATACGGGAATCATATCATTGAACCGGGGACAGGTTTTCTTGCGTCAAAACTGGAAGGAAAGGGACGTATGGAAGAACCAGAGAACATAGTGGCACAACTGGAGCAATTCTTCTCTCGACAGGAAACCCTGAAGGGGAGAAAGGTGCTCATTACTGCCGGTCCTACCTACGAAAAGATTGATCCTGTGCGGTTTATTGGCAATTATTCCTCTGGCAAGATGGGGTTTGCCCTTGCCAACGAATGTGCCAATCGTGGAGCGCAAGTAGAACTGGTGTGCGGGCCTGTTTCTGCTTCCATGCAAGTGGTTCATCCCAATATCCACCGTTTGAATGTGGAAAGTGCACAGGAAATGTATGAAACTTGCATGAAACTGTACCCCTCCATGCATTCAACTATTTTGTGTGCGGCTGTAGCAGATTATGCTCCTGAGAGGGTGGCAACTCAGAAGATGAAAAGGACGGATGAGGATTTGGTCATCCGCCTGAAACCCAATCCCGACATTGCTGCCTCCTTGGGGAAAATCAAGAAAGAGGGGCAGATTTTGGTGGGATTCGCACTTGAGACAAATGACGAGGAAGTCCATGCACAGGCTAAATTGAGGAAGAAAAACTTCGATTTCATCGTGCTCAACAGTCTGAAAGATGAGGGGGCTGGATTCCGTACCGATACAAACAAAATCACCATTATTTCGGCTGATGAGAAAAAGGAGTTTCCCTTGAAGTCGAAAGCGGAAGTGGCCAAGGACATAGTTGACCAGTTGGAGCGGTTGTAGTCTTTTCTGTCAAAAATTCTTTAGCTCAGACAAACGGAAGATATGCCTTGCGTTTGTCGGGGCTAATCTTCTTCCTTGAGAATCATGTCGATGGCTGCTGCAACGGACGAGATAGCAATGCGTTGGTTCTCATCTGTCACCGTAGGAGAAATCGTCACAAGGTATTTATCGGCAGTTGTGAAAAGTTCCTTTGCTATGCCATTCCATTTCTTGTCGATGGAACCAATGACTTGTCCGTTGGCGTCGGTAATCTCAAAATTCCAAGCTTTCCAATCGCCCTTGATGGTGGCGATTTCTGTACCCACATTGTTCCGCAAAGTGAATTTGGGCTTCAAAAGCGTGAACCGCTGGTTGAAAGAGCCAATGAATGTCCCCGCTTCGTTGAAAATCTGCACTTTAGAGGTGAAGAATGTGATGCCTCTCCTGAGTTGGGCGATACGTTTGCCATCGGCATTGAGAATGTTTAGCTCAAAAGGTAGCATTCTGTCGCTCAGGAAAAGCCCAAGAAGGATGCGTGCAAAGGATTTATGCTCCTGTATGGCACCAATCTCTTCTCCTTCTTTGTTGAAAACTTTGTATGCGTTGGAAATTCTGAAAGCACCGATGTGTTCGTCAATGACGAGAACATTATTGGAAAAGAAACGATCCATGTTGTCCTGGTATTTTTTTAAAAGGCTTGCCTGCTATATGGAGCAAGCAAGCCTTTTAATGATTAGAACATACCTTATATAATTAAATGTGAGGTGAGTTGTCAATTATATGAAGAATTTCTTGGCTTCCACGCGAGCTTGAAAAGCCTCGTCTGTGTCCATCAAGTAGATAATGCCTTCGATGAAACCTAAAATGCCTGGAATACCAGTCCAGCAAAGCAAGAGATAAACAACACCTGGCATGATGTTGCCCATGTAGAATTTGTGAATACCGAGTGAACCGCAAAGGATTCCAAGGATACCTGCTACCATTTTATTTTTCATAACTGTCCGTTTTTCTCGCGGTTGAGAAATATTTTTAAGTTTTAGAAAAGGGTTATGCAGCTGAACCGCCAACTGCTCCCACGTTTATAATTAATCTTTGTAAAAAAGCAAGATGGTTGCTCTATTCTCATGTTTTCGTGGCAAAGATACGTTTTTTTATATAATCTTGTACAAAAAATCCTTATTTTTTTTACTAATCTCACATTTTTTGCAAAAATATGTATATTTTCCTTAAAAAGTTCTCTCTTTTTCACTCTCCATGAGGTTATGAGTCTAAATTCCGCCTCATGCTTCCTGAATTGTTTCCCGGCAATCTCTTTGGTTGCAGATTTGACTTTGGTTGGTAAAGGTATGTTCTAAAAATTAGCTTTCAATTGTTTTTAGTTGATTTTGGAGTAGATTTGGGTGCAATACCGCAGGGGCATAGCGAGCTATGGCCCAAGGGATGATGCCCCAAGATGCCCAAAAGCAACAAAAACAATGGAAGATAATCATCTCAGATTTAGTAATTATTAGAACATACCTAAAATAATTTAAAGAAAAAATCAGAGGACGTTATCAAAAGTTAAAAAAGATGATACAATTTTTGAAATTGATAAAGAAAGAAACCTATACCTTTGCATCGGAATGCCTTATGTATATTAGTTTTTCTCTAGTGTGAGAGCTACTTCATCAAAGGCAAACCTCCAACTTTGACAAAGCAAACCTTTTATACTAACAAACAACAAGTGTTATTATTACTATTTCTAAAACTTTCTAATCAAAACTAAACTATTATGAAGAAACTATTTACTTTAGCGCTTGCGCTTGTTGGCCTGTTGTCAGCAAATGCGCAATCTTCAGAGGGTTGGACTGAGGGTCAAGACGTGACAGCGGCACTGGGTCTTGGCGACTGCGACGGTTCGTTCTCTGGCAGCTGGAAGGCGAACAACTATGATGGTGGCGACGTGTCTTCCATCGGCGACTACTGGAAGGGCACCATGCCCAACGAGTACAACAGCGAAGGGTGTATCGCTTTCTACAATGGTGGCAACGCTTTCCCAACTCTCGATATCTATCAGGTGGTGAAAGTGCCAGCTGGCGTTTATACTATTAATGTGCAGTCTTACTACCGTGAAGGTAACCCTAACGACACCTTCACCAACTACAGAAACAACAATCCCAAGAAGAATGCATTCCTTTATGCATCTATTTTGGCGGGTCAAGACCCAGAATCGGAAGTGAAGCGTGAATTCAAGACTGTCATCCGTTCTATGGCTTCATCAGAACAGTATGAGCAGTTGTACACCTCAAGCTTGGGTTGGGCTTCAGATGGTAGCAACACCATCAAAGACGCTGAAGGAAATAACGTCACTGTTTGGTATCCTTCATGTAACAAGGGTACGGGAGCTTTCTTCCGAGCTGGTAAGTACTGGAACTCAGTTAGCATCATCTTGATTGAAGATGCATACGTGCGTATGGGTCTCCGCAAGATTACCGCTATCTCTGAGGACTATGTACCTCTCTACAATTTCCAGGTGATTTACGAGGGTCCTGCCGATGAAAAGGCGCAGTTGGCAGCCGCTAAGTTGGACTGCTCCGATGCACTCGTGGCTCTTTCTGAATTCCAGAACACAGTGGATGAAGCTGGATTCACTGGCTTCGCTGGTGCTATTACCGACCTTGTGATGGATTTTGAAGAGCAAATCAATTCAGTTGAGTCTATCGCTGAAGCAGATCAACTTCTTGAAAAAATCAACGAAACGGTTGACAACTATCAAATGAGTATGATTTCTATCAATAGCCTTGATGAACTCATCAGCATGTCGGAAGGCATGATTGCTTCTACTGATTTCCCAGGCCTCTCCACTTTCAAGACTGCTTACGACAAAGCCGTGGCAGATGCAAAGACCGACGATGTTGAGGCTCTTGGCGATGATCCAGGTGAATATTTCTCTAAGGTTTATACCGAACTGGCTACCGCTCGTGCCACTTACCTCGACTCTCAGGAGAAGGACGAAACAGGCGCAAAGGACTTCACTGCACTCATCAAGCATCCTTGGTTCGTGAATCCAGAGTTCACTCCTACACACAACGACGATGGCACTTGGACACTCTCCGAGAGCACTTGGCAGTGGAATAACGTGGGTAATCCTGGCGACTATTCAACCGACAACGGCAATCGCACAGACATCAGTTCTGAGGTAACCCTCGCTTCCGATGCAAGTGCCAACAACCAGTGGTATAAGCGCCTGAAGACTTTCGGCGACGGATGGTCTGCTAACAGCTACCACCTCTTCTATCAGTCAGGTCTGATTGGTGTGTCTAACGGATGGTGCTCTGGTTTCGATGACTATGAAGGCGTTCAGCAGCAGCTTGTGGGCCTACCTAATGGTTACTATAGCCTGAAAGGTCTCATACGTGGTAACAGCACAGATGCAGGGCATGTGTGGAACGACTCCAACCTGCCTCCTTACCACAACATCTTTGCGGAAAATTCTGAAGAAGTACGCGTAACTTCTGTTGTAGGTCACACAGACCACTACTATTGCCAGCAGCTCCTTGGCTCTGATAATGGTTGGTACGAATGGAATCCTGTCATTTGGCAGGAGCACAAGACTGGTACAATCCAGGTGAACGACGGTCGTCTCCTCATCGGTGCCCAGAGTAGCATGATTGCTAACTTCACCGGTTTCCGCCTCATGTTCTATGGAGTTAATCCTCCATTCGATGCGATGATTCAGGAGGAAATCGCAGCTGTGGATGAAGTGAAGAAGACCTTGAAGTGTGCAGGTGACAAGATTGCTGTCGATGCGCTGTTGGCTGAAGTGAAGTTGCCTCTCACCAGTGCCGAAGCTTACGATGCAGCCTTGATTAAGGTGCGCGAGGCCAGTGAATACGCTGCATTTGCTAAGAGCGCTGACTCCAAGTTCAATGCTGCGAAGACAATCGAAGACCTGTTAAATAAGTACACTTCAGAAGAAGCACAAGCCATCTTGAATCCAGCTTTCGCATACGCAGCAATTTATGGCGAAGCAGAGGCCGACACATACAAGGGCTACGATGCGCTGACTGCAGCCGCTGGAAAGTATGGAGAATATATGGAATTGTATGAAAAATCTGTTTCGCTCGACAATGAAGCATTGAAGGCCGAACTGAGCAAGCAGGTGGCTGTACTCAAAGCTTCCGCTAAGGGCGAAACAGCCGAGACGCTTGACAAGATGATGGCAGACCTTGCTTTGCCATACAACATCGCCTACTTCCAGGAGGCAGGTGCCGACAAGGCTACAGAAGCTGCTCCTGTTAATATTACCAGTCTCCTTGTGAACCCATCTTTCGAGGAAGGTCCAACGAAGGGCTGGAGCGGTGAAACTCCAACTACAAACGATTATGCTAAGGGTAATGCCGAACTTTGGAATAAGAACCCATTCACGCTCTCTCAGAAGTTGACAGGTCTGCCAGCTGGTACTTACGAACTCCGCGTGAAGGCTATTTATCGCGATGGAGAGAAAGTTACTGCCGACCTCGTGAAGGCTTACAACGACGCTGGTGGCACAGAGGAAACTTGGGCCAACCACAACGCACAGCTCTTTGCCAAGGCAAGCGATACAAATGACCAGTCTGCTTTCGTGAAAGCTATCGAATCGCTCAAGAAGACTGAACCTTCATTCACTAAGGGCAATTTCGTTCCGAATGAATGGGATGAGGAAACAGGTGAGCCTGTAGGTTGGGACTGGGTACTTGACATCGAAGTGCAAGGCCATGACTACGGTGGCAATTTCGTAGAGTCTTCTCTCGAAAAGCCTGCCGATCCATTCGACACTCGCGTTAATTTCGAAGACGGCACAACTTATTGGTATCCATCGTCTATGTATGGTTTCTACAGCTGCTGCCAGAAGTATGCTGACGAAGTGACCACAAAGGTTCAAATCACAATTGAAAAGGGTGAAAGCCTTGAAGTAGGTATCCGTAAGACTGCTAACATCGGTTCTGACTGGGTAATCATGGACGATTTTGAACTCTACTACCTCTCTGGCGATGCCTTCAACAACATGCTCACAGGCATTGAGGAAGTAACCGCTCCTGCTAAGAGCAGCGACGCCATCTATAACCTCTCTGGTCAGCGTGTGGGCAAAGATTACAAGGGCATCATCATCCAGAATGGTGTGAAGAAACTCAACAAGTAATCTCTCCCTCTCAAAGATTATTTCATCAAAGAAGCCCCCGAAAGTTCTTTTCGGGGGCTTCTTATGTTCGCCCCCGCCGTCTAAAGGCTCTGCGTGACATAATCACCAGCCATTCAACATCCCTGAAAATCATCAAGATAGTCAATCGCCCTCTCTTCCTAACCACCAAGTTTTTTCACTATTTTAAAATATGCCGGTTACTGGTAGTAACCGGCATATTTTGGCTGCAAAGGTAAGAATTATTTATGAAACGGTCATCAAAAAAAGAAAAAATTTGTTTAGATTTGATTGAAATTTAAGCAAATTGAGAAAAATCCCGCTATTTTTGACCTGCAAGCAGCCTTGAAACCTATCATATATAAATATTGTATCTTCTCACCCGCTTTTTTCTGATTTTGGAAAATGGGCCGTTTTCAATCCTTTTGAAATCAGCGTTTTGCAAAATATGCCGGTTACTACCAGAAACAGGCATATTTTACACGGTATCTTTCATTCATTCAAGATGCCGTCAGACAGGTGACCA
>CADAPC010000057.1 GCA_902789725.1 uncultured Bacteroidales bacterium
CGCAGTCTGTCAAAGATCTCGTTTCTGCCCTCCCTTTCGGAAAGCGAGTGCAAAGGTACGGACTTTTTCAATTCCGGCAAAACTTTTAAGGACTTTTTTCGAGAATCGGGGGCAAAAAGTGAGGAATGGGACAAAATCGAAAGGCGGAAAGAGGAGGAAAGGGACAAAATCGGGAGAAAATGGACGGGGAAATGCGCAAGTTGAAAAGAACTGAGATAAATCGCATCAGGATCCGACACCAGCAAGAAGTGGAATCGGATTATCCGTATGCTGGCAAGCGAGTACCTCAACTATTTGTTCGATATTTATGCGGTAGTTGTCCAGTACTTGTTCGATCATTTATCGAACAACTATCGAACAACTATCGAACAACTATCGAACAACTATCGAACAACTATCGAACAAGTGTGGGACAAGTATGGGACAAGTATGGGAAGAAAAAGGGGAAAAGGGAGGGGAATATACAAAGAAGCCCTGCGGTTTTCCCGCAGGGCAAGGATGGAGAGAAAGGAACGAGTAAGGGTGAAAGAACGACCTGGAATGAGGGAACAATGAGAAATTAGGGATACACAATCCAGGTAATATAGGAGGGGGAATTATTTCAGCAGGTGATTGTCAAGAAAATTTTCGAGACGAGTGATGAGATGATGACGAGTGTTGCCACCATAGATGCTGTGGTTGCGGTTAGTATATACCTGCATGTCGAACTGGTAGCCACTTTGCACGAAAGCTTCGGAGAGTTCTGCTGAATTTTGAAAGTGGACATTGTCATCGGCCATACCATGAATAAGCAGGAGGTCGCCTTTGATGTTTTGGTGGCGATGAAGGGGAGAGCAGTCGTAGCCAGTGGGATTCTCCTTAGGAGTACGCATAAATCGTTCTGTATAGACGGTGTCATAGAATCTCCAATCCGTGACGGGAGCCACAGCAACGCCACAGTTGAACACTCCCCTGCCCTCGCACATGGACATGAGGGCGTTGAAGCCACCAAAGCTCCATCCCCAAATGGCAATACGTGCTTTGTCCACGAAAGGTTGCTTACTAAGCCAGATTGCCGCTTCGACCTGGTCGTGCGATTCGAGTTCACCCAACCTCAAGTAGGTGGAACGCTTAAAGTCAGACCCTCGTCCACCTGTTCCTCGCCCATCCACACAGACAATAATGTAACCTTTCTCTGCCAAGTGCTGTTCCCATATGAGTCCTCCCATGAATCCGTTGGCATAAGAATTAGTGACAGACTGGCTGCCAGGTCCGCTGTATTGATACATCAACAATGGATACTGACGGGTAGCATCGAAATGAGGTGGCTTGACTATCCATCCATTGAGTTGGACACCATCGGCTGTGGTTAATGATATGATTTCGGCTGAACCAAGAGAGAGAGTCGAAAGACGTGTTCTAAGCCTAGCATTGTCTTGGATGGTTTTCAATTCTTTGCCTGAAGCATTGCAAAGAGTATAGACAGGAGGAGTGGTCAAGTTGGAATAAATGTCGAGGAAGTACAGGCAGCCCTTGCTAAAGATGGCTGAATGGTGCCCTTTCTGGGCTGAGAGTTTTGTTTTCTTACCTGTGACATCTACTTTATATATGTATTGTTCCAACGGACTGCCTTCGTTACTGGCATAGTAGAAATTCTTGCCTGTAGCATCGGTTCCGTAGTAGTCTGTGACTTCATACTCGCCCGATGTCAGTTGGCGCACCAATTGTCCCTCTGTGGAATAGAGGTAGAGATGTTGATATCCATCGCGCTCACTGAGGAGAACGAACTGATTGCCGGAGAAGTCAAGGTTGGCGTACGCTCCTTCATCAACATATTTTTTGTTTTCCTCGCGGAGCACCAACTGTGCCGTAGTGCTGCGTGCATTGACGGAATAAAAATCGAGTCGGTCCTGGTGACGGTTGAGGGTGAGCACCATCAGTTTGTCTTTCTCGCCCGTGAATTGTATGCGTGGAATGTACCCATCGGCATCCAACGGCACTTGCATAGTGCGTGTGACGCGACTCTTGATGTCATAAGTTAGGACAGACACCTTAGAATTCGTCTCTCCCGCTTTCGGATATTTATATTCATAGAAGCCTGGATAGAGTGCATACTGATTCATTGCAGGGGCATCTCCTTTGTACCACGGGAAGGAATAGGTTTTCACGTCCGACTCGTCAAAGCGAATCCAGGCGAGCAGTTCGCTATCGGCCGAGAAATCGAAGGCACAATTGAAGGAGAACTCCTCCTCATACACCCAATCAGGTTTTCCGTTGATAATGCGGTTCACCTCCCCATCTTTGGTGATTTGGCTCTCAGCATTGTTAAAAAGCAATTTCACCAAAAAGAGATTATTCTTGCGCACGAAAGCAATCTGATTGCCATCGGGTGAGAATTTCGGACATTCTTGCGGACCGTTGGCAGAGAGAGGTACAAGGGTCTTGTTTTTTACGTTATAAATATAATATGTGGAAACAGCAGAGCGGCGATAGACAGGTGTGCGGTTGGTTTCTATCAGAATGGTCTTCTCGTCAGGCGACATGATATACCCTTCGACATAACGAATGTTTGCGCCGCGAGCCTCTGCAACATCAAAGAGCACCTCTACTGTTTCACCTGTCTTAAAGGAGCATCGTTCAATGCGCTGCCCATCATCAGTCAAGCACGAATAACTTTCGCCATCAGCCAAAGGACGCACTTCACTAACCGATTCAGGACTATACTTCCACTTGGTGATATCATCCAATGTAATCTGCTGTGCCATTAATGTTTCTGCCATGCCCACCAGCGTCATAGCAAAAAAGATATTCAAAAAAGGAAAACACTTCATACAATCAAAATTTAGAAATCGGATACAAATATAATATTTCTTTTCCATATGACCAAACAAGTACAGAAAAAAATCCCTTCAGCTACTCATGTGGTAGTTGAGGGGATTTCTTTACAATATTTATTATATACAAAAGAGGATTACTTAATTAAATCGTCAAGAGCTGACTTGAAATCGCTCTCTCCCTCCTGTACTGACGCTTCGCGATGAGTGTCATTGTGACGCGGCTGACGTTCACCACGCTCTGGACGAGGACGACGCTCGCTGCGTTCACCACGTTCTGGACGAGGACGGCGTTCGCGCTGTGGACGTTCTTGATAATCTGCCGGCTTTTCGATGAGCACTCGACGAGAGAGTTTGAACTTGCCTGTCTTCTCATCAATTTCTATAAGCTTCACATCAATTTCATCGCCCTCCTTTATGCCAGCTTCCTCAACTGTGTCAAGGCGTTTCCAGTCTATCTCTGAAATGTGGAGCAATCCGTCCTTACCAGGCAGGAACTCAACGAAACACCCGTAAGGCATTACACTACGAACTGTACCATGATAAACCTCACCCACTTCAGGAATAGCGACAATAGCCTTTATTTTGGCAATGGCAGCCTCGATTGCATCACGCCCGGGTGCAGAAATCTGCACCTTGCCCACTCCGTCTTCCTCATCGATAGTAATGACTGTCTGAGTGTCTTCCTGCATCTGCTGAATCACTTTACCGCCAGGACCAATAACAGCACCTATAAATTCCTTTGGAATGATGATTTGTTCAATACGTGGTACATGAGGCTTGAGTTCAGGACGTGGTTCAGAAATGGTCTTCATCATTTCACCCATAATGTGCTCTCGCCCAGCTTTAGCCTGCATGAGGGCTTTCTCCAGAATTTCGTAAGAAAGACCATCACACTTAATGTCCATCTGTGTAGCGGTCAAACCATTCTTCGTTCCAGTCGTCTTAAAGTCCATATCCCCCAGATGGTCCTCGTCGCCAAGAATGTCGGACAGGATGGCGTATTTGTCTTCGCCTGGGTTCTTAATCAGCCCCATAGCTATACCTGCCACAGGATTCTTGATTGGAACGCCAGCATCCATCAGTGCCAGAGTGCCGGCACAAGTGGTTGCCATAGATGAGGAGCCGTTAGACTCAAGCACATCGGAAACCACGCGGATGGTGTAAGGATAATCATCAGGCAGCTGGCCTTTGATGCCGCGCCAAGCGAGGTGACCATGACCTATTTCACGACGTCCCACACCACGCTGCGCTTTAGCTTCACCCGTTGAGAACGGAGGAAAGTTGTAGTGAAGCAAGAACTTCATGTAGTAACGCTCCAATGCACCATCCACTAACTTTTCATCAAGTTTCGTACCAAGCGTGGCAGTAGCCAAAGCCTGTGTTTCACCACGAGTGAAGATGGCACTTCCGTGAGGACCAGGAAGTGGAGAAACCTCGCACCAGATGGGGCGGATGTCAGTGGTCTTTCGTCCATCGAGACGAATGCCTTCATCGAGAATACACCGGCGCATCGCATCGCGCTCTACATCGTGATAGTAACGGTCAACCAAGGTATATTTCTCCTCCAATTCTTCTTCGCTCAGTTCCGTATGAGCCGCAGCATAAGCTTCCTTATAGTCTTCACGAATCTTTTCGAAAGCTTCAGCACGAGCCTGCTTCTCCAGAGCCTGCTTAGTAACATCGTATGCAGGCTGATAGCACTTAGCCTGAAGATCAGCCTTCAAGTCTTCATCATTCACCTCATGACAATATTCACGCTTCACATCCTTACCCAGTTCCTTCATCAGTTCTTTTTGCAAGCGGCACTGCGGCTTGATAGCTTCATGCGCAGCTTTGAGTGCCTCAAGCAAATCCTTTTCCTGCACTTCTTTCATCTCACCTTCCACCATCATGATGTTTTCCTCTGTAGCACCAACCATCAGGTCCATATCGGCGTCCTTCAACTGTTCGAAGGTTGGATTGATGACAAACTGACCGCCAATACGGGCCACACGCACCTCTGAGATGGGGCCTTCGAAAGGAATATCAGAACAAGCCAAAGCTGCAGAGGCTGCAAAACCAGCCAATGCGTCGGGCATATCCTTGCCATCAGCCGAAAAGACGATGACATTCACATAAACCTCTGCATGATAATTTGATGGAAACAGAGGACGGAGGGCACGGTCAACAAGCCTACATGTGAGGATTTCCTCATCGCTTGCTTTACCTTCACGCTTTGTGAAACCTCCAGGGAAACGGCCATTGGCCGCATACTTCTCACGATACTCTACCTGGAGAGGCATAAAATCAGTTCCTGGTACTGCATCTTTCGCTGCGCAAACAGTGGCGAGGAGCATCGTGTCGTTCAAACGAAGCATCACGGAACCATCCGCTTGTTTGGCCAGCTTTCCTGTTTCGATGCTGATTTCTCTTCCATCAGGCAACGAAACCTTCTTTGTAATTACGTTCATCTTTTGTTGTTGAAATATATAAAAACATCTGTATCGTGCTACTCTCAGCACGAAAAATCGGACAAAGGTAATGATTTTTTTGCACACAAGCTTGATATTCTTCTGAAAAACTTTGTTTTAATATGACATTTTCGGCAGAAAGTCTTAACTTTGCACTAAAATTCACATTTACATGAAAAAAATATTGAACATCATCGCAGCAGGCGTCCTTGTATTGACCTCTTGCGACAATACCCCAAAACTAAACATCGAAGGCACCATAGAAGGGGCAAAAGACTCAATACTGTATTTTGCTCAAAGCACATTGGACGGCATACAAACATTAGATTCCATAAAACTGAAAGAGGATGGCGCATTCTCGTTCAAAACAGAAGCCCCATCGGGATGTCCAGAGTTCTACACGCTCCGCATAGGGCAACACACCATCCACTTTGCAGCCGACAGCACTGAAACCATCATTGTGAAATCCATGCTCCCAGCTATGGAAAAAAACTACTCCATCGAGGGCAATGAAAGCAGTAAAAAAATAAGAGAGATTAGCCTGATGCAGCAGCAGGTTCAGAGACGAATTATCCAGATAGAGCAAGACGAAAATATGTTGCCCGGCGACCAAGTGGATAGCATCGAGAGCATCCTCAATGCCTACAAAGAACGCATGAAGATTGATTACATCATCGCCGACCCCAAGTCAGCATCAGCCTACTATGCTGTATGCCAAAGCCTTACCGACCTCAGCGGTTCGTTCATGTTGTTCAATCCCCTCACTCAACGAGCCGATGTGAAATGCTATGCAGCCGTAGCAACAGCTTGGGACAACTACTATCCAGATGCTCCGCGCACCCAGCAGCTCTGCAACATGGCCATCAAAGGAATGGACAATACCGCCACTCCACGACAAAAAGTTTTAAATGTCAACGAAGAGAAGGTACAAGAAACTGGTATTATTGACATCAACCTGCCCGACATCAACAGCAACTTACACAGCATCACCGCTCTCAAAGGGAAAGTAGTGCTCATCGATTTCACGATCTATGCCGCTAAAGAATCTGCAGAGCGTACACGTTTGATGCGTACGCTCTACGAGAAATATCGCTCACAAGGATTTGAGATTTACCAAATTTCGTTAGATGAAGATGTCCATTTCTGGAAATTTTCATGCGAAAACCTGCCTTGGGTGTGTGTGCATGAGACCGATGGAACCACCACCAGCATTTACAATATAACGAATCTTCCCACCTTCTTCCTCGTCAATCGCGACAACGAGATTGTAGTGCGAAGTGAATGGATGAAAGGGACGTTGGAGGAGAATATTCAGAAACTCCTATAAAGGCTGAACGGTGAGAGAATCTAAACGAAATCTTCACCCAAATTCAATTGGGCATCGTTCACGAATTTCCGAATGTTTTTCTGGTCACCTTTTTTGCAGATGACCAACACGTTGCCCTCCTCCACAACCACATAATCTTCCAGTCCTTGCACCACAGCTGCTCGTCCTTCAGGCAATTTGATGATGCAGTCGTGGCAATCGTAGAGCAACGACTTTGATTCCATCACCACATTTCCCATATCCGATTTTGGGAGAGCTTCATGTACAGCTGCCCATGTGCCAAGATCGGCCCATCCAAAGTGACACAGCATCACATCCACATGTTCTGACTTCTCCAACACACTTTGTTCAAGGCTCATATTAGGGCACTTGGTGAACAGTTCCATCAAGAGGTCGGCAATATAATCACCCCGATTGTAAGCAGCAATGACACTCTGCACAATGCCAGCAAATTCTTCGCTTGCACTCTTGACTGCATTCAGGAAGGAGTCAGCGCTCCACATAAACAATCCTGTGTTCCAAAGAAACTCCCCACTTTCATAAAAGATTTCAGCAAATTCATTAGCTGGTTTCTCGGTGAAACTCTGTACTTTGTAAATGTGAACCTCGCCATTCACTTCCTCAGCCATTTGAATGTAGCCAAAAGAGACCTCCGGACGCGTAGGCTTTGCACCCATTGTCAATAACACAGAATTGTTGCCTACAAAATTCAAACCTCGTATCACATCTTTCTGAAATGCATCGTAATCCGTAATGTTTTGGTCAGAGGGACTCACGATCAATCTTCCTTCGGAACATCGCCGTTTCACTTCCAGAGCAGCCCACGTCACAGCAGGAACAGTGTTCCTGCGCATAGGTTCCATCAACACATTCTCATATTTAATTCCAGGAATTTGCTCTATCACTAACTGACGATAACTTTCATTAGTCACTATAATAATATTGTCGGCATCAATGCAAGCGGCAAATCGTTCATAAGTCATCTGCAGCAAAGATTTGCCTGTTCCCAACACATCAATAAATTGTTTTGGCTTGCGTTCACGACTCATTGGCCATAGGCGAGAGCCCTGGCCACCCGCCAATATCACACAAAAATTCCTTTTGTCCATATTCACTCAATAGGTTTATTGGTATCGAAAAAACGGTTAGTTCGGTTTATGTTGCGAATATAGGCAAAAAAAAAACTGCTGCCAAATATTTTCTCAAAATAATTGAAAAAGTAACATTTTTTAGGAAATATGCGTAATAAAAAAGACAATCCCACAATAAAAGAACCTGAAGTTCACTTCTTCTGCTGAGTAGCGCCGGTGGTAGCATCAACAGGCAACATTGTCGGACGTTTTCTTTTCAGCCTTCTTGTCGCTCACAACAGCGGCTTCAAAACCAATCTTTTTGAATGCCCCAAGGAGTGTCTTAGAATCTGTCTTTTCTGCATCGTAGGTAATAGTCACAAGTTTCGTATCAAGATTCGTCACAATTCGTTTCACACCAGGGGTAAAACAAATGTTTCCCTTAATTTTTTTCTCCACATCAGAGCTGTTCAGTTCTGGCGTGGTTTTTACAACCATAACCTTCAAGTCTTTCGCTATGGCCGCATTGCAACACAACAGTGCAGTCAGCATCAAAGTCAATACTTTTTTCATTCTTTTCCGATTTTTCATTTTATTGGCACAAAGATAAGACTTTTCCACCAAATACAGAGAAAAAAGCACATAAATATTCACAAAATATCACAAAATAAGGAAGGTCATGTTTTTTTTCGTAACTTTGCATCCATTATGGATACAACGATAGAACTTAAAAACCTAACGACTGGTTATAGAATAAAAAAAGGCGATAAAGTGATTGCCTCAAAATTAAATGCCTCCATCCATAGCGGTGAGATGACCTGCCTTTTGGGACCCAACGGTGCCGGCAAATCCACCTTGTTGCGCACATTGGCAGCCTTCCAGCCAGCGCTGGACGGAACTGTGGCTGTGATGGGACAGGACATCTGTAAATATCAGAGTAAAGAATTGGCACGCCTCATCAGTGTTGTGCTGACCGACAACTCGGGCATTAAAAACATGACAGCCGAAGAAGTGGTGGAAATGGGCAGAAGCCCTTATACTGGCTTTTGGGGCAAATTGAACGAGAAAGATAAAATAATGGTAAAGAAATGCCTCATCTGGGTAGGCATAGAAGAGCTGGCCAAACGTAAAATGCAGACACTCTCCGATGGAGAACGTCAAAAAGTGATGATAGCCAAGGCCATTGCCCAAGAGACACCCATCATTTTTCTCGACGAACCTACTGCCTATCTTGACTACCCCAGCAAAATTGCCATGATGCTTTTGCTGCATCGTCTGGCCAAAGCGCTGAAAAAAACGATTTTCATGAGCACTCATGATTTGGAACACGCTTTACAAGTGGCCGACCAAGTGTGGCTGCTTGACCAAAAAGAAGGGCTTACCACTGGCATGCCAGAAGACTTGAGCCTCGACGGCAGCATTGAACGCTATTTCTCTAAGGAAGGCATGACTTTCGACCGTGAATCGTGCTCCTTTTCCATCAGTCATCAAACCGCGAGACAACTGATTGTGGAAGGTGGCGACACGTTAGAATACAGTCTCTGTTGCAAGGCATTAAAACGTAATGGGATTCAACCGCAGTCTTCCCAACCGGCTTCTGAAGAGCAAGCGCTGATCAAGGTGCGAGTACCAGGCGATGGCACTTACCGAATTGTCGAAAAAGGGAAAGAGACTATCAAGACCGAGAAAATAGCCCATTTAATCAACATGATAGTTCCCACTATCACCAAACTTCAAATAACAGCCATCAGAGAGGCAGCCAATCTTGACCAATATGAATAGATTTCTCACTCTTCTCTTTATTTTCTTCGCCATCTGTACCGACATCAGCGCACAAGAGGCCGAAATGGAGCAACACCTTTTCGACACCATGCGCGATGGAGACAAGGCCGCTGTTGTGGCCATACATATAGGAGCGGAAGATGCCGATGCCAAACAAAACATTGAAAAATTCAATGCCATGTTGCGCAAGGCTTACCCAACAATAGATTTCCGAGAAGCATGGACATCAAGGATCCTCATCCAGCAGGTCCACAGCAATGGAGGCGGCAACATTCCCACTACGGATGAGTTGTTCAGCCAACTGAACAAAGATGGCTACACCCACCTTCTCATCCAATCATCCAACATTGTCAATAGCACAGACATGCAAATTCTGCGCTACGAGGTAGATGCTGCGAAAGAGACCTTTAAGCAAATTCGCCTGGGCGAACCATTGCTGACTGATGAAACAGATTACGAGGAAGTCTTAAAGGCAACCGCAGCTGCCTACGGTAGCGAAAAAGAGGCCAATGTGCTGATGTGCGAAGGGACACATGGCAGCGAAAATGCACAATACGCCCTTCTTGACTACATACTTAAGGTCCAAGACTACAAGAGTTGGTTCGTTGCCACATCAGGAGGATACCCTTCATTAAGCAGCTTGGTTAAGCAGCTGAAAAAGCAGAAAGTGAAAAAGGTGCACCTCATCCCATTCCTATTTACCGCTGGCAGCAAGGCTACTTCTGCCATAGCACACGAATGGGCGCAACAACTACAGAGGGCAGGCTATAAAGTCACCACAGAGTTGCACAATCTGAGCGATGTGGATGCGATTATCGACATCTTTGAAAACCATCTCCGCCATGCTGAGATGTTTCACCGCTATTCGCCTAAAGAGCTCAAGATGATGACAAGATAAATTCCCCTTATTCTCTCATCATTTTTACACATATTTAAATAAAAGAAACATGCCCACTCCTTATCTTGAGATACAGAAGTTGACTAAACGCATCGGACATCGTATTTTGTTCGCGGACATTTCATTTACAGTGAACGAGCGTGAGCACATCGGTCTCATAGCCAAAAACGGCACAGGGAAATCGACCTTGCTCAGTATCATAGCGGGACAAGAAGGTAACGATGGGGGAAAACTCATTTTTCGCAGCGACCTCAAAGTGGGCTATCTGGAGCAGACCCCAACCATTCATGCCGAAGATTTAGAAAACAAGGACGAAGCCTACTTGCAGCGATACCGCCAGTACTTGACCCAAATGAAAATTACAGAAGAAGAATCCCTACGCCCTGCCTCACAATTGAGCGGCGGACAAGTCAAGCGCATCGCATTGTCCAGAGTGTTCGCGGGAGAACCCGACTTACTCATCTTGGACGAACCGACCAACCACCTCGATCTCGACATGATTGAATGGTTGGAAAACATGCTCTCCCGCACCACAATGACAATCCTGATGGTCACACACGATCGCTATTTTCTGGACCGCATCTGTTCTTCCATCATCGAAATAGACAATTCACGGATCTACACCTACCGCGGTAACTATTCCTACTATCTGGAAAAGCGGCAAGAACGCATTGACAACATGAATGCAGAAATTGCACGTGCCAACAACCTGTATAGGACAGAGCTGGAGTGGATGCGCAGCACGCCCTGCGCTCGCAGTTCTAAAGCACGCTACCGCATCGAATCATTCTACGAATTGGAGAAGGTAGCCAAGCAGCGCATCGAGGAACGGAACGTACGGCTGGAAATGGGGGGCACATATATCGGAAACAAAATTTTTGTTTTAAAGAACGTGTGTAAAGCCTTTGGGCAACACGTCATCCTGGACAATTTCAACTACAACTTTACTCGATACGAGAAATTGGGCATTGTAGGCAACAACGGTACAGGGAAATCCACTTTCGTCAAAATGCTCTTAGGCATAGAGCCTCATGACAGTGGCTTGATTGACATTGGCGAAACCGTCCGTTTCGGTTATTACTCACAGCAGGGAATGGCCTTCAGAGACGACCAAAAGGTAATCGATGCCGTAAGAGATATAGCAGAATACGTAGATATGGGCAACGGAGAAAAACTCTCTGCAGGTCAATTTCTCCAGCATTTCCTGTTTCCACCCGAAGAACAGTACAACTATATCTATAAGTTAAGTGGAGGAGAGCGAAGAAGACTCTATCTTTGCACAGTATTGATGCAATCCCCCAACTTCCTCATCCTCGACGAGCCGACCAACGACCTGGATATTGTGACTCTACAAATTTTAGAAGATTATCTCAAAAACTTCCGAGGTTGTCTCATCATCGTCAGTCACGACCGTTACTTCATGGACCGCGTTGTTGACCACACCCTCGTTTTTCACGGAAACGGCGACATACAAGATTTTCCTGGCAGTTATAGCCAATATCGCCTATGGAAAGAGCAAAACACCAAGTCTGCGTCAGAAAAGACTCAGCCGAAAGAGTCAGCCAAGAAAGAAGAGGGCAGGAATCAAAACCGCACCCGCCGCCTCACCTTCAAGGAAAGACAAGAGTATGCCCAATTAGAAAGAGACATCGCTGCGTTAGAGGCTGAGAAGAAACAAATAGAAACAATGCTGTGCGGAGGTTCCACATCGGTAGAGGAAATCACCCAAATGAGCAAACGCCTTCCCCTACTCTCTGAAGAATTGGATGAGAAGGAAATGCGCTGGCTTGAATTATCAGAATACGCTTAACATCAACCCATCAAGAAATACTCAAAAAAAGCATGAAAATTACTTCAGCCACTTATATCAGCAGTAAGTCCAACTACCTGCAATGCCCCAACGACGGACGAGCAGAATATGCCTTCATCGGACGGAGCAACGTGGGCAAGTCATCACTCATCAATGCACTCACTGAGCGCAGAAAGTTGGCCCTCACCTCTTCCACCCCTGGAAAGACCATGTGCATCAACCATTTTCTCATCAACGAACAATGGTATCTGGTAGATTTGCCTGGCTATGGATATGCCCAGCGAGGGAAAAAAGAAGTAGAGAAACTGAAAGAGATGATCAGCTGCTATGTGCTAAAGCGAGAGCAACTGGTTTGCCTCTTCGTCCTCATCGACATCCGCCACAACCCACAAAAAGTGGACCTCGCCTTCTTGCATTTCTTAGGCAGCAACGGTGTCCCCTTCGCCATCGTCTTCACCAAAGCCGATAAATTATCCACAGCGGCCATCAAACCCACCGTGGAAAAATATCTCAACATTCTCAAGGAAGAATGGGAAGAACTGCCCCCACACTTCATCACCAGTGCCACTCAAAAGACAGGCAGGGAAGAATTGCTTACATACATCGAAGAAATCAACAAAAGCATATAAAAAGTTCTCAGAATTCGATTCCTGAGCACTTTTTTCGTCAAAATATTTGCCATTACAAATAAAATTCCTACATTTGCACCATCTTTTAGGACAATCCACACTTTTTCGGACAAACATTGTCTTAAAAACCAATCTTCACAATAAAAATTTTCACACAACTCAGTAAGATACTGAAGCTTTCCAGCACCCAACATCGGAAAGATTCGATATGCTAAGCCATTAACATGTACAATTTAGAAGAACTCAATCGCAAGGAGAGAACAGAACTTCTCAACATTGCAGCTGAAATGGGGATCAAAAATGCAGAAAAGATGGAAGACCTTGACCTGCGCCTCAACATCATAGACGAGCAAGCATCCAACTTTGCGTCCAATGCTGCATCTACAGAAAAAGCAACACGCAAACGTTCACGCGTCAGTGTGAAAAACGTGGATCGTGTTTATACCGCCAATCAAGATAAAGCCAAAAAAGTCGATAAGAACATGAAAGTGACAAAAGACGAATCACTTTTTGCAGACCTTTCCGACGAGGAGAAGGCTATGTTGAAGCCAGAGGTTGAAACCGAAACCGCACCCGAAACGGTGAAGGAAGAGAAGCCCGAACCCAAAAAACGAGGACGAAAGTCCAAAGTGAAGGAGCCGGAAACAGAAGCCACCAACAACGAGGATGAAGCAAAAAATGAAGCTGATACACCCAAAGAGGCTGACACTACTTCCAACAATCCTGAGCCAGAAGCAGCCCCCAAGAAACGTGGACGCAAACCTAAAGTGAAAGAGACAGAAGAGGCTCCTACACTATTCCCCGAAGAACAGCACAATGCAGAAGAAGGGAAACCAAATGAAATGGAAGGTATTGTACCCGAAGAGGCATTCGCTCCCTCCAACACCCAGCCTCAGACCATCTATTCAAATGTTGAGCAGATAAGCCAAAACATCAATGGAGATTCAGACTTCATCATTATTGAAGACATCCCCGACGAGTCTCAATACTATAATCCCATGGGCATTTTTGAGCGCTTTGAGGAAGAGAATCGTCAGACACAAAACGATGTAGCCAGCGATTTACCCCCTTACGAAGAGATTAGTGCACCAGCGCTGCCCACGCAAAATGAAAAAACCGTAAAAGAAAAGCCCTACGAATTTGACAACATCATCCGCGTGAGCGGTGTGCTGGAAACGGTGGACAACTACGGCTTCCTCCGCAGCAGCGACTACAACTACCTGCCTTCACCCGACGACGTGTATGTAAACCTGCAGCAAATCAAGCACTACGGTCTCAAGACGGGCGATGTAGTAGATGGCTTTGTGCGCCCACCTAAAGAAGGTGAGCGTTTCTTCCCATTAGCAAGCGTTGAAAAGATAAATGGTTGCGACCCCGCACGCGTGCGCGACCGCGTGGGATTCGAGTTCCTCACCCCACTCTTCCCCAACGAAAAGTTCAAGCTCTGCAAAGGCTTTGACGACAGCAAGTCATCACGTGTGGTGGATCTCTTCTCCCCCATCGGTAAGGGACAGCGTGCCCTGATTGTAGCACAACCAAAAACTGGTAAGACACTACTGATGAAAGACATAGCCAACTCCATCGCAGCCAATCACCCTGAAGCATACCTGATGATGTTGCTCATCGACGAGCGTCCTGAGGAAGTTACCGATATGGCACGTACTGTCAATGCAGAAGTCATTGCCAGCACCTTCGATGCCCCAGCCGAAAACCACGTGAAGATTGCCGGCATCGTGCTCGAAAAGGCCAAGCGCATGGTGGAATGCGGTCACGATGTAGTCATCTTCCTCGACTCCATCACTCGTCTCGCACGCGCATACAACACGGTCTCTCCAGCATCAGGCAAAGTACTCTCTGGTGGTGTCGATGCCAACGCACTTCACAAACCCAAACGCTTTTTCGGTGCAGCCCGCAACATAGAAAACGGTGGTTCACTCACCATCATCGCCACAGCTCTAATTGATACAGGCTCCAAGATGGACGAAGTGATTTTCGAAGAATTCAAGGGAACGGGCAACATGGAACTGCAACTCGATCGCAACCTGGCCAACAAGCGCATCTTCCCAGCTGTCAACCTCACGGCCTCATCTACTCGTCGCGACGACCTGCTACAGGACCAGACAACCCTCAACCGCATGTGGGTGCTCCGCAACCACATTGCCGACATGACACCGATGGAAGCAATGGAATTTGTGATGAAGCAAATAGAGCGCACAAAGAACAACGAAGAGTTCCTCATCAGCATGAATGGCTAAAATGGCTTATGACAAGAGAGGGGGCTTGGACAAAAATCCAAGCCCCCTCTCTTGTCATAAGCCATCATTTTCATTTCTTACCTTCCCCTTCACAAAGACTCATGTATTTCCTCACATCCTTATTGTTCTTGAAGGCCTCTGGCGCCTGCCCATAAATCTCATCAATCTGAGGAGTTGTTGTCGCAAAGCCAAACTGATTATAAGCATTGTCGCACAGCACCAAAAAGTAAGTCAACCCCAGCACATTGTCATAATTCTCTGTCACAAAATTCGTCTCCAATTTGTCTATCGCCATGCGGAGCGTCCCCTCCTCTTCACCCAACTGACGAAGAATCTCATCGTGGTCATAACCATCCAAAATCATTGTGCTCTCCTTGCGAGGCAATTCTTGCAAGAGGAACAAGAGCGAATCCCGTTCGCTCATGAATGAATAAAACTTATCATTTAGCGGAGTTCCTTCTACCTTCATGGCATTATTCAAATCTATCACCCTGATGTTGCCTTCCTCCAAAATGATGGGTATGTTGTCGCCACTGGTGCCGAAAAACATTCTCACGCACATCACAGAATCAACAGGTCCGCTCATTGTGAACGCTCCATGCAGAATCTTGCACGAATCCACCACCTTCGTATCCTCACCACCCAACGGACGCAAATAAATCATGTCGCCATCATAGTATGACTGCAACGATGTGCCCGAAATGTTGTAACTGGTAGAGCAAGCTGCCAATGTCAACATCCCCGCCACTATCCAAACCGTTGCATAATAAAATTTTTCCATCAGTTTCTTTCTCTGTGTCGAATTAAATACGATATGCAAAAGTACAAATCCTTTTCCATCCCAACAAACTATTTAGCACTTCTTCACCTTGAATTAATTTTTTTTAACCCTAATCATGCAATAAGATTCCACGCTCCCATGATAATTCCAAAACTTTTGCCATGTCTGATTTTTCACTTACCTTAGTGCTGCAAATCAAGACAAGCAAAAATCGTCAATGACATGGCAAAGGTAATCATAAAATCTGAGAGAATCACTCCTTTGGGAGGAATATTTTTCGTTTTGGACAAATTCGACTCTATTCTGTTCTCTGTGATAGACTCACACTTAGGACTTCGCAGCACTCTGATTGGCTATCAGTACAGCGAGATTATACGTGCCATCTTCTCCGTGTTCTGCTGCGGTGGTGACTATATGGAAGACCTCAACCTGTACCTGAAGGACGTTCTTACCGAGCGTCCGCATACCCGCGTCCCAAGCGCGGACACAGTGCTGCGCGGCATAGAGGAACTGACAACGGAGAACATATCGTATACAGCGGAAAAGACCGGCAACGTCTATGACTTCAACACGGCGGAGAAACTGAACCAGCTGCTCATCAAATTGCTGCTGGCAACGGGACAGCTTACGGAGGGCGGAGCGTACGACGTTGATTTCGACCACCAGTTCCTTGAGGCGGACAAGTATGACAGCAAGCGGACCTACAAGGGCTTTGACGGCTACAGCCCCGGCGTGTTCACC
>CADAPC010000058.1 GCA_902789725.1 uncultured Bacteroidales bacterium
AAAGATAACCAAAAGGGCTGATTCTCAGTGGAGAGTCAGCCCAATTTTTCTTTATGCGCACACGTGCGCGAGAATGTCAATGTTTAGCGGACAGTAATAAAATTTAGTCAGTTTGGAGGATAGAGTTTAGGGGAGGAGGATACAAACTTTAATTTCAGAAAAATGGCGAGAGCCGAGATTGCACAAAGATGTGCAGTCTCGGCTCTCGCTCGTTTTGGGGATCGTGGCTTCTGATGTCACTCAGCTGTGCCACTCACACACAAATAAGCGGAAAAAGTGGTACAATATTTGGTGATATGGGGAATTCGTTGTATCTTTGCCAAAAAATCATGCAGCCATGATGATGACAAGAAAGTATCCCATAGGTATTCAGACGTTCTCGGAGATTATCCGGGGAGGTTATGTGTATGTTGACAAGACTGATTTGGTGTGGCAGTTGGCTGACTATGCCAAGTATGTGTTCCTGAGTCGCCCAAGGCGGTTCGGCAAGTCGCTGCTGACCTCCACTCTGGAGTCCTACTTCAAGGGTGATCGTGAACTCTTTGAGGGTTTGAAGATTATGGAGCTGGAGAAGGAATGGGAACAGTACCCTGTGATTCACTTCGATTTGAGTGAAGCGAAAGATGCGGCCAGCACCAGTGAACTGACGGACAAATTGTTGCTATTGCTGACCGACTATACAGATGTTTATGGGAAGCGTGAGGAGGAAACAACTCCCGGAGGAATCCTCAGAGGGGTGATTCGGCGTGCAAATGAAAAGACCGGACAAAAAGTGGTGGTGCTGATTGATGAATATGATGCACCCCTGCTCGGGATTATGCACGATAAATCCAAACTCGATGCCATGCGCGAGGTCATGCAGGAGTTTTACACTCCCTTGAAAGCCAATGAGCAGTATGTGAAGTTCTGCTTCATCACGGGCATCACGAAGTTCTCCCAACTGAGCATCTTCTCCACCATCAACAACATCACGAATGTCACGATGGACACGATGTTCTCAGCCATCTGCGGCATCACGGAGCAGGAACTGACTACAACGCTGAAGGTGGACATAGAGCGGCTGGCAGACATCAATGACATGACATACGAGGCAATGCATCAGAAACTGAAGCTGCAGTACGACGGCTATCACTTCACCAAGAAATCCCCTGAGATATATAATCCCTTCAGCCTGCTGAAGGCTTTCCAGCAGCGAGAGGTTGCCAACTACTGGTTTGAGAGCGGAACACCCACCTTCCTCATCCGACAGATGCAGCACTTCAAAACCGACATCATGTCGCTGGACAGAATGGAGGTGCCAGCTTCTGCCTTTGACCAGCCCACGGAGAACATGAAGAGCGCCCTTCCCCTGCTCTACCAAAGTGGATACCTGACCATCAAGGATTATGACAGGGATGTAGAGGCTTATACGCTCTCGATACCGAATCAGGAAGTGCGCATAGGCTATGTGAAAGGGTTGTTGCCCACCTATACAGGTTTGGACGATGCAGACGTGCAGATGGGCTTTGCCGCCAAGTTCTGGCGGGCCTTGAAGAAAGGCGACATCGAGCAGGCCATGCAGGAGATGAAGGCCTATCTTGCAGGCGTTCCCTACGTGGAAGGCTTCAAGAAGAAATTGGAGGAAGTGGCTGCGGCCGAGGGCTTCTACGAATACACCATGTACCTCATCTTCTCCATGCTCAACGTCTATGCCCGCACGCAAGTGAAGGTGGCAGGCGGAAGAATTGACATGGTGGTGTGGATGCCCGACACAACGTATGTGTTTGAGCTGAAAGTGAACGGCACAGCTGAGGAGGCATTACAGCAAATAGATGACAAAGGCTATGCTTTTCCATACAAGACTGAGGGCCGCAAGGTGGTGAAGGTAGGTGTAAAATTCAATGCCGACACACGTGTGCCCGAAGAGTGGGTGGTGAAAAGTTAAAAAGAGAAAAATAAAACGGTTAAAGGATTGAAGTTGCTGGGGTGTGTGCTGGCACTTCATGATATGAGAGCCGGGATTGCAATTGTTTTTGCAATCCCGACTCCCTTGCGTCTATATTTTCCCGATTCACGTCCGTTCGTCCGTTCCTATTTCAACGCTTCCGGAATCACAGGCATCGCCCCATGTTGGGTACAAACGAAAGCACTCACCTTCACCGCACGTTCGTGAGCCTCCTTCACCGTCCACCCCAGCAGCAGCGAGGAGACAAACGTTGCCGTGAACGAGTCGCCTGCACCCACCGTGTCAGCCACCTCCACCTTCGGCGTGCCCTGCACGCTCATCTCGCCATCGGGTGTGAACACATACGAACCATTTACGCCACAGGTCAGAATCAGCATCCGCAGGTTATACTTCATCAGAATGGCACGGCACTTGCTCTCGAAATCGATGCTCTGCCAAATCGTGTCAAAATCCTCGTCACTCTCGGGCAATGCCCCAAACACCCTGCTCACCATCACCAGCTCCTCATCGTTTATTTTCAGGATGTTACACATCTCCAGAGATGACTCAATCACCTCTTTCGTAAAGAAGTTCTGCCTCAGGTTGATATCGAATACTTTCAAGGTGCCTTTTGGCATATCCTCGATGAAACTACGGATGGTGTTACGACTCACATACGAACGTTGTGCCAATGAACCCCAGCACACGGCATCAGTCCGCCGAGCCAGTTCTGCCAGTTCCTCTGAGTAAGGAATGTTATCCCACGCCACACCCGTCTTGATGTCATACTGAGGGATGCCGTTCTTGTCCAACGTCACCTGTACCGTACCCGTCTCGTATGGCACTTTCGGGATGACCACCTTCTGATTCACTCGGTGACATATCTCCAAGATTTCATCACCAAGGGCATCGTCCCCCACAGCACTGGCAGCGTATGAGTCCAAGCCAAACTGCCCACAATGATACGCAAAATTTGTTGGCGCACCGCCAAACTTTCTTCCTTCAGGGAGGCAATCCCAGAGTGCCTCGCCTATTCCTACTACCGTTTTCATACAGACTCTTCCCCCGCCTCCCTTCTATGGGAGGAGTAGAATGTTTATGGGGGAGCATTCTACTTTTTATTCTTACTTCAGTTTACTCTTAGGAAATACAAGATTGGTTAATACCACTTCGCCATTGTTGCCGAAGACCTCCACGGAGCATTCATCGATGAACACACGCAGGCTGGTCAACTTGCGATGCACGGGAGCCACCGTCACGGCAGGGAACGACTGACTGAACGAGGTGTCACCACACTTCGTGCGGTCACAGGTCAGCGTCATCGCCTTCTGGTCGTATGTGATGACAAAATCATCGCCCGCCTCGTTAGTCAGATGGATCGTGGTCGAGCCTTTCACCTTGTACGTCTCGTCCAGTCCCTTGCCGTCATACTCCTTGGCAGGTCGGCTGCCCAAATAGCACTCCTTGCCCACTCGGTAGAGGAACACGTCGCGGGCTATCGAATTGGCAGAACGGAACTGACGTGTTGGCACGTCGTTGGCATACTCCCAGTTGGACATCCACGCAATCACCGTGCGCCTCCCTTCTGGAGCATTCGACCATGACACCGTGGCATAGTGGTCTTTGCCGTAATCCATCCACAACGCCTTTCCGTCCTGATAGCGAGCTACATCATCCACCGTGAACGTGTGTCCGTCAAAGTCACCCACGAAGTACTGCGTAGCCGAGCCTCCGAAAGGCCCCCCAGGGTTGATGTTGCACAGCAACACCCACTTGCTCTCCTTCGAGCCCTCCACCTGCACTTTCATCAGGTCGGGACATTCCCACACGCCGCCATGACCGCCCAGCCCTGAGCCGAAACGAGATTCCTCCGTCCAGTTCTTCAGGTCGGGCGAAGAATAAAGGCGCATTTCCTGCCCTACAGCCAAGATGAGGTTCCAAGCCTTTATGTCCTCGTTCCAGAACATATTGGGGTCGCGGAAGTCCTTGTCCTCAGCCATCAGTACAGGATTACCCTCGTACTTAGTGAACGTCATGCCTCCATCCAGCGAGTAAGCCAGACACTGTGCCTGCACGTCGCCACCAAACGGAGTGGGGCGGCTGGCGGTGTACATGGCCACGACAGCCCCCTTGCCGAAGCCTGTTGTGTTTTGGTGGTCAACGATGCACGAACCGCTAAACATGGTGCCCCACACATCGGGTGCCAATGCCACAGGCTGGTGTTGCCAATGGATGAGGTCGGTGGAGGTGGAGTGCCCCCAGTGCATATTGCCCCACAGGGAGCCGTAAGGGTTGTACTGATAGTAGAGGTGCCAGGTGCCGTCTTGGTAGAACATACCGTTGGGGTCGTTCATCCAGCCACGCACAGGAGTGTGGTGGTAGGTGGGACGGTACGCTTCCTCCTTCAGCTCATAGTTCACGTCATCGTTCTGAACGATTTTGGAGAGACCAATGCTGCCCTTCGGCACATTCTGCACACACACCTTCGCCACCCCGCCTTGCTGGTAGGGCTGCAGGTCAATACCCACGTAGTAATCTACTCCCTCGCGGGCTATGCGCACATTCTGCTCCATCTGCAGCGCGCCATTCACAATCACCTGCACCTTCCCCTCCGGAGCCTTGTCTTCTATAGGCAACCAAAGGTAACGCCCCTGGGCCTTGAGGTTGACGATGCTCTGTTCGCAGGCTTGGGGGGTGACGGTCTGCGCCTCACAGACACTCCCCAACGGGAGTGCCGTGAGTGCAGCGGTCAGGAAAAAACATTTCGATGCATTCATAACGTTCAGGTTTTTATTGTTCCATCACCTTCACGTCGCTGACGGTGACGGTTCCACCATAGTTGTTGACGCTCCAGCAATTCTTCTGCATGCCATAAATGCGCTGGGTGTAGGCACACACATCGTTAATGTACATGACCATCACAGAGTTGTCGGTGTAGATGTCGATATGGTAGGTGTTGTCGGCAGGACGCTCAAACCAGTAGCCATCAATGCCCTCGATAAAGCCCTTGCCCTTTTTGCCTTCCTGCTCAAAATTCACCTTCCTGTGGTTTTCGTCCTCAGGGTTGACCACCACTGTGTAGTAGCTTTCAGAATCGGTGCCCCTCACAAAGCTGACGCCGAACTTGTCCCAGTTATTTGAAGTCTTCACCGTCATGGAGATGTGGTTGCAGGTGCCCAAGCGGCTGTAAAGCACATAGGCATCGTCACCGCTCAACACGCCATTGTTCCACCCATTGCTTGCCATCACTTTCGGAGCGGCATCCTTGGCATACTTGGCATCCATGGCCGGCACTGCGCCCAGCATCAGCGTGCCGTCGGCTTTTTGTACAATGCGGTGGCACACCAGTGCGCCTGACCAATTGGGTTCGCCGTCAGCCCCCACATTCACATTCTTCTCGTGTATGTCAGCTCCTGTGCGGTAGGGGCACCATCCCCAGATGTAGCGGCTCTGCCCGTCGGAAGCCGTCTTGCCCGCATAGAAGGCACGGCTGTCGAGCACACCCTCATGCCCATCCTGAGGCCAGTTGGCACCGGGGTCGTTGAAACAAGCTTTCAGTGCCTCGAACGAAGGAGCCATCATGTACTTCACCTTCCTGCTCCAGGAAGCCCTGTAAGCCTCGCTATAGACGAGATACCACCAGTTGCCCATCTTGAAGATGTCGGGACACTCCAACATACGGTCCCAAATCATTGGGAAGGAAGCCACGTGTTCCCATGTTTTCAGGTCGGACGACTTAAATTCGGCAAATTTCAACTTCGATGCAATGACCATGTGCCACAGTCCATCGTCGGCAGTGAAGATTTGCGGGTCGCGGAAATCGTTGGCATCATAGCCATAGTCCGTTCCCTTCAGTGTCCAGCGGTTGTCCTTTGTCCAGGTTTTGAAGTCGGACGATGTAGCTCGCATCACCACCTCCGTGTTTTGGCATTGCGGATTGTGGCCTGTGTAGTAGATGTAGTAAAGTCCGTCCTTTTCGTTGTAGATAGCACAGCCTGTACCCAGAGCGGCATCCTGCTCCAGCGAAGATGTGCCCGTAGGCAACACCTCGCCCAGCGAAGCATAGTTGGCACCGTCCTTGGTGGCCACACCCCAAATGGGGTGATAGTTCCAGGTGGCGTTGTTGTCATACTCCTGCAGATAGAGCACCTTAAATTCCCCCGCCTTCTGATCGTAGAACGGCATCGGGTCGCCACAGCGTCCTATGGCAGGATTGTAGTAGGTGCCAAAGCCGGCATCGTCGGTTGAAGCAAAATAGTAGGTGGTGCCAGCCCAGTCGCGTTCGGGGTCGGGACCGTATTTATCATCGGAACAGCTTGTCATGGCTGCGGCAAATGCGCAGCAAACGCAGCAAGCAGACAGAAAATGAATCATCCTTTTCATAAAGCGTCATTTGGTTAAATAATTAATGGCATTCTGTGTGATAATCGCAATGTTCTTGTGGAAGTTCTCCTCATAGCCAGGCTCAAGGGTGTAGGAATACCAGTCATAGCATCCTGAGCCAATGCAGATGATGCCTCCCTTGCCGTCGTGGGCAGGATATTCCCATGCCACCACAGCACCGTCGCCACCTACACCCAGCACTTTACCGCCGGTGCGAGTTTCCCAGGCTTCATGATTGTCGTAGCCACCCCAGTCGGTGCCAATGTGGTACTGAGCCGTCGAATTGGTGATGTGATAGCCAGCATCGGTGCAATAAACCTCCTGCGGGTTGTCGCCAGCCACCAGGCCTTGCCAAAGCGGATGGTCGTTCTGTCCGTCGAAGATGCGGAAGCTCCAAGGACCGCCACACAGTTCGGCTGCATCCTCGTCCTGTCCCCAGCAGTTGTTGGGTGTGGTCCACTCGTCATCGCCTGTTGTGCCGATAAACGATGGCAGGTTGGTGGCGTAGCGTGTCAGCAAGAGGGCACCTCCGTTCTCATAGAAGGAGCGCAGTTCGTTCTTGGTGTCGAGTGCATCAGCTCCCTTGGCTACAAACACGTCGTGGCCGTCCACACCGCCATTCACATGCCAGTGCCACCAAATGAGTTTGCATTCGCTCAGGTCGAGTGTGCCAGCTCGCAAATCGGCAAACGAAGCGTAGAGGGCTCCCTCCACATTGCCCAACATCCATTCGCAGGCAGTCTTGGCTTCAGCATCCAGTTCGCTCATCGTAGCAGCCGAACCCACAAAGAGGGCTTTGGGCTTGTCGATAGCAATCACAGTGACGGTGTAGGTGCTCTCAGCTGAGTTGTTCTTCACCACATAATTGACAGGCTGCGAGAAGTCCTGCGTGGTCCCTGTCGATGGGGTGACGGTGGCATTCTCACTGTAGGTGATGGTGGGCACCAGGCTGGTGAGCCCGATGGCGGCAGGGACATACACCGTAATGGTCTTGTTCTCCTGGTCGATGGTGCCGGTGTAGATGTCGTTGATGACAAACGAGTTGATGCGTGCTTCGTCGTGCAGCACACGGAGGGTCCAGTCCAAGACGGCGTCGCCGTTCGATACGTGCAGCACCTTAGCGGCATCCATGTTCAATGTTTCGCCTTTCTGCACGTTGCACACAGCACCCTGTGGCAAATCCAGCGTTGTCACCTTCATGGCACTTGTTTCGTACACCTCTGGCAGGCGCACCACAATGCTGCGCGATGTGAGGTCGATGGTGCCTTGGTAGTTGTCGAGGGCAATCCCCGCCACCACACAGTCGCCCGACAGTTGCAGGTCGCTCACATTGTCTTTGCTGCAGGCCACAAGGCCCCATAACAGGCATAAAGCCCATATCGTGTTCAATATCTTAGTCTTCATAGTCTTCTATGTTTTTATACGGTTTTTACCAGTTTCCCACATTTTGGGTGTAGTGCCCATTCGAAGCAGAGATTTGTTCGAACGGAATGGGCAAATATTCGTCCTTGTCGCTTGTGAAGTGAGCATTGCTGTAGATGGCGCAGTGGGGAATCTCCTCAGCGTAGTATTTGTTCAGCACGGTAGCTGCATCGCCCCAGCGCACCAGGTCGAAGAAGCGTTCGCTCTCCATTCCCAACTCCAAACGGCGTTCCATCTTCACCATCTTCACCACCTCAGCCTGCGAGTAGGTGCCCTTGTAGTTCTGCACATACATCTTTACACCATACAGCGTGGGATAATTGCTGATCATCTGTGTGCTGCCAGCGGCACGGTTGCGCACTTGGTTCACCAACTGCACAGCCTCGGCGGTTTTACCCAACTGTGCGTAAGCTTCGGCCCGCATCAGCAGCACGTCGGCATAGCGCAGCACGATGCGGTTCATGCTGGTGGCCCAGTAGCTGCCCTTGATGAGATATTGTCCAATGAGGGCGGGATCGACATTGTGCTTGAGGGAGACGTTGTAGCCGTAGAGTCCGTTGGAGCGGCTCCAAATGCTGGTTTCCTCCATCATGTAGTTGCGGTTGAACATATAGGGCAGACCGGGAATGCCTACTGTGAGGAAAAGGCGTGGGTCGGCATTGTCGGCAGTGCGATCATAATCCTTGTTGTTGAAGGTGTCGAGCAGTGGCAAGCCATCAGCTCCTGTGCGGTAAGCATTGACCAGATTCTGCGAAGGCTTGTAGAAGTCGCATCCACCATCGGTGGCGCCTGGAATGTTGGGCGGAATGAGTCCGTAGCTCCAGTTCAGGTTGCCGTAAGTGCTACCGTCGTTGCGTGAATACTGAATGGCCCAAATACTTTCTTTGCCATTCTCATACTGCTCCTCAGGGCGGAAATTGTTGTGCAGGTCGTCCTCCAGGCCATAGTTGGCATAGAGCGAGGGAGTGGTGAACTCTATGACCTTTTCCAAGTCCTGCTGGTTGATGCTGGTCACCTGGTTGGTGGCGACATCGTCCTGGCGGTAGGCTTTGTAGAGATAGACTTTAGCCAGGAAAGCCGCAGCCGCTGCTTTGGTGGGTCGGCCCTTGTCGGCTTGCACCACTGGCAGGTTCTCATAAGCCTCCATGAGGTCGTTGACAATGAGTTGCCACCCTTCGTCGTTGGTGTAGGTGCGGTTGGAAAGCGCATTATAGTCGTCGTAGGTCAAGTTCTCGTCCACCACAAAAGGGATGTTCTTGTAGAGCCGTTTGAGCAGAAAATGGGCATAAGCACGGAGAAATTTCATCTCGGCCAGCCGCTGGTGCTTTGCGGTAAAGGATTCGTCGCACGAGTTGATGAGGGCGATGGCACTGTTCACACGCGAGATGCAGTTGTAAAGGCGTACCCACATGTCGTTGATGTTCCAGTTGGTGGTGAGCACACCCTGCTGCACTTCCAGCTGGTGGAACACGTCACCGTCGCTGGTGCCCGACCCGCCTTTGTAGGCATCATCGCTGCGCACGTCGAAGTTCCACATGGAGAAGGAAGAGTTGATGTCTTCTGAAGAGGTGAAGATGGCGTAAGCAGATACAGCCATAGCCTCAGCATTGTCGGAGGACTTCACCTGCTCGTCGCTCAGCGTGCCCTGTGGCGTATGCTCGTCGAGGAAACTGGAGCACGACATCAAGCTGCCAATGGCAAAGAGGGCACATATTGTTCTATAGATAGTTTTCATATCGTTCTGTTCGGTTTATCGGGTTGTGTGTTAGAATGAAACATTGAGTCCGAAGGTGACATTGAGCGGAATGGGGTAGCCGAAGTTGGCATTTTCGGGATCCACCCCTGTGAAGTTCTTGCTCTTGATGGTGAGGAGATTCTGTGCAGAGAGATAGATGCGCAGACGTTCGGCATGCACCTTTTCGCAGAGTGACTTGGGCACGTTGTAGCCCAGCTGAATGGTGCGGAGTTTAGCGTAGGAACCATTCTCCACGAAGTAGGAGCTGACACGCTTCTCGTTGTTGTTGTCCATGGTGCTGATGGCGGGAATGTCCGACCCCATGTTGGTGGGGCTCCAAGCTTTCAGCAAGCGGTCGCCCTTGTTCAGGTTGGAGATGTTCAGTCCGCTCCAGAGGTCCGTCTCCTTCTTCAGGTCGCTGATAACATCCACTCCTTGCACACCTTGCCAAAACATGGTGAAGTCGAAGCTTTTATACTGCAGATAGATGTTCAAACCCCAAGTGAAATCGGGTACAGGTGAATAAATCCACTTCTGGTCTTTCTCGTTGATGACATTGTCGCCGTTGAGGTCCTTCCAACGGATGCGACCCAGTCCGGCTCCGTCCTGCATGGCATGATTGTCAATTTCGGCCTGGCTCTTGAAGATGCCGTCATACACATAGCCCACCTGTGCCCCCATGGGGTGACCCACAACACTTTCCACGCCGTTGCCACCGAAGGTGCCTTTGGCGGCAATCGTCTCGGGCAGACGGGTGACTTTGTTGCGATACGTGCCGATGTTGCCCGTCAGGTCATATTGGAAATCACCTACGTTGCCACGGTAGCCCACGTTAAATTCGATACCTTTGTTCACCATTTCGCCGGCATTGATCCACTGCGATGCACCTTCGCCCATCACGCCAATACCTGGCATATAGACGAGGATGTCCTTGGTTTTTTTGTGGTACCACTCAAACGAACCGTAGAGGGCATTGCGGAAGAAGCCAAAGTCAAAACCGAGGTTGGTTTGCGTGGTGGTTTCCCATTTCAGGTCATCGTTGCCTAACTGATTGCGCTTAAAGCCTGAGGGGAGCGTCTGTCCGCCGTTGGTGCCAGCAATGTCGTAGCTGGTGCCGTAGCTTTGTCCACCAAAGCCAGCTTCGCCATAATTGCTCTCGTAGAGGGTGTAGCGGGCTATGTTCGATATCTCCTGATTACCTGTCTGTCCCCATGAGGCACGAATCTTCAGGTTGTCGAGCCAATTGGTGTTTTCCAGAAATTTTTCTTCGCTGATGCGCCAACCTGCGCTGACAGAGGGGAACGTACCGTATCGGTTGTTCTTACCAAAACGGCTGGAGCCGTCGCGGCGAATGGTGAAACTGGCAAGATAGCGGTCGTTGTAGGTGTAGTTCACCTTTCCGAAGAAGGAAACGAGGGTGTAGCCTTCACCGCTTCCGTAGGCTTCAGCTTCGCCCACACCGGCATTGGGCCACATATAGTCGGGGTTCAGAATCATGTAGTCATATTTCTTGCCGCTCAACCATGAGTCATCCTCGCGGTTCAGCTCGGTACCAATCATGGCATCGCCACGGTGCTTGCCCGTTTCAAACTGATAAGTAGCGATGGCGTTCCACATCCATTTCGTCCAATGCTCCTGCTTGGCTTCCACCCCGTTGGTGGCATTGGCTACAGTGCCTTCGGTGATGGGGTACTGGAAAATGCGCTGCTGCTTCTGGGCATAATCGAGACCGAAGGTTGATTTCACATTGAAGTTCTTGAAGGGATTGATGTTGATGTAGGCATCGCCAAACATACGCCAGTAGGTGTAGCGGTTGTCGGCATTGCGGTTGAGTCGGGCCACAGGATTCTCACGGTCGGGGTAACCACCCACAGGACCTGCATAGTCGCCATTGGTGGTATAGACTGGCAGGGAGGGGTTGAACTGCAGCACGTTTTGCAGGAACCCACCGGGGGCTTGCACCTCGTTGGTGCGGTTGAGCGTGAAGTCCTCACCCACGGTGATGAGGTTTCTCTCGCCTATCTTGATCAATTTGTAGTCGGCATTCATACGGGCTGAGAAGCGTTCGAAGTCAGACTGCTTGATGATGCCCTTGTTTTTGTAATAGCCCAAGGAGAAGAAGGAGGAGCCTCGTTCCGAACCGTTGCTGAGCGACACGTTATACTGCTGAACCACGCCTGTGCGTGTAGTCTTGTCGAACCAGTCGGTGTCGGCTGCTGGAGTGGTGCCGGCAGCATCGAGGTACTTCTGCATGATGATGTTGTTCAGCACGGGCTGACCCTGCTGGTTGTAGCTCCAGTCGAAGTGATAGCCCAAGCCGTTGGAATTGGGGTCGAGACCATCGTTGACGTAGCCTTGCCACATTACCTGACCAAATTCTTTGGCATTGAGCACTTCCATCTTGTGCGCGTAGGTCTGAACGGACACGCTGGCATCGAAGTTGATTTTCACCTTGCCTTCTTTTCCGCGCTTGGTGGTGATGATGATGACACCGTTGGCAGCGCGGCTACCGTAGATAGAAGCTGAGGCAGCGTCCTTGAGCACCTGAATGCTCTCGATGTCGTTGCCGTTGAGTTCGTGCATGCCAGCTTTGGTGGGCACACCGTCGATGATGTAGAGCGGGTCGCTGTTGTTGAGGGTTCCAATACCACGGATGCGCACGGTGGCGGCACCCGAAGGTGAACCGTCGGCAGCGATGTTCATGCCAGGCACACGTCCTTGCAGGGCCTTCATGGGGTTGTTCTCGTTCTGTTTGGCTATTTCATCCACGCTCACCACGCTGACGGCTCCCGTCAGGTCGGCTTTGCGCTGGGTGGTGTAGCCCGTCACAACCATTTCGCCCAGCAGTTCCACATTTTCTTCAAGCAGAATCTGCATGGTGGCTTGGGGCTTGAGCACTTGGGTTTTGTAACCCACAAAAGAGATGGTGATGGTGTTTTTGGTACTGACCGTGAGTGTGAACTTACCATTGAGGTCGGTGACAACACCATTGCTGGTGCCTGTCTCCAGCACGGTGGCTCCCATAACGGGGTCGCCAAACACGTTCTCGGTCACGGTACCATTCACTGTGATGGTTTGTGCCCACGAAAGCAGGGGAACCACTAGGGTGAGGATACTGAGAAGAATCTTTTTCTTCATAATGGCTGAAGTTTTGAATTGTTAGTAATGACTGTTGTTTGTTCTCAAAATTGATGGTGCAAAGTTCGTGTATTGCGCAATCATTACTATCAACAAATGTTGCAGCGGCTCGCAAACTTGTTGCGCTGAAACATTTTTGGCAGAATTGAAACATTTTTTCAATTCCTCGTCTTCAAACTTTCGGTGGGAGCCATGCCAAAGTGGTCGCGATAGCACTTGGCGAAGTAGGATGGGGAGGAGAAGCCAACGGCGTAGGCGGCTTCGGAGATGTTGTGGTGCCCGTCTTGTAGCAGTTCCTTGCCTCGGTTGAGGCGCGCTATGCGCAAGAGTTCGTTGGGTGAATGGCCCGTCAGGGCTTTGATGCGACGGTAGAGCTGCACACGCCCCAGGTTCATTTCGGCTCCTAACATATCGACGGTGAGTTCGGAGTTGACCATTTGCTGGGCGACGACGTTGTTGAACCTGTCGAGAAATTGTTGGTCTTGGGGGGCAAGTGCTTCGCCCTTCTCTTTGCGCTCTTCGGTGTGCTGCATCTCCTCTTCAATGGCTTTGCGTTCGGCGGTGGTCATCTGCGCTTCGATGAGTTTGTCGCGCTCGGCTTCAAGCTCATCGCGCTGACGCTGCAGAAGTTCGTTCTTATGCTGCAGTTTGGCGTTCATGCGGTGTTTCAGCAGGAAGAAACGGATGCCTAATACCAGCACCACCAGCAGCAGGATGGCCAGGGCAATAAAAGTCCACAGCATCACCTTCTGGGCAGAGTAGTCCTTGAAGAACTGGTCAAGGCGAGTGTTGAGGAACTCGATTTTCTCATCTTGGTCAGCAATGTGGCTGGCCTGAATGCGCATCAGGTGTACGTTTCCCCGATTGACCAGACTGGTTTCAAACACCTGCTCACGTTCGTAGGGCAAGCCATTCAGAATGCAAGCCGCCGTGTGGATGGCCTTGTCACCCCCTGTCTGGTAGAGGAAGGAGGCTTCGAGGGTGCCGTCTTCCACTCGTCCCACACCCACCGTGTCGTTGAGCAGGGCATCCACACCGATGAAGAGGGGCATGCGCGGCATGGTCACCCTTCCTTCCCTTAGGTTCTTCTCCAACGACTGGCGCGCCCCGATGGCCATGCGGTCGTTGTAGGCAAAAACGATGTCGATGGGCTGATGGGCAATGCGGGGACCAATGCTGTCCATCACGTCGAAGGCACGCTGCCGCTGCCAGTTGGCGGTTACGTCGGCCACCACATGGATGTCGGGGAAGGAGTCGAGCACCTCGTGCAGCCCCTGTTTCCGCTCTTGCGAGGAGGTGCTGCTGGCCAGCCCCTCTATCTCCACAACGTTACCCCCTTGGGGAAGGAGGTCGCGGATGTAGTGGGCGGCCTTGTGCCCCACCTCCACATTGTCGCCACCCACAAAGGCAGTGTATTTGTCGCTGTTCACCTTGCGGTCAATCAGCACAACGGGGATGCCTGCATCGTAGGCGCGCTCAATGACGGGACGCAGCGGTTCCCCTTCGTTGGGGGCCACCACGATGGCATCGACCTGGCGTTGGATGAAGCTTTCGATGTCGGCAATTTGCTGCTTGGTGTTGTCGGGCGTGGAGTGGATTTCCACATCGAGGTCGGTATGGAAAAAGGCTTCACGACGCATTTCATCGTTCATCTGGTTGCGCCACTCGTCCATCGAACATTGGGAGACAGCGACAACCCTCTTTCGTTCTGGGGCACATGAGACCACAAGAAGAAGGGCAAAGAAGCTTTCAAGGACAGTTTGAATACAAAATTTCATTTTTCTTCAACAATTTGGTTGCAAAGATAGAAGAAAAAGCTGGAATCTTCACAGATTCCAGCCCACTTTCTTAACAAACATATCCAATCTAATACCAAAAACCTTCATTTTCTTGTCCAAAAGCCAAAGAGATAGATGACCCCAAGAGTCATGACAGCCACTGCTCCTGCCTGTCCCATGCAATCGGAGGCAAACCCCATCAGCAAAGGGAAGAGGGTGCCGCCAAAGAGCCCCATAATCATGAGTCCACTCACTTCGTTCTGCTTCTCAGGCACAGCCTGGAGAGCACGGGCAAAGCAGAGCGAGAAGACGTTGGAGTTGCCATAACCAACCAGGGCAATGGCCGTGTAGAGCATCCAGCGAGAAGTGCCCATGAACATACCAGCCATCGAGAGTGCCATCATCACCACAGAGATGAGCAGGAACGTGCGGTTGCTCACCTTCTGGAGAATGAAACTGCCCGTAAAGCATCCGATGGTACGGAAGATGAAGTAGAGGCTGGTGGCAAAGGCCGCCTCATTGAGTGTCATGCCCAAACGCTCCATCAAGAGTTTGGGAGCCGTCGTGTTCGTGCCCACGTCTATGCCCACATGACACATAATGCCGAAGAAACAGAGCAGCACAAGAGGATTGCCCAACAACTTCAAGGCACCCGCAAATGCTTTCCCCACCGACTCCCCCTTATCTGCCGCCAACTCCTCATGGATAGGGGTGGAAAAAAGGAGCAAGGTGGCAATGATGCCTATAATAAGGTATGTGGGGAAAAGCACACGCCAGCCGAGTCCGAACGAGGGGATGGAGGCGGCAGCACCCCACATGGCGATGTAAGGGGCCATAAAGGAGGCTATCGCCTTGACAAACTGGCCAAAAGTGAGCGTTGAGGCAAGGTTACCGCCCTGCATCACGGTGGAGACAAGGGGATTGAGAGAAGTCTGCATGAGGGCATTGCCGATGCCCAAGAGGGAGAAGGCGATGAGCATGACGTAGAAGTTTTCTCCAAAGATGGGGATGCAGAGCGACACCGCTGTAACCACAAGCGACAGCAGCACCGTATTCTTTCTCCCAATCTTGTTCATCAGCAGGCTGGTGGGCACACTGAACAGGAGAAACCAGAAGAACACAAGCGAGGGGAAGAGGTTGGCCATCGAGTCAGACAGGCTGAGGTCTTCCTTCACATAATTGCTGGCAATGCCAACGAGATCCACGAAACCCATCGCAAAGAAGCAGAGCATGACGGGCACAATTTTGGTCAGATTTGTTTTCATATTATGAATTGTGAATGATGTTTTTTTTCGCCCCCGAATTTTGACGAGAGATAATGACTGATGAATTGGGTCGGTAGAAAAGTCCGCCGCAAAGGTACGGCTTTATTTCCTTTTCATGTACAAAAAATGTTTCTTTCCCTCCCAATTTTGTTGCGATGAAACATTTTCAAATTCATAATTCGTTCAAACACCCCATGCTTCGCTTCGATTTGAGCGGCTCCAAGCCCCTCCCACCCCCCCTACAAAATCAGCGGTTCAGTCGCTTCACGGGGAAGGTGAAGTAAGTGTTGGGGAACGGTTCATCCTTCAGGGTGAAGTGTCACCATTCCGAGTCAAGGGCTTTGAAACCGTGCGCAAGCATGACTTTGCGCAAAATCATACGGTTGGCAAACTGCTCTGGAGTGATGGAGCGACCAGTTGGAGACTTGGAGTTGTCGCCCGTATATTCCCCCGTTTCAGGATAAAAGCGTCAGATCAACGGTAGAGCCGCGCGTATGCCCGCTCCTCTCAGAAATGTACTCCTGCTCAAAGAGCACACTCTTGTCCAGGTCGGGATAAAAGTAAGCCTTCATCAACGTATCGTTCACAGCCTCAGCCCAACGCACAAAGTGGTCAACCCCCTTTTGCGGACGATAAGCATCATAAATTTTCAGGCGGTAGCCCTGGGCCATCACGTCATCGCTCACGGCACGGAGGCTATCGGCAGCCTCACGGGTCATGAGAGCCGTAGACTCTTCATAACCATCAATACGCGAGCCCACAAAATTGTACGTCCCGTAGTAACGGATTTCCAAAATGACATCGGGCACCACGTCGCTCAGGGTTACAAACCGGCTACAGTCCTCTGTAGTACTCAAATCCGAAGTGTCCTTATCGTTCGAACACCCCATGAAAACGCATGCACCGCAAAGAAGAGGCAGGATGGCGGTGA
>CADAPC010000059.1 GCA_902789725.1 uncultured Bacteroidales bacterium
GACCGAATAAAATAATGGTATTTGATAAAGACCTAAAGTGTCTTTTCGAAAAGGAACTGAAAGTCGATCCGTTGGAAATTGCAGTTGATGGAAGTTTCCTTTATTGCTATTGTTATAATTCTCAAAATTTGTCAGAAAGAACGCTCATCCGATTTGACAAGAATAAACTAGATGAAGAAGGTAGCACATTGCAATCCATATCGTCAGCAATTCCTGGGGTTGGGACATTTGGCTGTTCCCTCACGTTGAATCGTGGGGTGGATTTCTGTATTCCATTTTCAAATTGTATTAGTCACATTAAGAATGGGATAATATCAGATAGCAGACAACTGGATTTTGGGGATAAATGGCTTTCGTATGAACAATCTGAGAATCTGCAACCAAGTACTTTTATTGAAAAGAACCATGATAATATCTGGTGTATTAAAAATATATGTTCTTCTGACTCAGTTACTTTTTTCACGACAAATAGGCCTAACATTTTTATCTATGAGAGAAACAAAAATATATGCAATTGTTATAGGAGAGCTCATAATGACATACTTCCATTCAATAGCGTTTTCGTGACACCTGTACAAGGGAGAGATGGATACGTGGCATATATGATTCCACCTTCTTCTATATTAGCAGTCAAGAAGGACAAGAAAGTCATATTTGATATGTACAGGGAGAGATTTCATTCTTCATTATCAAATGAGCTATCACATTTCATTGATGAATATGGACAAGAAGATAATCCCTGGTTGATATTGTATAAATTGAAATAAATAAAAGGTGTGAACAGAAAAAGAACCCAAGCAAGGGGAATATGTTGCTTACTCAACTTACCCCTCATGCAGAAGGAATTATATTAACAATCAAAACTAACACAAACAATGAAAGCAAAGAACATTCTTAAATTCACTCTTGCGGTGGTCGCATCCTGTTGGGGTGTCATAGTGCTTTCCATGTTTAATTATTCATGTTCTAATAATGTCAGGTTTTACCAAGTAGATGAAATTGTTTCTTATGAAATAGGGAATAACCTTGACACTCTCCAGGGAGAACTGGTATATCAGCCTGATGACCAGATGGGGCTTTGTGGTTTAGAGTGCATTGACTCTTTAGTTGTTCTCTTTTCAAACAAGGATGATTCTTTGGTGTTGATTTATGACATTCCCCAAGACTCTATCATTGCACATTTTGGACGATATGGCAATGCACGAAATGAATTATTGGGTTCTATGAGGTATTGTCAAATGGATCATGATGGAGATGGTAATGTTATTATGCACATTCAAGATGAAAACAGAATGAAAATGATAAATTACAATCTTACAAAATCCATCCGTGACAATGGGCTTGTCTATAGTAATTCTTTTGAGTATTCTCTTGATAATTCTAATGTTGATAGATACAGATGTTATGCCGTCGGTGGAAACGATTATATTCTGCATAAGGGAATTTCTGGAGATGGAGATGTGCGAGATGGATTCAGTAACCCTCCCTGTGTTATCACCACAAAAGAGAATAAGCAGGTAATGAGTGTATATCCTCAGATAGTGAGTGGAGATGACCGGTACTTGCGGTATGCCTATAATATCATGTCTCAGATAAAGCCTGATCATAGTAAAATTGTGGAGGTGCATGGTAATATAGGCTTGTTTACTATTATGAATTTAGTTTCTCATAAAACAATTGGAGTAAAGAATGAGGCTTCATATGACTTTAATCATCTAGATAATCTTGGAAAGATTAAAGATGATTCGAAATTTGATAAATTGTTTATATACAACACGTGTTGTAATGTCAGTGATGATTATATTGTTATTTGCCAAGATGGGCAACTCTCTATGAGTGAATATGAGAAAGTCTTTATGTATAAACCTACAATAAGTGTATTTAACTGGGAAGGGCAACTGTTGGGCTCTTTTGCCGTTCGTGAACCGATTGCAGGCGTGGCGATTGCCCAAGAAGGGAAGTGCTTGTATGGATTAGGCATGGACAATTGTTTATACAAATACAATCTCTCAAAATACATATAATGGCAAAAAGGATGAAAAGGTATTATTTACATTACATTCTCCTAATGCTCTATGTATGATGCAATTCAAAGTCTTTATGAACTATGGCGCAATTAATAACAGTGATGATGAATGTAATGAAGTCTATTTGTATGATGTGTGTGATATTATTCGTTTCATGCACATCTTCAAAACTGGTTAGTGATGTGGAGTTTCCTGTTTTGAAACACCACTCAATTGTAAATGCATCTGATTATCTTTGTGATATGAGAGTGATACCTCTCTCCAATAAACCTAATGAAGCCGTTATTAATACAATGAGTAAGGTCTGTTTGGTTGGCGAGAAAATCGTTGTGTTGGATAATAGCCTCAATAAGGTCTTATTATTTGATTCAAATGGTCAATTCATGAAGTCGACTGAAAAAATGATTGGTCGAGGAGCATCCGAATACATAAAGTTGAGAGATATCGCTATTGATGACACGAATGGCAACATATATGTATATTGTGAGATTCCTAACAAATTACTGATTTTTGATGAGAACTTGAATTTGTTGGAAAGTATCAATATGTCCATTTTCACTCTGGAATTTACTGTATGGGGTAAATATGCATATTTTTACTGTTTTGATCCTTCGGACTCGAGGAAACGGCAAGTGATCAGATATAATAAAGATAATATTGGAGAAAATGGGGTCCCCGTAGTGACGACTGAGAGCACAATACAAGGAGTGGACATCCTGGGGTATTCTTTGACAAAAAATGGAGGATGTTTTTTCTGTATTCCTTTTCAGAATGTAATGAAAGAGATTCTGTATGATGGTACAATTAAATCATACTCGATTGATTTTGAAGATGACTGGAAGAGTCTTGATAACTCATCTAAACTAGATTTGTATGACCTTCAAAACACAGAAATGCATTGGATGTTGAAGAACGTATATGCATCAGATTCTTTGCTTTTGTTTAACACAAATGAGTCTGGTACTTTTGTTGTTGACAGGAGACATGAAAAATGCCATCTGTATGATCGTATGAATAATGACTATATCCCATTTTTCACATCCTTGATGGTTCCTTTGCAAAGCAAAGAAGGGCGTGTCGCTTTTCTGATACTTCCATCTTCCATCAAGAACTATCAAGAAAAAGCGGGAAATATGTCGGCATTCCCCAAATCAGAGTTGAAAGAAGTCGTTGAATCATATAAAGATGATTCGAATCCATTGCTGATTTTGTATAAAATTAGGTAATAAGCTAAATAAAACTGATGATGAGGATGAATATTTTGAAATCCACTCTTGCTGTGGTCGCCGTGACAGCATCCTGCCTCGGTGCTTGGAAAGCGTATGATGCTTACGATTACAATGACAACTCCCTTCTTGCAGAGAATGTGGAAGCTTTAAGTGGAGATAATTCAGAGACTGGCTCTGGTCAATTGGTTCAAAATGATTATATTGTATGTGATGATGGGACTAACCAGTACACTTCAACACGCATCGCTATATCTCAAATGATGGAAGTTATGCATATGCCCAACTCTAATCCAAAGAGTGATAATATTCAGACTATTACAACTTTCTCTTGTGTCTCCATTAAAGGACCTAACCGCAAGTATAAAGGATCAAGTGAAAGTCTTGATATACCAACAGCTTGGGATATTGTCGATTGTTCTTGTCCATTAAAAGAAAATGGGTAAAACATGAAGAAGTATATTTTTCTCCCCTTTATAATGACTGCTGCTATTATTGCGATTTTGGTTTATCACAAGCCAATTTCTGAAAACCGCATTCTTTTTGATGCAAATGTTGAGGCGATCTCATTTTCTGAGGGTATCCCTGAAGCATCGGAACCGTTGGACGATGGTATTGTCAGATGCGATGGTGACGCTATCTACAAATATAGAAAGATAGAACCATATGATATCATATATTATCAACATTATATATGGAATTTTGATGAAGAATTAATCCAGCATTATTCCGAATGCGTGGCAGAAGGAGCCAATCAAGGAGGAAGGCTTGTAGGAAATGAAAATAAAAGGGATTGCCAAATCGAGAATCGTGGAGTGGTGGAATGTGTTCCTCAAAGATGTGGTAAATATTTTGAATAAAGTTGACACTATGAATAAAAAATCTTCTTTTGTACTAATCTTAGTGCTGCTTTTATCGGCGTGCACAACACCTCAATCAATAAATTCGACTGATATTTCATTAATTGATGATGACAGTCCATTACAAACAGAACGTGTATTTGAACCTAATTGCCGTTTTGTGAAGTTTCAAAATGCCAATCGCGAATCTGTTATTACAGGAATCGAAAGATTATTGTGTACAGAAGATCGTTTTTTCGTACTTGACAGGAGGGGGAATAAATTATTATCCTTTGACAAAAATGGAACTTTTTTGAGATCCACAACATCTATGATTGGCAAAAGCAAGAATGAATATATTAGTCTTTTTGATGCAACTCTAGATAAGACGAGTAAAAGAATTTATGTCTATTGTGATGCTCCTTGCAAACTGATGATATTTGATTACGACCTCAATGTAATTGACAATATTGATTTCCCCATTTTTACTTGGGAACTTAGTGTGGATGACAATTATTTGTATTGTCTTTCTCCTGATTTGGAAGATGGGAAAATCATGAGATTGATGTGTGTTGATAAGAAGAATCCATCTGGGGCTGCGAAAGAATTGTTGTCTACTCAATCCGCGATTCCCGAGCTAGGCACCAATGGTAAGTCGATAATTCATTGTGATGATTGCTACTTTGCCATGCCATTTGAGCAAAGCATTTACCATATAAAGAATGGAATGATAATTGATGCATATCATGTGGCGTTTGATGATTTATGGTTCGATAGTGACGCAAACGATACAGGACTCAGTGATTTCTTGCGGATAAATAGAAACAGACATTGGATGATTACCAATATATGTCCCTCAGATTCGACCATTTTGTTTAATACTAACAAATTTCATTCATTTGTCATAAATCGCAAGACAAATCAATGTACGTCATATAGGGGAATCGTGGATAGCAATATTCCCATATTTTCATCTCGTCTTATTCCGACAGATGGGCTATACGGATATGCAGTGTATGAGATGAGTCTAGGAAAAATCAAGTCTGTTATAGATAAGACAATAGGTGTTGAGATAAAGGGAATTGATCCAACAGTAGTAAAACTTGCATCGGAATATAAAACAGAAGACAATCCGACTGTCTGTATTTGGAAAATCAAATAAAAACATTTAAAGATGAAACGTTCCTATAGTTTGAGAGTGATATTTCTTTTGTGTGCTTTCACTATTGTTGCTATTATTGGATGCTTTCTTATTCCTTCACAGCGAGAACTAGAAATAATGAATAATATGCATCAATTACAAAGTCGAAGAATAAATATCCCTTTTAACGAATTTCGACTTGTTGGCAAGGAGGATTCCATTAAACGAAATAGTCCCCTGAAAATGGTGGTATACTTAGATTCTTATGTATGTACAGATTGCTTTGCGTCCGGCTTTAACTCCTTAATCTCCTTCATGTACAATATAAATTCTATCTTATAATTATCTCCTGTAAATAGAAAGAACACTTATGTATCATTGTTCTGAATAATCAGAATAAATGTGCTTGCAAATAATAAAAATATGAAACATATAATTTTTTTCCTAATTTCAATTTTCTTATTATGCGGCTGTGAAAACACTCAACAACAAAAAGCAGACTATGTTTTCGACAAAGCCCAAAGTGTTGAACTGTCGAAATTATCTTTAAAGAATGAATTTGATGTATCACTGGACTCTACAGGAGACATGCAGAACGTGTTACAATCAAAAATGTTCGTTGAGGGAAATGAGTACTTTATTTCATCTTTATATGATGTTATGCGATTAGACAGTTGCGGAAATATTATAAATAAGATTGGGGAGCTTGGGCATGCGGCAAATGAATACATTGAATTCGAGGATTACTATGTTGATAGCCACAAAAAAACAGTTCTTGTTCTTGCACCGAACAGAATATATCATTATGATTATAATGGTGCTTACTTAAAAAAAGACAATTTAGACATCCCCGCCACCTCATTTATTAAGCATAATGAATACTATTGGTTTGCCACAGGCAGAAATGGATACAAAAATAGCAAATTATTTAGGACCGATCATCAATTTAACAATGTTGTGGCTTTTTTGGATAGCAATTCGGATGTAATACCAATCAAGGAAAACAATTTCGGGAGAGGCACATTCCTGACATTCAAAGAAAGTTATAATCATGACATCTATGTCATTGAAAACGGAAATCCAGAAAAGAAGTATACTTTTGAATTTAAAGGTTTAGAAATCCCCAATGGGTTATTTGAAGGTGATGCAATGGATGTTTATAAAAAGATGTCTTCCAATACTTATGCGGTGATTCACACTTTTTTGGAGAACCAAAATTATATTTTCATGTTAGTCCAAGAGTATAACAAGGAAAGGGAAGTGCCATACAATTATTTTTGGTGTATAAATAAGTCAAACAAAAAGGATATAGTTTTGAACATTCCAGATGAGGCATTCGAAGAATATGGGAATCCTCAATTTCTATCAAACAATAACATACTTTACTTCGTTGGGAATAAGATGGACCAAACGGTCAAAGACCAAAATGAAAAATCTTCCCATATTTTTGGAATAAGTCTTAACCAATTTATCTGAAACATATTTTTGAGAAATATATGAAAAGTATAATACAGATGAAGTAACAGTGAAAAAATAACTTGGGACGATTTTATTTTGAATCGTCTGTTAATTAAGGACTTAAAAGTTGAATTATCTCAAGCTATTTTTATCATTACTAAATCATAACGATGATGAAACAGAAAATATTATTTTGTTTTTTGATGGCGATAGGATGCTATTCTTGTGCTGTCGTAAAGAGTGAGCAAGTTGAAGAGGTGACCATGCAAATTCACCCCAATTATGTGCCTGTGTCAACTTTAGTGAAACCATCGGACATTATTCAACTGAAAGATGGAGGTCCCCAATCCATTATTGGCGAAGTGGATAAAATAATCTATTGGAACGAAGATGTATATGTTTTTGATGAAACACATGACATAATTTCATGTTACAATCCAAAGGGGCAGATAAAGGCTTCCACTCAAAAACACATTGGGCATGGGAAGAATGAGTATGTCCATCTTGCGGATGTGTCATTTGACGAAGTGGATAGTCTTCTATATGTGTTGTGCGACACTCCATCCCAGATAATGATTTTCGACAAGGAATTGAATGTTGTGTCCGCACACCCCCTTTCGCTGATGCCATTAGAGCTGTGTGTAAACTCCAACCATATTCTGCTGTTTAGTGTGAATCATGATAAAGGCCAGTTTGAGATACATACTTTAGACAAATGCCATTTAGATGAGTCCCCCAAGCTTCTATTGACTTCAGAAATTTTAGTTGACAGAATTATGGGAATGGGCAAAAATGTACTATCTACTCAGGGAGAGTGTTGGATAGCATTCCCTTTTAATGACTGTTTGTACAAAATTGAAGATGGCAAGGTGGGGGAGACTTATAGGATTATGTTTGAAGACAAATGGTTTACGGGAGGAGAACGTAAAGCAAAAGATTTTTTAGAGGAAAACACGGATAGGGTATGGACAATGCAAAATATGCAGAGAATGGGACCGTTGTTGTGGTTCAATTCAAATACGGAGGATATTTATTGCTTAGATATTCAAAAAGGGATATGCCATTGTTACAGTGCGCTGGTTCATGACTCCATACCCTTTGCGACGCAATTGATGATTCCCCAACAGGGGAAAAGGGACTGTGTTTCTTTTCGAATATTTCCTGCATTCATAAACTCTTACGTCAAAAATGTGGAAAAAAATCATTCGGAAGAGGAGGAGAGCGACATGTATGTGGCAGCAAAAAAATTCCAAAGGGAGAACAATGCCATGATTGTTAATTGGACGCTCAATGCCCCATGACATGGCTAATTGTCATCATTTTGGCGCAATTTCAAAAAATAAATATTATATTCCTTGATGGGATAAATTATTCATGTTGTTCAAAATTGGTTTCAGTTATATACTATATAGGTATGTTCTAATAATTACTAAATCTGAGATGATTATCTTCCATTGTTTTTGTTGCTTTTGGGCATCTTTGGGCTTAATCCCTTGGGCCATAATGCCCCTGCGGTCTTGCACCCAAATCTACTCCAAAATCAACTAAAAACAATTGAAAGCTAATTTTTAGAACATACCTATGATGTTATCACCACATTGATTTAATTTTGTTCAGTTACTTAAGACTATGTTTTACCATCCGAAACGAAAGATTCGATACCTCATCGTCACCACCCTGATGGGCTGCTCGGTGGCTGTTTCCGCTCAGCGGTTGACGTTGCCTGATGCCATCCGCATCGCACAGGAGCATTCGTATGATGCACAATTGGCCAGGTTCTCATTCTTGGCAAGTTACTGGACTTACCGTTCGTTCAAGGCAGAACTGCTGCCCTCGGTGAACTTGAACGGCGGACTCGCCAATTTCGACCACTCGCTGGTGGCTGTGCGTAACTATGAGGACGGACAGGTGGCATATGTGAACAACAACTCAATGACCAACCACCTCACCCTGTCTCTTGACCAGCAGATTGCAGCAACAGGAGGAAGGGTGTCGTTGCAGTCCTATCTCTACCGGCTGGATCAGTTCAGTTATGACGAGAAAACCTACAACTCGCAACCGCTGAGAGTGAGCTATACGCAACCCCTGCGTTCGTTCAATGCACTGAAGTGGGAGAAGAAGACCGCGCCAGTGGAATACCAAATCGCACAAAAAGACTACCTCACCGCCATGCAGGATGTGACCCTTCGGGTGACTGGGCTGTTTTTCAGTGTGCTCTCGGCACAGTCAGCCTACAAGCAGAGCCTTGCTACCCTGCAAGACCGTGAAGCATTGTTTGGCATGGCACAGAAACGGCTTGAATTGGGTACGACAACCAAGAGCGAGGTGCTGCAACTGGAATTGTCATTGCTCAATGCACGGGTGGCTGTGAACAGGGAAAAACTGGAGCTGGATGACCGCATGTATCAGTTCTTTTCCTACCTGCGAGTGACGGACTATGAAACCGCTGAGTTGATTCCTCCTTACGTGGTGCCAGAGGTGCTGCTGAATGCTGATGATGTGTTGCAGAAAGCCATCGCCAACTCGTCGCACACGCTGGAACAACGGCAACAGATGCTGGAGGTGGAGAAGGCTCTGGCGCAGGCGAAGTCGGGCAAGGGTTTGCAATTGACATTGAGTGGCGAGGTGGGCTTCAGTCAGACGGGTAGCTCTTTCAGTGATGCTTACCGGCGGTTGAGGGACAACGAGATTGTGGGGCTGACCCTCTCATTGCCTATCTTTGACTGGGGCGTGAGCCGTGGCAGGGTGAAGATGGCTGAAGCACGGATGGAGGTGACCCGTACAAGGCTGGAACAGGCACACTTGGATTATGTGCAGGACTTGCGGAAAAAAGTGCTGCAGTTCAACACCCAACCGGTGCAGTGCAGGGATGCCTTGCGGGCACAGGAGATAGCAGAAGAACGCTACGGCATCACCCGACGGCGGTTCGAAACGGGTGCCGTATCAGTGACCGACCTGAACACGGCACAGCAGGAGATGGAGTCGGCAAAGTCGCAATACATCAGTCAGTTGCAAACTTTCTGGACAGACTACTACACGTTGCAGAAATCGACCTTGCACGACTGGATACACGGGACGGACATAGAAGTGAACTTTAAGGAAATGATAAATGATAAATGAAAAGAACAGGACTTTATTTGATGTGTTCCCTGCTGTTGCTGGCAGGATGCAAAAATGGGAATGAACAGAAGGAGGAGGAAAGTGTTTTTGCTGAACAGGAGCAGACCGTGGCGGAGGTCGATACGATGGTGCTGCATCGACAGACCTTTCAGAAACAGTTGCTGTGCAATGGTCGGTTGGTTGCTATCCGCAAGGCAGATCTGCAATGTCCCAAACAAGGGGAGGTGTTGCAGCGTGTGCTGGTGCAGAATGGGCAGAGGGTCAGTCAAGGGGCGTTGCTCGCAGTCTCAGACACGCGTGGCAAGACGGCAGAATTGGAAAAGGCACAGCATGACTTGGAACGTGCAAAGGTGGAACTGCAAGACAAACTCATCGGTCTTGGCTATGATGGCGACCTGGACCATGTGCCTGCCGACGTGTTGCATCGGGCGGAAATCACTTCGGGCTATTACTCCACGGCGTATCAGTTGGAGGCCGTGCGGAAAGCCCTGAACGATTGCAGACTGTATGCGCCTTTCAGTGGAAGGATTGCCAATCTGGAGGCACGTCCGCATCAGGCTGGCACGAAGTTCTGCACGTTGATTGATGACTCTTTCTTTGAGGTGGAGTTCAAGATTTTGGAGGCGGAATTGGCATTCGTCCAGAGGGGGCAAACAGTCAGGGTGTCGCCTTTCGTGCATGAAGAGGAGGCTTTTGAAGGAACAGTGACGGAAATCAACCCAACGATTGACGAGCGGGGGCTGGTGGCTGTGAAGGCAAGGGTGAAGAACGCGTCTGACACCTTGATGGACGGGATGAATGTGCGTGTGGTGGTGGAGAACGCGGTGGGGCAGCAGTTTGTGGTGCCCAAGGAGGCGGTGGTGGAGCGTGACGGCTACCACGTCGTCTTCCTCTACGACCCCACGACGCGGCGTGCCGTGTGGACTTACGTGGATGTAGCCTACAGCAATCTGACAAGTTTTGCCATTACAGGCTGCGAAAAGAAAGAAACGGAACTGCACGAAGGAGAGATTGTCATCACGTCGGGCAATCTGAACTTGGCGGATGACACCGAGGTGAGGGTGAGTGAAGAAAAATAGGAATGTTATGCTACGAACTTTGATACATCGTCCCATTGCCGTCACCATGGTGCTGATAGCCCTTGTGGCTGTCGGTGTCTTGGCACTGACGTACATACCCGTGTCGCTGATGCCCGAGATGGACATTCCGAGAATCACGGTGCAGATGTCAAACCCGGGGGCTTCGGTGAGTGAGGTGGAGCAGCAGATGGTCGCGCCCATGCGTTACCAGCTCTCGCAGGTGGCAGGGCTGAAGGACATCGAAACCGTGTCGAGAATGGATGCTGGCACGGTCACCTTGTATTTTGAGCCGGGCACAGACACGGACTTGCTCTTTATTGACGTGAACGAGAAGATAGACCGTGCCATGAATTCGATGCCGAAGGACATGGAGCGTCCGAAGGTGGTGAAGGCGAGTGCGATGGACATTCCCGCATTCTTTGTGGATGTGGTGGAGAAGAACGGGAACATTGCCTCGCTGTCCAAACTGGTGCGGAGTGTCATTGCCAAACGCATTGAGCAGTTGCCGCAGACGGCGATGGTGGACTATAGTGGAACGGTGGGCACGGAACTTCTGTGCATCCCCGACGTGAACAAGTTGGAATCGTTGGGGCTGAACACCCATGCGATAGAAGCTGCCATCAATGACAATAACATTGTGCTCGAAGCCCTCACGGTGCGTGACGGCATCTGCCGCTACAGCATCCATTTCGACTCGCAGATTCTCAACAAGGAGGACATAGAGCGCATCTATCTCAGACATGAGGGGAGAATGCTTCAGTTGAAAGACATCTGTGAGGTGGAGGAAAAGCCTGCCGTGAGGAACGGTATTGTGAGACACGACGGGAAGGATGCCATCACGCTGGCGGTCATCAAGCAGCATGATGCCCAGATGGCGGACTTGCAGGAAAGCATGGAAGCACTGATGGGGGAACTGCACAAGGATTATCCTGATGTGGAGTTTCACATCACGCGTGACCAGACGCAGTTGCTGACTTACTCCATCAACAACCTGGAGTGGAATCTTATTCTGGGTGCTTTGCTGGCATGCGTGATTCTCTTTGTCTTCAACGGAGGTTGGCGCACGCCGTTGCTCATCATCATTTCCATTCCGCTTTCGCTAATTCTCACGCTGCTTTGCTTCTATGTGCTGGGCATCTCCATCAATGTCATATCTCTTTCTGGACTGATTCTTGGCGTGGGCATGATTGTCGATAATGCCATCATCGTGATTGACAACATCCGGCAACGGGGGGATGTGATTAGGGGCACGAAGGAGGTGTTCATGCCCATGCTCAGTTCGGTGCTGACCACCTGCTCGGTGTTCATTCCGCTCATATTCCTTAGCGGAACAGCGGGGGCGTTGTTTTATGACCAAGCCATGGGTGTGACCATCGCCCTGTTTGCCTCATTGATGGTGGCGGTGATGGTGGTGCCGGTGTATTTCTTTAACCTTAACCATCACCTTAACCCTAACGTTAACTCTAACCTTAACCCTAACCATCACTGTCAACTCTCAGCGGACAAGTTCTTGATGAGGGTCTATGAACCTGTCATGCGGTGGACATTGCGTCATGCCAAGTGGTGTTTTCTTGCTGCAGGACTTGCCTTGGTGGCGATAGCCGTGCTGTTTCCGTTCATCCGAAAGGAACGAATGCCCCAGATGGAACAGGAAGATGCCATGATGACTGTTGACTGGAATGCGGGCATTTCTGCGGAAGAGAATGACAGGCGGATGCAGGAACTGATGAATGTGGTGAAGCCGAGCCTTGAAACCAGCACAACCATGGTGGGGGCACAAGAGTTTATCCTCTCACACACCAAGGACATCACAGGCAGTGAGGCGGTGGTGTATCTTAAAGCATATACACAGGAGGGGCTGGATTCGGTGAAGAATGCTCTCTATCGCTATGTGGAGAAGCATGAACCAAAGGCAAAGGTGGAATTCAACATTTCGGGCAATCTCTATGACATCATCTTCCAGACGGACAAGCCCGACTTGGAGATTCGTTTGCAGAGGACAGAAGGCGGCCGTCCCTCGGTGGCAGAAGCGAGGAAGTGGGTGGATAGCCTCAGATGCCGTTTCCCCTCGGTGGAGATACCGCCTGTGGCGACAGAAGAAAACTTGCTATATACGGCTGACCCTGAGAGACTGGCGTATTATCGTGTGACTTATCAGCAGGTATATGGGCGGTTGAAGGAACTGGTGGGCAGTAACAAGGTGTATGAGATAGCCAACGGTGCCCAAAATGTGCCTGTTATCATTGTCGATGGACAACGGAGGGCGGACAACGGAGGACGGACAACGGATGGCGTGATGCAACAGGTTATCGTGAACAATGAAGGAGTGGAGATACCGCTTTCTTATCTGATGGAAATGCATAGGGTGGAGAACTTCAAACGACTCAGTGCAGGAGGAGAGGGTGAATATTATCCCATCACGATAGAAAAGGCATCGGATGAGGAGGTCGATTCAATGGTGGCATATTGTCGTCAACTCTCAACGGATGACGGACAATGGATTACGGACAACGGACGACGTGATGGAAAGGTGCGATGCTCGTTCCATGGCAACTACTTCGATTCGAGGGTGATGATCCGCGAACTGGTGATGGTGCTCATTGTGGCAGTGCTATTGCTGTATTTCATCTTGGCGGCACAATTCGAGAACCTGCTCCAACCTGTCATCATCTTGACGGAAATCATCATAGATGTCAGTGTGGTGATGATGGTGCTGTGGATGGCGGGTGAGTCGCTGAACATCATGTCTATGATTGGATTGGTGGTCATGAGTGGCATCGTCATCAATGATTCCATCCTGAAAGTCGATACCATCAACAAGTTGTACCGTTCAGGTGTGCCATTGCTGAAAGCAGTCTGGACAGCAGGGCATCGGCGGCTGAAGCCCATCGTCATGACTTCGCTCACCACTGTATTGGCGCTGTTGCCATTCCTCCATAAAGGGGACATGGGTTCCGCCATGCAGTTCCCGCTTTCATTGACCCTCATTATCGGCATGACCGTGGGAACGCTGGTCAGCCTGTTCTTTGTGCCGTTGGTGTATTGGATAGTATATGGAAGGTTTAAGTTCAGCGTTTAGAGATAAGGGTTAAGGTTAGAGTTAAGGTTAGGGTTAAGGTTAAAGTGATGAAACATTCATTCTCCATACTTCTCACGATGGGCATTCTGATGCTCATAGGTGTGGCGCTGATTCCCCGATTGGACATTGCCGACAAGCCTCGTCCCCGTCAGGGAAAGACGCTCACGGTGTCTTACAGTTGGTGGGGTGCCTCGGCAAAGGTCATTGAACAAAATGTCACCTCACGCATAGAAGGGTTGGTGAGTTCTGTGAAGGGGGTAGAATCCGTGTCGTCCGTGTCCTATTTCGGCTCGGGAAATGTCACCATTCGCCTGAAGAAAGAAGCGTCGGTGTCCAGTGTGAAGTTCGAGATTGCATCTTTGTTGAGACAAGTGCGCGACAAGTTCCCCAAGGGTGTTTCTTACCCTGTCTTATCTGGCGGAGAAGTCATTACCGGCAAATCGGATGATGAGAAAAACAAGCCCTTGCTGACATATCTGATTCAGGCAGACATGACAGGGAGAGATATCCGAAAGCAGGTGGAGAGAGAACTGAAGCCACGGCTGGAAAAAGAAGAGGGGGTAAGCAGAGTGGAGGTGACAGGCGGAACGGACTTCTACCTGCAGATTTCATACGATGCGGCTCAGTTGTCACTCTATGGCATCACGGCATCAGACATCGAGGAGGCCATACGGAATCGGTTGGGGCGCCAGGACATCGTCGGTGAAGTCATGCGCATGGACTCGGAAGGACAGCAGACACGCACATCCCTTTTTCTCGGTGTGAATGCCGAAGACCTTCATTTGGAATCCATCCCCATCAAGACGGTTGACGGGAAAATCATCTATCTGAACAATCTTGCCATCTGCGAACAGAAGGAACGGAAGCCTGACAGTTATTACCGCGTGAACGGGATGAACACTGTCTATATGAATGTGTATGCCGAAGAAGATGTAAATGTCAGCAGCGTGGCAAGCAGGGTGAAGGATATGGTTGACGCTAACGTTAACCTTAACCCTAACTTTAACGCTAACCTTAACCCTAACCTTAGCCCTGACCTTAACGCTAAAAACTCTCCCCTAAACAGGAAAGTTGGAGGGGGCTCTAATTCTCGACTAACCCTGACTTATGATAGGGCGGAGGAACAGATGTCGGAATTTCAGACACTTGTCATCAGAAGCGGCTTGTCTCTGTTGCTTTTGCTGCTGTTTGTCTATCTGAGCAAAAGGGACTGGAAATATCTGTGCATCATTGCCACCACCTTACTTGCCAACATTCTGATGGCAGTGATTCTGTATTGGTTGTTCGATTTGCGGTTGCATCCGTTCTCGATGGCTGGCATCACGGTGTCGCTCGGATTGATTATAGATTCCACGATAGTGATGGTGGACCACTATAGTTATAGCCGAAATTATGGAGCCTTTCATGGTGTTCTCGGTGCAATGCTCACCACCATTGGCTCGCTCATCATCATCATCTGGCTACCAGAATTCTTGAAGAACGACCTGTATGATTTCTCATGGATGGTCATCATCAATCTGACGGTTGCCTTGTTGGTGGCAGCATTGTTCGCTCCAGCCTTGGTGAGCAGGTTGAACTATACAAGCAGGCAGACGGGGAAGCCACGGAATCTTCAGTTTGTGAGAGGATGGACAATAATCTATACAAAATATGTGCGTTTCTGCCAACACCGCATCTGGAGATGGCCACTCCTGCTGATGGTGGCAGGTCTCTTTGCCGGGTCACTCTACCTGTTCATTGATACGTTGGACAGCAACACCTTTCGTCCAGAACAGGAGGAAATGAAACTGTACATCCGAGGGCAGATGCCTCTTGGTGGCACGGCACAGCAACTGAACGAGAAGGTGGAGACGGTGGAGGCGTTTCTTTCCCAGTTCAAGGAAATCAAACGCTACGAGACCCATGTTGACAACTGGGGTGCTTCTATCACCGTAGAATTTAAGCCCGATGCGCTACATACAGGATTCCCATATCTGCTGGAGAATAAGGTCATCGGCAGGCTTATCACCATCGGAGGGGCAGATTGGAGTACACATGGTGTGAGTGAACGTGGATTCAGCAACTCTCTCAACCTGCAATACCGTGCCAACAGCATTGAAATAGCAGGTTATGATTATGACCGGCTTTACCGCTTTGCAGAAGACATGTGCCGTAAACTGAAAACCAATAACAGGGTGACAGACATTGCCATTGAAACTCCAGGACATGAGCATCAGGAAGATGAACTTTATATGGAATATGACCGACAGCGGCTATCGCTTGACAGTGTGAGAGTGACGGACATCTATAGCACATTGTCCAGCCTGTTGTCAGAACATCACTTGGGGAGCCAATATCATGCTGGACAGAAAATGGATATCGTGCTTACACCCATACAGCATGATGACTTTGACTTGTGGCAGTTGGAGAATTCCTACATCAAGGTGGCGAATCGAGATGTGAAGGTGTCTGATCTCATGACCATTGGAAGGCGAGAAGCCAAGAACTGCATTCCTCGTGAGAATCAGGAATACATTCTTCGGGTGGCATTCAATGTGTTGGGATCCTACACATATACAAGCAAGTATATCAAACAGGTGACGGAAGAGTTCAATGCGAAGTTTCCTGTCGGATTCCGTTGCCTGAATCGAGCATACAGATGGCAAGACGATGACGGAACACAATACTGGCTCATCGGCCTTGTGGCAGTCATCATCTTCTTTATCTGTGCCATCCTCTTTGAAAGCCTCTATCAGGCTTTGGTTGTTGTTCTCCTCATTCCCGTCTCACTGGTTGGTACGTTCCTGACTTACCATTTTAGCGGGACAGAATTCGGAACGGGAGGCTTCGCCGCCATGGTGCTGTTGTGTGGACTTACGGTCAATGCTGGCATCTATCTGATGAACGAATATAATCATAATGGGAAAAGATTCATCAAGGCCTACAACCACAAGATTATCCCCATATTACTGACGGTGGCCTCCACAATAGTGGGGCTCATTCCCTTCCTTATGGACGGAGCAAAAGAACGCTTCTGGTTTTCCTTTGCCCTGGGCTCGGTGGGTGGTCTCCTCTTCTCGCTCGTTGCATTGGTGCTGGTCATGCCCATGCTTGTGCGAAGGGGGGCTTAACTTCTTAATCTTTTTAATCTTTTTAATCTTCCCTCACTTCACCCATTGTTCGGGGTTCAGCCTGGTGCTTTGGTTTCGCAGCTGGAAGTGAAGCACGTGGCGCCCATCGGCGTCTTGCCCCACTGTGCCCAGGAGGGTGCGGGTGCTGACGCGCTGGCCTTTGCGCACCGTCACTGACGTGAGGCCTGAATAGACGGATATGTAGGAGCCGTGACGGAGCATGACTATGTAGGTGCCTCCATACTGGAACACGGAGCTGACGGTGCCGTCGAAGATGGCTCGTGCTGAACAGCCTTTTTGGCCGCGAATGTCAATGCCTTTGTTGTCGAGCGTGACATTGTGCAGTCCTGCCACCGAATAGTTTCCGTAGTGGCCTACGATGCTGTAGCTGCCCGTGATGGGCATGGGGAGCCGCCCCTTGTTGTTGGCGAAGTGGCTGGAGAGTTTGGTGTCGGCGCTGGCGTCGTCGGCAGTCCACACTTCGGGCTTGGTGTGTTCTTCCTTCGCCTGCTTGGCGGCGGTTTTCACATGGGCCTCGGCCGTGGCCAGCTGGGCCTTGGCTTTGTCGGCTGCAGCTTTGGCTGAGCTTTTCTCCGCTTCGGTCTTGGCCTTGCGCCGTGCGGCCTCGGCTGCTTCGGCTGCTTTGCGGGCTTTTTCGGCTGCGGCCTTTGCAGCGGCCAGTTTGCGGGCTTTTTCGCGTGCTTCAGCTTCGGCTTTTCTGCGGGCTTCTTCGGCTCGGCGTTTCCGCTCCGCTTCAGCTCGGCGTTGCGCCTCTATTTCGGCCTGGACAATGCGGTCGATTTCGGCATTCAGTGCCTGCTCTTTCCTTTGGTAGTCCTGTATTTGCTTCTGCACCGTGGCTATGTGTTTGTTGAGGTAATTCACCTGTGTTTGGCAGTTGTTTTTCAGCTCCTGCAGCGACTGCTTTTTCTGCTCCACTGTGCGGAGGTTGTGTTCCTTTTGGGCTTTGGCGGCCAGGAGCTCGTTTTGTTTGGCTCGCACCTCCTGCTGCTTCTCCTTTAGCAATTCGCCTTGCGCTTTTTGAAACTTGGAGTATTCCTGCATGTAGCGCATGCGGCGCACCATCTGGGTGAAGTTGTCGGCTGAGAAGATGAACATGAGTTTGTTTTGCACCGACTTGTGCTTGCGCATGAACACCATGGCCTTGGCATAGCGTCGCTTTTTGGTTTCAAGGTCGCGCTGCAGATGGCTGAGTTGGGTGTTGAGTGTGTCGATGGTGCTCCCCAAGGTGACGATGTCTTGATTCAGGCTGTCGATGGATAGTTGCTGGTGCCCAATCTGATGGTCGAGCACCAGCACGCTGTCCAGGCTCGCCTTCACGTCCTTGCCCAGTTGCGCCAGTTGGGCTTGCGACTGCTGGCGTGCCCGTTGGGTGGCGGCTTTTTCGCTGCGCAGTTGCGTTTTTTTGTCGGTTGGCTTTTGTTGCTTTTTCTGAGTGGCTGGCTTCTTTGTGGATGTCTTCTTTGCGGCTTGCTGCTGGGTGGTGGTGGCCGTTTTCTTCACAGCCGACGCGCCCTTTCTGCTTTGAGCGGAAAGGGAGGTGGCGATGAGGATGGTGAGTGTGAGGGTGAGGAGTCTTTTCACTGTGGAATCATGCTGCTAAAGAGTTTGTTGGCATCGGTCTTTGTGTATTTCCCCGACACCTGTGTGTGGGCGTTCCAATTGGAGGCATTGCCTTTGTTGGAGAGGGTGAGATGGAGCTTGATGTCGTTCTTGGCGGGAATTGTGTAGGCAAATTTGTCTCCATTTCGGGCTTCCTGCCAGAAGAACGCTTGGATGGTGCGGAAATCGATGTTGCGGCTCTTTAGGGCTGAGAACTCGTCATAGGAGGTGCTGACGTAGCGTTTGTTCATGCGGTCGATGATGAGCACATTCTCGGGCGAGAGTTCCACACGTCCCACTTCGGCGATGCCTAACAGGGGATCGACCAATGTGATTTGTATGACATCGTCGTAGCGCATGCGCAGCGAGCCGTTGGTGGTGATTTCCTTCCCGTTTTGGGTGATGGTCACTCTCACCTTCGACGTGAAGTTGGAACCCACGGGGATGTTCATTTTGCTCAGGTCGGGGTCTTCCTTGTCCTGCTTGGACGATGGTGTGGTGGTGGGGGTGGGGGTGGGGCTGCTGGTCGCCACTGTTGCCGTAGGTGTGGTGGGATCCTTCTTACCCTTCGTTCCGCTTTTGCCCGAACGACAAGCCGCACACAGCAGCATGGCCGGAAGGAGCAGCCAAATAATCTTTTTCATCTTGAATGTCTATTTTTTCTTGGTTTTCTTGTTGATTTGTTTCACATGCTCCTGCACGTCTTCGCTCATTGCTTCCCCCTCGCGCTCCATGATTTCCACGGCCTTGTCCATCCATTCCTTAGCTTCCTCGTAGCGTTTCTGCTGAAAGAGCACCCATGCGTAGGTGTCGAGGTAGGTGGCATTGTCGGGGTCGAGTTCGTTGGCTTGCCGGCTCATTTCTTCTGCCCGCTGCAGGTCTTTCTTTTTCAGCGAGAGGTAGTAGGCATAGTTGTTGAGCACCATGGCGTCGTTCTGCTTATACACTAAGCACGAATCGTAGGCCTGGAATGCTTTCTCGTCCTGCCCCAAGCTGTGGTAAATGTCGCCCAGCAAGGCATACATGTTCACTCGCATTTGCAGGTTGTCGTCGCTTGGGGTGTTTGCTACATGTTCCAGCCCTGCTTTGAAAGCATCAACCGCTTTGGGCTTTTCGTCTAACTGGAAATAGGCCACCCCTAAGTAATAGTAGAAAACGGGGTCGTCGGTTTTGTATTCCACTGCGGGCTTGCAGATGTTGACCACTTCCACCGAGTCGTTGTCTTCAATGGCGTAGGCGAGAAGTTGTTTGCGTGCCATGTCGTTCTCGGGGTCGATGGAGAGCATTTGGTTCAGCACGGGCTTCACCTGCTCTTTGGGCATGTTCTTAGTCACCATGTAGCGTACTTTCAGTTCCAGCAGGTCGGCTTGTTCGGGCGATGCTTTCAACACGGAGTTGAAAAGGTTGAGGACAGCTGCCGAGTCGATGTTGGCAGACAGGTCTTCGCGCACAATGACTCCCATCATCCTCACTCGTGTCCCATCATCTACGCTCTTGTTGATCAGCATCCGTTTCAGGTAGTCGTGGTAGAGCGAGTCTTCTCCCTCGGAGTGATAATAGTTGGCCATTGACAGGAGCAAAGCCACATTTTCGGGGTCTTTGGCTTCCACTGCCTTGAATTGTTGCAGTGCCTCCTCTTTCTTCCCTGCGTCTAAGTAAAGGTCGCCGATGACTACCTGATAACGCAAATCGTTCGGATATTCGTCGGCCAGATTCTTCATCTCTTCAAAAGCGCGCTTCTCGTCCTTCATCTGCAGGAACAGGCGGAATTTCTCCATCGACAATTGCTCGCTTTTCCCTTCCTTCACCTCTATCTTGTCCAGTACTTTTACCATGTTGGCATAGTCGTTTTGTTTCTCATACAGTTCAAGCAGCATCAGCAGCACATCCCCATTGGTGGGGAAGAGTCGGGCCATGTCTTCCGCCAGTTGGAGAGCCTCATCGTTGCGTCGATTCTCCAAATAGAGCGACACCAGGCGGCTCTTGTACCAATAGTTGGTGGGTTCCAGCTGGCAGGCTTTCTTCAAAGCTGCAATGGACAGGGAGTCGTTCTTCACATAGCGGTAGAGGTCGGCCAGTTCGTAGAGCACTACTCCCGATTCGGTGTCGAGTTGACTGCAATAGTCGAACAAGTCAATCGCTGCGTCGTAGTTTCGTGCCAGCTTCTGCCGTTCTGCTTCAAGGAAAAGGTAGTTGAATTTCGTGGATTGGGCCCACGACAGCACTGACGAACAGGTCAGAAAAAACAGGATAAATAAACGTCTCATACTTTTTTCTTCTCTTTCTTTACCCTTGTTCCCTATTTATTTTTTTATTTCACACCACTGTGTCCGAACCCTCCAGCTCCGCGCTCCGTTTCGTCCAGTACATCCACTTCCACCAAGAGAGGTTGCTCGTGCTTGGCAATAACCATTTGCGCAATGCGTTCACCATCGTTGATGATGAAAGGTTCGTTGGACAAATTAATCAAAATGACGCACACCTCGCCACGATAGTCGGCATCGATAGTGCCAGGGGAGTTGAGCACCGTGATACCCTTTTTGATGGCAAGTCCTGAACGAGGGCGCACCTGTGCTTCATAGCCCTTGGGAAGTGCCATGAACAGTCCTGTGGGCACTAATGTCCGAGCCAATGGCTCCAAGGTGATGGGTGTGTCGAGATTCGCCCTCAAATCCATTCCAGCCGACAGGGGAGTGGCGTACTGGGGGAGAGGATGATGAGATTTATTGATGATTTTTACTTCCATAATTACAAATTTTGGTGCAAAGGTACGATTAAGTGAGAACAATACAAAATGAAAAACCAACTTTTTCATTTTTATTGTCGAACGCAAGTACCTTGCGCGGAGCGAACGGACGATTAAGTGAGAACAATACAAAATGAAAAACCCTTTTTCATTTTTATTGCCTCCGGCGAGCTAAAGGTTGTCGAACGCAAGTACCTTGCGCGGAGCGAACGGTAGCTAAAAGAACTCAAAAAACTGAAGAATAAAAGAATTAAAGAATGTAAAAAGACTCAAAAAACTGAAGAATAAAAAAAATCATGCAGGAGAAAACGCAAAAAAAGTGTAACTTTGCCACGCTTAACTCTTAACTTATAATTTTTATTTTTTCCAGTGAATTGGTTACAACTCATATCAAATAAACGGCTCGGACAAGAAAACCTGCATATTCACAGGCAGGATGACCGAACAGAATTTAAGCGAGACTATGATCGTCTCATCTTTTCAGCCCCCTTTCGTCGTCTGCAAAACAAAACCCAGGTGTTCCCTTTGCCAGGCAGCGTGTTTGTTCACAACCGCCTCACCCACTCCTTAGAAGTGGCGAGTGTGGGCAGAAGCTTGGGCGACGATGTGTCGCATCAGCTCATCAAACTCCATCCTGAACTGGACGGAACGCTCTTTGGCGAGATTGGCTCCATCGTGTCAGCCGCATGCCTGGCGCACGATTTAGGAAACCCTCCCTTCGGACATTCGGGCGAACGTGCCATCGCTTCCTATTTCAGCGAAGGGGAGGGCATTACTTACAAGGGACAGTTGACTCCCGAACAATGGGCCGACATTACCCATTTCGATGGCAATGCTAACGCTTTCCGTCTGCTCACTCACCAGTTTAAGGGCCGACGCGAAGGCGGTTTCGTGCTCACTTATTCAACCCTCGCCAGCATTGTAAAATACCCTTTCCCCGCTACAGAGGCTACAAAGCAGAAGTTTGGCTTCTTCACGCAAGAACAACCTTTCTACGAAAAAATTGCGGCAGAATTGGGCATCACTCGCTCCACGCACGGATGGCACCGCCATCCTTTGGCCTATCTTGTCGAAGCAGCCGATGACATCTGCTATGAAATCATGGACATTGAAGATGCCCACAAACTGAAAATCCTCTCCACCACAGAGACTCGCGACCTCATGCTTGGCTTTGTTGACCCTGAAAGGCGAGAGCACATCATCCAGCGTGCCAACCAGGTCAATGACCTCAACGAGCAAGTGGTCTATTTCCGTTCTTGTGCCATTGGAGCCTTGGAAAGGGAGTGTGTGCGCGTGTTTGTGGAGAATGAAGAGCGCATCCTCAGCGGCAATTTTGAAGGTTCTCTTCTCGATCATGCCTGTCCCCTTGTCCGCGATGCCTACCAAATTTGTGTGCAAGTGGCGAAAAGCCGCATTTACCGCAGTCGTGAAGTGGTAGATACAGAGTTGGCGGGTTATAAAATCATTTATACGCTCATCAATCTCTTCACCGCTGCTGTCATGCAACCTCACCATGCCTATAGCCGCCTTTTGCTCGATCGAGTCTCTTCGCAGTATGAAGTGGAAAGTCCGGAAACCTACGTGCGCATCATGGCTGTGCTTGACTATCTCTCTGGCATGACGGATGTCTTCGCCCTGGACCTTTATCGGAAAATAAATGGTGAGAGTCTGCCAATGATTTGAGAAGAGTTATAAACTTGGCAAGCACAAGGCTGCCATGAGGAACATTTTTTTTATTTTGTCTGTTTTTAGGTATGTTCTAAAAATTAGCTTTTAATTGTTTTTAGTTGATTTTGGAGTAGATTTGGGTGCAAGACCGCAGGGGCATAGCGAGCTATGGCCCAAGGGATTAAGCCCAAAGATGCCCAAAAGCAATAATCATATAAGTGGTTAATAATGGATTTTCGTCTATACCTTCTATCTATAAAATACGGCAAAAATTTATGAATTATAAGTGATGTGGAGTTGCACATTTTGGACAAAGAGTGAAAATTTGACAAGAATTTGAATAAAAAAGCACCCAAACGGTGTGGTTTTGCAAAATAAATGGTAATTTTGTACAAGAAAAGACTTTTACTGACGGCTAAATTATAATCATGATACGTATTTTATTGCTATTTCTGCTATATTCTTTTAGTGTGGTATGTTTTGCTCTGCCTCACAAGTATGAGCGTTTCAACAATTTGGGCGGAAAGACTCAAAATCTCTGCGTGAGAAGTATTGCGCAGAGTAAGGACGGAATGATTTGGTTGGGGACGGAAGAAGGGCTTTATAGCTTCGACGGATGTCACCTGGCACTACGTGCTGTTCCTAAAACAGCGGATGGCAAAGGGATGGGTTGCATCAACTGTATGGCTGCAGTGGAAGATAGTTTGCTTTTGGGATGCGAGCACGGAATGCTGTCATTTCGCCTCAACGATTATTCACTTCATGTGCTCTCCTATGCAAAGGACGAAGATGTAAGGAACGTGCAATGGGTAAATAACCACTGTTGGGTGGCAACGAGAAATGCGCTTTACAGAGATGGGAAGAAGCAATCTACAGGAATTCGGGAAATTTTTGCCTTCAGCTATGACAAGGAGGGTTTTTATATAGGCACTCGAGATGCGCTGTTGAACCAATCTTTTAGTTCAAAAGGCAATGGTGAATGGGAGAAGGTCATAGAACGTCTGCCGATAGTCGCTGTCGTGCTGCCAACAACTGAGCATGTGTGGGTGGGCACTGCTGGCAATGTGGTGGCATTGAATAGGAAGACGCGCAGCATAGACTTCATGCACGAGGTGCCTGTGGCCAAGGCATTGTGTGAGGATGGTAAGGGCAATCTGCTTGTTGGTACAGACAATGGGCTTATGGTGATAGACAAAAGTGGGAAGGTTCAGCATATGCACCATGATGCCAGCGTTAGTGAGTCGTTGGCAGGCGATGCTGTATGGAGCATCTTTCGTGACAGGAACGACAATATTTGGCTGGGCACCAACAGTGGTGTGTCGATGGTCCCCTCTTGTGAGCTGGTGAAGAACTATGCCCTTCCCTCCATCACGGGCGAAAAGAATGGAAATCAACTCTTTTGTATCCTCAGCGACTATCAAGAACGTATCTGGATGGGTGGATCGAATGGCTTAATTTGTATAGAGAATATAGGCAAAGAAGATCAAACTTACAAGTGGTATAGAATGGACAATACGCAACTTCCTTTGCGTCACAATCGCATCCGTGCCATCTACGAAGATCGTCAACAGCGTCTTTGGGTGGGGGGTGACGGCGGTTTGCTCCTTCTAAACGAAACCACAGGCCAGATGGAACGCTATGCGATTCCAGAAGACGGGAATAATTGGGTGTATGATTTGGCCGAAACGCATCAAGGTGAATTGCTTGTCACCACCTTTCACCATACTTACGTGGCAACTCCTCAACCTGCGACGCACACCATGCTGGTGAAGAAAAAGACCCCTCGATCCCCCTCTGCTTTAGGACATTCCCAGCAAGCCATTGATAGCTTACTTGCACGTTACGCCATTGCGGGTAATTACCTTTCTTCCTACGAGGACACCGCACGCGGCATCCTCTTGTTGGGAGGCACCGACCAGTTCTCCATCTTTAATATGGATGATGCCGCTTTGCAACGGTCACAAGGAGCGGGCCTCTTTGTGACAGACATCAGAATGAACGACGCTGAAAATGTTGCTCATGAAGACATCCTTGCTCAGAGGGCAGTCTTTCCCCCTGATTGTCACATATTGGAGATTTTCTTCGCAGATTTCAACTACACCAGCGGTTGTGGGGCCAACTTCTCCTATCGTCTCGGACGGAAAGGGAAGTGGGTGAATCTTCACAATGCTGAGCAATCCATCATGCTGGCCAATCTTGAAGCAGGCACTTACGAACTCTATGTGAAAACAACCCGAAACGGGGAACTTGCTGAGGAAGAGGAATGTCTGAAACCGCTCATCACCTTCACCATCGAAGCTCCTTGGTATGCTACCACGTGGGCAAAGATTCTTTACCTTCTCCTTTTCGCAGGCTTGGCATATAGCATCTGCCATATCATTCGGCAACGAAAGCGTCTCAAAAAAGAGCGAGAAGAAAAGTCTCAGCTTTTGGCCAAAGCGAAGGAGAAAGAGCGTGAGTTGCTTAACGAGAATGAATATCTTGCTGCACAACTGCGACTGAAACTGATTGAGAAATCTGGAGAGGAAGGCGAATTGTCGGCAGACGAGAGGTTTCTGCTCGACATCACTCGAATCATCGAGGAGAACATGGATGATTCAGAACTCAATGTCAACACGCTCAGCCAAAAGAGCGGAATCAGTACCAAGCAACTCTATCGCCGCATCAAAGCACTTACGGGCATGACAACTGTGGCATATATTCGCGACCAACGCTTAAAGAAAGCCGCTTCACTACTCTCTAAAGGCTCATTCACCGTGTCGGAAGTGATGTATATGGTAGGTTTCTCCAGTGCCAGTTACTTCACACGTTGCTTCTTCGATGAATACGGCACCACACCTTCGGAATACAGAGGATAATCACCTTCCTACGCACATTTTGAAAAACTGTGTACCTCTCCCTGCAGAACACTGTGAGGAGAGGTACACGTACTAACTCGTTTCTGAATAAAAACTATTTTAACTAACTAAAAATGCTATCTCCCAAAATGAATTAACTAACTGTTATAAAATCATTTCAAAACCTTTTTCTTTCCATTCAGAATGTAAATTCCAGCACGGAGCCCCGTTAGTTTTCCACCCTTGGAAACTACTCGCCCCGAAATGTCATATACGTTCTGATCTTTGCCCGAAATGTCATCTGCTGGAATCACATGGATGGAGCTTTCTCCGTCAGCAGCAATCACGGGCGAAACACCTTCTGGGGATGTGATGCCCAAGAAATCGATGTCTGGATATCCCTTGCTTGTCAACCCTTTCACCTTTACGGTGCGGACACCTGGTTCAGCAACTGTAACCTGTTTGCTTGCATAAGTCCATCGTCCTTCGGGCGATTGGGGGCATTTCATTACTTTGCTTTGCTCATCAATATAAAGCATCACACTTTTTGTCAAGTCTGTATGATAGCGCAAAGTGAGCGTGTAGTCTCCTGCCTTAGGAAACAGAACGGCCCATGACACTGTTGTGGAGACTGAAGTGGAAGTGGGCACGTACCCCTCTCCTGTGTATTTCTTCACTTTGCTACCAATCTGCTGCTCCGCATCGGAAATGCCCAAATAGCCGTTTTCATTCTCTTGCAATATTGTCATGTCTCCCACAAAGAAACTGATTGTATCGGAGTCCACCGTGTGCCCTTGATTGTCGTTTACACGTGCAAAGAATGTATGCGGACCTGCAGGAAGTGTGTCAGTGACGAACGAATAGTAGTTCCCACTCCCTTCTCTTGGCTTGCTTGCCACCTTCTCGCCATTCAGATAGAAATCTACCGTTTCCACCTTGGTCACTTTCGTCGATGTCTGAGCGTAAAGTTTCATTTCCACGGGTTCACCAATCGGGTATATGGCTGTGTCGGCTGGAAGGGAAAGTAAGGTGGTTCCATATTTTGTCACCTCTGTGTGCTTCACCCCCAAGTAGGCATCCATTGCGATGGTGGCCTGATGGGTGGCTCCGTCCCATGCTCCCAAATTGTACCCGCTGGAAGCTTCAGGCTCCCAGTAGAAGCAACCAATTTCCCCATCGGCAATGAGAGCTTTCATGAACTCTGCCAAAAAACGATTCGCTTCCATTGGCCTATCTACATAATGCCCCGTCTCTGCTACGACGATAGGCTTCCCGAATCGTTTTTTCAGGTTCTTGAACACTGTCAAGTAGGTGTTGACAGCTTTCTGAATGTTGGCATCAGTGTCTAAATCCAGATGTGACCATCTTGGATAGGCTGACAAACCAATCATGTCGTAATGTGCACCATATTTATTTAAGTTGTCAAACATGTTACGCGCCGTCGCCTCGTCGTGAGCGTTGGACAGGTGAATGAATGACTTGATATTGGGATCGACTTCTTGAATGGCTTGATAAGCACTGTTGATAAACTTGACAAAATTCTTCATTCCCTCCGTTGTCTTTGTCCGTCCCGTTTCGTAGAGCATGCCGTATTTGGTTTCGTTGCCAATACCCACCCATACGGGGTGGATGCCCAAATCTACCAGTGCTTTCAGCACATCGTATGTGTGGTCGTGCACATTCTTAGCCAATGCTTCTGCGCTGTGGTCAGTCCATTTGGCAGGAATGGTTTGACTGCCAGAATCGGCCCACGTGTCGCTGTAATGAAAACTAATCATTATCTTAAGTCCGCGTGCATGGGCGCGTTTGCAAAGATTCACAACATCTTGTTTGCCGCTCCACCCCCCTGAAGGATTGACCCACACACGAAAGCGAACGGCGTTCAGCCCATAGTCCTTCTGCAAGATGTCCATCAAATCGGCACGTTTGCCTGCCCTGTTGCAGTAATAGGTGCCCCAGCTTTCTTGCTGACTCAGCCAGCTGATGTCGGCGCCAAAAGCAAAGTTCTCCTCATTGGCGGCACGGTCAAAGACCGTTTCTGTCACAGTCTTCAATTGTGCCATTCCAATCATCGTGCCACCCCAGAAGGCGGCTATGAAACAACAAAATTTTAAGTAGTGTAAAAGATTTGTTTTCATTTTCCAACGGTAAATTTCTTTTTCTTCTGCAAAGTTATGCACTTTGTTTCATCTTTATCTTCTCAAATTCGACAGGGTTTATCACTTTTTGATATTCGACAAATTTTTGAAACAATTTGTCCGTTCTGTGTCAATATGGACTGCCAGTTAGTACAGAGAAAGGTTTTTGTAATTACATTTTTTGTCTTGTATGCGAAAAAATGATTATCTTTGTGCACTCATAGATTAATGTTTACAGAAATGAACACCATCTTTATTGTTCTTCCCATCTTGACGTTGCTCATGTTCGACCTCGGTTTGACATTGCGACCTCACGATTTCCGCCTCATTGTTCAGCGTCCCCTGCCTGTGTTGGCGGGTGTCATGGGACAAATCCTTCTCCTGCCCCTTATTGCGTGGGCAGTGGGTTCTCTTTTCCATCTGGAGCCACTCTTCTTCCTTGGCATCATGCTCATTGCGTGCAGTCCTGGGGGCAGTTCCAGCAATGTCTTCTCTATGCTCGCTCGTGGCGATGTAGCACTTTCCGTCACCCTCACGGCTTGCAGTTCCGTCATCACCCTTTTTACGGTTCCTCTCATTATGGCATGGGTGACAACGTCAGTCGGTACAGGTGCCCATGTGCACCTGCCTGTGGGTAATCTGCTCATGCAGAACCTTGTGCTCATGGCCGTGCCCATCCTTGTCGGCCTATGGGTGGGGTTCCGTTGGAAGAATGCCGCTTTACGCATCCACAACATCCTGCGCCGTTTGGCCTTTCCTGCCCTCATCCTGCTTGCGGCCATCTTTTTCCTGCAGCATCGTGCCACCATTGTACAAGAATTTCCTTCATTGGGCGGTTGCATCTCTGTGCTCATCTTGCTCGCAATGGGTGGGGGATCCATGCTCTCACTCCTGTTCCGTCTCACAGGAGCTGAACGTCGCACCATCGTCATTGAGGTGGGCATGCAAAATGCGGCACAAGCCATCACTGTAGCTTGCAGTCCTCTTGTGTTCAACAACGAGGTCATCGCTATCCCGGCCATCATTTATGCCCTCATGATGAATG
>CADAPC010000060.1 GCA_902789725.1 uncultured Bacteroidales bacterium
AGCAAAAGTATCATTCCATGCCGAAGGCGATAGCCGACGGCCATTTGTTATATCTCATTTTTGTTTGCCTTGTGGCAATGAGGACTGCGCTCAAAATTGTCTGAAAATCTGGTGGAAAATCTTTCAAAAGCTTATGGGATGGATGATTGCTTGAGTATGATGGGAAAATTCTTACAAGCGAGCTTGCTGGTATTTTTCTATCAGACTCAAACTTTTATTCACTCTGCAAGATGAATAAAGGGTTTTGATTTTGTGATAATAACTTTGAGAACAAGTTTTCAAGATTATTCTTACAAAAACAAACCTCATCCATCAGGGGATAACCTGTATAATCTGTGAAATCTGTAAAATCTGTGGGAGAAAAACAAAAATGAGAAATCGGTGGGGTGGTTCAGTCGTCGATGAACTCGAGGAGGTCGGGGCTGATGCAGGAGATGGCTACGCTGCAGATACCTTCGAGGGTCACCACGACACGGCGGTCTTTCTTCACGCGGCAGATTTTGCCTTCCACTCCTTGGAAAATGCCGTCGATGACGCGAACGCGTCGTCCGGGTTTGTGGGAGAAGTCGTTGCCTAAGGGGATGATGCTTCCGTCCTGATGGGAGGCGACCTTGATGAAGCGGGTCATCTGGATTTCCGGAATGTGGATAATCTCGTCGGGCGTGTCGTCGGTGTAGTGCCGCGTGTAGTAGCGGAGGGAGAGTAGCTCTCGGTTGAACCGTTTGAGTTTTGTGATTTCGTCCTGCGAGTGGTGGATGAAGATGAGGCTGTTGAACATGGGTGCCAGCCACTTCCGCCGTTTCCCGTTCAAGCGAGTGACCTTCTCTTCAAGTGGGAGGAAGACCTCGACGTTCTTCTCGTTCTTTAGGAAGTCGTGGATGCGCATGGCGACAGAGTCCTGTGTGTAGGCGATGCGCATGGGATACCAGGCGACCTCGTCTTTCTTGGGTTGAACCCATTGAGACTTCTCTTCTGTTTCGGGGGTGTTTTGAGTTGAGACAATAATAGGGGGACACACCGTTGGGGTAACGTTGTCTGTTGTCGCCTGAAGGGGCGAAAACGTGTCATTTCCCTGCCCTGATACTCCTAAGGCTGTCTCGAAAGATGGTTCCACGTCTTCGGAAATGATGGAAATTCGCTGCAAAGGTACGAAAAATGTTGTAAACACGCACACTAATGATGCAAAAAATGTGATTTTTCGTAATTTGTATGCTTTTTGTTGAGCCATTTTGTTGAATATTGATTGAAAAGTCGCCTAATTTGTGGTGTTGACGAGATGGTTTCATGTGCCTGCACTAAGTCAAATACTTTTGCGATTTACTTTCGTTGACAGATTATAGTCTGCTCGAAGTTGTTATCCGATGGTTCATTCTTCCTTTTGTGCATTTGCAAAGAAATGGCACTAGTTAGAAGTTCACGATTCCACCCTTTTGACGTTGTTTCTTGCGCGTAATATAATATGGTATTATCATCCTCGCCGAACTTGCGCATCAAAGTCAAAGTATGTCCCCATGGTAAAACTGCGACAGCCTGTCGCAGTTTTGGCTCGCTTTCACAGAAACGTTCATAAAACTTCTTCATGTCCCATAGGTTTCTTGGAGAAACACCCATCTGTGGATAAATAATGTGTCCCCAAAATGAAAATTCACTTTGGGGACGTGTCTTATAAGTGGGGGAATTACCTGATGGTGACGAAATTCTCGGAAAGCGTGAAAGTCTTTTCGTAGTTTTTGGTCCTTACCGTGTAGGTCTCGCCCGTGTTGAAGAGTGGAGAGGTGATGAGGCTTGAACTTCGGTTCAGCGAGAAGGGAACCGTGATGGTGTCGATGAGCTTTCCTTTGCTGTCGTAGATTTGTATGGGTTCATCCTTGGCGATGTTGATGCCGATAAGAAGGGCTGTGGCCTGTTTGGCCGTTTCTTGAGTGGGCACTGAAGGCATGTCGCCCATTCCTGCACCGACTGAGAAGACTTTGCCTCCAGATATTTCGATAGGGGAGAAGTCGCAGTCGAGTCCTTCTTCAGGCATGCCTCGCTGACTCCAGGCATAGACCGTGCCGCCTCGTATGATGATGGCCGGATCGCTGGCAGCGGGTGAACCGCCTTCCACACCCCCCTCGGGGGGCGTGCCTTGGGTGGCTTGGTTGGCTCCGAATCCTCCAAATCCTCCGAAGCCGCCGGCGAAGAAATCGACGAGGTTGGCATCAACGGCATCGTTGGTGGTGCTGATGGCCATCACTTGCGCACCGTTGAATTCGATGCAGGCATTGGCGTTGATGGCATCGTCTGTTGCCAATACGTCCACATTGCCGCCATTGAGCACAACACCTTCTTTGCCCTCAATGCCTTCAGCCCCAGGAGTGCTGGTGCGCACGGTCACGTTGCCGCTGTGGATGATGACTTGCCCTTTGGAAGAGATGCCTTTGGCGGGCGAAACGTATTTATGCTTGCCGAAGTCCATTCCGCCTGGGGCATCTCCGCCTCTGAAGGGCGGAAAGTGGGCGGAGGCCGAGTCGTTGAAGGCTGGAAAGCCGCCTTCTGCGTGGCCGTTGAAGCCACCCATGGGACCTCCGAATCCGCCCATGGGGAAGTCGCCGTCTTTCATCCGCTCTTCAAATTCTTTGCGCATGTTTTCAAACTGCTTCTTCACGTCTTCGGGGATGCTGTCGGGGTGGAACTGTGGCATGCCCCCCATGGGGCCACCGCCAAAACCGCCCATGGAGAACGGCTTTTCGCCTAAGTGGTTGCCTGAGGTGGTGACGTTGAGGGTGATGTCCTCGATGGTGATGTCATCCTTGCACTTGATGCCTCGGCATCCATCGCCTGTGGCGACAATGTCGAGCGTTCCTTTGCCAGAGAAGAGTATCTTGTCTTTTGCCCAAATGACGGCCGACTTGTGGTTGAGGGTGTCATCGCATGCTGTAATGGAAAGTGAGCTCTTGGTCCGTTCGGGGGCAATGATTTCCACTTTCTTTTTGTTTTTCAGCCAGAGTGGTGCACCCTCTTGGGATGTGAGATTCAGATTGTTCAGTTTCACTTTGGCCTTACCTGCTGTTTTTAGAACGAGTTGGCCGTCATCACTTCTTCCAGTCAGAAGAACGCTGAGTTTGTGCGCCTGATAGAAACTCTCAATGCTGACGTGTGAACCTTCAACCGTTACGTTCACACTGTCTTTTGTCTGTTGTTCCACTTTGGCAGTAGAACCATTGAAACGGATGGTGATATCCTCTGCTTTACAAACATCGACCATCAAAAAGGGGAGCACCCATAAAAGTAATTGTCTCATAGATAATTGGGAAAGTTATAAATTTCTTGCTTGGTTTTGTCGGTTTGATGTGCCAAAAGGCTAAAAAGATTAAAATCGAGTTGGCTTTTTCACGTTTTTTTCGTTACTTTGCATGCGTTATCAATAGAAAAGCAGATGGATTATTCCGACATGATGTCAAAAGCAGATGTGTTCTCTTCATACGCAGCGGAGGAGGGCGTGAAACAACATAATCATGAAATGAATTTGGCTTGGCAGTTTGTGACGAGCACGAATGTGTCGGTCTTTCTGACGGGAAAAGCCGGGACGGGGAAGACGACGTTTTTGCGGACCTTGAAAGAGCGTGCCCCCAAGCGAATGGTTGTGCTGGCTCCGACAGGTGTGGCGGCCATCAATGCGCAGGGCCAGACAATTCATTCCTTCTTCCAACTGCCCTTCGGGCCGATAGTGCCAGGCATGCAGCAAGGCGAAAAGAAGGGCCACTACAAGATGGGAAAAGAGAAAAAGAATTTAATCAAGACATTGGACTTGCTGGTGATTGATGAAATTTCGATGGTGCGTTGCGATGTGCTGGATGCGGTGGACCGGGAATTGAGAAAATTCAAGAACAGGAGCAAGCCTTTCGGAGGTGTGCAGCTGTTGCTGATAGGTGATTTGCAACAGTTGGCTCCTGTGGCACAGGAAAAGGAATGGTCTTTGCTGTCTCCTTACTACAGCACGCCCTATTTCTTTGGTAGCAGGGCTTTGCAGCAGATTCAGTATGTGACGATAGAATTGAAGCACATCTACCGGCAGCAGGATGAGACGTTCATCCAGATATTGGGGAAAATACGGAACAATCGAATTGACGATGGTGTGCTGCAGGCGCTGAATCGCCGTTATGTGGAAAACTTTCAGCCTCCTGCCGATGAAGATTGGATTCGCCTGACTACCCACAACCGAATGGCGCAGCAATATAACGAGCAGATGTTGGAAGGACTGAAGACGGCGGAGAGGTCGTTTCAAGCTGAGGTTCGTGGTAATTTCCCTGAGAACAGTTATCCGGCCGATGAAACTTTGGTGCTGAAAGAAGGGGCTCAGGTGATGTTCATCAAGAACGACCCCAATCCGGGAAAAGAGTACTACAACGGAAAGATTGGGGTGGTGCGAGGCTTTGTGTGGAATGATGAAGCTGATAAATTGTTCATCGTCGTGTTTTGCAAGGAAGACAACCGAAAGATTTATGTGCCGCAGTTAGTGTGGGAAAACACGAAATATGTGATAGATGATGCAACGAAAGAAATAAAGGAAGAGGTGGACGGAACATTCAGACAGTATCCGTTGCGGCTCGCCTGGGCCATTACTGTGCACAAGAGTCAAGGGCTGACTTTCGACCATGCGGTATTGGACATCAACGATTCCTTCACTCACGGACAAGTGTATGTGGCACTAAGTCGTTGCCGCACATTGGAAGGAATGGTGTTGGCACGCCCTTTGTCCATGCGTTCAGTCATTACGGACGAGACAGTCAATGCCTATATCGACCGCGAGCTGGCAGAAGCTCAGCAGACAGAGAGTAAGCTGCCCCAGATGAAGTATGATTATTTCTTGATGCTGCTGAATGAACTCTTCGACTTCCAGGTGCTGAAACTCGATGCGCAATATCTTTTTAAAGTGGTCAATGAGCACCTCTATTCTTCCTACCCAAACTATCTTGCCATGTTACGTGAGGTGATGCCGCAAATAGAAATGCAAGTTGTGGCTGTTGGGCAAAAATTTCGTCTGCAATATCAATCGATGATGCAACAAGGTGGCACGGCTTTTGCTCAAAACGCTCATTTGCAAGAACGGCTGAAGGCGGCGATGGGATATTTTGAGACGAAACTTCATGAGCTGCTCGACCCTGTAGTGGTGGCCTCAAAAGTGACTATCAACAACAAGCAGGTCATTACGCAGTATAATAATGCACTCGATGCGTTTATGCTTTCCTACAAATTGAAAGTGGGCATCTTCGCCCGTCTGAAAGGGGATGGATTTACCATTCGCGAATATCTCAACGCGAAAGCAAAGGCCGCCTTGGATGAAGTGAAGGTGGAAGAGGGAAAACCGAAGAAGGCCAAATTGCCAGATGGCAATGAAGAAAAGCCTAAAAAGGCGAAGGTGGATACAAGGGCTGTGACCTTTAAGATGTTTCGCGAAGGGAAGAGCATCCTCGACATATCCAAGGAACGGTCGCTTTCGAGGGGAACCATTGAAAATCATCTTGCCTATTACGTGGAGAATGGAAAAATGAAGGTTGAAGAAATTGTCAGTGCTCAGCATCAAAACATTATCCGTGGCATTGTGCGTTCTTTCGATAAAGCCTATTCGCTAACCGATGTGAAGAACCGCTTGCCAGATAATTTTACGTATGCGGAAATTAAGTTAGTGATAGCCGACATGAACAAAAAGTGACCCCTCTTTTCTGAAGTTTCACCAACAAAAATCCCGTCTCTCACGCATTTTCTCCATGAATAATTGTTTAATTGGGAAAAAGGGTGTACCTTTGTGGGGCAATGTTTTGTAAAAGAAAATGAAGATACCAACACTTTCAAGCATTAAGACAATAGAACAGCAATATCAAACAGGTGAGAATCCTGTATTAGTGCTTTGTTCTGACAAGAACGCTTATATTTGCAAATATATGCGTTCTTCTGGTAGTGCGTACAAACTTGCTTGTGAGTTGATTGGCTCGGTGATGGCTTTGACTTGGAATATCAATACGCCAAGTCCCGCTTTTGTGAAAATCAAACAACAGCATTGGTCGCAACTGTTGGCACAAAGATATAGTTCCACTCTTGCGTATGGAACCAAGCGGAAAGAGAACATTGTTGATATAACACCAACGACTTTCTCCGTTGTCCCCACTACAAAAAGGCTGGTAAAGGAATTGTTGGAAATCGCTTTGTTCGATTGTTGGATAGCCAATGAAGACCGGAACATCAATAATGCAAACTTGATGTATGATATTGAACATTCACAGTTCGTTTCCATCGATTACGGATGTATACTCAATACAGCCACGTTTGAGTATCCGTTATCCCAACTCACGTCAACGGACACTATCCTCTATTCAGATTTGTTCCATCATATAATAAAAGGAACAGATGCCAATGATGTCTTGAAGATGGCTGAAAGTTTGAGACGAAATTATCAATATGAGATACAACAATGTCAAGCCCAAATAGACTTCATAGTGTCAATCCTTCCTCCAGAATGGGCAGTTCCTTCTCCTGTGCTGAAAGAAAAGTTGCAACAACTGATGGATGTACAATGGGTTGATGCGGTTTGGAACAATTTTGTATCATTATTAAATGAAAATTTGTAATTTATGGAAACTTTAAGATATAGTATTATATATGCTGTAATCCGCTCGGAAATAGCGGAACGGTTGAGTTTGGGACTTATCACGGTTGCCGATGGTCAAGTGGATGTGCGCTATTCAGACAAAAAACTGCGAGTGCTTGAAAGTCTGTATTCTCCCAAGGACTATCAATTTATCTCTAAGACAATTCGTTCATTATATAGTAACAAAAACGTCAACTCGGTGGATACCATCAACTACCTTGCCCGATACTCCAACAATCTGATGACCGTTTCTCAACTTCAAGGTATTGACCTTGCTCCTACAAAGCAGTCGAAAGATTGGCTTTTCCGCAGATATGTGTATGCCGGGAAATAACAGGTCTGTTATCGCAATACACGTCTTCAATTGTAAGAAAGAAACAAGGCGGGTGATTAGGGATGGTGGTCTTTGGATGCTTGAAATCATGTTTTCAATGTGAAATGATGCAAGAATCCTTTGGAACTCCCCTAAAAATAATATTTAAGTTTTCATTTTGTGCTGACCAATTCCAAATTGGTGATTGCCGACATGAACAAGAAGTGACCCCTCTTTTCTGAAGTTTCACCAACAAAAATTCCGCCTCTCACGCATTTTCTCCAAGAATAATTGTTTAATTGGGAAAAAGGGTGTACCTTTGGGGCAAGAAAAAATGGAAAGTGTATGACAGAGATTCATAAAAAATATCGCCTGACTTCGACGGAGGAACCTACCGACGAGATGCTGCATGCATTGATGGAAGATGTGGCTGCTGCTGCCAGAGAGTCAAGTGCGAAGGCGGAAGCGGAAAAGCAAAGAATGCTTCGCAATGCAGCAGACATAATTGCTATCAGACGGTCTCAACGTAATGCTGTGCCACATGATTGAAAGAAAACCCACTCTTTGTGTAGTTGCGGGTCCTAATGGGTCAGGCAAAACTACAACAACCATTCAACTGCTTCAAGATGAATGGGCTGCTAATAGTTTGTCCAAGTTAGTCACTTTTCAGTCGATTCATGCATCATAACCCAGAAACTTCTGTTTCTTGCCATCATTTTATTGTTTTTTAGTTAAAAACAGGCGGCGAAGTGCTTTTTTTATGTAATTTTGCAACCGCATTCTGCAAAGAGTGCAAGACATACGGCTCAATTTCCTCTTGAATTGCGACCTCAGACAGAAAACGAGCAACCCTATATTCGGAGTTTGTGCATATAGCGCAGACTACGACCATAGAATATAGGGGGCTGTCGCAAGCCTAAGAGGAATATGGAGCGAGGCTGCGCTATTCTTTTGTTCTAAAGTTAGTGCTGACTTCACACAAGAGAGATTGATAACATAATATAAAACGTAAGATTATGAGAAGTCTAATGAACATTTTGGCGCGATGTGCCATGCCCATCGTAACCTCTGCAATCCTTATGTCTGCTTGCAGCAGCGACGAAAGCAACAATGAAACACCTAAATCGGTGGAGAAGTCCAATGTGCAGGGAACCATCGAGAAGGGTCCTTTTGTACAAGGCTCAAAAGTGATGCTGTATGAACTTGATGCTAACTTTGGACAGACGGGAAAGAGTTTCAGGACTCAAACTGTCAGCGACCTTGGTGCTTTCTCCTTTGACTCACCCATCCAATTGAGCAGTCAATATGTGGAATTGGAAACCAGTGGCTATTTCTATAATGAGGTTAAAGGCAAGTTGTCTGCATCCCAGATTACGCTCAATGCCATCTCTGATGTGTCTAATCGCAACACTGTGAACGTGAATCTTATCACACATCTGGAATTCGAGCGTGTGAAGCGTTTGATTCGCGAAGGCAAGAATTTCAGTACTCGACACAAAGTTTTAATATCAACCCTTATATGGCAGAAGCACAATGTTTGCATGCATTCATCTACTACAACCTGGCAGTGCTGTGGGGGAATGTTCCTTTCATTCCTTTTCATTATATGCAGAATAACGACACGCAGATACCTCAGTCTGACCAACGCACAATATTGGAATCCATTTCTCCAGAAGTGGAAGAATGCCTGAATAGTAGCAGGATGTCGTTCCCCACCTATTCCGACAGTGAAGCCCCTTTCCACCTTGCCAGCGTCAAAAAGGCCTGTATGCTGATGGCAGAGATACAGTTGACACTTTACTACCCCTACGGAGCCGACCAGTGGATAGACAGAATAGGTTCTTTCGAAAAAGAAGACCGTTTTCTGGTTGCCAATGACATAGCAGGGGTGCCATCCTATTACACCACGAATGCCACGTTTTATCGACAAGGCGGGCAACCTATCTATGATAGTGACTATTTCCAACGCCTGAGTGGCGAGACTATTGCCTTTAGGGAGCATGTAAATGAACCCGTCGTTGCCGACCATTGGTACTATGCATTCAATCAGTATGGTATATGGGCAGCCTTGAAACGAATGGGGTGGATTCAAGAGTTCATGGAGTGCCAAAGCCATGAACTATTACTGCCTATCCCAACACAGGAACTGCAAACCAATCCAATCTTGAGACAAAACCCAGGATATTGAATCCTTACTTTATATTATTATAGCCGTCCATTGTGGCGGCTATTTTTTTGTCAAAGAAATCATATCATTCATTGACAATGAACACATAACAACGGCAGCGGAGGGCTTCGGTCTTCTCATGCATACAGTCATTGTAATCCTTTTCGTTTTTCCATAACTCACTCCATATCGGAACGTAACAGGACGTTAAGACATCAATCTACTTCGCTTACGTTTCGGAGGTATTGGGGATGACCTATGTTTCTTAAACGAGTAAATGCCCACGCCGAACGGCGTGGACAATCTACTTCAGTTCTTGAAACATTTCTTCCAATTCCCCAATTGTCCGAAACAAGAATCAAAAGTGGACGTTCAGTCTTATGTCCTATAATCTTCTATCTGTCCATTGGCTTATCTGTTTATTTTATTCTAAATTTGGTTGTGTCTTATAATATCTTATCCAAGCGCAAGCGGTTGCGACACTTCAAATCGCAAACCAAGTGCACTGAGGATTCTGAGGAATAAGCCGGCACCAGGCTCTACGCTGCCGTTCTCAACACGTGAGATATATGACTTGTTAGTACCCACACGCTGAGCCAACTCCTGCTGGGTGACTTTCTCGCGTTTACGTGCATCGCTGATAATCTGACCAACACAATAAGCGTAGGCCTCCTTGCGGAATGCCTCGCGCTCAGAGGTTCCCACCTTTCCGTAGCGTTCGTCCATCATGGCGTCAACGCTCATTATGTCATTTCTTTCCTGCATAATATTCCTTTTTAATTGTATCGCCTTGTTGATTTCCTTTTCTGGTGTCTTTTGTGTCTTCTTCTGGAAGCCGTTGAAGAGCATCACCACATTGCCATCGTCGAAGATGAAGAACACACGGAAGATGTTGCCGCCATGCTCGGCACGGAGTTCGTAGATTTCGTCACGTAGGTACTTGACGAATTTGGCATTGACTCGCTCCTGCGTCTTTAGCATATCGATGACGTAGAACACCTTGCGAGCCTCGGCTTCAGTGAGTGACTGAATAAAGTCCCTGAAGTACGTCTTGTATGCTGATATGGTTCTTTCGCGTTTCATGAGTGCAAAGATACGAAAAAGTTTTCAAATCGAGCAACTTTTATGGAGTAAAACATGCAAATTCACTATAAACTCGCGGCGAAACGTACCCCTCGGGTACGAGGTGGCGTACCCGAGGGGTACACTGTATCGTAGCCGAGGGGTACGATTTTATTTTACATAAAATATAGGTTCGTCCGTTCCTGGGTCTTCTGGATAGAAATGGATGGCGGAGTCGTTGAGTTTGATGTGGTGAGTCTTGACTAATTGGTAAATTTCGGCACCAGCCCAAATGGTGGGTCCGTAACCGTGAGCGGCGAAGTTGTTGATGGGACGGTAAGCGTAGAATGCAGGATCGAATGCCAAACCTGTACCCACGCAGGTACCTTCCACTTGTCCTTGTGCATTGACATGTGCATTGACGTAGTTCCAGGCAAGGATGGCTTGGGCACCATAGCTTTCGGCATCCAGCCAACCTTTGTTGATGGCATGGGCAATGCAGTAGCAGTAGATGGCTGTGCAAGAGGTCTCAAGGTAGGTGTCAGGGCGGTCGAGCAGTTGATGCCAAGCGCCATCGTGGTGCTGAAGCGGCATCAAACCGTTGATGTGGGCCTTAAAGTAGTTCATGATGAGGGCGGATTCCTTTACATCGAGAAGTTCGCAGGCCGTGAGAAGTGCCCAACCGTTGGCGCGCCCCCAGAAGAAAGACGGAGCCCATGTGCTGGTTGATTTCTGTAACTCATTAGCCACCCATCCGTGGCGGTAGAGTTGTCGTTCGGCCACCCACATCTTGTCATGGAAAAGCTTGAACTGGCGTATGGCCTTATCCACATCGCCATGAAAGGCGAGGGCGGGGATGCCCATAAACATGTCATCGAGCCAGACCGTGTTTTTGACTGGGCGCAAGCGGGCAAACATGCCGTTCCTGTAGCGATATTGCTTGTTGGCAATGAAGTCATAGTAAGTCTCAATCTGTGCTTTCAGTTTTTCGTCCTTGGCTTTCAACATGGCGGCGCAGATGGCACCCGCGTCGTCTAAGGCTTCAGGGTTCACTACTTGGCGCATGAGCGGGTCAATATCCTCGCCTTCATCCAGTCGCTTCTTGAATGCAGGAGCCAGTTGTGCGAGGAATTCCATTCGGTCGATGGCATACTTGGTGTAAGAAGGGTCGCCCGTCACTTCGCCTGCTCGCAACATTGCCGAATAGGTGACGCCCCATTCGTAGGAAGTGAGGCGGAAGGTGCCTCGCCTGAGCATCTTGCCAGTCTCGTCCAGTTCCATGAACGTGGTAGCATCGAGGTAGTTCTTGATACGATCCATGGTGGCTTTCACCTCTTTGGCTGTGGGTACAGTGTAGGGAATCTTGTAGGCGGGTTTCATGAGGTGGAGTGGTGCTGTGGCATCGTTCTGTATTTCTTGAGCGATGGCATTTGTGAAGCATACGCTTCCGAATGCAATGATTGCAAATAGTTTTTTTGACATATTGTGATTTTTTATGATGTTCATTATTTATTGATGACTTCTTTCAAGAAAATGGCATCGAGTGTCCAAGTGGCGCAATCGTTGGTCCAGATGGTTTGTTTGAATCGGAGGGGGATGTGATTGAGCAAGTCATCCCATGCTTGTTGTTTCAGTGTCTCATCTCCCAAACGCCAAGCAGCGTATGCTGAGAGTCGCGGAATGAGGAATTTGTTCTTCTTGAGGTTCCATGCCTTCTCTTTGTAAAGACGGTTGTGCTCAAGCCATTTCTGATAGAAAATGGGATGGGGTATCATAGGCTCCATCTCGTTGATGAGTTCAAAACCACCCATGATGGGCATGAGGTGATTTGTGGATTGCAGGTCAGGAACTTCTGTGCTGATGATGCCTGTGGCAGGGTCGTAACCGAGGGCCAGTGGCCCTTGAAAGAATCCATGAGGAAAAGATGCAATGGAGGACATGCCGGCAAGAAGTTTGGAAAAGTGGGGAGAGGAATGCTGGAATGCGATGGAATTGCTCCCTGCATTGCTTGTGGAAGTGGTGTTGGTGCAGGTGGGGTGCCGTTCCCATTCTGTAAGCCAGTTGCTGGCGTATGCCAGCCAGTCGGGGCCGATGCGGAGACGGGCAGGGGCCGAGCAAGGGTAGAGATTTCGTGGTTGTGCCAGACGCATGGGGTCGAGCGTATATAATAATGTGTCGGCATCTGCTACTTCATGCATGATGTCGCCAATTCGTTCGTCGGCGGTGAGATAGTAGTAGAAACGGTTCCACCACGCTTCGCTCACACGGGCTTCTTTTGCTCCGCAGCCCCAGTGGAGCACGTTGTGTCGAGTGCCCAAGCCAGCGTGTGGACCAAAGTGGTAGGTGTCCACTTCGCTACAATGACGAGTCATCGCTTCTGCCATTCGCCACACGGCAGAATCTCCCGTGCGAAGAAACTGATACCAGAGCATGGCGGGGGAACCCAGCTCGGTGTTGTCCCAGGCAAAACCGCCCACGTCATATCGCCATTCATCTCTGGAAGCATCGTAGGCGTGCATCACATCGCCATAGTTGAAAAAGCCGTACCAACCATTGCGCTCAATTTCAGTTTCATAAAACTGCATGATGCCGCTTAGTGTACGTTCAATGAGACTGTCGCGAGGACTTTCTGTTGTGGGAAGGCTCCAGATGCCGAAGGCGCGTTTCCGATGCAAGTATGTGGGCGTACAAACCAATTGAGAGGTTTCGTTGTTGTCGTTGATAAAGATGGTGCTTGTCCTGCCAATACCCCAAGCGGTGCTCATGCCAGGTTGCACATCTTCGTAAGAGGCTTCAAGCCCATGGGGGATGGTGTCGTAGTGAGCAAATGAAAAGGGTTCGGCCTCAGGCGAATAGAGGCTAATGGTGATGGTAGCAGAGTCGCTTCTCATCCCTGTCACTTGCAAGGTGGAGGGGTATGACTGCCAGAAGTCTTGGAGTCGGAAGGAGGTCTGAGAGGTGCTGTCGCCTACTGTTATGGTTCCCTTAGCTCGGTGCCCCTCGATGGTGCCAATCCAAGGTGACTCATGGGTGGCACGTTTGCGTATGCTGTAACCATTGGGCGAGAGTTGAGAGAGTCGGAAATCGTCCCATTGGGCGATGTTGTCGAGCACCATGCGGGTGGTGGCATCCATGCGTTGCAAATCGATGCTGCGTCGGGCAATGAGGGGTTGCACGCTCATGGGTTTCCCTTCAAAGTTGACAAACCGTTCGTAGGGCTTGCCATGCAGTGGTATGCGGAAGTGGATGGAGAGTTCGTGCAGTCCTTCTTGATTCAATGTACTATCTACCAGCAGGGTGTGAACCAGTTTCATTTCTGGTCTGTAGGCATATTGGTAAGTGCGGATGATGAAATTTTTACCTATATATTTATATACTTTTCGTATATTTCCCGTGCGGGTGTTGTTGATGCCTTGTGGTGTTTCTTCTTCAACAGAAAGAAGGGGACACCTCTGATGGTTGAGGGTAACAAAGAAGGGTGGGGGAGAGTCCACTTTTCTGGCTGCGCCACATACATCCACATGAGTCAGTTGGCGTGAAGGCTCTTTTGTGAGAAGTACGGAATCCACACCTTCTGGAACAATGGTGGTGAAGGCTTGCCATTTGGCACTGCCGTCTTGCCATGAAGCCAATCGCCAAGTGTCGAAGGGGAGGCGCACGCCTTTGTTTGTTTGTAGGGTGAAGTCGTTGTTGGTCACCTCTCCCAATGAGAAGGGTACGCCGAATGTGGTTACTCCGCTTCCTCTGCCACCAATCCATTTCAGTGCGACAGGCTCCTTATCTGTGTTTTGGCAAGAGTAACGAAAGTTCCTCAATTCTGCTTGTGCAAACGTGGTCCTGAAACCGAAATAACCTTCGGTGAGAGGTTGGGGGTCAACATAGTCAACCAACAGTTCCCCGTCGATGATATAACGGGTATGTCCATCCACCTGTTCCAGACGGATTTTGTACCATTTATCCTTGATGAGCAGGTGATTTTTGTCTGTGTATTCTTTCAAAATAATGGGGCGATAAGCTGCACTGTCTATGCCTCTGGCGTCGCCTGTGTAGCGTCGGAACCGCGTGGTGGTGTTCCAATTTCCGCCATAGCCCATATAGTAGGTCCTCAGTGCGTAATTATCCACAAACCTCCCTCCGTAACCTCCACATTGGTGGGCCATCCAGAAACAGTTGAGGTCACTGATGCGAGCATTGTTGGTGGAGGCAGAATCCTTGTGGGTGGGCCGTAGGGAACGCGACTCCACGATGCGGGCTTCGTACTCAATCACTACGTTGCCAGACATCTTTTCTTCGCACCACAGAGTGAGGCCTTGGGGAGCGAAGATGGAGGCAGTTCCGTTTTTCCATGTGACAGTGGATGATGGGTCTTCGGCTTCCACTTTCCAAGTGACAGCGGAGGAGCCTTCTGCCTTCGGCTTACAATTGCCGGCTAAGGAAAGGGTAATGAAAAAGTGCAGGAGGCAGACGATGGTTGCCAGTCTTTGGAAGGATAATTTAGTCATGTAGCCAGGTTTATTATTATTGTGCATGCAAAGTTACGGATAAGTGAGCACAAAGCAAAATGGAAAAGCACTTTTTTTCATTTTGCTTTATCGGACGAAGGTAACTTGGGCGAAGCCAACGTAAATGTTTTTTTTGAATCCTCTAAAGGTATGTTCTAATAATTACTAAATCTGAGATGATTATCTTCCATTGTTTTTGTTGCTTTTGGGCATCTTTGGGCTTAATCCCTTGGGCCATAGCAAACAATTGAAAGCTAATTTTTAGAACATACCTAAACAGTTATGCGGTTCGTTCCTCTTTCGGCTCGTTTAAGTGCCACAAGAGAATGGATTTGAAAAAAAATGCTCATTTCTTTTGTTATTGTGTAAGGAAAACCGTACCTTTGCAAATTGAAAATAAACATTAAAAAACGAAAAGATATGGAACAATTAGACTGGTCGAGCCTTGGCTTCGGCTATCACAAAACTGATTACAATGTGCGCTGTTACTTCCGTGATGGCAAATGGGGCGAGATAGAGGTGTGTTCAGAAGAAACCATTCCTCTTCACATGGCAGCCACCTGTCTTCACTATGGACAGGAAGCATTTGAAGGTTTGAAAGCTTACCGTTGTCCCGACGGAAAAGTGCGTGTATTCCGTTCCGACGAGAACGCTGCTCGTCTGCAAAGCACTTGTCGAGGCATTTTGATGCCAGAACTCCCTACGGAGAAATTCAATGAAATGGTAGATAAGGTGGTGCGTTTGAACGAACGCTTTATCCCTCCTTATGAAACTGGGGCTACCCTCTACATCCGTCCGCTGCTCATTGGTACCAGTGCTCAGGTGGGAGTGCATCCCGCTACGGAATATCTGTTCATGATTTTTGTCACTCCCGTAGGCCCTTATTTCAAAGGTGGATTCTCTTGCAACGACTACGTCATCATTCGTGAATATGACCGCTCTGCACCTCTTGGTACAGGAATCTATAAAGTGGGTGGCAACTATGCCGCTTCGCTGCGTGCCAACAAAATGGCACACGACCTTGGCTATGCTTGCGAGTTCTATCTTGACGCAAAGGAGAAGAAGTACATGGACGAGTGTGGCGCTGCTAACTTCTTTGGCATAAAGAACAATACATACGTGACGCCCAAGTCCACCTCCATCCTTCCCTCCATCACCAACAAGTCGCTCATGCAGCTGGCGGAAGATTTGGGCTTGAAGGTGGAACGTCGTCAGATTCCGGAAGAAGAACTTGCTACCTTCGAAGAGGCAGGAGCATGTGGTACCGCAGCTGTAATTTCGCCTATAGGTAAGATTGACGACTTGGAAGAGAAGAAAACCTACCAAATCTCCAAGGACGGCAAGCCTGGACCTATCTCAGAGAAACTTTATAACAAACTGCGCGGCATCCAGTATGGCACAGAGCCAGACGTACACGGATGGACTCGCGTGGTGATTGGGTGAATAAAGCTATAAAAACATCAAATATAGTCAATAATTTTAACTAACAATTATGAAACCAACATTATTCCTCCTTGCTGCAGGAATGGGTAGCCGCTACGGTGGTTTGAAGCAGCTTGATGGTCTTGGACCAAATGGTGAAACAATCATGGATTATTCCATCTACGATGCAGTTAAAGCTGGCTTCGGTAAGATTGTATGGGTGATACGCAAAGATTTTGAAGAGCAGTTCCGCACCCAGATTCTCTCCAAATACGTAGGAGTTGTACCATGTGAGCTCTGCTTCCAGAGTATTGATAGCCTTCCAGAGGGGTTCAAGTGTCCCGAAGGACGTGTGAAGCCTTGGGGCACCAACCATGCAGTCTTGATGGGCAAGGATGTCATTAAGGAGCCATTTGCCGTCATCAACTGCGATGACTTTTATGGGCGTGACGCTTTTATGTCAATTGGCAAGTTCCTCTCTAACCTGCCCGAAGGTTCAAAGAACAAATACGCAATGGTGGGTTTCCGTTGCTGCAATACACTTTCTGAGAATGGTTCTGTGGCTCGTGGTGTGTGCGTGTATGATGACAACCGTCACCTCTCTGATGTGGTGGAGCGTACGGAAATTATGCGCCAGGCCGATAAGGGCAATGCCATCTGTTACAAAGATGAGCAGGGTGAGTGGCAACCTTTGGATGAGAACGTGCCTGTGTCGATGAACATGTGGGGCTTTACTCCCGACTATTTCCAGTATAGCGAAGAGTACTTCAAGGAGTTCCTTTCTGACCCCAAGAACATGGAAAACCTCAAGGCTGAGTTCTTCATTCCTTTGATGGTAAACAAGCTCATCAACGAAGGCACAGCTACGGTGGAGGTGCTTGACACAACTTCTGTTTGGTTTGGTGTGACCTATGCAGCAGACCGCGAAGCAACGGTGGAACGCATTGCCAAGCTTGTTGCCGATGGTGTTTATCCTAACAAATTGTTCTGATAGTGTTTGACATTTTTTAGCCACAGGTTTCTCTTGCAGAAATCTGTGGCTAAAATATTCGTTTCGCTGAAAAATAGGAATCTGATGAGGATTAAATGGCTGAAATTGTTGACTGTATGCATTGCAATTCCCATTTCTGCAGACATATATGCGCAAGATAAAGTGGAAGTGGAACTGGAGGCAGATGTTGTGTCCAACTACATTTGGCGTGGGCAAGATTTGGGCAGTGCTGCCATACAACCCACATTGGGCGTGTCCTGGAAAGGGTTGAGCCTGACGGGGTGGGGATCGTACGGACTGGTTGATAAGGATGACACAAAGGAGTTTGACCTCACATTGGCCTACTCGGCAGGCGGCTTTACTGTAGGCATTACAGACTATTTTTGTGTGAATGGTGAAGAAAATTGCCCGACGAAATACTTTCTTTACGATGCCCACAAGACAGCGCACACGTTTGAGGCAAATGTCGGCTACGATTTCGAGGTCCTCTCCTTGAATTGGTTCACCAACTTCGCTGGTGCTGATGGGGTGAACAATTCGGGCAAGCGTGCCTATTCTTCATACGTTCAGGTTGACGTGCCCTTCAAATTGGGAGGGCTTGATTGGACCGCTTCGATGGGTGCCGTGCCTTACGCTACAGATTTTTATGCCGACGCTCATCATTTTGCTGTGACCAATGTGAGTGTTGCTACCCGTAAGGAACTGAAGATAACCCCCACTTTTACTGTGCCACTCTTTGGCTGCATCGTGGCCAATCCGAGTACGCAGAAAATCTATTTTACGGCTGGCATTTCTTTCTGAGGATGTCAGCTGACAGCACAAAAGCACGATATACATTATTTATATATACGACAAAAAACAACTAAGCGATGTGGAGAAAACCTTGGACAATGAAGGAAGGCTTTGCCATTGGCTTGGCATTCTGTGTGGTGGGGCTGCTACTCCAATGGGGCATAGGACCCATTGCTTGGAGTCTTGTAGCCTGGCCAGTTAATATCATTCTCCTGTCCGTCTATTTGACATTCATCATTCTTACCTACGCGCTGCGAAAAAAGGTGGAGCTCCTGCGGTGGTGCATGAGTTACCAAGCAGCTGTGCCCGCTTTAGCACTGGCCTCAGTCCTTGCTGTTGCATTGGGGGTGATGACCGACCTTTCCTTGCTGAGCCATTGGACCTTCGTGCTGATTTTTGCGTGGGTCACTACTATTTTAGGATGGATTAGCATCAAGCGCATCGTCCATTTCCGTTCGTGGAAACGCGACATCCCCTTTCTGCTCAACCATCTTGGACTTTTCATCGCACTGGTTACAGGCACGCTGGGAAATGCCGACATGCAGCGTTTGCACATGACGGCTTTCCGGGGGCAATTGGAATGGCGAGGCATAGACGAGAACCGTCAGTTTCACGAACTTCCGTTCTCTATCAGGCTTAACCATTTCATCCTTGAAGAGTATCCTCCTCAACCCATTGGAGTGGATGAGAAGACGGGGAAAATGCGGTACGAACGAGTGCCGAAGCGGTTTGCATCCGATGTGACTCTCTTCACCTCGGATGGTGTGCAGAAGGATGATACCGTTGATGTTAATCACCCCCTTGCTGTTGAAGGGTGGAAAATTTATCAACTGGGTTACGACGAAATGCGTGGCAAGGAAAGCGAATACAGCATTCTCGAATTGGTTCGCGACCCTTGGCTGCCTTTTGTCTATACAGGTATCTATATGCTTATAACAGGTGCAGTGTGGATGTTTCTGACAGCTGGAAGAAAGAAAAAGGAGGAAAGACTATGACATGGGATCATTTCATCTATTTTGCCATCTCCGCCGTACTGCTCTGGGCGGCAGGTGCGTTTTTCGCATTTAAGGAAAAGAAAGAAAAGCAAGTGTATGCTTTCACAATAGGGGGCTTGCTGGTGTTTTTCGCATTCATATTAGGTTTGTGGATTCATCTCGAACGTCCACCCCTTCGCACCATGGGCGAGACACGCCTTTGGTACTCGTTTTTCCTTCCTCTGGCTGGCATCATCACTTATGCCCGATGGCGCTATAAGTGGATTTTGACGTTTTCCTCCCTGCTTGCACTTGTGTTCACTTGCATCAACCTTTTCAAGCCGGAGATTCATGACAAAACCTTGATGCCCGCCTTGCAGAGTCCTTGGTTCGCCCCTCATGTTATTGTCTATATGTTCTGCTATGCCCTTTTAGGTGCAGCCACCTTGGTGGCGGCCTTCATGCTTGTCAAAGGAACAAAGGAGCGTGTCTTTGCGCTGACCGACAACCTTGTCTATGTGGGTCTTTCTTTCATGACCATTGGCATGCTGTTTGGTGCTTTGTGGGCAAAAGAAGCTTGGGGGCATTATTGGGCATGGGATCCTAAAGAAACGTGGGCGGCAGCTACATGGTTCCTCTATCTCACCTACATCCATTTTCGCCTTGCCCGTCCTTTGAGACACAAGTTTGCGGCTTGGCTCCTCATCCTTTCTTTCTGCTCTTTACAAATGTGTTGGTGGGGCATCAATTATTTGCCCAGTGCACAAGGACGAAGTGTGCATACATACAATGCGAAGTAAAAAGATTGAGAAATAAAAGTTAAAGTTTAAAAGGTTAAAAGATTAAAAAGATAGGGAGGAAGGATGTTTTTCAGTGTTTTTCTTGTCTAATCAGAAAGAAAATGCGAACTTTGTTGCAATAATGTTGAATTAAAATCAATTAAAAACATGAAAGGAATAGTATTAGCAGGTGGTTCGGGCACTCGGCTTTACCCCATCACCAAGGGCGTGAGCAAGCAGCTCATCCCTATCTTCGACAAGCCCATGGTCTATTATCCCATCTCAGTGTTGATGCTGGCGGGCATCCGGGACATTCTGATTATTTCAACTCCCTATGATTTACCAGGCTTTAAGCGTCTTTTAGGCGATGGAAGCGACTATGGAGTACACTTTGAGTATGCCGAACAACCTTCGCCCGACGGTTTAGCACAGGCTTTCATCATTGGCGAAGAGTTTGTGGGCAATGACGATGTGTGTCTGGTGCTGGGCGATAACATCTTCCATGGGCGTGGATTCTCAGGCATGCTGAAAGAATGTGTGCAGAATGCTGCCAAAGGTAAGGCAAGCGTGTTTGGCTATTGGGTGCAAGACCCTGAAAGATACGGTGTGGCAGAGTTCGACGGCGATGGGAATTGCCTTTCTATAGAGGAGAAACCCAAGGAGCCAAAGAGCAATTATGCCGTGGTGGGGCTTTACTTCTATCCTAACAAGGTGGTGGAGGTGGCAAAACATATCAAGCCCTCTCCCCGTGGAGAATTGGAAATCACTACAGTGAATCAGGAGTTCTTGAGCGAGAAGAATTTGAAGGTGCAGCTATTAGGTCGCGGTTTTGCTTGGCTCGACACTGGCACACACGACTCGCTCTCAGAGGCTTCTACCTTTATCGAAGTGCTTGAAAAGCGCACAGGCCTGAAGATTGCTTGCCTGGAGGGCATAGCCTATCGCAATGGGTGGATTACGACCGAGAAACTTCGTGAGTTGGCTCAGCCGATGCTCAAAAACCAGTATGGGCAGTACCTGATGAAGTTGGCCGACACGAAGTACTTTGGCGAAGTGAAATAGCCGCGTGCTATAATACATAAAGTGTAACTAAAACAATGAATTTGAAATGAAAATGATTGCTTGGACAGGCTGTGCAATGCTGTTGCTCATGACAATGGCTTGTACAGGTAACAAAGGTGCAACTGGCGACAAAGAACCGGATGCGGCTGTAGCAGACTCCTCAACTGCAGAGTTGAACAAATCGGACACCTTGGTGTTCGAGGACATCCACTGGAAAGACTCTGTGGCCTATAAGGTGAAGGTGATGGATTACAGCAGCGATGAAGAACCCACTCCATACACCGTAGAGACAACGGTGGACAGGTTCGAAAAAAATACGCTGAAGGCTGTGGCGGGGCCAGCGGCTGCAGTCGAGTTCATCAACCAATGGCTGACGCTTGATGCCGCAGGTAAAACCGACAACAGCCTCCTCACCGCTGCCGATGTCGCTGCTGCTTACAAGAAACTGAAAGCAGAGCAAGGCGTGGGGGATGTGCAGGCTGTGCTGAAACAGGAAAAGCATCAAGAGAACGAAATCGCGGACGATGAAGACGCTATGGAGGAGATGGCTTTCTTGTCGAACAACGAAACCAGTTCCGACCTCATTGTCCAGTGGCAATCGAAAGGCATCCTCACTTTGTGGGATTCAGGCTACGAGTATTATGCAGGTGCGGCTCACGGCATGCCTTGGGGATATGGCAAGACATTCGACCTAAAGAATCTGCGCATCCTCACCTTCGATGACATCTTTCTGCCCAATGGAAGGAAAGCCTTGCTGAAAATGGTGGTTGACCAGCTGGAGGATGAGTATGCCGACGGGTGGGACATGGCCAATGCGGCCGAGGACATCGACTTCCCCGGTGTGGCTCCCTCTCTGGTGGGTGACGGTGTGCAGTTCTGCTATGGTGCCTACGAAATTGGTGCCTACGCTTTGGGTCTGCCCTCCACCATCCTTCCTTACAAGAAGGTGCAGCAGTATCTTACCCCCAAAGTAAAAGAACTTTTGGAACTTACTGATTGAACGTTCGTGCGGACACTTAAAAATTTTTTACTAACAATAAAATTGTATTGTGTACATGAGAAACTTTACGCTTCGAGCATTCGTGCTCTGTGCCATGACGTTGTGCATGGCTCTGTTTTGTGAATCGGTAAAGGCAGAGTTGCCCACACCGACAACGAATTACAAAAATCTGAACGTCATCAAAGAGGAACAAGTCGATTTGCAGATGGCTGCTGGCGGCGGAGGCAATGCTGTTACGTTCGACATCAACCCCTTGCTGGAAAAGGCGGGGATGAGTGTTGAAGAAGCACAAGCCCACATTGGCGACATGCTGTGGTTCTGGCAGTATGACAATTCTTTGGAGGCCGAAGACTATTACGTGGCCGACGAGTTGTGGCCTCTGAGCAAGTTTGGCTATTGGCTCTTCAAGTTTGCCGATGATGTGGAGCGAGACTTCGTGGCTGCCGACTGGGGTGAAATGGATCAGTACTTTGCATGGACAGGCGGCGACATCACGCTGGCCGACGATGGCACCTGTGAAATTTATTTCGGCACCTACGACGGAGCCAAGGCGGGGCAGAAATTGCACAGCCAGATGTATGCCATTATTGGTGGCGATGCCATCCAGTTCAACATCGATGCTGAAATCTTGCCTGAGTGGATTCCTACGTTCGAAGAGTGTGAACTCAAGGGCGAGGTGACCGTCATTTGCGACAATCAGGTGTCGAACGGATGGAATGGGCGCGCTGTGCGTTGGGACTTGCAGGCTTGTCTCGACTCGTTAGGTTGCCCCTCAGCCGCCGACATGGACATTTTCTACCTGACTGCCGACAACCAAATGGGGCAGGAGAACATGACCTATGACGGACTGGGATTCTGGTTCGACATGGAGGGAAATCCAGGCCCGTTGATTACGACGGAGAAAATGTGGTTCTTCCAGGTGAAGCGTGAGAGCGGTAGCATCAATGTGGGGCATGCTCCCAATGTCTTTACGGGCGACGGAACAGAAAGTAGTAAGGCCACGCTCTATCTGCGCTACCAGGCCAATATCTACAAGCTGAACATTGAGTTCACGGTAGTTCCCGACAAGGAGCAGCCTACTGGTGAATGGGTAGAGAAAGGCTATGAAGAGATTTATCTGCAGGGACTGGCCAATTACAATGATTACTCCACAGGCTTCAACGTGCAGCTTGACTTTGAGAAGGCACTGGAAGTGACGGAGGCAGGACCCGCCGACGTGCTGACACTCTATGCCAAAACGGCAGAAGGAGGATGGTCAAGTACGACTACCACTACCGTTCCCTCAGGTTTCTGGATGACAGCCGACGGAAAATGGACCCAGTGGGGCGCTGAGAACGTCTATTTCTTCGAGAACGTGAACAACGGCGTGATTGGCAACTGGGGACACATGCCTGGAACCGACGATCCTGGCACCACTTACACGGGTGAGATATATCTTGTGAACGAGAACAGCGGCTACTACTTTACCATCCGCTATCGCATCGACTTCGTGTCGGAGATTGTGGAGCCCGTCATTGCAGGTCAGCAAGAAGTGACGGTGAAGGTGAGCGATGATGGCGAACTCACAGCCCTTGACCTCACGCCCGTGCTGGAGGCTTTGGGCATTGAAGAGACTGAACTGCCCAGCGATGCACAATGGCTCGTGTCCTCCTTTGCCACCATTTACGACCAGACGAACTACACCGACGATGGCTACTTCTTCGGTGCCGACGGCAAAACCTGCGACATCCAGACCGACGAAGGTGCCAATGCCGCACTCTTCCTCCTCACCTACGATGCTCAGGAAGGTGGCTTCTATGCCGAAGCCCAGCAGGAACTTCCTGAGGGTGCCACCTACCAGACGAAACTGGTGCTGAACTATAACGAGAAGTATTACGTGTTCAACATCACTGTCGAGCCAGCCACAGCAGAAGTGGTGGATGCCATCCAAACAGTCAAGATGGAACATGCACAGCAAAGCCAACTCTTTAACTTGAATGGACAGGTTGTGAATGAAAACTATCGCGGCATCGTTGTGAAAAATGGAAAGAAACGTCTGAAGATGTAGTTCTTTCTCCACACGCACAGTCTGTCCTTACAGTGGCGACTGAATAACATGAAGATTGCCCTCGACCACGAACACTAAGTTGTGGTCGAAGGCAATCTTCATTTTCCCATCTCGCGTTCACGGTAGCCCCTTGGCAGCGTTGCCCCTTGCACAGCTAATCAAGTTTTTCCACAATGCCTCCACCAAAGTGTACCCGTTGATTTATCTGTTTACACTTCTATCTTTTTGATAACCTTGGCTGGAACTCCACCAACAACGGTGTTCGGCTCTACATCCTTGGTCACCACAGCACCTGCGGCAACTACGGCTCCATCACCGATGGTCACGCCAGCAAGAACAGTCGCATTGGCTCCTATCCAGACGTTCTTGCCAATGTGAATGGGGGCATATGACATGCTTTGGCGTTTGGCAGGGTCAAGGTCGTGATTGAGCGTGGCCAACACGACATTATGACCGATGAGTGCGCCTTCGTCGATGGTGATGCCGCCTTGGTCCTGAAACTTGCAGCCCATATTGATGAACACGCGTTCACCAACGACGGTGTTCTTTCCGCAGTCTGTGTGGAATGGTGGAAACATGCCTATGGTCTTGGGCACTTCACGTCCCCAAAGTTGCTCCAACAGGTTGCGCAGTTCCTCAGGAGTGTGATACTTGCCGTTAATCTCGGCTGTGATTTTCAGTGCCTCTTGCGACAACTGATGAAACATTTTGTGAACATCGGAGCCGCCAATGACGGGCTTGCCCGATGCCATGTAATCTCTGAACGTCTGGAGCTGCGAGAGCCGCTGAGCTTGCTCAGATGGCTGAGTCGTGACAGACGAAGGCGAAGTCAATTCTTGTATTGTCATAACGTGTTATTGTTTTGTTTGATATGCTCCTAACTATGCGGATGATAAGCCTCAGAATATTCGGGCGAATTGGCTGATGGCATATTACCTTCTTCATGCCGTCTTTTGATTACTAAATTGAAATTTATAATAATGTACAAGCTACTACTCGATTTGATGCAGATAGCTCACCATGTCTTTAGAAAGCAGATATTCCAGACCTCCCCGCTTGTTTCTCCGAGAAGCCGCTTTATTGTATAGTTCAGCAAAAGTGGCGGGGTTGTCGAATGCCTCAATCAGCTCTTTCTGTAGTCCCTCTTCACAAATCAATCGAGCCATGTAATATCCAGTTGGATGCCCATTGAAAACTAAGAGATCGGCTACGGGAGCGTATTCTCCCTTTACAGGATTGACTTGATATACGGATAGCAGAGAATCCAGTTTCTGCAGCGTCTTGGAGGAATTTTGATATTCGTGGAGATACAACGCCTCGAAGGAAGCTCCGTACCGAGCGTACATCGCCTCAGGGTGTTCTCCTTTGTCAATCAAGTCTGCGATTCCTTCATTCTCAAAGCAATTAAAGATTTTCCAGAAGGAATTTCCTGGCTCGTCAGTTAGGACGGTTTCCCTGTAGTTGTGAAAGAACTCGTGAGCAAGTAGGCGGACAATTTCCTCTTCTGTCATATCCATAGCCAAGTTTAAATCTAACAATACAGAATGGTCTCTGACACTGGCATCAGGTATAGTGCAAATTAGATATAGGTCATTCAAGGTGACTTCTCTTGTGACAGCACGTTTGGGAAGGAATTTCTTTACGAGTCGGTCTGCTTTGGACAATAGCCCAGGGAAATCAGTTTCTTCCATGAAGCGTTGAGCTTCATCATGTCTTCTGGCTAACTTGCATATGTTTTGAGTCATAAGTGTCTGGTAGTCGCTCGCATCTGGAGTTAAGAGCAACACACTGTCAACCTCCGCGTCTTTATCTGGTGAAAAAGCAAATTCTGTAGCTACTTTTAACATGGAGCGAAGGACATCCCCCCGGCTCGTTGCAAGGTATTTTCGATAGCCTTCCGTATCAAAAACCCGTTCCCATGTTTCCTCGTCAACAACATTTCCCGAATGGATATTCTCACCAATATCGAGAATGCCAAAGGCCGAGTTAGAAGAATACTTCTCTACAAACGAGTCTCCCTGACTGTGGCATGGAAGATTAGAAAAGAGAAGTAAATAAATTAATATAAGGTGATATACTTTCATTAAAACTCCGATTTAGAAGAATAGCGATGCTAATAGACACAAGCAAGAAAGGCTTCCTGAAAGAATTAGTATGTTCATATTTCTATCGTGTCTCCGTCCTTCGTTATTTTCCAGAATGGAATGTTCTTTTCATCTGTAAACTCCTTCATACGCCATGCAGATTCAAAGCCACTGGCAACGAAGTGCATAGGTACAAGCATGCCCACCTTGAAACGCGCTATGAACTGTCTGCCACCGAGTGTATAGCCGTTGCCGACACGTCCATCTACGGGGAACATCACAAGGTCAAAACCATCAGCAACTTTGCGTATGTCTTTCAACTCGCCCAAGAATTGCTTTTCGTGGGCTATCGGGTCAATGTCTTCCTCAAACTCTTCGCTATAGATAGTTTGACCAGGCACGGCATTAGGCAAGAACCGTGCATACCAGTTGCAAAGGTCTCCAGCATGAAAGATTCGCTTCCCTTCGGTCTCAACAATCCATGATACTCCGCTATCCGTACTGCCCAATGCTCTGACAGATATTCTTTCATCTGCCCATGATGCACCTTTGGCTAACCATGCGTCGGCTTCATCCTTACTGGCTCTCCTGTGTCGAAGTATATCCTTGCTCAGGATATATGTTATATTCGGCTTACGTTTCTTCCACTCGAAGATTTCCTTCGTGAAGTGGTCTTCGTGGAAGTGACTGGAGAATACATAGACAGGCTTCTTGCTCTGAAGAACAGTTCCCATGATACCAACAGGATCCATCCAATAATCGAATATCAGGATGGACTGCTCGGCTTCAAGCACGAAACCGCTATGGAATATGTATGTCAGTTTCATCTTGTCTCTAAGATAGTTTATATTTCAGGAATCCCGTCCACGCTTCATTTATGTCCTCCGAAGTATAATCGCCATTGAAAAACTCCATCTGACATTCCTCCTTATAGGGCGACCAGTTACCGCAGATAATGCCATCGTAAGCAATTACCGGCTGAAATATACCGCTGTTATTATGGGCACGATGTCTATGTTCTTGTGGTAACACGATGTCTCTGGACTTATAGGCTATGAGGTATTCATCGTAAGGAGGAATCAGCAGGAAAGTCCCCTTTCTGAAACCTCGTTTGCGACAGTCATCAGTCAGGTAGAAGTCCCTGCCTCGGTATCTCTCCAAATGTATGTAATCACCCAAGAGTGCGATTCCTTTGCGACAATCGCTGATGTTCAGTCCAGACCACCACACGAAATCCTCCAGAGTGGCTGGTTGGCGACTCAGGAAATACTTTCTTGTAAAGTATGCCAGTGCCTTGTTTCGTTCCATCTTGACGGATGACTTCACCTTATTAGCAGCAAGCGCGTAGGTAGCCTTCATCGGAAGCAAGTCGCCACTACAAAGAACACCCGACAATTCAGCCATTCGGATATGGTAAGACAGGCGATGATCGTCCATCTGTAGGTTTCTCTTAGCCAATGCTTGAACGAAATCTTCTTTTGTCGCGCTCCTTTTGTCTGCTACTGTCCGAACAAGAATTTCTCTGACACGCATCAGTTCTTCATCGGGGATGGCTATCTTATTGCTGCTCATCCATCCCTTTGTGACGGCAATGGCTTTGGGAGCAAAGAGGTCTATCATAGACCTGTAATCTTCAGCACATACCAACTGCCAGGTGCCTCGCATCAGGTGCAGACGAATAATCTGCCCCTCATCAAAGGCTTGCTTAAAGGCTTTGTATGAGGGCTTCCGTGTACGCATGGCCACCGCCCAGCGCATCATACGGTATTCCTGCGCTTGCATGGCACCCATATACCGTACCACTTCAGTAGGGGTACCGAATTGGGGTGCGATAAGTTGCTGATTGAGAAGTCGGATGGCTGCTAGATTCATGCGCTTAACTATATATTATTTGCTTAATCGTTCCAGTGAATCAGCGTCCAGACGGTAAATAGTCCATTCGTTCATAGGTACGGCTCCGAGTGAGAGATAAAAGTCAATGCTGGGCTGGTTCCACTTCAGGCAAGTCCATTCCATACGACTGCAATGATGCTCGCGAGCGATTTTTACCAGATAAAGCAGGAGAACTTTGCCATAACCCTTGCCTCGCTCTTCCGGCCATACGAACAGGTCTTCCAAATACAGCCCGGAGTGTCCAATGAACGTTGAGAAATTGTAAAAGTAGAGTGCGAACCCCACTTCCCGGCCATTCACAACGGCAAACCAGCAGATGAAGAATATAGTAGCGTACTTGATTTTACGTTTCTTTATTTTCATTTTACCACACCTAAATCAACCTAATACAGACAAATACTTTGAACGAATAGCCTTTGGAAGTTTCGATGCAATGAGTTGATATGACTCTTTAATCAACCCCTTTACTATTGCTTCGTCCATTTCTTCGTAATATACATCGCTCCAGTGCGTCTTGTTCCAATGATAGGCTGGCATCACGGCTGAGAATTGTTCTCTGAGTTCGATATTTCTGTCAGGTGACAGCTTCAAGGCGATTCTTGAAACTCCATCCTTCATATCATACCTGCCACCGCCTAACCACAGGCAGACGAATATCTTTCCTTCCAAGCGGAAGTTAAGAATGTCTTCACCGAACGCTTGGTCTTCAGTCACTCCTGGGAGCGATAACGTGTACACTCTGATTTGCTCAATGTTCATACTTGGGAAACTATTCATTTTTTTGATTAATCCTAATTTCCGCAGCATTTAAGTTTAACGTTCTTTATAAGTTCCTGAGCAACAAAAAGTTGCTCAGGATTTTGCCATGTCGGATTTTTCACTTACCTTAGTGCTGCAAATCAAGACAAGCAAAAATCGTCAATGACATGACAAAGGTAATCATAAAATCTGAGAGAATCACTCCTTTTGGAGGAATATTTCCCGTGAGGGAGCAATTTTCCCGTTTTGTTGGTCCGGTTATCGACAAAG
>CADAPC010000061.1 GCA_902789725.1 uncultured Bacteroidales bacterium
CTCGAGTTCGAGGCGCTGCGCCTCGGTCAACTCCAATACTTTTGCTTTTCCCATAACTAATAGTAGAACGGGAAATACAAATGTTTGTTTTGTATAAACAAACTATTTCAGTTAGGGGTATTATGTGAGTTTCAGTGAAAATCACAAAGATATAACTCATTGACCATCAGTATAGTTACGAATTATAGACTATCACGAAATATCATTATATTGGTCTCATAATCTGGAGGTACCAGGTTCAAGCCCTGGCTGGTCCACACTGAAAATCAAGCATTTACAAGGATTTTGTATGTGCTTTTTCTTTTCTTGGTGAACATGAGGTGAACATAGAACGCTCAAAGTGACCTTTAGGTGACCTTCTGTAATTTAGTGTGATTATTTGAGAGTTCATGAAATGTTTTTGCGAATCAGAAGCGAAAACAAACCAATCGTACCAATATTTTTGTGTCACCATATAGATAATTGTCGCAGCACTATCCTGTTATATTAATAATGTGTTAGCATAAAACTCACATTGACTTGGCAAACTCGTAAAAAAACATAAAAGTTGCATGATATTTTATCACAAGACCAATAATTTTAGAAGAAATTGAAAATAAATCATTACCTTTGCAACATAAAACTCAATGATCATGGAACCAGTAAACAGAATAAAATTGTACTGTTCGAGAAGAGTCGGACAAGCAAATGGTTATCAGAGCAAATGGGAGTAACGCCATCAACTGTTTCCAAATGGTGTACAAATGTCTCGCAACCAGACTTAAACAGTTTGCTAAAGATAGCCGACTTGTTGGAAGTTGACATTAAGGAATTAATTGTTCGGGAATATAAATCTTACCTTTTGTCCCAGGAGTCGAAGTAGAATTATGACATACAACAATGAATCACATATCAGGTCAGTTGAGGATGTAAAGGCATTCTTCCATCACCTGGTGGAGGAACGTAAAGTGAACTTTCACCCAGATGCCATGTTCGAGGACTACGTTTCTTGTGAGGGTGGCATCCACACCTCTACGCTCGCAGAATGTGCCTTGTACAATCGCTTGATGGACGAGAGTTTTAAGGCATGCAATAAGGATGGTGTGGACATTTACGAATTTGGAGTTGAGATTCAACGTCGTGGTATTGGTTAAAATGTATAAATTATAGAAGTAATATGGCAAGCTGTAGTGTCGAAAATTGGACCCTTCAAGATTTAGCCTCTGCATTACAAGATATGCAGAAGGACCAAAAAAGAATAGCTGTTCCTATCTTTCAAAGAGGAAAGCGTTGGAAACCTCAACAACAGAAAGTCTTTATAGATTCATTGATAAAGGGCTTTCCTGTTGGCACTATGCTTTTCCATGAAGAAAGAGATCAAGGCGGCAAACGTACTTATATTTTGATTGATGGCTTGCAAAGGGGAAACTGTATCAAAAAATACATGAATAACCCTACTGAGTTTTTTTATGACAGTAATATTTCAGATGAATTTTGTAAAACTCTTTTGCAGGAAGTTAATGCTGATAAAGAGCAGAATTATCCTTTAGTTCGAGGCGTGCTGACAAAATTCATTAAGGAACCTCAAATCCGCAACTATCATCCAATGCACGATTAAGGGTAGATTTGAAGAGTCGTTAGTAGCTACTTTCAGTAAAAAGCCACAGCACAACATCAATATGTAGTCACCATTCCCTTACCCCACGATGCGACTTGAGGTAATACGCAGATTTTAACCGTAAAGAAAGCAGTCTTAACCAAATTCCGTTTTGAATGGCTTGACATAAGCGCCGTTCTCCGTGTAGATATTCAGCACATATCGCCTTGCAGTCATAATCCACTTGGCTGGTACGGAGATGAATCTGAAGACGAAAGCCTTTATGCGACTTGTTTTCTTAAGTCCAAAGGCTTTGGTGTCGAGCCTACTCATGATGGTCTTGTAGAAATTGTGTATCAATGCAGTAAGCAGAAGAAAGACTGTGTTCTCTGCCATGAACGACTTGGGAAGTCTGTTCCAGCCGTAGCCGTTGTTCATGTCGTCAAAGATGCGTTCCTTGCCACCACGCAGGTTGTAGAATTCAACGATATCTCTGGTAGAAGACTTGTAGTCGTTGGTCAGGATGCAGCGGTAGGTGTATTCTCCTTCCCACAGATCAAGATCGCCACTGGTTCTCCTTTGTCTTTGGATAACAAGACGATAGCACCTACCTTCCCATTTCTCAACGAGAATGGAATTGAGCTCAAACTGGATGCCGTTGATCTCCTCAGTCTTCCATCCCCTAAGCGCGAAGATGTCATCGTAGAGCGAGCTGCATCGGTTTGCACGGATGTAGAAGTGTTTGCAATGCTTCTCTATCTCACCGACGATTTCTTTCGAGCAGGATCCACAATCGGCTCTGAAACGATTTACACGGATGTTCTTGGATTTCAAAAGAGCAAAGAATCTCTTATGGGTGTCTGCCTGATAAAAGCGTACATTTGTGTTGCCGTCGCTGTTCTCGATATAGACAATCTTGTCACCGATGACATATACACCAGGCCTGTAGCCGAGGAATTTCTTGTATGTCGGCTTTGCATCATATTTCTCAGTTTCAAGGAACTGATGGTCAAAATCAACATCGTAACCTTCCTCATCCTTCAACTCACCGGTGGAAATCAAAGCGTTGACAAGCAGGGTGTTAAGTTTATCTGCAGTATTGAAGTCATAGGTCTTGCCTTGATCGGATGTATAGGAAATGTTATCCTGCGTCAGTTCCTTGATGGCTCTAAGGATGGTATCAGAACTGCATGTACGAAGCACTGGATGGTACGAGAGATGACGCATCAGGTGTGAAGTCACATCCTCCACACATGATCCGCCACAGAAATACACGCTCATCAGCGAACGGACTATCTCGCTGTACTGATACCCGATGATACTACAGCATCTCTGACCCAATGTTGAGTCAATAACAGGTGATAGCATGGAGTCAAATTGCTCCATGATAGAAAAAATTCCACCAAAAGGTGTGAGTTTCTCAGATTTTATTTGTACCTTTGCCATGTCATTGATGATTTTGCTTGTCTTGATTTGCAGCACTAAGGTAAGTGAAAAATCTGACATGGCCAAATCCTGAGCAACTTTTTGTTGCTCATAAAATAAGGCTATGATACGTCAATGTTTTATCATCTTTGGATGCCTCGCTATCGGAGAACTGATAGTTTGGCTCACAGGCATCAGCATACCCAGTAGCATCATCGGGATGCTACTGCTGGCGGCACTACTGCAAATGAAACTGATCCGGCTGGATTGGGTGAAGGGGATTTCGGAGTTTCTGATTGGGAACTTAGGCTTCTTCTTTGTGCCTCCGGGAGTGGCGCTGATGCTTTACTTCGATATCATCCAGGCAGAGCTGCTGCCTATTGTTGTGGCAACGGTGATCAGCACGATTCTGGTGTTGATGGCTACGGGCTGGACACATCAGCTGCTGAAGAATAAAGCGGATAACAAAAAGAAAAACTATGGAACTGCTGAGCAATAATATTGTACTATTGGCCCTGACTTTCGGCGTCTATTATGGTGCCCGACAACTGCAGAAGTGGACGGGCTGGGTGGTGCTCAATCCGATTCTGGTGACGATTGCGGTGCTGATTGTATTCCTGAAGCTGACAGGCATCAGCTACGATACCTACCAAGAGGGTGGCCACTATATCGACTTCTGGCTGAAACCGGCTATCGTGGCGCTGGGGGTGCCGTTGTACCAGCACCTGGGGCAGATACGCCGACAGTTTGTGCCTATCATTGTGTCGCAGCTGGTGGGTTGTCTGGTGGGATTGGTCAGCGTGGTGCTCATTGCTCGATGGATGGGCGCTTCGCGTGAGGTGATCATCTCGCTGGCACCGAAGTCGGTAACCACCCCCATTGCGATGGAGGTCTGCTCGGCGGCGGGAGGCATCCCCTCGCTGACGGCGGCTATCGTGGTCTGTGTGGGGCTGTTAGGTGCGGTCTTCGGCTTCAAGATGCTGGAGGTCTGGCATGTGCGCAACCCCTACTCCCAGGGTTTAGGCTTGGGCGCAGCAAGTCACGCCGTAGGCACATCGCGGGCCATGGAGAAAGGCGACACCTATGGTGCATACGCCTCGCTCGGACTGATCCTGAACGGTGTGCTCACGGCGCTATTGACCCCCTATGTGCTTAGGCTGATGGGGGTAGCTTGATATCGGGGAGTTAGATCATGTCGAGCCAAAGTCATACAGTCCGCCAAAGAGATAGCCATGTATCTGCTGTAGTCCCTTCACCGTACCCACGGGGATGGTGTCAAGCAGATTGCTCTCAAAGAGGGTGTAAGCCTTCTTTCGGCTCTGCCTATCAATGGTATTGTCGCTATAAGTGAGCCATTCGAGGAATGCCGTGGCTTTCTGGTTCGGGATGGCTTTAGCCAGCATAGCTACCCCCTGGGCATCTGATTTGCAACACTAAGATAAGTGAAAAATCTGACATGGCAAAATCCTGGGCAACTTTTTGTTGCTCAGGAACTTATAATTTAATTTAGATCAAAGTATTGCGGAATTTAGGAAGGAACAGAAAACATTTAAGAATCTTCAATATTACGAACCAGCAAAAAATATTGCAGAGATGTTTGACGCTCCTCCTGCAATCATTGGTAATCTCATCAAAATTATAGGAAGATTCTTCGATGAAAGACAAAATCTCTACGAAACGATCTCCATGACAGTCATTCCTGTTATCATCTATCATGGAGAAGAAGACAATCTTCCAGAGATATTCGATAGAATAAACTCACAAGGCACTCCTTTGGATCAATACGAGGTCTATGCCGCATCATGGCCTGTTAAACAGAAATTTAAGATTTCCAACATGGATATTGTCGAATGTGCCATTAAAAAATATGACGCATTCGTAAACGATGGTTTTGTTATTCAAGACTATGATAGAGAAAAGATGAGATCGTCCAAAGAGGTTAATGCATTTGAATATCTTTTTGGATTAGGCAAATATCTCGTTTCTAAATATGACATTTTAGCCTTCCAAACAAACCTTGCTGACGACACTGTCAACACATTGAGTTTTGAATTGGTAAATGCTTGCCTGAATGATACAGACAAAATAAAGATTTTATACAAGAACATATATGCTCTTAAAAATATAGATGCTTTTGAGAAAGCACTTTATAAGGCTATTGACTTTGTGGTTGATGCAGTATCGCCCATTATGAGATTTAAGGGCAACAATAGATCCAGGTCAAAAAAGATTTACCATTCAAAATTTCAGATACTCTCAATGATTTCTACTTCATTTAAGGAGATGTATCCTAATGGTGATTTCGACAAAATAGACGAGGGATGGTCAGAAAAGAAAGAAATAATTGCTCAGAATCTTCGTGCGTATTATGTATATGACATTCTCACCAATTATTGGAGCGAAGGAGGTAATACAAAAATCCATGCGGCCGCCAAGCCCAACCGTTATGTGACAGATATTTCGCCTCGTGCTTGGAGAACAGCTCTGGATGGTTTTTATGACAAGTCCATGTTCCGATCGGAAACCAAGAATGTTCCGTCTCCCAAAAGCGAAGAATATGTATTTCTCAATTGCATTTATCTTCATACTTTTACGGCAATGGATCAATTGTCGATAGATAAATTTGATGTTGAGCATATTGCGCCCAAGCGCCAAATGCAGGATTTTATAAAGAAAGTTAAGGGCCAAGGGCTTCCAATAAGTTCTATCGCTAATTTATGCTATTTGCCAGATTATGTGAATAGAAGCAAGAAAGATAAGAATTTCTATCAAGACACTAAATATTTGAAGCACATAAACTTGGAGGAAGTCGAGGCTAAATATAGTTTCACAACGGAAGATGATTTGCAATGGATGGATATGCCATATGAAACCCCTGATGATTATAATGTGCTGAAAGAACTGTATACTGAATATTGCAATGATCGCTTCGATAAAATGAAGAAGCTCTTCTGTACGTCGATGGGCATTGACTATGAAGCAATGCAAAATGTTACTATCGAAGAGCCATTGACATCAGGAGGGGGGACATCCACCATTACTGGCAATGAAAAACCATATCTGAAGAGTATAATAACAAGAGTTGAGCAGCACATGGGGCTTAATTTGGTCAATTCGAAAAGACAAGCTTATGTTTCTTCAGATGGGACAAAGGGCTTTATATTCTTAGAATCAAAAGCATATAGACAGGGAGATCGCCAAAAGTATTGGTTTGGCTATCGCTCGGCTCCATTACAATATATCGAAGATTGTGAGGAAAAATATATAGTATTGGGATGTCGGGATAGTGATACATTGTTAATGATACCCATTGATTTCATAGAAGAGCAGAAACCAAAATTGAACAACTCAAAAGAAGATGGTGAGATAAGGCATTATCATTTGGTTTTCTTCCGAGACAATGATGGGCATATGACAGAATTGCTGTCTAAGCCCGATCTTATGGAAATAGATGTTGATAAATACAAAATATAAATGAATTTAAGATTCTGAAGTACTTTTCTTCATAAATTTCATGATTAAGCAAGTTGGCTCTCAACACGTTCCAACCGACGAACAAAGCAAAGGCAGAGGCGGAACTTGTTTAGGCTATGCCTTGCAAAGAGGAGGAGGGAAACGAAGTCAAATAGCACAGAATGTGCCGCAGGAGAGAAAAAAGCCAGTATCTACAGTTCTTTCAATCCCCAACTAAAAATACTTTACATGGGCTTCCTTTAACAAAATATATGACTCAAAACGCTAAAAGTCGAAACGCTAAGCCTGATTTTCCCGAGAAAAAGAGTTTACAACTTGCGTTTTCTGTACAAAATGAATGATTTTTATTTACTTTTAAGCGAATTGTCAAAATATAGTTGTAAATTTGCAACTGACAACCTAAGCCTTAGTATATAATGGGAAAGAAAAGCAAAACAGGACTTGTGAAGTCCAGTATCAATAAACGAGAACTCTCTGAACTTGTGGCCACTTATCTGAAAGAGCATGCAGGTACGGCCTATACGCTGAAGCAACTCTTCAGCGGACTGAAACTTACCAGCCACCCTCTGCGCATGCTCTGCGTGGATGTGCTCAACGAAATGCTCGACAATGGCTACATCACCCGCAACCGAGAGGGCAACATTGTCTATAACGGACTCTCACGCACGGTGGAAGGCACGTTCAATCGCACCACAGGCGGACGCAACTATGTAGATACCGACGATGGCATCGGCATCTCCATTTACGACGAAGACACCTATCACGCACTACCAGGTGACCGTGTGCGTGTGAGCATTCACGCTAAGAAACGGGGGGCACACAAGCAGCACGGCGAGGTCATCGAAATTCTGAAGCGCAGAGAGAAACCCTTCGTCGGCACCCTCGATGTGCAGCACAACGTGGCATTCCTTCTGCTCTCGTCCAACATTCTGCAGAACGACATCATCATCCCCGTGGAGAAACTCAAGGGAGCGAAGAACGGTGACAAGGTGGTGGTGCAAGTGACCGAATGGCCCCTGACAGCACGCAACCCCATCGGTGAGGTGGTGGATGTGCTGGGCAAGGAGGGCGACAACAACACGGAGATGCATGCCATCTTGGCTGAATACGGGTTGCCCTACAAATACCCAGAACAGGTGGAAGCCGCTGCCAACAAAATCGATGCTGGCATCACACCCGAAGAGATGAGCCAGCGAGAGGACTTCCGCAACACCTTCACCATCACCATCGACCCGCGCGATGCCAAAGACTTCGACGACGCCATCTCCATCAAGAAAATCAAGGACGGTCTGTGGGAAGTGGGCGTGCACATTGCCGATGTGAGTCACTACGTGCTCGAAGGTTCGCTCATTGACGAGGAGGCACAGAAGCGCGCCACGTCGGTCTATCTGGTGGACCGCACCATCCCCATGCTGCCCGAACACCTCTGCAACCAGCTCTGCTCCCTCCGCCCCGACGAGGAGAAACTCACCTTCTCCGTCATCTTCGAAATGAACGAAGAGGCAGAAGTGCTCAACCACCGCATTCGCCACACCATCATCAAATCCTGCCGACGCTACACTTACGAGGAGGTGCAGTACCTGCTGGAACAGAATGGGGAAGCACGCGAGTGTGAGCAAATACGGCAAGGGAAACTCACCCCCACTCAACCCATTCCTGCACAGGAAGTGCTGGCCGACACCCAACTCAATGCCTTCCGCGACCAACTCACACCCATCGATCCGGCCACACTGCCTGTCACACCTGTGCCTGCCGACCATCGCAAAGGGGAGAATGCCGACCAGCTCATCACCCTTAACCGCCTGGCTCATCGGCTCAGGGACGAACGTTTCAAGGACGGAGCCATCAATTTCGACCGCGAGGAGTTCCGTTTTGAAATTGACCCCCAGGGAAAACCCATCCGCATCTATTTCAAGCATGCCAAGGATGCTAACAAACTGGTGGAAGAGTTCATGCTGTTGGCTAACAGGACGGTGGCAGAAAGCATCGGGAAAGACGTAAGGGAGGGACAGACCCCCAAGACGCTACCTTACCGCATCCACGAACAGCCCAACGCCAACAAACTTGACAATCTGGCTCACATCGCTGCCCGATTCGGCTATCATGTGGTCACTCAGGGCACCAACACTCAGGTGGCACACAGCCTCAACAAGCTCCTCATCGATGTGAGAGGCAAGAAGATGCAGAACCTCATCGAGATGGCTTCGCTGAGAGCCATGCAGAAAGCGCGCTACTCCACCTACAATGTGGGGCACTACGGACTGGGATTCGATTACTATACCCATTTCACATCCCCCATTCGCCGTTATCCTGACCTCATGGTGCATCGCCTCCTTACTCGCTACGAGCAGGGTTCTGCCTCTGCCAGTCAGAAGAAATACGAGAACCTGTGCGATCACAGTTCGCAAATGGAGCAGTTGGCGGCTTCGGCCGAGCGAGCCAGCATCAAATACAAGCAGGTGGAATTTATGGCCGACAAGATTGGAGAGGAATACGATGCCCACATCAGCGGTGTGACGGAGTTTGGCATCTATGCCGAGATTGACGACAACCACTGCGAGGGTCTCATTGCTGTGCGCAATCTGGGTGACGAAGCCTTCGACTTTGACGACAAGAACTTCTGCCTCATCGGGCGGCAAACGCGCCACGTGTTCTCGCTGGGCGACCCCATCCGCATTCGTGTGGCGAAGGCCGACCTCTATCGCAAGCAGTTGGACTACGAGTTTGTGGAGAAACTTTCAGCTCCCGACGACGAACCGCTCCACACCACCTTCTACCAGCCGTTCCTCGACAAGAATGCTAAGAAAGGTACTCATCACACCAGCAAAGCTCCCAAGGGAACGAAGAAGGCATCTTCCTCAAAGAACTCCTCAAAAAAGGCGAAGGGGAGGAAGCGAAAGTAGTTGGTCTATTTGTTCAGTTGCGATGAAGATGTGATGATATCATTTCTTTTTCTTCCCATCCAAATAAGTCTTCATTGCTTCGAGCGAGGCATGTTGAGTGATGTCGTATTCGGCTTGGTCATAATCGCCTTGCACAAGGGTGACAGAACCGTCTTTGGCGAGGTAGAAGGCATCGAATCCAAAAAATTTCTTTACGAAGGAGACGCGCTTGCGGGGTTCTTGCCCCAGAATGACTGAGTAAAATTCCTTGCGGGTGTCGCACCCCACTTGCAGGAGAGAACGGATATCGTAGTATTCGCCCAAGGCTTGCTGGGCAGTGTCTATTTTGGTGGTGTTGTTTGTCACGCACACCAAGATGGCATTCTTCTTGTTCTTGTCCTCCTTTCTCTTTTTCTCGCTCACTTTCATCTTATCAAACCCTTCGCCCCACACACCACTGGCTTCTGTCATAGAAACAAAAGCGTAAGGGTCAATCTGTTTGACCATGCGTTGAATCATGGCTTGTTCACGACTGCGAATGACACTGACGATGACTTTACGGTCGGTGTGGGTGTACCACCCTTCCCCTTCGAGAATGGTGACGCCATGATGCGTATTGATGATGGCATCGGCAATAGCATCAGGATTGCGCGAAAAAATCATGAACTGCACGGACTGGTGACGGCGGCGCATCCAATAGTCGATGGTGGCAGAACAGATGAAGAGCATGACAAAACCATAAATGACGCGGAACCAATCGTGGAAGATAAAGTAGCAAGAGGAGATGATAACCACATCACAAGCCATGATGACAGTGCCCAAAGACATGTTTCGGTACTTGTTCACGATAGCAGCAATGATGTCGGTACCCCCTGTGGAACCATTGTTGGCAAAACAGAGAGCAACGCCTGTGCCACAAAGGATGGCTCCCAAGACACAAGCCATGAAGGACTCCTCGCCGATGAGTTGGGGCAGGATATAGGTGTCAGGATTGTTAGGGTTAGGCACTTCGATGATGCGTTGCATAGCCCACAGCACAAAGGTCATGGAAAAGACCGCATAGATGGTCTTCATGCAGAAGCGGATGCCCAGTTCCTTAATGGCGATGACAAGGAGGATGGCATTGATGATGACGTAAGTGACCTGCACTTCGATGCCTGTCACATAGTATATGATGGACGATATGCCAGCCACCCCACCTGTGGTGAGGTTGTAGGGCAACATGAACACGGTCACTCCCATTGCATAAAGGATTACACCCGCTGTGATGAGGGCGTAATCCTTTAGTTCGTGAAAAATATATGACTTTGTCATTCAAATGAAAAATGAAAAATGAACTTTTAGCTCGGCGTAGCCAAAAATCTAAAATTACTTGAGATGCCTATTTTTTCAGCACTACATTAATCATCTTTCCTGGCACGACGATGACTTTCACCACCGTAAAGCCTTCCATCCACTTCTTCGCCTGCGGGTCGGCGAGGGCAGTTTTTTCAGCTTCCTCTTTCGTGACGTTGGCTGGAAATTCGAGTGGGAAACGAGCCTTGCCGTTGAAAGCTACCATCATCTTGACGGAGTCTTCCTTCAGATAGTCCTCGTTGAGCACAGGCCAAGCAGCGTCGCACACAGAGGTGGTATGTCCCAGCAGATGCCAAAACTCTTCTGCCAGATGAGGACAGAAAGGAGCCAAGAGGACGGTCAAGGCTTCCTTCACCTCACGACTGTCACAGTTCAGCTTAGTCAGTTCGTTCAAGCACACCATGAAGGCTGCAATCGTAGTGTTATAAGAGAAAGACTCTATGTCAGCCGTCTCCTTCTTGATGAGCGTGTGGAGAGCTTTCAACTCAGCCTTAGAAGGGGCATTGCCCGAAACATTGATAGTTCCTTCCTCATTTGTCATAAACTTCCACAGCTTCTTCAGGAAACGGTGACATCCGTCGATGCCGTTCGTATCCCAAGGCTTGCTCTGCTCCACAGGCCCGAGGAACATTTCGTAAAGACGAAGGGTGTCGGCGCCGAACTTCTCTACAATCATGTCGGGATTAACCACGTTGAACATCGACTTCGACATCTTCTCCACAGCCCAACCGCACATATACTTGCCCTCATCGTTGAGAATGAACTCAGCTGTTGCATATTCGGGGCGCCAAGCCTTGAAAGCCTCTACGTCAAGGATGTCGGCATTCACGATGTTCACATCCACATGGATGGGAGTAACCTCATACTGGCCCTTCTTGTCGAAAGAGACAAACGTGTTGGTGTCCTTGATACGATAGACAAAGTTGCTTCGCCCCTGAATCATGCCTTGGTTGATGAGCTTTTGGAAAGGTTCTTCCTTGCAGGAGATGCCGATGTCGAAGAGGAACTTGTTCCAGAAGCGGCTGTAAATGAGGTGACCGGTGGCATGTTCGCTACCACCCACGTAAAGATCCACATTCTGCCAATATTCATCCGCCTCTTTGCTTACCAGGGCTTGATTGTTGTGTGGATCCATGTAGCGCAGGTAGTAAGCTGAGGAACCAGCAAAGCCAGGCATCGTATAGAGTTCGATGGGGAAAACTGTCTCATTGTCGATTTTCGAATTCTCCACAATCTTCTTGTTCACTTCGTCCCAAGCCCAAACTTTAGCATTGCCCAGTGGGGGTTCGCCCGTCTCTGTAGGCTGGAACTTATCCACCTCTGGCAGTTCGATGGGCAGACACTCTTCAGGAATCATTGTGGGAATACCCTTCTTGTAATAGACAGGGAAAGGTTCACCCCAGTAGCGCTGACGCGAGAAGATGGCATCGCGCAGACGGTAGTTCACCTTTACTCGACCAATACCTGTCTCCGTCACATATTTCTTTGTGGCAGCAATCGCCTCTTTGACAGTAAGACCGTTAAGTGAGAAAGATGTAGCCCCTTCCTGCTGAGAGGATGAGAGGTCGGCCTTGGGTGAGTTGCACACAATACCTTCTTTAGCATCGTAGCTTTCTTCCGAAACGTCAGCTCCCTCAATCAATGGGATGATGGGCAAGCCGAAATGCTTGGCAAAAGCATAGTCGCGTGAGTCATGGGCAGGCACAGCCATGATGGCACCTGTACCATAGCCAGCCAATACATATTCGGAAATCCAAATGGGATTCTTATCTCCCGTGAAAGGATTGATGGCGTATGAGCCTGAGAACACTCCCGTCACCTTGTGGTCAATCATGCGTTCACGCTCAGTGCGGCCCTTCACATATTTTATATACTCATCCACAGCTGCTTTCTGTTCAGGGGTAGTCACCTTAGCCACCAGCTCGCTCTCGGGAGCCAGCACCATGAAAGTGACACCAAACATCGTGTCAGCACGCGTGGTGAAGATTGTAAAAGATTCGTCAGAATCGGCAATCTTAAATTCCACTTCTGTCCCCTCGGAACGACCTATCCAGTTCTTCTGAGTCTCCTTGATGCTGTCGCTCCACTGGATGGTGTCAAGCCCGTCGAGCAAACGCTGCGCGTATGCACTCACACGCAAACACCACTGGCGCATCTTCTTCTGCTCCACCGGGAATCCGCCACGCACACTTACCCCATCCACCACTTCGTCATTAGCCAACACTGTGCCCAAACCCGCACACCAGTTCACCATCGTCTCGCCCATGAAGGCAATGCGGTAGTTCATCAGCACATCGCTCTTTTTCTTTTCATCCCACGAATTCCATTCCTCAGCCGAGAAGTGCAGCTCTTCGGTACAAGCCACCTTGATTGGTCCACCATCATCGTCCCGTGAACCTTTCGTTTCGAAATGATGAATCAGCTCTTCAATGGGCAATGCCTTCTGTTCCTTCAAACAAAAAAACGAATTAAACATCTTTTGGAAAGCCCATTGCGTCCACTTGTAATATACAGGGTCGCAAGTGCGCACCTCTCTGTCCCAGTCAAAACAGAAACCAATTTTGTCCAACTGTTCACGATAGCGGTCAATGTTTTGGAAAGTAGTTTTCTCAGGATGCTGCCCTGTCTGGATGGCATACTGCTCAGCAGGCAGACCGTATGCGTCATAGCCCATCGGGTTGAGCACGTTGTAGCCCTGCAGACGCTTGAAACGCGCATAGATGTCGCTGGCAATATATCCGAGTGGATGCCCCACATGCAGCCCTGCCCCACTGGGATAGGGGAACATGTTCAACACATAATACTTCGGTTTGTTCTTGTCTTCCACAACTTGATAGGTCTTGTTTTCCACCCACCGCTGTTGCCATTTTTTCTCAATGTCTCTGAAATTGTATTCCATTTTCTGTCTATTGTTTCAAATTTGGGCGCAAAGTTAGTGATTTTCAATTATATTTTTCTTATCTTTGCCTCGAATAAACACAAACGACGTATGAAAAGAAAGTTTTTTAGTTGGATTGCCCTATCATTGTTGGCACTAACCACACCCTCTCAGGCACAAACGACAAGCGAGCGAGACGGAGCCAGAAGAGGTCAGCAACGTGAGTGGTCGCTCGTGTGGAGCGACGAATTTAATGCCGATGGTTCGTACAACCCCGAAGTGTGGGAACCTGAGCAGGGTTTTGTGCGCAATCATGAAGCCCAGTGGTATCAGGGAGAAAATGCCTACCAGAAAAACGGATGCCTGGTTATTGAAGGAAGGAAAGAGAGGAAGAAGAACCCACGCTACAAAGCAGAAGGCAGAAGAGACTGGCGCAGTGAAAGGGAAAACATCAATTACACGGCAGCCTCCCTTACCACCCGCCGCTCGTTTTCGTTCCTTTACGGACGGCTAGAAGTGAGAGCAAAAATACCTACAGCAGGAGGTGCTTGGCCAGCCATCTGGCTTCTGGGGAAAGGAATGCCCTGGCCATCGTGCGGAGAGATTGACGTGATGGAGTACTACCGCATCAATGGCATGCCCCACATCCTTGCCAATGCCGCTTGGGGCAATGACCACAACCAGTCAGTGTGGAACTCAAAAAAGATTCCTTTCAGCCATTTCACTGACAAAGACCCACAGTGGGCAGATAAATTCCATACATGGCGAATGGATTGGAATCCGCAATCCATGCGCATTTACTTAGATGACGAACTGCTCAACGACATTCCCATGAGCCAAACGGTGAATGGTTCTGTTGGTAAGGGAATCAATCCTTTCACACGTCCGCAATACCTGTTGCTCAATCTGGCGCTTGGAGGTGATAACGGGGGTGAGATTGACGATAAGGCTTTCCCCATGAAATATGAGATTGACTACGTGAGAGTGTATCAGCAACTCACGCCACGCGAGAACATCATTCTCTCAGACCCCTGCATTCTGGCCGATTCTCTCTCGCAGACTTATTACATGACAGGCACAGGTGGCCAGCTCTGGATGAGCAAAGATCTCAACATGTGGGCAGGTCCTTATCGGGTGACAGAAACCAATCCTGACTCGTGGATGGGCAGACGACCAGAAATTTGGGCGGCAGAACTACACCAGTATAAAGGAAAATACTACTACTTCGCCACTTTCACCAACAATGCCATCAAGATAGATACCGTGAGGGGCAATGTCATCCCCCGACGGGCTTCCCATATACTTGTGAGTGACAAACCCGAAGGTCCTTACCGTCCAATGGCTGATTCCACTTATCTGCCTGCTACTCAACCCACACTGGATGGTACATTCTGGGTAGATACGGACGGCAAGCCCTATATGGTGTATTGCGGTGAATGGTTACAGAACTGGAACGGCACAATGGAAAAGATTGAATTGAAACCCGACCTGAGTGGTTCGGTGGGAGAGGGGAAAGTGCTTTTCCGTGCATCTGACTCTCCGTGGAGCCGCGATGATTCTGACCAGACGCGACCAAACAAGGTGACAGACGGTCCTTACCTTTTCCGCACAGGTACAGGACGTTTAGGAATGATTTGGACCAGTTGGGTGGTCAAGGATTATACGCAAGGGGTAGCTTATTCACAGAGTGGAACCCTCGATGGACCCTGGATTCAAGAGCCTCAACCCATCACCCCTCCCAACTTTGGGCACGGGATGTTGTTCAAGGCTCTTGATGGCCGCTGGCTCATGTCGGTTCACAGCCACAAGAGTGTGAATGGACGCTACATCCGTGTGCCTCACCTTTTCGAGGTTGACCTCTCAGGCGACAAGTTGGTGGTGGGGAAGGAAGTGGAGTGAAACTTTCAAAGTGAAAAGTGAAAAGTGAAAAACAATGTCTGCCTACAGCGAAATGGCTATAGGCAGACATTGTGTTATTTGAGTGGAATTATTTCTCATTCAGATAGAAAGAGAGTTCCACTTGATAGGTGTTTCCACCATCTTGAATGTCGGCACCCAGTGTGAGCGTGTAGTAACCCACTTTCTTGTATTGGCGCAAATCGAAGGTGGCTTGACCGTTTTCAAATTTATTGCCCATATTCTCGTTATCCCAACCATACTTGATGATGCCTTTGCCACTATCTTCCCATTTCCACTCACCAATGTAGTGTTTGTTGTTCTTGAAGAAGATGCAGAAAGTGCCATCGCTGGTGAAGTCAATGCTGGTGATGGTCATGTCATCATCAAAATGTTCGTTGATGGTGGCCACCGACTTGGCGTATGTGAGAATGTCATTCAAGCTGGCAGGATTGTCGGTAGGCTTTTCAAATTGCTTCACACCTGTCACACCTCCCTTGTGGCGCAATCGGGTAGTAGCAATCGTCCATTCGCGGCAAAGGATATTGGTGATTTCGTCAGAAGCTATTTTTTCCGCCACATCAGCTTCTCCCTCATACACTGTGCTTTCTGCCTTCAAGCTTACTTTCACCGAGGCCTTGCTGCCATCCTTGGAAACAACCACAAGGGTGCAGTACTCATCCCCTGCTTCATTATAGATTGTGTAGGTGCTGCCAGAGATTTTGAACGAACCAACAATATACTCATCTTCGCCACTTCCAGGTGCGCGACGAGGCGCATTTTGCTGAATAGGAGCAGCTTCATATTTGTCTGTCGCCACTGTGATGATGGCCTTTTGTGTTTCGGACAAAACGACTTTTTTGATGGGAGAGCCTTCTTTGAACTTCAGCGTCATGGGTTCGTTCTTAATAGAACTGGAGCTGAGCGTTGGAGCCACAGGTGCGCCCACGTCTTCACCATCGCTGCTACATGCCGTAAATGCCAAAGCGACAGCTAATACGGAAAGAAAATAGAGATACTTTTTCATGTTTTTTTGAATGATTATTGGTTAATGCTTATTGAATTAGAAAATGTTGCAGTAGATTCGGAAATTCAGCACGGGATAGACGGAAATTTTCTCGATGATTTTCATCACATCGTGGAAATCTTCATCCTCTACGTCTGACTTCTTCAATCTCACCCATCCCTCTTCGTCGGGCGAATAGACTTTCACGGCAGGTTTGCCCCAAAACAGCACACCAAGGTCGAAGGCGCAGCTAACTCTGTGCTTGGAAGAAATGGGGCGACCAAACCCCAACCCTACGTATGGTTTGAAGCCCTTGACTTGCATTTTCATGTTGACGGTGCCCTCCTGATCGGGATGAACAAACACGCCACCAATTTCAAGTCCTTCTCCTGCATCCACGGCAAGCTGGCCAGTGTTGTACGCCTTGCCCAAATCGGGAATACCAGCGTAGAAACCACCAGTTACATGGAACGAGCTGTGCTTGAAAGGATAAATGTCGGCCAGCAACTTGAAGTCAGTCATGCGAACTCTACCCGTTATATCGACATTGTGTTTCACTCCCTTGATTGTGTAGTTCACATCTGTGTTGATGCTGAAACGGGGCAAGGTGGTGAACCCCGTTCGGAAGGTGATGTAATGAGTCAATGGAGCAGCAGCTTCAAAGCCATATCCTGTAAGACCCACTTCTGCGCCAATAGAAAGATGGTTGAAGATACCCTCCTGTGCGGCCACCCTGCCAGGATGCAGCATAACCACGAAAAGTCCAATCAAATAAAAGGTTCATCCGACAAATGCATAGTTAATCAACAAATAAATGAATAATAAGAAAGATAGCTAAGAGAAAATCACTACCTTTGGTTACCCCTAACTAAAGCA
>CADAPC010000062.1 GCA_902789725.1 uncultured Bacteroidales bacterium
TTGGCTGATGCAGAGTTGGCACAGGTAGAAGTGTTGGAGAGTTATCTGCCGAAACAACTTTCCCAAGAGGAGATTGAGGCAGAGGTGAAGAAGATTATTTCTGAAGTGGGAGCCACAAGCATGAAGGAGATGGGAAAGGTAATGGGCACAGCCAGCAAGCAGTTGGAAGGAAAGGCTGATGGCCGAGTTATCTCTGAGATTGTGAAGAAACTCCTGGCATAAACTTTGGTTCTATGTCTAAAATTAGTGGCACAATAATGGCACAGAGTATCGTAACTCGTTGGAACTCAGTATGTGCTTTAAACTGGGACGAGGATGAATATTAAAAAAACAAGCGAAGTAACTCAAAAGCTACTTCGCTTGTTTTATTAGGTAATATTGGATTCTAAAAATAATAGAATAAAAGGAATAAGCACAAGATGATTGAATCGTGGAAGAATATTACGATACTGGGCGAAAGTTGAATTTTTATATACATTTTCGCCCGTTATCAACAGTTTTTTAAGAAAAAGTTGTAACTTTGCGGCAAAAATAGGAATATATGCAAAGTCAAAGGAGGGCTAGAAGGAAGATGATGTCATAGTTGCCGATGGAGTCGTAGATGAGCAGTCCCACGGTGGGCGCAATGCTGGTGGCCAGATTGTTGGAGAGGCCGTAGTAGCCAATGCCCTCGGCATGGCGCGAGGAGGGCAGCATATCAATGGCCGAAGTGCTGTTGGCCACGGTGACAGAACCCATCGGCGCACCGTGAGCGGTGCGCACGATGGCAAAGAGCGTCATGGTGCCGGCAATGAGATAGCCAGCAAAGAAGGCGAAGAAAACGGAATAGGCCGTGAGCAACACCACCTTGCGCGGAAAACTGTCAACCAGATAGCCCGAGAACGGACGAGCCAGCAGTGCCGTGAGCGTGTAGCCCGACAGCACAAAGCCGATGGTGTCCTTGTCGGCCTGATAGTTCTCGCTCAGATAGAGCGGCAGCAAGGGGGACACAATCATGAACGAAAAGAAAATCATGAAGTTCGCCACCCACACCTTCACATAATTCGAGTTCCAAAGTCTGTCCTGCTGAGTCATAACGGGTACAAAGTTACGGAAAAATGAACAGAGCGAAACTGCAAGAAAAAAGCAGGATTCATCCCTCTGAGGAACAAAAAACAGAAAAAAATGGCAAAAAAGACGGAAAAGTACTATTTTTGCAAAAATAATGGCTCACAAAGAACGTTTGTTTGTCAAAATGTTCCTATATTTGCAATGCTATTCCCCTTTCAAAGGGGGAAACAGACACAACATAGGAAGCGTTATTGGCTTTTTCCAAGATTGGTAAACTTCGACAACTTACCTTGAGAATAGAGTGGAAATACTAATGAGCGTTCTTCCCTATGGATGGATATATGGGTATGATATGCCCGTGTGTCTTTTCATGGGTGTGAGCCGTTATATGCACTAATCTCTTTATTCAAGGCAGTCGAAAGCCTACCAACTGGATTAGCCGACAGGCTCACACTTTTGTTGTATTCCCCAAGCCCCCACACAGGGCACTAACCTACACGCAGAAGAAACCTTAAAAACCTAAAAACTTCGACTGACGATGAAATACCTTGACCTGCTGAGCACTGCTACCGACTGTGTATTATATGGATTGCTGCTAACCGCTGTCACCATGTTGATTCTCTATTTTCTGCTGCAAGCCGTAAGCAAGACCTGTGTCAAGACCATCCCTTTCTATCTGGCCGGCATCGTGTTGGCTCCCTTGTTGGTAATGCAGAACACCCTGTTGGTGGCTTGTTTTCAGGCTCTCGGCATGGTGGAGGCTGTGGAGATTGACATTCAGCATATTGTGGGTACCTACAATCAAGCCGCTATGAGCATGCAGGAAACACAAACCGTCTTGCAGCAGGTGGGACAGGACTTCCCTCTGATTGGCTGGTTCGCCAACCTCACCAACTTGGAGGTGGACAACGCACAAAATCTGGCCTTTGAAATGACGAGTTTACTCAAGGACTATCTGACCACCTATCTGTGGAAACGCATCGGCTGGTGTGCCGCCTTCATTGTGATGGCAGTACTCATCGCCCTGCTGGCAGACAAACGCAACAAGGATGCTGCACTTGTAGCACCTTCGGGCAGAGGACGCAGGCAATCTGCCACATCGGCAATAAGAAGAGGCGACAGGCACACCTCCCGCTCTGGCCGAAGACACCGATACTAATACACACATTATCTATATATATAAGAGAAAGAAAAACATAATCTTAAAAAAACATAACTTAAAACCATGCCAACAAGTTATTGCAACACCAACCACATCCTCATCGGATTAGGTGGTACTGGAGGTAAAATCCTTCGCGCATTCAAGATGCGCATGTTTGAAGAGTTTCCTGACTCGCAAGAAAGAAGGAAGCAGTCTGTGCAACTTCTCTATGTCGATACGACCAAAGAGATGATGCCAAGGGAAGGGCGTCCACGGCCCGATTTCCGTGTGATGGGCCAGGATGCGTCCTTCACCAACGAAGAGTTTCTCTTCATCAAGGGCAACGACGTAAGTTACATCCTTGACCACATCGACAACTTCCCCGCCGTGAAAGGCATTGTCAAGAATGCCGCTTCGGTCAAATCGGCCATCGGCAATCTGGGTGAGGCTGCCGGACAGATGCGTCGCGCTGGCCGACTGCTCTTTGCCAGCAACGCCATCGCCTTTGTCAATGCCGTGAGAAATGCCTTTGCACGTTGCTCTGCCATTTCGGGCAACGAAGGTGAACTCAACATACACATCTTTGCCGGACTCAGCGGCGGTACAGGTTCTGGCAGCATTATTGATGCCATCGTGCAGACACGCCTGCTCTACCCCCATGCCATCATCAGCGTCTATGCCATGATGCCCGAAATGAACCTACCTAAGGCCAACATGGACCAGGGACGCTACTACCCCAACGGCTATGCGGCACTGAACGAACTGAATGCCCTACAGGCCGGACGATACATTCCCCACGACGTGACGGGCAATGGCGAACCAGCCAACGTGTGGTCGGCCAGTGTACACGGTGTGGCTAACGGCATCACGCTCTACAGCAACGTGAACGACAATGGCTTACGCCTCAACTCGCTGGAGGAACTGCCCAAAGTAGTGAGCGACTATGTCTTTGCCCGTGTCTTCCTCATTAACTCAGAAAACAAAGCCTGCGAAGACATCGTGCGTGGCTACAACTACGAGAACATGAACAACTTCGAGGTGGAATATGACGAACTGGGCGGAGACGTGGAGGATAACCAGGAGCAACTTATCGCCCGCACAAAGAAAGTCAATTCTTTCGGCATCAAGCGAGTCATGTATCCAGAACTTCGTGTACTCAGACACATCACCTACACCATTGGCGAAAGCATTCTCATGCAGTTCAAGTACAACAACTGGCGCGAAGAAATGGGCTATGTAGATGAAGAGGCCAACAAAGACTATCGCGAACTCTATCTCAACGACAAGAACTTACAAAAGTGGATGCTCGACGACGACCATCTCACACTCAACCAGAAGATTCTCGCCTCCGACAAGGACCATGCCGACATTGACCAATATTGGCACGACAAATCGCTTGGCTATGCCAACGACCCCACCGTGAAGAAAGCCTCCTGTCCACTCAACGAACTCGACTCACTGCTCGGCGAGGAGTTCTTTGCCCAACAGTTCCGAGGCGTGGGCGTGGAAGCCTACTATCAGGGAAAGGCTAAAGCCATCCCAGACATGGCACGCGAAATTCGCCACAACATCGAGAACGAACTCTTCGAACGCTGGAAGGCGGGCGACATCAGCATCATGGAACTGCTCAAAGTGTCGAAACTCCTCATTGAGAAAGTGACCGAACTCCGCACCCACATCGAAGAACAGATAGCCAAGACCGACGAAGACATCAATGCCATCAGCAACGACTGCAACGCCAACGTGGCCGAATGGAGCGACCTCAACCTTTTGCAACGGCTGGCCAATGTAGGCAACCGCATCTACGCACGGCACCAAACAGATTTGGCCGACCTCTACACGGCACGAACCTACGCAGTGGCTTTCCAATTTGCCAAGAATCTCGCTCTCAAACTGCTCAACGAAATACAAAACATGGATGCTGACATCAGCGCTTTCTCTGAAGTCATCAACCGTGCCATCACCGAAACCGAGACCCTCATCAGTGCTCAGCGGAAAGTGAACAAGGGCATCGAAGACATGCGGGGAGCCATCGTCGAGGTGAGCGAAGAAGAAATCATGAAGGAATTTGAGGTGGAACTGAAACTCGACAAGACAGAAATGCCAGGCATCGCAACACAATTGCGCCAAGCCATCCTGCCACAGTCGCCCTTCGTCAACTTTGGCCGCCTTGCCACCGACATCAGCATCGACGACATCCGCGATGCCTTTGACATCCGCCTTACAGAGATTGTGCGCGCCAAGCACAACGAGAAAGCCGACAGTGACAAGAAGGTGCTGGGCATGAACATCATCACCCAACTGCAGCAGAAACTGCAAACCGAAGAGGAAATCCGTGCCTTCGCCTACAGAATTGTACAACAAAGCGGAGTCTATCTGCAACTCAACAACGACCAGATTCAACTCCATGTACGCAACAACGAAGGGCCGCTGGCACCTTCTAACCCTGCCAGCATCAACAAGAAGGCCATCCTTGTGTCCATACCTAAGCCTAAGACCGACAGCCAAAAATCGTTTGCTGACAAACTGGAACGAGCCTTCAAGTCCTCCTTCGAGCAAGGCACGGCGCAGACCACGCTCTCGTTCGACACCACCAGCCCACGCGAGAACGAACTCAGCATCGTCACCATCAGTTACTGCTACCCCATGCGATGCGCCGACTGGCTGAAGACTTACAAAGATAAGTACGACCGATTCCTCCACACAGGCAATAAAACCACAGACCGCAACAACGCCATCCTGCTCCACACCGAGGACGACGGAGCCGCACTGCCTTCCCTCTTCGTTGTTGAGAATGCTGAAGAGATTGTACATGAGAAAGAGGAAACAAACACCGATGGAGGAAAGACCCCCACACCTGTTCCCCCCACACCTGTTCCCCCCACACCCGCACCTCCCATGCCCGAACCACAAGTTCAGATGTATCTCTTCATCGGCGGACAGCAATATGGCCCCTACGACTACAACACCCTGAAGCAGTTTGTGCCCACGAAGCAACTCACCGCCCAAACGATGGTGTGGCAGCAAGGCATGGCCGCATGGACTCCAGCCGGACAAGTGCCAGAACTACAGGCACTCTTCGCTCCCGTCGCCCCTGTTGCACCGCCACCCATGCCCGGCACACCATCTGCACCAGCCGCACCTCCCATGCCACCAGCAACTCCTCCCATGCCTGGTATGTAATAACTCTTCATTCTAAACTTTTCATTCAAAATTAGATACACATTATGGCTACATCATCACGCTCAGCAGAGCGATTCAAATACGGTATCTGTCTCAACGACGAATGCCCCATGTGCAAACAAAAGAAAGTGCAACAAATCCCCATGCGTAAGGACCTTGTCTGCCAAAACCCCGAATGTGGAAAACCGCTTCGTGAGTGTCCACCACCCACGAAGCCAGGCCTTCCCGTTGGCCTCATCATCGGCATCATTGCCTTCTTGCTCGTAGGCGGACTGGCAGGCGGAGGTATTTTGGCCTACAATAGCGGACTGTTCGACAAAATCTTAGGGAAAGAAACGCCTCAACAGCCAAATGAGAATGACACTCAAAAAGATGGTGAAGAAGGTTTCTTCGAAGAACCACAACAGCCACAGACTCCAAAGCCAGTGCAACCCATTCTGATTGAGGAACTGGCCATCGACACCAAGGGCTTCACGCTAACGGTGGGCGAAAAGAAGACCGTGACCTGCACCGCCACGCCTGCCAACAACGAGGAGACCGTCACGTGGAAATCGTCGGACGAGAGCATCGCCACCGTCGATGCCGAGACAGGAGAAGTGAAGGCCATCAAGGCTGGCTCAGCCAACATCATGGCACAGACCGACCAGTCAGGCTTGAGCAAAAGCGTGATGGTGACGGTGAAGGAGAAAGCGGTGACACCTCCTGCGAATCCGCAACCCAGTTGGGGCCGCTATTCGGGTGAGCGTAACAAGAATGGCAAGCCCCACGGACAAGGGGTGTTGACCATCACACGCAGCCACACCATCAATGGGGAGCAGGCTCTTGTGGGCGAGACCATCACGGGCGTGTTCAAAGATGGCTATGTGAACATGGGCAAGTGGAACAAACTGGATGGTAATGTGGTGATTGTGAAAGACCTGAAGATTCTTTAAGCGCATGAAAACGTTTCTGGCACTGATCATACTGTCGCTGGCAGGTGTACTGCCTGCCAGTGCGGTATCTTTTGCAACCAACAGGCTGCAAACCATTGCCAGATGCCTTCGTCTGACAGGGCTTGACTCTTTGCAGGCTGGCACTCACGACACCTACCGCTATCAGTCCCATGCACTCAGCATCCGCGTCAACTCTTTTGGCGAAGTGGAACACATTGGGCTGAGGCTTTTTCCCAACACGCTGAAAGCGAACAACGTCTCTCCAGTGTATGATTTTCTGGAACGCAACCTGTTGGAACGTCTCATGCTTAATCTGGACGATTCGTTGAAATTTCACCAAGGGTGTGAACATGTTGATTTTCTGGTAGGTCGGGCACAATCAGCCCTTCAAATCGACACGACCGACATTGTTGGATTCAGCGAAGAACGCACCGACTTCCACACCTACCATGTGAGTTGGAGCCGAAAGAACCGCAAGGTGCTCGAACTGTCCTTCCCCATGGACTTTCAGTTGCTGTCGGGCTGCAACGGCGAAGAATTGGAGATTCTCTTTATGAGACGGCTGCTCCGTTTCCAGCCCCACGCATACGAACCGAGGAAGTTCCTCTTTCCGCGACACACCAACACCTACGTGGCCGCTGGTGACACTTTCCTCATCAAAGAGATGCGCAACGAACTTTTCTACGAGAAAGACAAATCGGGATGGCATCTGACCGACAGCGCGGCTGTCATCACCAAGGTACTTAGCAACATGCTTTTGAGCATGGAATTTGCGGGCAACCCCACTCTGACCCTTTCGTTCGATCGCTACAGCGAAGTGAAGGGTGAGCATCAAGTGCCCTACAAACATTGGCTGCAGATGTGTATAGACGAGGGGTGTTCCCCCTTCTTGGGAGTGAAGAGTGTGACCCCTGACAGTTACAAATGTACGGTGCTGATGACGAATCCCAGATCAGGCTATGTGCACCTGCTCAGTGTCACGGTGCCCCAACAGACCCTCCTGCACCGAGGGAATGGCGACATCAGGGGGTATATCTACCCTTACATCCCTATGCACCACATCACATCCGACTATTTCAAACCGTAAAATCATCACATCATTCTACAAAACTATGAGCATGAAAAAAATTTGCGTCCTCCTACTGTCTGTCCTCGTGGCGAGTGTGTCGGCACAGGCACAGAATAACGAGGAAGCACAAAAGAAAGAGATTAACCGCGTGAAACTGAACTCTGGCCAATATCTCTATGCCGAGGTGGTGGCTAACGACCTGCAGACTGCCGTCAGTCTGGCTGAGGAATACCTGAACCAGAAAATCAGCGAGTATGTGGCTGAAAAGAAGAAACTGGCAGGCAGCAACCAAGTGGTGGCACTGGACACGAAACAGGGTTGGGAAACCATCTCCATGCCCCGTGGCACCAATATGTTCCGCGCATTCATCTATGTGAAAAAGAGCGACATCGTGCCTGCCGGGAATGCTACGGTCTTCGAACCCATGAAAGCAACCGTGGAGTCCGTATCGCCGCGCGACGAGACTCTGGCCAGACTGCTGACACTGAGCAAGTTCTCCGACATTGAGCCTTGCCTCAAGAACCTCCAGCAGGAAGGACGTATCAGCACCTATGGCAAACAAAAGACACTGGGCGACCTGACTGACTTCGTGCTGCTCATCTACAACCGCGAAGGGGCTGTGGAGGCTGTGCTCAGCGAAGGACCACAGCGGAAGAACCTGCGGACAGGACAGGCCGACGATACCAGCAACTACCGAGGCAGAGGGGCCATCGGTGTGAAGGTGACTCATGTGGAATAAACAAAAAAGGACAACGATATGAAACAATTTTTCATTGCAGGCATCATGCTGATGGCAGCATGGTTTGCCCCCAAAATGCAAGCGGGGAACACGGATGTGAGGCTCCTGACCGACTCTTACACGGAGATTTCCCCTGCCGTTCTCGAGGCCATGCAGAACAATCTGGCCGCACTGCTCGACGAAATCAACGCGGCCAACAGCGAGGGCCGAGCCTTGCAACTCAGTTACGACCGCATGCCCCAGCACACCATGAGTCAAGAAGCCAAAGGCACCCTGCAGGCTTTGTGGGACAACGTGCATTTTTACTGTCCTGATTCAGAAATCGTGGTTGACCGAGTCTGGCCGTTGCAAAAGACCTACATGGTTCGCCAGATTCCCCTCATCATGAACCCACAGGGAGGGGAGGACTTTGCCACTGGCACCTATCAGGAGGCCACGGTCGATTTCGACAAGACTGGCCGCATCGTCGATTTCTACTTCGTGTTCGACAGCCAGCAGGCCGAGAGCATGGAACGGGGAGGCAAGGTGGTCGATTTGGAACGAAGAATCAAGATTCTGAAATTCTGCGACAGGTTTGCCACCTGGTATTCGACCAAGAACATCGACAAGTTGACCCAAATCTTCAGCGACGACGCTCTCATCATCACCGGCAATGTGACTCAGGTCTATGACCGCGAAGGCGGAGCCATGAAGCCGAAGGTGACCTACAAGAAGCAGAACAAGCAAGAGTATCTGGCCAACCTGCGCCGTGCGTTTGCTCGCAACAAGTACATCAAGGTGGAGTTCAATCCTGTGGGCGAACGGGCTGTCACACAGTCGCATGAGAAGCCCAACTTCTATGGTGTGCGTCTGCATCAGGCATGGCGGTCGTCCAACTACAACGATGACGGTTACGTGTTCCTGCTGTGGGAGTTTTTAGGTGAGGATGACTACATTCTGCATGTGCGCACTTGGCAACCTGAATATCTGGATGCGGCCAAGACCCAAGCACTTCCAACCGACGACATCTTCTCTTTGAGTGATTTCGATTTGTAAAAAACATCATCAGAAAAAACATGAAAAAATCCATTTTTACGGCAGTCTGCTCATGGATGCTCTGTCTCGGCATGGTTGCACAGCAAAACTACTTCACGGCAGACATGTTGCCCAACGAAGAGCCGGGTGCGCTGGATGGTCAAGGAGGCATGATGGTGTATTCGCCTCACAACGACCTCATCATTGCTGTCACGCCCGCATCATGCAACGCCATCGTGCCTGCACGTCCCGAACAGACGACAAATGGGGAGTATGTGTATAAGGTGAGAGCCGACATCAAGGCCGACAAAGTCAAGTTCCTTTTCAGCCGAAGAGGGAAGGCTCTGCAAGCCGAGGTGGGCTGTGTGCTGAAGAAAAACTGCTGGCGCACTTGCCGCGTGGAAGAAGTAGATAATCCCATCGGCTGCGAAGACCAGACGGGCAGTAACCGATTTTCGGGCAAGGAGGACATGGCGTTGGTCGAGTTCTCATCAGCCATTCAGGGTTTCAAGGTGGAGCCAAGTCAACTGCTGAAATGTGAAGTGACCTCGGAGCAACAGGCCAACAACACGGCGGTGACGCTCGTCAAGTTGATGATTGACTCGAAGGCTCTGAAACAAGCCAGAGAGCAGGCGGCACAGGTGGAGCAGGAGTTTCAGCAGTTGGACAAGCGGGAGAACAAGACGGAGGATGAATGGAATCGGCTGGACGAGTTGCAGGCCAAAAGCGAGCAACTGGCCAGCCAAGTGGCTGAGATGAGCCAAATCAAGATTTCGGCTCCCAACTCCAACGTCATGTACATCGACATCAGCGACCTCGACTACAAGGGGCGCAGGGCATACGTGGTCATGCCTCTCACCGAGTCGTATGAGGCTCTGCTGGCCACCGCCCGAAAATACATGGCCGAATATCCTTCGCACACTGAGAGTGCTTACTACGATGCGGCCAAAATAGCCTACGACAAGGTGATAGAACACGGCGACTGCCCCATCGACATGCGCGAAGTCATCAGAAGCGAACGCGACACGATTGCCAGCATCAGAAAGTACACCTACTTTGCCGAAGAGTCTGGCCGCAGGGCACAGAAGGCTGAGGCCGAGCAAGGCTTCGAGAGTGCCGACGTGTATAAGTATCTGAGCGGACGCTACAAATTCATCAACCGCCTACTGACCTATCACCCTGAGATTCAAGGTCTGCAGGCCATGGGCGAGGCCACTTGGGAACAACTGAGCAAGCACCCCCAGGCAAGCAAGACGGTGCAGGTGACGACCACGGTGCAGCGGCAGAACATCAGAGGAAAGGTAACCATCACCAACCCCTACGACCCACGTCCACTCAACTCGCTGCATGTCAACGTGGCCATGCACAAGGATGTGAGCAAAAAAGAGGCACGGCAAAGTTCACGTATGGTGGGAAATGTGGCTGCCGACGGCACCTTCTCCATCGTCATGCCCGATGGCTACAGTTACATCTTCATCGACGGAGAGAAGAAGGCCCACCCCGTCACTCCCGACATGACAACCATCGAAATCGAACTGTAAACACTCAATCCATAAAAAACAATTGTTTAACCATTAAAATCAAAAAATCATGATGAAAAAAATTCTGTTTTTAGCATTAGCCTTGTGTACACTATCTTCTGCTGTCTATGCACAGAAGAAGGATAAAAAAGAGAAGAAGGAAAAGAAGCCCATCGAATGGACCTGGGACGGCACAAGGTCGGGCAATGCGTCTGTGGATAACTACCTGGTGACCATCGACACACTCTGGACCCAAATTCAAAGTTACAGCGAAGAGATGGACACCTACCAGTTTCAGAGCGACACCCTCACCATCAACGGCCAGAACTACATCATGGCCTACATGACCACCAGCGAGGGCGCTCTGGTGACTCGCGCCACCTGCAACTGGCAACTCGTCAATTCCATCGGTAAAGGGCTGGCCATCGGATCTGGCGCACTGAAAGCAGGCACCATGGCAGCCAGTGCAGCCACGGCCCTGCCCAACCTCGGCATGAAGGCTTTGAGTTACGGCAAGTATCTGAAGGGAGCACCCAACATCATCTCGCTGGCCACCAAGGAAATCAAAGAAGTGGTGGGCAAGCAGAAAGCGAATGCCAGAAACTGGAAGAGCCTGAAAGTGGGTGCACTGACCGAAGAAGAGGTGGCGGCTCTCAACTACTTCGACGAGAAGGCCATGGACAACATGAAGCGTTGTGTCTATATCAAAGTGATTCCCGACACCGACCCCAGTTACGAAGTCGTTCAGCAGCGTCAGCAGCAGAAAAGCGAGGACGAACGGAAGGCTGAGGCCGAAGAGGCTGCCAAGAAACTCAGCACGGCCATCGTACTGCCTGAAGATGCCAGCAAGGCAACAGACGACATTTCGGAGGAAGCCCTGGAGGCCGAACTGGAAGGATAACAACATTTCTCTCTCTAAACAAGACGAGAAGGGTGTCCCATGCGGGATGCCCTTTTCCTGTTTTGGTGCCATGCCGTGCAATATGCAATTGTTACGCCGTTCCTATTGCATATTGCACGGCTGTGATAAACTGGGTACGGATAGCATATATTTGGCAAGAGAAAATGCCAAATAGTGCAAGTGACCGTATAATAGAGTTATATTTTTCTTTTAATAGGAAGAAATTTTCTAATTTAGAAAATTATTTCGATTTTTATTAGCATATTTGCCTCAAATTTATGAAGAATGGAACCGAAACAATTGAATAGACTACGGGTGATTATCGCCGAAAAGAACCTAACCAACAAGTGGCTATCAGAGCAACTTGGAGTTGGTCAGGCAACAGTATCGAAGTGGGTGCAGAACAATGCCCAACCCAATCTTGAAATGCTCATCAAGATATCAAAACTTCTGAACGTTGATATCAATGAACTAATTCGTCCGGACGAAGTGCAACTGGACGTTGAGAACAAGTGACAACTTTTTAATATAGACTCTATGGACAACAAACAATATAACGCTCTCTTCTCTTTCATTTGGAACATTGCCAACGATGTTTTGGTACATGCTTTCGAGAAGGGAGATTACAAAAAGATCATCCTGCCGTTCATGGTGCTTCGTCGTATCGATGTGCTCCTTGAACCGACGAAGGCTGCCGTGCTCCAGAAGAAGGAATTTTGCGACAGTCATAATCTCGTTGACTATACGCCGTTTCTAACTCAGGTGACTGGCTATCCGTTCTACAACACCAGCGCTTTCACCATGAAAACCTTGAAGAATGAGATAGACCCACAACGCTTGAAGATGAATATCATTGAGTATTTCAATGGGTTCTCACAGGATGTGCAGGACATTATTGACAAGTTCAAGCTTCGTCAGCAGGTGGACAATCTCACAGAGGCAGGTCGCCTTGGTTCGCTCTTGGAGAAGTTCACCGATGAGAACATCAACCTCTCGGTGAAGCCTGTCATGGAGGAAGTGACAGAGAAGGATGGAACCAAGAAGATGGTGGAACGTCTGCCAGGACTTGACAACCACACCATGGGAACCATCTTTGAAGAGTTGCTCCGTAAGTTCAATGAGGAAAACAACGTGACAGAAGCTGGTGAGCACTTTACGCCTCGTGACTATGTGCGCTTACTCGGACAATTGGCTATTGAGCCTATCAAGGATAAACTGGCCGATAACACCTATACCATCTATGATGGTGCTTGTGGCACGGGCGGCATTCTGACGATTGCCCAAGAAGAGATTGAGCGCATTGCCAAGGAAACGGGCAAGCGTGTCCGCACAAGTATCTTCGGTCAGGAATTGCAGCCAGATACATACGCCACCTGCAAGGCAGACTTGATGATTTCTGGCAACATCAATAAGTTTACCTATCGTCTTGGTACTGTTGATCATCAGTATATTGCCTTTGGCTCGACTATCAGTCAGGATGGCCATGCTGGCGAGAAGTTCGACTTCTGTATCTCGAATCCCCCATTCGGTACTCCTTGGAAGGAAGACCTGAAGAACTGGGGTGTTGGTGACAAGAAAGAGGTGACTGACCCTCGTTTCTTTGATGGCGTGACAAGTTTCATTCCTGATATAGGCGATTGCCAGATGCTCTTCCTTGCCAACAATGTAAGCCGAATGAAGGACACGCCGCTTGGCACCCGTATTGTGGAGGTACATAACGGAAGTTCATTGTTCACAGGTAATGCTGGCGGTGGCGAGAGCAATCTGCGCAAGTATATCATTGAGAATGATTTGCTTGAAGCCATTATAGCCATGCCGGAAAAAGACTTTTATAACACAGGTATCTCAACTTACATTTGGATTATAACCAACCGCAAAGAGGAGCGTCGCAAGGGTTATGTACAGCTAATTGACGCCTCAAATATCTGCTCTCCGCTCCGTAAGAACCTTGGCGAGAAGAACTGTGAAACAGCAGAGGATGACCGAAAACGCATCCTTCAGTTGCTCATCGACTACAAGGAAACGCCTGAAAGCAAGATATTCAAGAACGAGGAGTTTGGCTATTGGCAGGTGCCCGTCATGCGTCCAAAGCGTGACGATGAGGGCAACATCATCCTGAAGAAGGGCAAGCCACAGATGGTCTGTGTGAAGAAAGAGTCAGCATTCTATGAAAATGAGGTAAAGCCTTACGATGAAGAAGCAGAGTTCGGTGAGCCTATCATCGGCTATGAGCTCTCCTTCACCAAGTATTTCTACAAGCCTGTCCAGCTCCGCACCCTCGATGAGATTATGGCAGAGGTGAACATCCTTGAATCAGAAACCGATGGTCTTTGGGCTGAGATATTGAAGTAAGGCATGGAGAGGTATAGCGAATATAAAGATAGTGGGGTACAATGGCTCGGAGAAATTCCGGGGCATTGGAACTGTACTCGACTCAAATACATAACATCAAAGATTGGTAGCGGCTCAACCCCGACAGGCGGAGCTGATGTTTACCAGGAATCTGGAGTGTTATTCCTTAGAAGTCAGAACGTTTATAATTACGGATTGGAACTTGATGATGTTGCTTATATAAGTGATAATATTCATCAAGAAATGAAAGGTACACATGTTCAACCAGGAGATATTCTTTACAACATTACAGGAGGTTCTATAGGAAGATGTTGCTTAGCTCCAGAATCATTAGGCGAAGCAAATGTAAATCAGCATGTGTCAATTGTACGTCCAAGAAATATAGGCAATAAATATTTGCTGTATTCTTTGCAATCCGATTATTGTCAAACACAAATGTGGCTTCTTCAAACAGGAGGCAACAGAGAAGGATTAAGCGCATCTGCTTTTAAACAGTTTAATATAACTCTTCCCCCTCTCTCCGAACAGCACTCCATCGTATCTTACCTTGATGACAAGTGTGGGAAAATAGACAAGATGCTTGAAGGGAAGCAGAAACAAATTGAGCTGTTGGCAGAAATGAAGCAACGCATCATTGCTGATGCTGTCACTCACGGGCTTAATCCTGATGTCAAGATGAAAGAAACAAACATCCCTTGGTTGCCAGAGATTCCAGAGCATTGGAGTTGTGTTAAACTCAAAGCATTCTGTAAAGACAATAAAGAAAAGAACAAAGGAAATATTGAATCGTGTGTTCTCTCTTTAAGTTACGGAAATGTTATTGTCAAACAGAATGTTAACTTTGGTTTAGTACCCGATAATTACGAGAGTTATCAGATTGTTAAACCAGGATATATAATTCTGCGTTTAACAGATTTACAGAATGATCACAAAAGCCTTCGCACAGGATTAGTAAAGAATCGTGGTATTATAACATCTGCTTATGTAGGACTTGTGGTTAACAATATAAATGGTGAATACGTGCATTTGTTGTTGCACTCATACGATGTGATGAAAGTCTTCTATGGCATGGGAGGTGGTTTACGGCAATCAATGAGTTATCAAGACATATCAAACCTTTATATATCCGTCCCTCCTCTCTCCGAGCAACTTGCCATCGTCTCGTACATCACCGACAAGACAGCCAAGATAGACACCCTTACCTCGAAGCTCCAGCAAGAGATAGAATCAATCAAGGAATACAAACAGCGTCTCATCAGCGATGTTGTGACAGGTCAAATCAAAGTATGTTAAGCAAAATGGAAGATTATAATGACTACATAATAGCAAAAAGGGAATACGAAGTATTTCCTGATGGCGGCTACACCATTATAAAAGCGGAACCCTGCGAACATCATTTGGTACGATTGATTGCTGAGGAAGGCGGTATGGTTTCAACCGAATATTTGTGTTACCTTTCTGGCAGTGCTCATCGAATATCTTTGTTCCGTGAAAAACAACTAACACCAAGTATAGAAATGGGCTATGTCATGACTGTTGAGGAAAACGGCATAGAATATTGCATTCTGACAGAAAGAACTGAACTGTATAAAGCTATCAATACCTAAGAAACAGCAGGTAGTACCCAAGAAATTCATAGGCAAATGAAAGATGCCATAGGCATCAAACATCGGTAGCCAGCCATTCCTATGGCTGGAACAATGGTAAACAAGCAACAATCCCCATGCCGTAGGTATGGGATAAACAAAACAACAATGGCAAATACATACACACAAATATACATGCATGTTATCTTTGCAGTTAAGGGGCGCGAGTCGATGATACGCCCCGAATGGCAAGATGAATTGTATCGCTATATGGCTGGTGCGTTAAAGAATCATGAGCATACACCATATATTATAAATGGTATGGAAGACCATGTGCATTTGTTATTTGGCATGACACCTAAGGAATCGTTGTCAGAATTAGTGCAATCATTGAAAATTCAATCTACGAAGCACATCAAGGAACAATACGGATGTTTGTCGTTTGCTTGGCAATCTGGTTTCGGAGCGTTCTCGTATAGCAAATCGTTTTTGCCAGCAGTCAGCAATTATATCGCAAATCAAAAGAAGCACCACAAAAAGCGCTCGTTTGATGACGAAATGCGGGATATTTTGAAAAAAGCAGAAATTGAATATGACGAGCGTTATATATTAAAAGGTGTTACAAAACCAATGTCCGATACCTAACGGCATCGGTGTTAATATAAACAACATACCAGCCATAGGAATGGCAGGCTACCAATATTTGATGCTTCTGGCATCTTTGATTGAAACAAGAACACAATCTGCGTTAAATGGCAGGCTACCAATATTGGATGCCTCTGCCATCATAAAGGGTTAGAACAAAAAACAATATTCGACTATGGACACATCAGAAACAGGACTTGAAAAGATAATCGTCGATTGGCTCGTGCAGCACAATGGCTATGTGCAAGAGACTCCACACGCTTTCAACAAGGACTTTGCGCTTGTTGACAAGTGGGTGGAGCGTTTCGTTACTGAAACCCAACCGGAAAAGGTTGAGCAGTCAATGTGTTTCGTATCGCCAAGTGAACGATTGAAGTTCTTCACTCGTTTGAGTAACGAGATAACCAAGCGTGGTGTGACAGACGTACTGCGCAAAGGATATAAGTTCAATGGCTCGACCTTTGACCTGTACTATCCGTTGCCGTCAGAACTGAACCCAAGTGCAAAAGTTGCCTACGGACATAACATCTTCGGAGTTATCCGTCAGGTG
>CADAPC010000063.1 GCA_902789725.1 uncultured Bacteroidales bacterium
ATAATGACGCAGGTGTCAAGCAGCAGTCGCATAATATTATTCGCTGAATGCCAGTTGTGATTTCAACTCAGGGTCATTGATGACGAATGCCCCCTTATGTGCTCTGGCCCACCTCATGAATGCACTCCGTGCGGGTTTCTTCGAGTTGACGGCTCTGTTTTCGGCCATCTTAGCCTTTCTCTCTTCGTGTGACATAACAAATAAGTATTTGGGTTGAATATTCGGGTGCAAAGGTACATTTTTTTTCGCAAACTTGATACAAACGGGGCGTTAAAAGTACGGAAGGCGGGTGAAAGTGTTTTCTTTTGTATTCTTTTTGATGGGAACAGTCCCAAATAACCATCAAATCAATTACAACAATGAAACGATTATCATTGATTGCTTCACTGGTCGCGCTCCCCGTCCTTCTCAGCGATGGTCTGCGTCGAAACATGCCTTTGCCCGGTGTTCCGAAAACTTTTGCCCCTCGCCAACAGCCCGGCAAGCCTCCCGTCAGGCGAAGGACGCGAGTCTTGTTGAGGGTTCGATATGTTCATAACTTCTCTGGTTGCTTCTGCTTTTTAACCGAAAACGCCTGCGGAAGCACGGGTGGCTACCGCAGGCGTGTCAGTGTATAGGGCTTCTTTACCAGGCTAAGCCCTGGTTGCCGCTTTCATTGGAGTATTGCAAATCATTGTCGTTATCCAGACCGCTGAACTTAACGCTACGAAGCGAACCGCAGATGAGTTGCGACTGCTGCACCTTTGCCACCTTCATGGTGGGCTTCATATATTCTTTCTTTGTCATAGTTGTATCCTCCTAATTTTATTTGATGATTGTCTTCTTTCCATTCACGATATATACACCTTTCTGTGTGGGCTGACCTTCAATTCGGCGACCGTCGAGCGTATAGGTGCCGCTGTCCGTAGTAGGCTCGTCGGAGAGGACGATGGTGATGCCCGTTGCGTCATCGTCGAAGCTCATGTGGAAGGCGCGGGGAGCCAGTGCTCTGGCCTCACCCTTCAGCTGGAAGTAGGCGCGGAATCCGTTGATGTTGCCGTCGCCCGATGGGTAGGTCAGCTTGTTGCCTCCGCTGACGAAGAGCACCGACTTGTCGCCGCCCGTCAGGTTCGTCGGGTTCATCACGGGTACGAAATCTACGGCCGAGGTCTCGGTCGTTGCCATCGTGTTGCTGACGGTCACGCCCTCGAAGACAGGGTTCACCACGTTGGCATCCACCTCCACCAGATAAGGCTTGCCAGCCTCGATGCTCGATGCGTTGCCAAAGTTCAGCGTCAGCTCGCCCGTCGTGCTGTTGAAAGCAGAGCTGCTCAGCTCCTTCACCGTCCATCCTCCGGGAGTAGCTGTGTTGAAGGGAGCGCAGAACGTGTTCCAGCCGCCAGCCTGCAGCGTGCGCGTCAGGGTGACGTTGTACACATTGCCGTCAGCCGTGTTGAGGGCGGTGCTGTTGTCATCGTCCTCGGCAAAGGTGATAGAGGGGATGGGGGGCAACTGGCAGAAGAGGCGCAGAGGCATGCCGGTCTGAGTGCCGCCGTTGGGCATAGAGATTCCCCCATTATTGAAATATAGAAATTGGGGTTGTGTGGATGACCAGTAGTAGCCCACACTGCCCAATCCGTACGAGGGGTTATCATTGTACCCAGCGGCAGGCAAGAACAAAGAATTACCACCTATGGCCCAGGTATAGCCCGTGCCATTCCATGAGCCTCCAAGGTTAGCAAGAGCCGTAAATTCAGCAGCTGTGGGCAGTCGCCATACATTGGAAGCGGTATAACTACCGTCGGTCTGGTTGTTGGCAAACTTGGCGCAGGCATCGGCGAAGTTATAATAGGTATAGTCTCCAACTTTCTTTGTGTATGTGCCCGACAGTCCGCTGATGTCCGTCTCGTTGTTCATGGCGATGGCATATTTCGAGCCGTTGAGCATCGTTACGATGCCTAAGCGGGTCTGGCCATTGACATCGGTGAAGGCACCCACGGTTCCGACCTCCGACAGTGCGTTGATGGGAGCAGCGACGGTCACGGTGACTATGGTGCTCAGGTCGTCGCTGGTGTCGGCGGTGCCGTTGGTGGCGGTGGCGGTGATGGTGGCGGTGCCTAAGCCCTGGGCGGTCACCACGCCGTTAGCATCGACAGTGGCCACCGAGGCATCGCTTGTGGTCCATGTCACGGTCTTGTTGGTTGCATCAGCAGGAGCCACGGTCGGGATCAGTGTCAGCGTACTACCCACGGTCAGCGCGGCCTCGGCCTGCGAGAGCGTCACGCCCGTCACATCGACGTAAGGCAGCTGGCAGAAGAGGCGCAAAGGCATGCCGGCCGTAATGCCGCCTTGGCCGACGGTTGCGGCGTACCAGCTGGTGAAACACAGCATGTTGTTAGAGGATGATGACCAATAGTAGCCCCAGTCAGCGTTGCCGATAGCCCCCCCCTCGTAGTAGCCAGATATGGGAAGGAACAGGGTGTTGCCACCTATAGTCCAGGTGTAGCCCTCGTGACCTGGCGTGCCGTCCCAGGTGCCTCCAAGGGCAACAAGAGCCGAGAATTCATCAGCCGTGGGCAGTCGCCACACGTTGGCTGCAGTGTATCCGTTCTGGTTGTTGGCGAATTTGGCGCGGGCATCAGCATTATTATAGTAAGTAATGCTGCCAACCTTACCGGTTGAAGCCCCTGACAGTCCGCTAATGTCTGTCTCGTTGCTCATGCCGATGGCATACTTTTTTTCACCCAGCGTCGCCACGATGCCTAAGCGGGTCTGGCCGTTGGCATCGGTGAAGGCACCTATAGTGCCGTCGGCCGAGGCAGCGGCTATTGGATTGGCAACAGTCACGGCACACGAGGCGGTCTTAGCGCCGTCGGTGGTCGTTGCGGTGATGGTAGCTGAGCCTACACCCACAGCGGTCACCACGCCGTTAGCTACGGTGGCCACCGAGGCATTGCTCGTCGTCCATGTCACGCTCTTGTTCGTGGCGTTGGCAGGAGCGACGGTTGCGGTCAGCGTCTGTGTTCCGCCCACCGTCAGCACAGCTTCGCTCTGCGAGAGCGTCACGCCCGTGACGGAGACGATGGATGTGTAGTTCACCGTGACTTCGTCTATTTCCACCCAGCTACCTGTTGTGGTGATTGTTACAGAAGAAGCACTTACATCACTGAAGGTCACCCATGTGCTCTTATTGCCTCCATCACCACTTATTGAGCGTGTACCACTCGATGCAAGCACTTGTTTTGCATCATCAGCATAAAACCCGATTCTCAGTACGACGCTTGTGATATTTTTGTCGGTTGCGGTAATCGTCATTGCACCGGTGTCGTCTATAAAGGCACCATCTGTATCTAAATCACCCATGACTTTAATAGTGACGACGCCACTTGTAAAAGTCTTTTCACTTGCGCCGGGACTATCGCTCGTCGTCGTAATGGTTACTGTTTCGGCCCATGCCCCCTGCGTCACGATGGCAAGCAGCAGGGCGAGTAGGAATAGAAATTTTCTTTTCATACGCATGTTTGTTGTTTAAAGATTAAAAATATTGTGAATTAAAACTGTTTGTTTCTTTGCGTCTGTCGTCGTCCCCGCCGCAGTCGTCCGACGGAGACAAAAAAACAAGCCGACTTCTCTTGCATGGACGCAAGAAAAGCCGTATATTGACGCGGGCGACCCGCGCGTAAAGTAAAAGGTGTTATTGTTTCTTAGGCGAGCACCTGAGAGAGAGAGAGAGAGAGAGAGAGAGAGAGAGAGAGAGAGAGAGTAATCAAATTATCGGAATGACCAAATGTTTCGGTCATTCTTTTCGCTGTATTATGATTATTTAACTTATTTAACTCTCTGAGGTGGGGCATGATACTCTCTGATGTTTGGTGTCTGAGGCATTTTTATTCGGCAATCTCCATCATGTCAAAGTACATCAGTCGTGTGTGCTCGTCCTCGTCCTTCTTCGTCAAGTGGAGGAACCCGTTTTTCTCGTAGAAGGGAACGGCAGAGAGGTAGGCATCGACGGTGATGAAGCGGAAGGCGGAATTTGACGCACTATGATGGAGCAAGTCTTTGACAATGTTCATGAGCCTTCTTCCTACTTGCTGGCCTCGGTAGTCTTTGGAAACGGCGAACCGACCTATCTTGATAGTGGGGTAACTACGAAACTGCTTGCTCTGGGGAAAGTTCGAGCGAATCTTTTTCCAGCGGCTGCCGATGACTTCATCCTTGCTCACCTTGTCGTTGAGAATACAGAAATAGGCGACAATACGTCCATCGTCCTCCAAAATGAACGTATTGGCTACACGAAGTTCGAGCGACGGCTTCGCATCCTCGAACAGGAAATTGTTGAGCTGCTCGTCTCCGCAATCGAAGTCAGTCAACTCATAGTCGGGTGTCAGGCGGACAAGGTTCATGGCTCAGATGCAAACTGTGATGTACTTCTTTGCCTCGGCCACTTGCGCTTCAAACTTGCGGCGGTTCTCGGTCCGCTGCTCCTTGCTCATGTGCTCCACCTCCAGCCTTCGCATCTCGAAGTTGAAGGCATCCTCGCCTTTCAGCACGGGGGTTTCTCTGATTGGTCTTGCCATAATAAATACGTATTTATGTGAAATTTCGTACTGCGTTAAAAGTGATGAAGGCGGGCGAAATTGCATGGAAAAAACATAAAATGTGTCACTCCCTTTCCGAAAAAGACATTGAAATGTCATACCGAAGTCATACCGAAGTCTATCAAAACTCTATCCGAACACTATCCGAACACAAAATATAAATGATATAACTTTCTGAAGTACTCTCCTCCACTAATTTTACGATTAAGGAGGTTGGCTCTCAACACGTTCCGTGTTTTTCCAACCGACGAACGAAGCAAGGGCAGAGGCGGAACTTGTTCATCACCTCCCTACATTTTTCCTCTGCGGATGTTTTGTTGTCTACGGACTTTTGGGACTTGGTGGACAGTCCTTTGAGTCCTTTGAGTCCGTAGTATTTGTTATTATTCAACTTCCTCAAGTGTTTTACGCTTCGCATGACGAAAGAAAAATATAAAAAAATAATCGTTAGTTAATACCTTTGTCGCAAATACAAAGTGATAAAGCGTGCGATTGGCTATGCCGAGCTCTAAGTTCGTGGTCGAAAAAAGAATAACATGGAGTTTTTTTAACGAACACGAATCACACGAATCTCACGAACCTTCAGCTCGGCGTAGCCAATTCAACAAGAAAGGAGAATGAAGTGAGTTGAGGAGAACATCCACATTCGTTAGATTTGTTAGATTCGTGGTCGAAAAAGAAAGAGGTGGATTAAGTGGGATGAAAAACATTCGTTAGATTGACTACGTCGAGCTAAAGGTTGGCTACGTCGAGCTAATGCAGCATGCATCTACAGGTCATTTCAACTTGAATTATTATTCTAAGGAGTTTGGGAGTTTAGGAGTTTTTTCTGGCGGGGCCACTCCTTGGCTCCTTGACTCCTTAGGGGTTCTTTTTGTCTACGGACTTTCGGGACTTACAGGACAGTCCTTTGAGTCCTTTGAGTCCGTAGAATTATATTCTCATAAAAGTTTGTGCATTTTATTCTTTTTCCGTTACTTTAGGACAAACAAGTCTTTGCGCTTGTAGATACAAAAAAGGAAGCCCTGGATTCACATCCCAGACTCCCTACTAAAAAACAGAGTTAGTTAATATATAATAATAGGTACTTATGTTGATCGCAAAGTTAAAAAATAAGATTCACATAATCGCTACGTTTCACAAAGATTTTTACGAAAATGGCGAAAAAACCATAAAAAGATATATTTTTTTCATTTTTCCTCCATACTTTTATCGTTTTAAGCTAAAATCTTCTTCCTTTTTCAACTAAGCAACCCTACCCACCATATATATTGCATGTCACAAAATCTTTTCCTAATCTTTAATTCACTATATCTTTTACATTATGGTATGTTCTAATAATTACTAAATCTGAGATGATTATCTTCCATTGTTTCTGTTGCTTTTGGGCATCTTTGGGCTTAATCCCTTGGGCCATAGCTCGCTATGCCCCTGCGGTCTTGCACCCAAATCTACTCCAAAATCAACTAAAAACAGGATTTCTGCCCAACAACTCGACAGAATTTTAATAAAACCAAAGATCAAAAGCCGCCGCCACCGAAGCCGCCGCCTCCGCCGAAGCCACCGCCTCCACCGAAGCCACCGCCTCCACCGAAGCCGCCGCCACGATTCATGCCGCGCATCATGTTACCCATGCCACCCATCATGCTCTGCATACTCAAACGACGCACAAATACCTGAGCTGCTTCTACTGGAGTGAGAATTTCAAGGAATTTGGCGAGATACTCCTTGTCAATAGCCAACTGGGCTTCCTGAGCATCAAATTGCTGCTGAATGAGCGCATTGGCTTCTTCGTCCGTCATTTTCTTCACATCAATTTTCTCGTTGTTGGCTTCCCCCCTCGGATTTTCGGCATTGGCTCGAGCATTCTGATAGTCAATATAGAGCAGTTTGAAGTTGTCGCCCTTTTCCTTCTTTAGTTTCAGCTGTTTGGCAAGATTCTCTGCCATTGTTTGGTACATCTGCGCCGGATTGAACTGGCGTCCATTACCTCTCTGAGCCATTGCAGCTGCGGAGAAAAGCACTAATGCAAGTGCTGAAAGGATAAACTTTTTCATTTCACGATTGATTTAGATTGTTGATAATGATAATAGATAGTCATTCTGATAGCGTTTACGTTGAATTGGACTATCCACAACCAGAAAAGTTTAAGGTATGTTCTAATAATTACTAAATCTGAGATGATTATCTTCCATTGTTTTTGTTGCTTTTGGGCATCTTTGGGCATCATCCCTTGGGCCATAGCTCGCTATGCCCCTGCGGTCTTGCACCCAAATCTACTCCAAAATCAACTAAAAACAATTGAAAGCTAATTTTTAGAACATAACCTTTTGCTGTGATGAAGGAAACGGATACAGAAAAAACGACTGAAGCGGGTAAGAACTTATAATATTCTTGGATTTATCTTATTTCAGGAATATCTGGTTCAAATAGTCCCTCCTGATCTTCAGAATCATACGAATCTTCCGGTTTTCCTCCGTTAATGCTCAAGCGAATAAGGCCATCTGTTGTTTCTGTAATATTGTTAATGGTCTGGCCCAACGCCTTTCCATGAAACACAGCATAGGAGGACATTTCCGTCTGGTTTTCATCGCCAGGATAAAGATCGCCATGAGTCGATTTGCCCCACACGCCATCGGTTCTCGTAATAGAAGAGATTAGCTCGCCGTCGGCAGGCACAAGGGTCATGCGCTGATGCGATTTGTTGCTGTTCACGGTATTCATTACCCACGCCGAAGAACTGTAATCCACATGGGTAATCATCAAACCATGGTTCGCCCCGTATTCTTCGTACTGATACGAGTTCATCCACCCCAAATAGAGGTCGGTGTCTATATTTTGGCGGTTTTCCAAAATGAAATACTCATTGGCATTGGCCTTGTTCACCACCTTATAGGCTACTCCATCCAGCTCTAACGGACGAAGGGTGAGATAATAAGCCGAATCGGGATCCAGTTCCACCAATGGCTTCCATCCGAAGAAATCTCGCTCGTAAGCCGACAGGCCAATGGGCATGTACCCACCGTCCTTGTAGCAGCCCGAATCCATCACATCCCAGTAGTCCATTCCATAGGCAACGCTGTTGGTGTCGTAGAAATCGGGCAGTCCTAAACCATGACACAATTCGTGAACGCAAGGCCCTATGCCATCTATCTCCCCATTGTATAATTCGTTCGTGCAGCCATAAGCTCCAAAGGTGACAGAAAAAGGTTCGCTGCTTTCCTCGTCGGCTCCAGTTTGTGCATCGCTTTTCACCGTCATGCTCGACATGTTTTCTTTAGGCCAAATGTAGTCCGAACTCATCCCCTGTTGATTCTGCCCATTCCCAGCATAGATGAAGAAGACAAAATCGACCGTCCCGTTACCATCATTGTCATACAATGTCCAATCGATTTGGCCACGAATGGCTTGCTGACAAGCATGGCGATAGAACTCGTGAATGCGTATGTCCATGGCTCCCCCTTTGTCTTGCCCATAATAGGCATAACCTTGAGGAAGAGTGACTGGACCGATGATGTCGAACTGAGGAATGAATTGTCCGTCGGACTGACTCCGAAAATATTCCTTTACCGAGCAATGCGACTGGCCTGGTTGCACTCCTTCGGCCGCGTTAAAGAAATCCTCATACAATTGGTTGACACCCTCATTCCCCTTATCCTCCAAGAAAGCCAAATCGGGAAACTGCACCAAGATGACGGGTATTCGGGGAGAGCCCATGCATCTCAGTGGGGCCATGTTTGAAGAACCGATGCGATGTTGCCCTAAAGACTGCCGCGGACGCCCACTTTTCACATGTTCAATGCGGCCGCGCATAGAACCGTCCATTTCCTGCCCCAATACCCATATAGACAGGGATGCCAATATAAAAGATAAAAAGATTCTGTTCAAAGTCTAAAAAAGATTAAAAAAGTAAAAGTTTTCTATCCGATTTCTTTCCTCGCTGGATGAGCGACATCACAATCACCACTATAAAGATGATGGAAGCCACATAGCTCAAAATTGCTCCTGTGCTGAGCCACCCCGGGGATGCCACCGTGACAATGAGCACAGCAGGCTCTCCTTCCCAAATGTCGGGATTGTAGCTGGCCTGGAGGGTGATGCGATAAGTTCCTGTCGAGAGGTTAGTCAAATGCAAACTCCGGGTTTGATCTGTCACTACCCATGGCTCGTCTGGATTCAGTCGATAACGATACCAAATAACCTCACTGTTACTATATTTAGGAACTGCATAAGTCAGCGTGAACGTGTTTTGAGCACGCGTGAGTGAAAGTTCCTTCGTCATGAAGAGCGTCTGTTTCAATATACCCGTGCTGTCCCCCGGCATAATGTGCATGCCGTTCACCTCTAAATCTAAGAAATAAGGTTTCAGGCGTTCGCGCGAAAGGACGAATGTAGAAGGGTTGAAACTCACCAATCCCTTATAAGTGCCGACATAGACATTACCTTCCTTGTCGAGAAAGCTGGCAGAATAATTCATATAATCTGACGGCAAACCATTTACTACCATGGAGTGATTCATCACTCGCTTTTCAAGGTTATAGCTATAAAGTCCGTCAAAGGTTCCAATCCAGAGACGGTGATGATAATCTTCCACAATACTGTTGACCGATTGATGCTTCAGCCGCTCAGACACATCCAATTGGCCTGTTTCTCCTGTTTCATCATTATAATACATCAGCCCATGTATGTCTGTCCCCACCCAGAAGAGTCCTCTTGAATCTTCCATCACCACGTTCGTTCCCTTGTAGGAAAAAGAAGTCTGTTTGCCTTTCCACGTCCCATCTCGCTGCTGTTCTATTTTCCACAATCCCTTGTCTTTCGTCGCCAGCCATACATTTCCAGCACGATCGGCACACAGATGATGCGCCATCAGCCCCCTCATTTCTGGCATCAGATTGAACGTTTCCGTCTCTTCATCAAAAATATAGACCCCTGCAGATGACGAAGCCACAAAAATTGTTCCATTTTGCTCACACAGGCTCACCCCACCGATGTTCTGTCCCGTTCTCGAAGTGTTCGTCCTCTCAAACCTCTTTTTCAGCTGCATCGTCTTCGTATCCACCACATAAATACCATTTAAGATGGTCGAAACCCACAGTTCATCATCCACCACCATCAGACCTTGCACATTAAACGGAGCCAACGCTGCACCCCAATCCACCGTTGCCAATGTCAGTTTGGCACACTCCCGGTCATAAAGATACAGTCCGCCATCTTCTGTGCCGACCCACAGATGCCGCTGATTGTCAGCACAGATTTCGCGCACCACACCCACTTCTTCGTCTTCGCCCTCTGGCATGGTCACCGTGAAGTTCTGAGGAGAAAGACTGATGCGGTTCATGCCTCCGAAAAAGGTGCCTGCCCACACGCCATTGTCGTCATCGGCACAGAGTGAGTGGACGGCATTGTCGGAAAGTGAATTCATGGAGTGGCGCGACTCGCGAATGCCCGTCAACCGTCCATCCCTCAACCGAAAAATGACGATGCCATTCTCCGTACCTATCCACAAATTCTCCCCATCGGGCGTGATGGCAGTATGCCCAATCAGCCGTTTTCCCTGGTCATCTTTTGTTAGCAACAATCGCGACGTGAACTGCTTGGGCGAGAACAGCACCAAGCCATCCTCACCAGAAAGCAGAGCTAACTGTCCATCCCCCATTTCTGTGACACTCACAATATTTCCGAACCGTTCCATCCCCTCAGGCTTCACCACATAGGAGCGCAACCGTCGATTGGGCAAATCATAGCGGTATAAGGTGCCGTCCCTATCACCCAGCCACACCGTTCCGTCATGAGTCACACTCAGGCAAGAAGGCGACACCAAACCTCCACCCACACATTCAGCCTTCTTCTTTACCACGTCTATCACATAAGCCTGCCCATCTAAAATGGCCCACAGATGCCCTTCACCATCAAAATGAAGAGCCGAAACGTTAGGCGATTCAGGCATGCCCTTTGCTTTAAAATGAACCAGGCGTTGCGTCATCATTTCAAAAAGATAGATGCCTCTTCTCGAACCCACCCAAAACTGGTCAGAGGAGTCTGGTGCAATAGCGGTCACACGGCTATAATAGCCGCCCCGATTGTCCTCATCGGGAATGGTATAGACATACGCATGAGTCCCATCGAAGCCCACCAGTCCTGTTGATGTTCCAATCCACATGAAACCATTCACTTGTGCCAGACAAGTGGAGCCACGAACTTTCAACTCATCCGTCACCCCAAAATTCTTGATGTGATACTCTCCTTGAGCAAATCCCATCGCTGCCCAAAGAATCATCACCCCAAACAGACTCATCTTCATCATATTGCTGATTCATTCTTAACTTTTAATTCCCAATTAGCCACACTGAGCTAAAGGCTACCTGACAGCGCGCTAAAGGCTCTTAACTCATAAATGCCTCACCTCTCTGCCTTACGGCTTCATATAGCAGCACCGCTGCACTCACACTCACGTTCAACGAATCCAAGCGTCCTAACATCGGAATCCGAATGTGCGCATCAGCTGCCTGTCTCCACACTTCCGTCAATCCCGTTGCTTCTGTACCCATCACTATCGCGGTCCCCTGCTTCATGTCCACGTCATAATACTCTTCCGAATCCTGTAGCTGAGCTGTCAATATCTGCACACCTCTCTCTTTCAGAAAGCAAATGCATTCGTCGCTTCCGCACAACACACAAGGAACAGTAAACACGGCTCCAATAGAACTCCTAATCAAATTCGGATTCCAAAGGTCGGTCAAGGCATCACACACAATCACAGCATCCACTCCGGCAGCATCCGCACTGCGTAAGATGGCTCCCAGATTCCCAGGCTTCTCCACACGCTCCACCACCATCAGTAATGGTTTTTCCCTCAACCTCAAGTCGCCCAGCTGTAGCTTTCGCTCCTTCACCACGGCTATCATTCCTTCTGTGCTTCCCCTATATGCCATCTTCTCATACACAGCTCTCGTCACCTCTATCACCTCTAAGCGATCCATCCACACATCCTCGCCCTCCCCCACCATCTCCTTACACACATACACACTCTCCACCTCAAACCTCTCCTCCACACAATGCTCCAGTTCTCTCCTGCCTTCCACCACAAACAAGCCTGTGCGCCTTCTCTCGGCCGACTTCTGTTGCAATGCCAACACCGCTTTCACCCGTGGGTTTTGTACACTACTAATCATTACCGCCATTCCTTTTAGGAGTTCCCTTGCGCGACGAAGGGCGCGAGCCATCTTGTGGCACCTCGCCTCCTCCACCGCGATGTTTCTTCTTTTTCTTGCGTTTAGCGTTTTGGGAGTCGAACCGATTGATGTTTTCCTGATCAAGAAGATCGAGCGATGTAGGTTCTGGATCCTTTCCTTCCTCAAGAAGCGAGGCTGGTTTCTTTCCTTCCCGATTCATCTGGATAATCTCAAATGCACGACGTGCCGTAATGGTCTGTTCACCTGCAAGGAATTTTTTATCAGTAGAATAAGTGAGCAAGTGGCGGAGAATGTCTGCTTTGAAAAAGAAATACTCTGCGTCTTGAGTGTGGAGAGAAATCTCACGAGACGGCAGTTGTTTGAGTGCCTCCATGTACTGATCCACTTCGTAGTTCATGCAACACTTAAGCTTAGCGCACTGTCCGGCCAGCTTTTGCGGATTGAGAGATAGGTCTTGGAAACGAGCGGCAGCTGTACTGACAGAACTGAAATTGGTCATCCAAGTGGCGCAACAGAGTTCGCGCCCACAAGGCCCAATGCCGCCTATACGACCAGCCTCTTGGCGAGCACCTATCTGCTTCATCTCAATGCGCACATGAAAACGGTCGGCCAACACCTTGATGAGTTGACGGAAATCGACGCGTTCATCTGCTATGTAGTAAAAAATGGCCTTGTTTCCATCCCCCTGATACTCCACATCGCCAATTTTCATCTGAAGACCCAAGTGTAGGGCTATCTGTCGGCTTTCAATCATCGTCTCATGCTCACGCTTCTTGGCCTCCTCATACTTGTCGAGGTCGGCCTGACGCGCCTTACGATAAATTTTCTTCAACTCAGTACCAGGTTTGAGGTTAGCTTTCTTCAGCTGCAAAGACACCAGACGACCCGTCATTGTAACCGTGCCGACATCATGCCCCGGATTCCCTTCCACAGCAACGACATCGCCCTTCTCGAGGGGAATTTTATTCACATTGATATAATAGCCCTTGCGAGGAGGCTTAAACTGCACTTCAACAATGTCTGAAGCCTCAGCATTGTCGGGCAAATCGGCCAGCCAGTCGTAGGTGTTGAGTTTATCAGCATGGCGACTGCAACCTTGAACGCAGATGCTGCCTGTGCAGTTGCCACATTTGAATTGATCTATCATGAAAAAATAAATATTTAAAAATTAAATTCTGTATGTATCTGTATCTATTTTCAGCAACGGATTGAACAGACAGGAACGACAGCCTTGGGCGAACTAAAAATTCGTGAAATTCGTACCATTCGTGGGAGAATAATTAAAGATTAAAAATTCAAAGCCACAGAAGGAAAGTATTCAACGATTTTTGATGAGGACAATCATCTTGAGCGCGAAATCAAAAAAGACGATTTTGGGGCTGGCATTTTGGCCAACGTCTCGCTGGGCGAGAGAAAGTTCCTGCATGATGCCAATCACATTGCGCTCGTTGATGAAAGGAGCAAAACGGACAGCAAACTGAGATTCCTGTTCCGACATGTAGTTGAGATCCTCTTGGCGTCCAAAGTTGTAGATAAAATTTTCACGTATCATCCTTTGGCAATACTCCAAAAAGGCCTTGATGCGCTCCCTTCCCATGCCTGCCACACGGTCGCTCCACATTTTCATTTCCTTCACCTTGCGAGCGTATGCAAGGCGCATGAGTTCCACAAAAAGTTCAAAAAAGTATTCCCCCTCGGTATTGCTGGTGATGATGCGGATGGCCTGAGCCATATTGCCCGCACAGGAACGGGCTATGCGATGTGCCTCGGCGGGCAAGATGCTATAGTGTTCCACAAGGGCCTGCTCCACCTCCTCTTCAGCCAGGCGCGGCACAGCAATCATTTGTGTACGGCTACGGATGGTTTGAAGCACGCGGTCGGGCTGCTCGCTCACCAACAGGAAAACAGTCTGCGCCGGAGGTTCTTCAAGGAGTTTGAGGAGTTTATTAGCGCATTCCGTATTCATTTTTTCGGGTAGCCAAATAATCATCACCTTGTAGCCTCCCTGGCTGGCTTTCAAACTGAGCTTGCGCAGAATGGCTTCGCTTTCATTGGCATAAATCATAAGTTGCTGATTCTCGGCTCCCGACATATTCATCCATTCCGGCATGCCGAAATAGGGGCGAGAAAGGAGTTGTTCACGCCATTCTGCCAAGAAATCGTCACAGTAGGAATCTTTGCCCGAAGTCTTTTTATAAATAGGGAAAACGAAGTGGAGGTCGGGATGTTGCAATTTCTCCACCATCGACCCTTCCCCCAGAAGCATCTGTGCGTAAGCTACCGCCAATGGCAGGGCACCGCAGCCTTCGGGTCCATGCAACATGAGCGCATGAGCCACACGCCCCTGGCGCAGTTCGTCCAAGAGATGCTGCTTGGTGGCAGCTTGTCCGATGATTTGGTCGAAGGTCATTGATACCACTCCTTTTTAGTAAATTTCCTTTGCAATAGCACGAATGCTGTCAGCCACTCCCATTGAGTAGAAATGGATGCTGGGCACTCCATGCTGCATGAGTTCGCGACACTGCTGGATGCCCCATTCTATTCCTAATTGCTTCACTTCTTCATCACTTTTGCAACGCGACATGGCTTGTGAGAGTTCTTCTGGCAGGTCGAGGTGGAAGGTTTTGGGCAAGACATTGAACTGGCTTCGTTTGCCCATCGGCTTGATGCCCGGAATGATGGGAATGGTGATGCCTGCCTGACGAGCCAGCTCAACAAAACGGAAATATTTCGAGTTGTCGTAAAAAATCTGAGTCACGGCATAGTCGGCTCCAAGGTCTTGCTTCTGCTTGAGCACTTGCAGGTCAAATTCCAAATTAGGTGCCTCTTCATGTTTTTCCGGATAAGCAGCCACTCCGTATGAAAAAGGCTTGCCTGGAACCTTGATGGAAGTGCCGTCAACAAATCTCCCTTGATTGAACTGGTTGATTTGTTCAATGAGTTCCGTAGCATGGCTATAACCATCTTTCAAGGGCAAGAACTTAGCTTCGTCTTTCGCTTTGTCGCCACGCAGCACAAGGATGTCCTGAATGCCCAGAAACTGAAGATCGAGCAGCATGTACTCGATATCCTCTTTGGTCATGCCACTCACCACAACGTGGGGCACCACCTTGATGCCATACTTCTGCATGATGGCACTCGCCACAGCCACCGTACCTGGACGGCGGCGAATGAAATGGCGGATGTAGGTGCCATTGGTCTGCTCCACATACACATACTCGCTTCGGTGGGTAGTGATGTTGATATATTCAGGCTCAAATTCTTTCAGCGCATCAATCGTGTTGAAGAGCGCTTGCGTGCCTGTTCCTTTCAGTGGGGGCAGCACTTCGAACGAGAAGGCTGTCCCACTGTTTTTATGTATAAGTTCTGAAACCGTCAAAATATGCTCAATTTGTAGAGAACCGTGGCTGAACCGTGTCCATTTGTCATGCAGGCGAAGCCACAGGAACAAGAATGATTAGATTAGATTGCCTTTCAGCTGATTGTACGCCGCAATGGCTGAGAAGAGCAAAATGGCCTCAGCAAAGTAAACGCCAATGCAGCAGCAGAGAACACCAAGGAATATGATGCCGAAGAAGGCAAAAAACATGCCAATGAGCGAGAGGGTGTTGCCGCGGGTCATGTTCCAACTGGCCTTGATGGATTCCATAATGCCTGCATCAGGGTGGTCAATAAGATAAATGCCGGAAAACATGATGCGTGGCACCACAAAGAAAGCTGGAATAATGCAACACATTCCAGAGATAAAAGCCAAGATGCCCACCAAAAGCTCTACAACGAAAAATTTCAGATAAACAGCCAGAGGCACCTTGAATGCCTCAAATTCCACAGAAGCGTAGCGTCCGCTCATCAGCCCAAGTGCCAGGTTGTAGAGACCGACTGAAACGATGATTGTGATGATGATTGACACAATAGAACCAAGCTGGACGAAGGCGGAACTATTGTATTCTTGGGCATACTTGCCTATGCTTTCATAGTCTCCGCGCGCAATTGCTTCAGACATGAGATTGAGAGAGTCGCTGCCGGCAAGGGAACCGAAGAAATTTTGTGCCCCGCCCGACACAACACCGACAATGAGGTAGATAACTGCAACGAGCAAGCCGTACCTTTTTGCATATTCCCATCCCGTAGAGATGGCTTCAGAGATACTTAATGAAAAAGTTGCCATAGTTTTCAATGTTTTTGGGTTTGCTAATATGAATAAGTTTTATGTTTCATCAAAATTGGCTGCGCCATGCTAAAGGTTGCCTGACGGCGAGCCAAAGGCTTTTAATTAGATTCTTTCTTAACTCTTAACTTCCAATTCTTAATTCTCAACTCCCTTACAGCTGCTCGTAGTTATAAGAGAATGTGTCTCCCGCAGAAAGCTGACCCGTTGTGAAGCCGCGCTTAAACCACTTGATGCGCTGCTGGCTGGTTCCGTGGTTAAAAGCTTCTGGCACCACATAGCCCTGCGCCTTCTTCTGCAAGTAGTCATCGCCAATGACTTGAGCCGTTTGGATGGCCTCCTCAAAATCGCCCTCCTCAAGCGAACCAAACATTTGCTGCTCATGGTATGCCCAAATGCCCGCAAAGCAGTCGGCTTGCAGTTCTATCTGCACACTCACCTTGTTGGCCTCTGCCTCTGGGAGCTTAGCCATCTTAGCGTGCGCACGTCCCAAATTGCCTAAAAGATATTGCACATGATGCCCCACCTCGTGAGCCAGCACGTAGGCGTAGGCGAAATCGCCATCTGCACCAAGCGATTTACGCATAGTGGTGAAGAAGGAGAGGTCGATATACACACACTGGTCGGCCGAACAATAAAAGGGACCAGAACTGGCACTGGCACCTCCGCAGCCCGATTGCACCGCTCCGTTGAAGAACACCAGCGTTGGAGCCTCGTAGTTTTTGCCCATTTTTTTGAACTCAGCCGTCCACACGTCTTCCGTCGAGGCAAGCACCTGACGGGCAAAGTGCTCCAGTTCTTGCTCCTGAGCCGTGGGCTGATAAGGCTCATTCTGCCCACTGGCTCCCATGGTCACAGTGGTCAGGTCGCCAGCCGAGCCGGCCGCCTGAAAGGCCTGATTCAGGTCGCCCGTCATGAAATAGGTAATCAGCCCTATCACAATAGCGGCGCCAATACCCAAGCCACCTTTTCCTCCAAGCTTCAGACCTCCACCACCACCGCGTCGGTCATCCACATTGGAACTTTCTCTTCTTCCGTCAAGTCGCATATTGAATCTTGTTTTAGATAAGTGAATACGTTTATAGATTTGCAAAGTTAGCACAAATTTCTCGTTTTATCACAAAAAATGTGAATATTTTAGCATTGAAGTTGCTCATTCGGCGCAAAGTCGCTAACTTTGCCCCCTGAAAAAAGAATTACAACGTTTAAAAACATGAAAACGAATATGAAACTGAATAAACTCGCAGTATTGTTCGCTTTAGGACTGATGGCTTTGAATGCTCAAGCCCAAAGTGCAGAAGAGAAATTGAAAGCAGCTCAAATGCAAGGCTTTGGTTCGAAGAACAAGGAAGCCATCCTGCAAGGAACCAAGACGGACAGCCTTTCTAAAACAACGAATGGACAAGCAGCAAAAGCCGACACCGACCCCGAATTTCCTGGCGGGGAGGTTTTTTTGCAGGCATACTTGAAGAAAAAGTTGCTCCATTCAGGCGTAAACGGCAAGGGCGACGTAGTGGTCAGCTTCAAGGTGGACAAGAAAGGGAACATCTATGGTGCCGAAGTCACCAAATCAGCTGGTTCAACCCTCGACACAGCCGCTTTCAACATCGTCACAGGCATGCCTCGCTGGCGTCCGGGATTGACAAATGGCGAACCAGCCGACAAACCAGCAAGCGTCACCGTCAGCTTTGGCAAGGACGACTGATAGCTCTTTTTACAATTCATCTGTTTTTCTCTCAAAACCTAACATGACTCGCATATTTATGCATACGAATTGCATAATTATTCATTTTCCGAATTGCTTTTTCTGCGTGCCTATGCAGAAAAAATTCCCTAACTATGGAAAAAAATTTTGTCCGCCTACCAACAAATTTTCTTCCGTAGGGTAATTTTCTATTGAATATTTTGCATATTTATGCAATTCTCGCTCTCTCAACACCTAACATGACACCTAACATAAACCTAACATGCAACCTAACATCCACGCACCTATGCGCATGAGGTTTCATGTTAGGTTTATGTTAGGAACATGTTAGGTTTTGCAGCAGTTTAACGTTATAATTATAAGCAAATTAAGTACACACTATGTTAGGTATCAAAAAAAACGAAAATCTCCTCATCTTAAAATCCGCAACTAACAGATTTAGCTGCAGGTGACCCGCGAAGATTCACGAGGCGGGAGTTCTTCCCCTGCAAGGCATTTCTGGTTTATGCCTACTTTGGGCACTTTTTTCAAGGCGTATTTCTTTCCGTCTGCTTTCAGGCTGGCGGTGAGGGCAAAACATAAAAAGGCGAAACTAACTTCTGTATTATCAAGTACGACGTTCGCCCACAATCATGAAGACTTCATCCTTCAGTTCATCTGGTAGTGCGACGGCACGTAACTGGAGAGAACGCACCCAACCAGCCACTTCGTCTTCCTTCATAGTATAGAGCACATCACGAAATTCCTCGATTTCATCGGGCAAATAATCACTGCTTTCCACTCCGCGGAAACGGTCAAGTTCTTCGTCGTTAAAGTATTCTATCTGCTTGCTGACTGCCGCTAAAAGACTTTCTTTCTCACAAGTCTCATGCTGTCCGCAACACTCCATATCCTCCACCTGCTTGATGGAGGGGAGTTCAGTAATCTCTCCCCGGTCTAATTGACGCTTTAGCTTCTTCTCACGAAAGAAACCTGCGGCAAAGGCTATTATGCCTAACACAATCAATGCTATTATCAAATAAATCATTGCTCGATAATTTCAAAACCAACACTTTTCAAATCGTCCCAAAAACGAGGATAGGATTTCGATACGACCTGAGGATTGTTGATGCGTATGTTACCATCCTTCAACGCAACAGGAGCAAAAGCCATAGCCATACGATGGTCTTCATAAGTGTCTATGGCGATTTCATCGGAATAAATTCCAGCTCCATCCTTCCGCAATCCATTCCACAACAACTCAGAATCGTTGCGGTCTTCAAGCAGAAATCCTAATTTTGCCAATTCCTTCTTCAGTGCCTCTATTCGGTCTGTCTCCTTAATTTTAAGACTCTGCAAACCCGTAAAATGGAAAGGAACTCCCAGCATGCAGCAAGTGACTACAAACGTCTGTGCCAAGTCTGGCATCTCGATAAAATCATATTCGAGACGTGATACACACCTTCCACCCCTTCGCAATATAACCTCATTGCCACGATGCTCTGTCAGCACACCCAACCGTTCAAACACACCAGCTCCGCGACTGTCCCCTTGCAAACTTTCAGCAAACAAGCCAGGCAGCATCACTTTCACATCGTCAATGGGAGAAAGAGCAACCACCTCATACCAATAACTGGCCGCGCTCCAATCACTCTCCACAAAATAAGGAGTAGGACGATACCCAACCGGTTTCACGACAATAGTCTTATCATCCTCCCATTCTGCCTGTGCACCATAATGACGCATTACAGCCAAGGTCATGTCGATGTAGGGCTTACTAATCATCTTATCAGGTGAAACAAGCCGCAATCCCTCCCTCAATGTAGGACCAATCATCAGCAAGGCAGACAAATATTGAGAACTGACACTACCAGAAAGCGTCACTTCCCCACCCTTCAAGTTGGCATGACCCACAATTTTCAAGGGAGGGAAACCCTCCTTCTCCACATATTCAATCTCTGCACCTAAGATACGCAACGCATCCACCAACACACCGATGGGGCGGTTCTTCATCCGCTCACTACCAGTAATGACGCGAGTACCCTCACTGACAGCCAGCAAAGCCGTAGAAAAGCGCATAGCAGTACCCGCCGCGCCAATATCCACCACCTCCGGACACTCATTAAGCCAATGCATCATCACCCGGGTATCATCACAATCACTCAAATTCTCAATACTGGGCAAAGAGTTCGCGCCCTGCAGAGAACCCTCTAACAAAGCCCTAATTGCCAAAGCTCGATTACTGATACTTTTAGACGATGGAAGAAAGATTCGTCCCTGTACTTTGTGTGGTGCTGTAACCTTTATCTGCATGAATCTATAATTTTGTGCAAAGATAGCGATTTTTTCTTTCTCATCCTCTATCTCAAATAAGAAAAATAAAAAGAACACAAAAAGAGGACACTCACCGGATTTCTCCGGAAAGCGTCCTCCTCAAGAAGGCGGCGACCTACTCTCCCGCATTGCGGTGCAGTACCATCGGCGCG
>CADAPC010000064.1 GCA_902789725.1 uncultured Bacteroidales bacterium
ATTTGGAAGTCTGTTGGATTAAATGTAATTTTGCCAACGATTGGGAAGTGGTACACTTTTCAATTACTAAGTGGTACACTTTTGGATTACCATATACACCTTCACTGTTCCCATGTTTCTTATCGTTTTCTTGCTCGAATTGTAGTGATTTGGGGACGAAACGGCAAGATTTCTTCCTCTAAACGCCATTTTATGCTCCACGCACTTTTTTATACAATCGCATGATTGTCATAGTGATACCATATTTGTTGCACACCGAAAAATCACCCTAAAAATGCATAAAAATCAAACAAAAATCCGCTCATTTGACTCTGAAACGCTTCAATTCCGTTCATTTGCCTACGTCAAACTAAGGTTTCTTGCTATTCACCTCACTTCCGCAGCTCCATATTCACAGACCGAAAGACACAAAACAAACAATTGGTTAGTGGTACACTTTTCGATTAGAATGGGTGGTACACTTTTCAGTTAGAGAGCTTTCTATCTCTCTTTTGGGGATGGCAATTCAATTTTTGTATGTCGATTCAAATGATGAAATGAGTCTATGGAATTCTTTTTTCAAGTTGCAAGTTGAAAAGAACCGTAGATGCAGATATATTCTCTCCTGCGACACATTCTGTGCTATTTGACTTCGTCTTCCTCCTCCTTGCATAAGAAAATGAAGGAAATTTAACTATTTTTAAAAAAAATGTATTTTTGTATGTTTTTTTTCGTACCTTTGCCGTACAAAAGATTGAACAATCTCTCCACAGGTTATAAAATCTTGTGGAAGGGATAATTGAGAGACTTAGCCCATCAAAATGAAGCTGTTTTGAAAACCACATGACGTTGAAAGAGAAAGTGATGCCATACATTGGCAGTAGCGACTGGGAAGGACTGGAGCGGATGCTGCGAAGTCTGAGCAACATGGAGTTCAGACAGATGCAACGTGTGATGCGCGAAGAGGTGCTTCCCCTGTTGGACAATACCCTCTTTTGGGAGACGTTGCTACACATTATTATATTTAAGAGGGCGGCATTTCTGAGTGGAGCGGTAGCTGTAGGGCATCTGGCTGAAAACGGGACCTTGAATTTTGATGTGGAGAGCGTGCGAGAATTACATAAGCACCTGCTGAAGACAAACGCTGAATCAATCGTAAAAATCGGCAACATCATGTTGCCCGAATTGCAGACAGAAGAGCAGGTGAGGCAACTGTGGGCGGCTTTCCACATTGAGGGCGAAGTGACTCGACTTTCGATGTTGCTGAAGGTGGACTCTCCCCTCTCCTACTACCTAATTTTCAAGACACTCAAATTGGCAGAAGACAAAATGGTGGCTCACAAATGCTGCTTGTTTATCATGAAACGGAAAGATGACCGCGCTTACAACGTGGTAAGCCTCATCAAGGCATATTTCGGTTTGGATGACCTTCCGGGGCGTTTTTCGCTAAACATTGAACAGTATGAATTGAGCCACATCGACAGAGATTATGACACGTTCCTGCATGTGCTGGAAGGGAAACGGCCTAAGGTATGATGAGAGCAAAAATGAAGGGTTAAGAACCTTCGGTTCACTGCGAGGCGATTAAAGACAATATGAGAGAAGAATTGACTCTGTTTGAGTTGAATGGACTCGTGCGGGAGACATTAGAGCTGTCCCTGAATGACGAATACTGGGTGCAGGCTGAAATCAGCGAACTGCGCGTAAATCGGCATTGCTATATGGAACTGGTACAGAAGGAGGCTCATGGAAACGGCATCGTTGCCAAAGCTCGTGCACAGGTATGGGCCAACCGCTGGGCTTTCCTCCAACCCATGTTCGAGCACACCACAGGACAGCGCCTGGCCGCTGGCATGCAGGTGCTGGTGAAAGTGGAAGTGACTTTCCACGAACTTTATGGCTATTCATTAAACGTGACCGACATAGACCCCACCTACACGCTGGGAGACATCGCCCGAAGGAGGCAGGAAATACTGCACCAGCTGGAACAGGAAGGGATTCTCAACATGAACAAGGAATTGCCACTTCCAAGGCTCCTGCAACGTATCGCCGTGATTTCATCAGCTTCTGCCGCAGGCTATGGCGACTTTTGCAATCAACTGTTAGGAAACAAACGGGGATTAGCTTTCACAACCCAACTGTTTCAAGCCACCATGCAGGGCAACGAGGTGGAAAGTAGCGTGATTGCCGCATTAAACCAGATTGCCCAACAGATGGATGACTGGGACGTGGTGGTCATTATACGAGGTGGAGGTGCAACATCCGACCTGCAAGGCTTCGACTCACTCCTGTTGGCCGAGAATGTAGCCCAATTCCCGCTTCCCATCCTGACGGGTATCGGACATGAACGCGATGACACCGTGATTGACTTGATTGCCCACACACGCGTAAAAACTCCCACCGCTGCAGCTGAGTTTCTCATACACCATCAGGAGGAGGAGCTGGATTTGCTGGAAGAATGGGCCGCACGTGTAACAGACATGACTAGTAGAATACTCACAAACGAAATGACACGGCTAAAGCTGGTGGCCAACAAGCTTCCCCTACTCTTCTCGGCCGTGAAAGCCAACGAAAACATGCGCATTCAACGATTGGCTACGGCATTGGCAGGCAAAAGCACCCTACGCATTGAACAGGAGAAAGGGAGAGTAGATATGTTGGACCGGCAACTTGTGCTCTATGCCCCTGTTTTGCTCCGCAACCATCAGAAGCACATCGAGCTGATGGAAAGCAAATTGCAGAGTGCCCATCCTGACAGGATTCTTCGCCTGGGGTTCAGCATCACACGTATTGGCGGCAAGGCCGTGAAGGATGCCAGCGATGTGCAAGAAGGGGATGAGATTGAAACCACGTTAGCGGCAGGAACTATCCGATCAAGGGTTGAAAGCAAAAATTAAAAAGTTAAGGTTAAACAATATGGAACAGAACATGACTTATGAGCAGGCGATGAGCCGCCTTGAACGGATTGTTAAACAGATTGAAAGCGGAGAAATGGACATCGATTCTTTGGCAACCAATTTGAAAGAGGCCAAAACCCTGGTGGAGTTCTGCAAGACAAAACTGACAAAAGTAGAAAGCGAAGTGAAGAAATGCCTCGATTTGTGAAAAAAGTGTAATTTATCTGAAACATTTTTGTAAATAAAAAATAAATTTCTTAACTTTGCATCGAGAATTGGATAATGGCATCGCCATGTTAATGCATGGCGGTGCGATTAAATTGTAAACCAACATCCAAACAAACGAGAATATCGGAAACAACAATGGAGAAAACTCTTGTAATCTTGAAGCCAGGTGCCGTGCAGCGTGCACTCGTAGGCGAAGTGACAGCCCGTTTTGAACGCAAAGGTCTGCGTTTGGCAGGAATGAAAATGATGCAGCTTACCGATGAATTGCTGAACGAACACTACGCTCACTTGGCAGGCAAGCCCTTCTTCCAGCGCATCAAGAATTCCATGATGGCTTCTCCAGTTGTCTGCTGCTGCTACGAGGGGGTTGATGCTGTAGAGACAGTACGTTCGATGACAGGCAGCACAAATTCCAGAAAAGCTGCACCTGGCACCATACGTGGTGACTTCGGTATGAGTTTTCAGGAAAACATCATTCACACATCCGACTCTCCTGAGAATGCGGTGATTGAGTTGAACCGATTCTTCAAGCCAGAGGAAATCTTCGATTACACACCTGGCGTTTTCCAGTACTTGTATGCAAACGACGAGTACTAAATTATTCACTTACCATTTTACCCAACACCTAAAACATTCTGACCGTGAAGTTTTCAAGAATTAACAAAGCAATTGGCATCGCCGTCCTTTCCATGGTATCTCTCAGCAGTTTCGCTCAAGACATCATCGCAAGACAGGCTCCATCGGACAAACGACTCAAAGACATTCACAACGTAAAACTCAACTCCAAATTAGGCTTCTCTGCCGCCGACCTGAACGACCCAGCATCGAACATCTATACGGACTGGACCGATAACCTCAGAAGCTGCTCCGGCTCTGTGCCTTCCAACTACAAGATAGACCTCCGCGGTTTCTGCATGCCAACACCAAGCCGCAAAATCAACTCCCCCTTCGGACCTCGCTGGGGACGCCAGCACGAAGGCCTCGACATTAAAGTCTATATCGGCGACACCATTCGCGCCGCATTTGACGGGAAAGTGCGCATCTGCAAATACAATGGTAGTGGTTACGGCTACTACATTGTGATTCGTCACCCCAATGGGCTGGAGACCCTCTACGGTCACCTCAGCAAACAGATAGTGAAGAAGGATCAGGTGGTACGTGCAGGCGACCCCATCGGTTTGGGTGGTAACACCGGCAAGTCATCGGGTTCACACCTCCATTTCGAGACCCGAGTGCTGGGACAACCCATCAATCCGGCATTGTTGTTCGATTTCGTGAATCAAGACGTAACAGGAGACTACTTTATCGTCAACAACGGTTTCTCGAAAGGCAACGTTGCTAAACACAATTCCAGCAAATAAACGCACCCCAACATTCCAATCATACGCGCCAAGCAACGACAAATGCTTGGCGCATTGTTTTTTAAATGCTTTTTTACACTTAATTCGTCAGATTTTTGTACCTTTGCACATTATTTGAGACAAATATGGACACTCAGCAACAATTCAAAGAAGCAATGGCTGGTTGCCGCGACATTTTCAGCAAAAAACTGCATGACTATGGAGCAGCATGGCGCATTATGCGTCCCTCGTCAGTGACTGACCAAATCTACATCAAAGCCAATCGCATCCGCAGCTTAGAAGTGAAAGGTGTGTCGCTGGTAGGTGAAGGCATCTTTCCAGAGTTTCAGGCGATTGTCAATTATGGCATCGTTGGCCTCATCCAGTTGGAACTGGGATATGCTGAAACGGAGGACATGAATGCTGAGACGGCAATGGAATATTACGACAAGTATGCCCAGTCGGCTCTCGAACTGATGCTCCGCAAAAACCATGACTACGACGAGGCTTGGCGTTCCATGCGAGTGAGCAGCTACACCGACCTGATTCTCATGAAGCTGAACCGCACGAAACAGATTGAGGGTCACGACGGACAAACACTCATTTCAGAAGGCATCGATGCCAACTACCTCGATATGATTAACTACTCCGTATTTGGACTCATCAAACTTTCCGAAGCACAGCATGACCACCAAGACTAAGTCCGTTCTGCCACTCACCATTGCCGTGAATGTGTGCCGCCTGATGTTGGCTGCCACTTTCATCTTCAGCGGTTTCGTTAAAGCAAACGACCCGCTTGGGACTGTCTATAAGCTGGAGGACTATATGCATGCGATGGTAAAGTTCACCCTGCCAGACAACTTCCTGCTCGGCTGTGCTGTATTGCTCGCATTCTTCGAGTTCACGCTGGGCATCTACATCCTCTTCGGAATGAAAAAAAAGGCGGTCTCTGGAGTCACAGTTGTCTTCATGGCGATGATGACACTCCTGACTGTCTATATAGTGATTGCCAACCCCGTGTCCGACTGCGGATGCTTCGGCGATGTGCTCATTTTGAGCAATGGTGCAACGTTGGGAAAGAACATTGTGTTGCTGGGAGCGGCAATTCTTTGCTGCCGCTACTACAAACTACAGAAGGACATCTTTTCGTCAGGTGCAAAATGGTTCATTGCCTTTGTATCGCTCTGCTCCATCATCGGTTATGCCATATACTGCATCGTCTGTCTGCCCGTATTTGACTTCCGTCCCTACAAGGTGGGAACAGACTTACGCGGAGCATTAACAGGGGCTTCCGGAAAAAAGTTTGAGGTGTCCATCATCTACGAAAAAGATGGCAAGACACTGGAACTAAGCCCAGAAGATGATGACCCCGACTCCACATGGACTTACGTGGAGACACGCAGCACACCGCTGGAAACCGCCCAGCTTGCTACAGCTGACTTTTACGTTACTGATGCTGATGACGAAGATGTGACAGAGGACATCGTGCTGGCAGATGGCTACACCTTCCTGCTCGTCATCCCCAACCTGCGCAATGCCGACGAGGGATGCATTGACAAGGTGAACGAGTTGTACGACTACACACAAGACCATGAACTTGGTTTTTATTGTCTGACAGCCTCATCCGACCCAGCATCGCAACGGTATTGGAATGACCACACGGGGGCTGAGTATGCCTACTATCTGGCAGAGGAAAGGATGCTGAAAACCGTGGTGCGCGGACATCCTGGATTGGTGCTTCTGCACAACGGCATCATCGCAAGGAAATGGAGCAACTACAACCTGCCCGATGAAGCAGAAATGGATGCCTTACTATCAGAAAATTAATAACATATATAGTTTAACTCATAAAAATTCAACAAGACTATGGCAAAGAAAATTGTTGCTGGAAACTGGAAGATGAACAAGAATCTCCAGGAAGGTATTGAACTTGCAAAGGGACTGAACGAGGCACTTGCTGCAGACAAGCCCAACTGTGGCGTTGTCATCTGCACTCCATTCATCCACTTAGCAAAAGTGTCTGAAATCATCAATCACAACGTGATTGGCTTGGGTGCCGAAAACTGCGCCGACAAGGCTTCTGGTGCTTTCACAGGAGAAGTATCGGCCGAAATGGTGAAATCCACAGGAGCAGAGTATGTGATTCTCGGCCACTCAGAGCGTCGTGAATACTACAACGAGACACCTGAGATTCTGAAGGAGAAAGTGGATTTGGCTCTTGCCAACGGCTTGAAGGTCATCTTCTGCATCGGCGAATCAGAAGCACAGCGCGACAAGAATGAGCAGAACGCAGTTGTGAAGGCAGAGTTGGAAGGTTCCGTATTTCACCTTTCTGCAGAGCAGTTCAAGAACATCGTCATTGCATACGAACCCATCTGGGCAATTGGCACAGGCAAGACAGCCACAGCTGACCAGGCTGAGGAGATTCATGCCTACATCCGTTCTGTGATTGCCGAGAAATATGGTGCCGAGGTAGCAGCCGACACTTCTATCCTCTATGGTGGCTCATGCAAGGCATCCAACGCTCCTGAACTCTTCGCTAAGCCCGACATCGACGGTGGCCTCATTGGCGGTGCATCACTGAAAGTGGCTGATTTCAAGGGTATCATCGACGCTTGGAAATAATCACTACTAATCCATAGGCAATGAACAATTAATAATTTTCAGGAAAAGCCTGCTAATTATTAATTGTTCATTGCTCAGTTTCAATTCAAAAATTGATTCATTCTTAATCAGACTTCTACACTCAAATGAAACGATTTCTCTTATTCGCCCTCTCTATCACACTGTGTACCATCACCATGTCTGCACAGAACTTCACCGACCACTTACAAAGCAAAGTAGCGGGCCAAGGCACAGTGACAGTACACCAGGACTCCATTCTTGACGATATGGTGAACGGAAAGAAACAGTTCATCCCTGAGAAGAAAGAGGAAAAGAAAGACTGGCCAGGCATTCAGACTGGCAAGAAAACAAAAGCCCGTGGCTATCGCATCCAGGTATATTGGGGTGGAAGTTCACGCACCGACCAGACGAATGCCCAACGTGCAGGAGTAAAGGTAACCACTGTTTTTCCAGAGTTACATGCCTACACTTCCTTCGAATCCCCCAACTGGCGATGCCGCGTAGGCGACTTCGTCACACGCCAGGAAGCCAACGCCTACCTCTACAAGCTGAAAGAGGCACGATTGTCGCAGGGAGCCATCATCGTAAAGAGTGAAGTGTATATCTATCAATAATATAGTAAAACGCAATGAACAGAGAAGAGCAGATAGAAATACTTAAAAGCACATGTATCCAGAACCTTGAAGTCATTGGAGAAGACCCACAACGCGAAGGCCTCATTCGCACGCCAGAGCGAATGGCACGCACCTTCCTTGAACTGACTAAGGGGTATGAGATGGACCCCATCGCCACGCTCAAGTCGGCTATGTTCCAAGAGGACTACAACCAGATGGTGGTGGTGAAGGATATAGAATTCTACTCGCTTTGTGAACATCACATCCTGCCATTCTTTGGTAAAGTGCATGTGGCCTACATTCCCAACGGCCACATTGTGGGTCTGAGCAAGATTCCCCGCATGGTGGACATTTTCTCCCATCGCTTACAAGTGCAGGAGCACCTGACCAAGCAGATTTGCGACTGCCTCCAGCAAGCACTCAATCCCCTTGGAGCCATTGTCATGATTGAGGCGCAGCACATGTGCATTCAGATGCGCGGCATCGAAAAGCAAGGCTCCACCACCCAAACCATCTACTATACAGGAGTGTTTGAGAACATTGAGAAGCGGAAAGAATTTCTCAATTTAATCCAGAAATAGGAATCACCATGCGGCTTGTCTGCACCACCCTTTTTTCATTCCACCTCTTATTTCTGATTTCATTCCCATGATTCCACAATCCACCATAGACCGAATTGTAGATGCAGCCAACATTGTTGATGTTGTATCCGATTATGTCACACTTCGCCGCGCCGGTGCAAGTTACAAAGGATTGTGCCCCTTCCACGACGACAAGACACCATCTTTTTCCGTTTCCCCCGCCCGCGGAGTGTGCAAATGCTTCAGCTGCGGCAAGGGAGGCAACTCCGTCCATTTCATCATGGAGATGGAGCAAATGAGTTATGTGGAAGCCCTCAAGCATTTGGCTAAGAAATATGGCATTCCTGTCGAGGAAGAGGAGATGACTGACGAACAGCGGCAACGGATGAACGAACGCGAAAGCATGTTCGCTGTCAACGAATGGGCTGCCAAGTATTTCAGTCAGACGATGATGAACAACCAGGACGGTCGAGCCATCGGTCTGGCCTATTTCCGCAGCCGTGGTTTCCGCGATGACATCATTGCCAAATTTCGACTTGGCTTTTGCCTTGACAGCCCCAATGCCATGTCGAACGAAGCGAAGGCAAAGGGATACAATGAAAAATATCTGATTGATACGGGGCTCAGCGTCAAACGCGACAACGGCACCATTTACGACCGGTTCCGCGGACGAGCCATGTTCCCCTGGATAGCCGTAAACGGCAAGGTGGTGGCTTTTGGCGGACGTGTGCTGGATGCACGCACCAAGGGAGTGAACCAAAAATACGTCAACTCGCCCGACTCACTCATCTATCACAAAGCCAACGAACTCTACGGCATTTTCCAGGCCAAGAAACAAATTTCCAAGGAAGACATGGTGTATATGGTGGAGGGCTACACCGACGTGCTTGCCATGCACCAATGTGGCATTGAAAATGTAGTGGCCAATTCGGGCACAGCCCTCAACGAAGCACAAATCCACCTGCTCCACCGCTTCACCAACAATATCACCCTGCTCTACGACGGCGACGAAGCCGGCATCCATGCCGCCACCCGAAGCACAGACATGTTGCTGGCTGAAGGCATGAATGTGAAGATACTCCTCCTGCCCGATGGTGATGACCCCGACAGCTTTTCGCGTAAACATAACGCCCAGGAATTCAAAGACTATGTCTCGGCACATCAAACAGACTTCATCCTCTTCAAGACCAATCTCCTACTCAAAGATGCAGAACGCGATCCCATCCGACGAGCCAAACTGACAGAGGAAATAGTGATGAGCATCGCGGTCATCCCCGATGAAATCATCCGAACCACCTACGTGCACGAATGCGCTGAAATCCTCAACATGGACGAGGCCGTGCTGATGCGCAGCACCAACAAAAACCGAGCCACCATCATCGAAAACATGAAGAAGGAGGCGCAGCGCGAAAGGGAACGGCAAGACCGTCTGCTGAACAATGGACAATCCGTTTCCTCATCTGCCGACGCTTCTCCAGCATCTACAGAAGACACCCCTTCCTCACATTCCAATCCGCTCTCAGCCACCCCACCTCCTCCCATTCCTGATGACATACCACCCTTTGGAGCATTTCCTGACGAGACAGAAGTCTCCACTCCCATCATCACCACCCGCCAGAACCAGACGGAACAGCGTTTCCATGGGATAGAACGCTTAATCATGACACTCGTCACCCGTTATGGAGAACAAACCATAGACGGTGAGGACGAGAATGGCACCCCCACACAAACCACACTGGCAGAATTTGTCCAGGGAGACCTCGCTTTCGACGGCATCACACTCCGTTCGCCCCTCTACACTCAAATGCTGGAACTCACCTGCGCCCATGTTCATGATGAAGGATTCATTGCCAAAAAGTTCCTGCTCAACAACCAAGAAGAGGCCATCAGCCGCGAAGCTGCCGAACTCATCAGCGAACGCTACCAACTCAGCAAGGGCAACCAAATGGACCAGACAGAAGAAGAGTTGAAAACCACCTACCTCACGCGACTGTTGCTCGACTACAAAAACGCCATCGTGGAAGAGGAACTCAAGCAGTGCAATGCCAGCCTCACCCTTCCCGAAGTGAAAGCCGACATTAAGAAGACCCTCGACACGATGCGCCGCATCAAGGAACTCGGAGAAATACAACGTCAACTGGCCAAAATGCTTGGCGACCGCGTGGTGGTGAAGTAAACACTGCACACCCCCCCAAGGCGATTCCATTTTTTTCATTACCGCATTGTTATTCAAATAAATCCGAAACAGGAAGGTGAACATCCTCAGTCAAGACATCAAGTATCTGCAAGGCGTAGGTCCCAACCGGGCCACCCTGCTTGCCAACGAACTCGGCATTCAAACCGTGGGCGACCTGCTTGCCTACTACCCCTATAAGTATGTGGATCGCAGCCGAATTTATAAGATATGCGACATTGACGGCAACATGCCCAACGTGCAGCTGTGTGGACAGATTGTGTCGTTCGAAAGCATGGGAGAAGGACGGACCAAACGCCTCATCGCCCACTTCTCCGACGGGACTGGCTTCATCGACCTTGTATGGTTTCAGGGCATCAAATATGCTACCGGTCATTACGACTGCCGAACACCGTATGTCATTTTCGGCAAACCCACTGTGTTTAATGGGCGCATCCAGATAGCTCACCCCGAAATAGAGAAGGCACCAGCGCAACTTCTTGAGCAAGCCCGCACCACAGGCAACCTCTTTGAAGAGCATCCCATCAACCCCAACTTGCAAGACAAGGACTTGGACACTCAGCCCACCGTCTTCAAGGGGCTTTGCCCTGCTTACAACACCACGGAGAAGATGAAGCGGAGCGGACTCACCACGGCAGGCATGGCGAAACTCACCGCCAACCTGTTCAAGCTCCTGAAGGACACGCTGCAAGAGACCCTCCCCCCCTACATTGTGGCGCAGCACCACCTCATGGCCTACGACCAAGCCATGCGCAACATCCACTACCCCTCTTCGCCCGAAGCCCTCCGTCTTGCGCAGTTCCGTCTCAAGTTCGAAGAACTCTTCTACGTGCAGCTCAACATCCTGCGCTACGTGAAGGACCGCCAACTCCGCTGCAAAGGCATCATCTTCAGCACCATTGGCGAACATTTCAACAACTTCTTCTACCACCACCTGCCCTTCGAACTCACCGGAGCACAGAAGCGTGTCATCAAGGAAATCCGCGCCGACATGAAGTCGGGCCGCCAGATGAACCGCCTCTTGCAAGGCGACGTGGGGAGCGGAAAGACTTTAGTGGCACTGATGGTGGCACTCATAGCCATCGACAACGGATGCCAAGCCTGCATCATGGCACCCACCGAAATTCTGGCCGAGCAACATCTTGACACACTTCGCAACTTCTTAGGCGACATGCCCATCCGCGTGGAACTGCTCACAGGCTCAGTGAAGGGGAAACGCCGCAGGGAGGTGTTTGAGGGATTGGTGACTGGCCACATCCACATCCTCGTGGGCACCCATGCTGTCATTGAAGACAATGTCCTCTTCCACCGCCTGGGACTTGTTGTGATTGACGAGCAGCACCGTTTCGGTGTGGCACAGCGAGCAAAACTTTGGATGAAGAATTCCGTTCCCCCACACGTGCTCGTTATGACAGCCACCCCCATTCCACGCACCCTTGCTATGACGCTCTATGGCGACCTCGATGTCAGCGTGATTGACGAATTGCCTCCAGGGCGGAAACCCATCCGCACCATCCACATGTTCGATGCCCACCGCCAGCGCATCTACGAACTCATGCATCGCGAACTCTCGTCAGGAAGGCAGATATATATTGTCTATCCCCTCATTAAGGAAACGGAAAAGATGGACTTGAAAGACCTCGAAGCAGGATTTGAGGAAATCAGCCAAGCTTTTTCATCTTACAAAGTCAGCAAGGTGCACGGCAAGATGAAACCTGCCGACAAGGACACGGAGATGCAGCGTTTCGCCAATCACGAAACCCATATTCTCGTCTCCACCACCGTCATTGAAGTGGGAGTCAATGTGCCCAACGCCTCCGTCATGATTATCGAAAACGCCGAACGCTTCGGTCTCAGCCAGCTCCACCAGCTGCGAGGGCGCGTGGGCAGAGGAGCCGACCAAAGCTACTGTGTGCTTGTCACCAAATACGAACTCAGCACCACTACCCGCAAGCGCATCCAGGTGATGGTTGACACCACCGATGGTTTTGAGATAGCTGAGCAAGACCTCAAGCTGCGAGGTCCGGGCGACCTTGAAGGCACCCAGCAGTCAGGCATGGCCTTCGACCTCAAGATTGCCAACCTCGCTCAGGACGGACAAATCCTCACTCTTGCCCGCGACACAGCCCAAGCCGTCATCACGTCCGACCCCGAAGAGCGCAACCAACAGAACAACATCCTCTGGATGCGCCTCCGTCAGCTACGGAAAAGCAACATCAACTGGGGCGCTATCAGCTGAAAACATACTCAATGTTTTAGCCGATTGCGGGGATGGGAGAAGACTGGCTTTGCCGATAGCACGAAAATCAACGAAAAATAAGGTTCTTGTACCGCAGTTGTATCTCGGATGCTCTAAGTATCTGGGATTCAACGACGGTTAATAATTCAAATTCAACGAAGAAGAAGAAAAAGGACATTCAGACGTGTCAACATTTATGGTTCGACAGAGAGATGATTACCTGTGATAATGCTGGATTTAGTCAGAATACACTCGTATTTATGTTAAAAAAGCTGCTGAAATATTTCTTTCTTGGCAAAATGTTTTGATGTTTGACAAAAAAGATATAATTTTACAACGGCAAACAGAGATATGGAGCTTCCCCGTGGGCGGGAGAATGAACCGCAATGGCAATAGACACAATTATACGAGGCGGGCGAGGATGGGAAACAGCACATCCTCGCCCGATTTGGTTGAAAATACACCCCAAAAATAGAAAAATTGAGTTTGAATTGAAAATAATCGCATTTCCGCTTTACATTTTCTTCGTCTGAACTGTATTATAAGTGTATGACACGAAAAGAAATGACGAACGAGCGAGCGCAGAGTGATG
>CADAPC010000065.1 GCA_902789725.1 uncultured Bacteroidales bacterium
GTTCTTCTTGAAGTAGTCGTTGATGTACATGGAGTTGGCGGCACTCACCTCGTTCACTCGTACAGGCGTGATGCCTTCAGCCAGCATGTCGGCTTCAGGGATAGGCTCGAATACGGCCACTACTTTCTGCATACCAGAGGTGGGCAATGTGTATTCCTTGTCATAAGAGATAAATTCCATTTCAGCTTCGTCTTCCGATGCCTTGGTTAGCGTTGCATCCCAAAGAATGTCTGTGGAAGTAGCACTGTTATTGTGAACTTCGACAGCAATGATGTTAGTGCCTCTCTTGAAAAGAGAACCCTTGAGCGTCATGGAGCTTTCGTCTGGGTTGTTTTGGGCGTAAGAGGACGCAAATGTGTTGTAGTTCACTGTGCCAGATGGCATATTGTATCTTCCTGCTTCCACACCGTTTACATAGACAATGCAGCCATCATCGATGGTGAAATCAAGAATAAATTCATCATTTTCCTTCACCTCTTCGGAAATGGCAAAGGTTTTGCGGAAATAGTAACATGAGAGGTTATGGGCAGTCTCTGTGGTTTGATTCTTGCCGTAGCCAATGGGAGTTTTGCCTGTGCCCCAGTTTGAGGCGCTGGTATTGAGTGCTGTCCAATCGGCATTGTCGAGCGAACCTTGGTCGTAATATCTCCATGTTGTTCCGCTGCCGAAGATTTCCTTCGAAGTGGTAGTGCTGCCTGTCCTCCAGCCTTTGAATTGGTAGCCGACAGGTGCTTCTGCCTTCAGGGTGATAGGTGCAAATACGTAACCGTTAAATTCCGAGTAGGGAAGTTCGATGTCGTTTAACTTGATTTTTGCATTCGATACATTGGATGAAATGCTGGCGTTCTGGCGCACCGTACTTGTCAGTTTCATGGCTGAATAACTCTTCAGGTGATTGGTGAGCGTGTTGGCGTAAGACGTGTTGAAGTGGTTGATGAGGTCGTTGGCCGTGTTGTCAGGCCAAACCCAATTCCCTTGCGAGAGAGTAGTGCGCATCTCGTTCACGATGGATGAAACGCGCTTGGGTTGGAATACGGATCCGCCCATGATGCAGTAGGTGTCGATAAACTGTTTGCGGAAACTATCGTTTTTCAACAAGTTCTTGAAAAGGGTCACGAATTTGATTTCCATTGTGAGGCGCTTTCCCTCCAGACTCTTTCCTTGTGAGTAGTCATAGCCATGCAGGGTGTCGAAAGTGTAATTCTGCTTGCCGAAGAATGTGCTGAGCGGAGCATTGGTGCTGAGTGCGCCATCGAGGTCGAAGAGGACGAAACGGAACTTGCCGTCGTTCACGTCGCGGAATCCTTTCACGTTGTTTTGTGGCCAGTCCCAGTTGCCTGTGTAGAGTTCCACGGCCATGTAATTGATGTATTCGTCAATGTCGAGCAGCTTGCGGATTTCTTCGTAGGTAGTCTCGTCATCTGCTGTCTTGCTCAGTTCAACCAGGCGGAGGAAACTCTCGTCTGTACCTTTCATCTGTATGTAGCCGGAATCAGGACAAATCTCGAACTGATCCATTTCGTCCGTGTCGATGCCGAAGTTGGCATATGCATAGTGCTTGTTATTGGGTTCGCGCATGTTCAGCACATCATAGTGATAGCCATTGATGAACACGTGAACGGGTTGCCAAGCCTGGTATTCCACATTCAGTCCGCTGCGGGCAGCAATCTGCTGTAGGGCTGCATCCTTGATGCGGCAGCTTGTGTCATTGCCACCATTGCGAATCTGCAAGGTCTTGTTTTTGATGTATGGTTTCTCGTCAAAGAATTGTGCTTGGAAGAAATTGTTGAAGTCAAAAATCTTGTCAGCTTTCAGCTTGAAGGACTTTGGATTCCACGCACGGCTCCATCCGCCACAGGTGGCGAAGTTGCATTCCTGCGAGATGAGGCACTTGTTGTCTGTGGTGATGTAATCGAAAGCCACAGGACGGTCCCAATCCATGTTCCAGTTGCAGTTGGCGGTCTGTCCGTTACCTGGGCGACCATTAGGTCCTTGTTCGAACACTCCATATTCTTGTGAATAGATGTTGTTATCGTCGGTCACCACAGAGATGATAGGGAAAGGATATTCGCCTGAATCGTAAATGTAGGAACGTGTCACCACAGGTGAGGGGAGGAATCCTTCCTTGAACAGGCGGAATCGGTAGCAAGTCGTATTACTTACGTTGAAAAGTCCTGTGCTTGATGTCTCTCCATTGGTCAGTGTTGGGGTTGTGCCATCGGTGGTGTATTTCAACGTTGCTCCGGCAGGAACATTCACACTCACCACCATTGGGTTAGCGAAGCGTTGTGGGTCTTTATCTACAATGGGTGCTTCGAGTTGGATAGCTGCAAAGCCTCCGTTGGCCTGATTGGAGGTGCCTGGTGAAGGATTGCCTGTCATGCCCCATACTGTCCCTCCATCCGCAGTTCGGGCATAGGACACGCGCGAAATGGCGGGTGGGTAGTCTTGCTGCGCCAGAATCTTAGTCCCGTCAGAAATGATGATGGTTCCTCCATCGCAATCCAGTTTGTCATCAATCTGGCGGTAGGATGCCATTCTCCCTATTTCATGATGGTCGAAATTGAGGATGGCAAAGCCTTTGGCAGGCAGAGCTCCGTATGAGTCAATGAGTCGGTGCTTGGTTAGGTTGTTGGGGTCGTCCGTCACGTAAAGTCCTCCTAACGAGATGCCCATGTTGTTGGGGTTGTAAAGTTCCACCCAACTGCCGTAGTTGAAAGATGGGTCGAGATAAACATCCACGTTGGCGGCCATGATTTCATTGATGATTAAAGAATTGGCTATGTTGGTATGTCCAGAAACAGTGATGGTACATTCTGCTTTCTTCGTTGAGTCCTTTTTTGATTTAGCCGTGATGATACAGGTGCCTTCGCTAACAGCAGACACCAAGCCTTGGGCATCGACAATCGCAATGGTTTTGTCGGACGTGGTCCAAGTGAGGTTGGAGTAGGGGGCATTAATTGGCAATGCAGTGGCTGTGAGATTAAATACTTGGTGAGTCACCATCGTCACGGCTGATTCTGAGAGTTGAATTTCCTGTACGTTGCTCTCGTACTCTAGTGTCCAGTTGTCAATACAGGTCCAGTCTTCGTTGATGGTGTTCGTTTTGCGTATGCCAATGGTCAGTATGCCATCTTCACCCACTTCGCATTCTACGGTATTTTTGTACTTACCCTCTTCAAACCAGTAGTGGGCAGCTTCCATGTTGTTGGGAATATAGTAGGTAGTGCTCCACCACCACCATTCGCTGCTGGAGCTGACGGCAGATGCATCGCCACCTAATGATTCTTCCAACGCAGCTGAGGAAGCCGGAAGAATGGCTTTCGTTTTTTCTTCACTGGCAGTTTTGGCATAAAGTATGGCATTCTGGCTACCGCTATAGTTGCCTCCCTCGTAGAGCGAGTAGTCGTTGTCGGCACTTCCCATGCGATAAAAAGCACTGAGGCTGACCCTGTATTTGCCAGGAGTCAAACCCGTCAGGGTCTGGTAGGTGTCATAGTTTTTGTTGTAGTGTTCTGCATTTTCAAAAGGATTGAAGGCTCCCAATTCGGTGCCTTGCCATCCCGTCTTGATGTCGTTGTTCTCGAACCTTGGGTTGGAAATGTACCTGTCGGTTACGTTAAACCATTCTTTGGCGGCGAAGCTTGTCAATGTGACACCTGCCAAAAGAAGGACGGATAAAAACTTTTTCATATTCAATAATTTTGTTTAGGTTGTTCTTTCTGTTTCAGATTGTTCTTGGTAAAGTTGTTGAATGTATTTTCTGTTTGAGTGGCATTGTCTTCCAGACGTTTAAGCCTTTTAGTCTTTAGGCTGGGGCTTTCTCCAGAAGTTGAATCCCAACATGTATTTCAGCGTTCCGTAGGTGTTGGTCAGACCAAATTTATCTTTACGATATGAATAAGTATGCGTTTCAAAAATCAGTCCGCTAAACAGCCTCGTATTGTTCCAAAAGAGCGACATGCGGAGGTTGATGTCGGTCGAGATGTTGTTCAGGATGGAGTGCTTCTCCTCCTGGGCTTCTGTGATGTTCGACCGCCTGTAGCCAATGTTGGGCATGAGCGAGACGGCAAACAACACATTGCGTCCAAGCACGCAGTTGTAGTTGTAGCCTACGCTCAGGCTATAGTCGTTGTAATTCACTTTAGAGAAGAGGAGGGTTGAGTCTATGTTCGTCTTCAAATAATCGGGCAGAGCATCTGCATCCAGACTGATTTTCTGGTGGTTATACTGGAACCCAATGCTCCAGCTGCCGCAACTCTTTCGCTGCACGGCATTTGCACCAAAGGCTGCTGGCCACGAAAAGTGGCGATTGTTGAACAGATACACGATGTTGAAGCCGTTGCATCGTGAGTCCAGCCCGTGAAAAGTACGGTCTTTCCCTCTCAAGTCTATATCACTTACGCTCCTGATTTCAGCGCCTTTACCAGAGTTGAACGAATAGTACTCTCCAAAAAACTTGGCCGTATGGATAACGAGCGACTGTCGCATGGAGGTACCATTGGTCTTGCCTGCTGGGATGCCGAGGTCGTTCATGTTCCAGACAATGCCGTAACCCAAGATGCTGTAGTATAAGTATCCACCCAGTATGACGGATGGGTCTGACTGAATCACCATCGTGTTGCGGGTCTCTGACGAGCGCAGGAAGTAATAGTCATGCCAGTAGGACAATTCCATCTGAGCCGTGAACTGATACTTCTGTGGGGTGACGTATGTGGTGTCGCAGCCCATGAAGAAGTTAGATACGCTCTCTATCATGCGGGGCAAGAAAGGTCTGCGATGCCGCTCCACCAACACGCTGTCCAACATGGTCTCTTCTTTTTCATCCCCATCTTCATCATCCTCCGCTTTTTTCTCTTTTTCATCTTTTTCTTTTTCATTTACGTTTAAGCTGTCAACAAGAGTGGGGATTGTTTCTTCAATCGGCACCGTCATATTGTCAGTCTCTGCATAAGCCAGCACTCGTTGACAGATTATTGTAAGAAGTATTGTTAAAAATATCTTTGTAAACTTTTTTTGCATGTAACTCTGTCGTTGTTCAATTAAAATTTTCCCAATATTTTGTCCATCACCCAGTTGGTGGCTGTGGCACTCACAGAGTCGCAGTCGCACTTATGCTTGCCCTGCAGGTGGTGCACCACTTTCTCAATCAACCTCATCTGCACATGTGGTGGATTGGGGACAACGATTTTTTCTTGTCCTTTTTCTGTATCGACCACAATGGGCTCATAGTCAAATACGGAAAAAACAATTTTCCCTTTTGTCCCCACAATGGAAATTCTGTCTCGACGGGCTGACTCGTGTGCAACAAAACACCACGAACCACTGCCCGACAGGCCATTGGCAAAACGGAAACAAGCGTTGAACGTATCTTCCACTTTGTAGAGCCCCACCATATTTTGGCAATATCCCTCAGCCTCGATGATGGGTCCAAACCAATACTGGAGCAGGTCAATCTGGTGGGCTGCTAAATCGTAGAAATAGCCGCCTCCACCTGCCACTTCGGGTTGCAGCCTCCAAGGGAGTTCTTTACCACTTTTGTAGTCCAATTCACGAGGAGGCACCGCAAAGCGGACTTGTACAGTCAATACCTTGCCGATGTCGCCATTATCAACAATCTGTCTGGCACGTTCGAAGTAGGGGAGGTATCGGCGATAAAAGGCCACGAAACAGGGAATGCCAGTCAGTTCGCTGATGCGATTCACCCGCAAGCATTCCTCGTAGCTTGCTGACAACGGCTTCTCGATGTAGGCCGGCTTACCCGCTTTCATCGCCATGATGGCAAAAGTGGCATGAGAGGATGGGGGAGTGGCAATATAGACTGCATTCACATCAGGGTCGCTGACCAGCGACTGAGCATCGGAATAGTATTTCTTGATGCCATGACGTTCAGCGTAAGATTTTGCTTTGGCTTTGTCGCGGCTCATCACTGCTACCACCTGGCTGCCTTCAATCTTTCCGAAGGCAGGGCCGCTCTTCTTTTCTGTCACTTCGCCGCAACCGATGAAACCCCATCTGACTGTATCCAAATGTTCCATTTTGTTGTTCTGCAAACTTGTTATAGTCCTTTTTGCTTTGCAAAGGTAGCAAATAATTCGTAAATCTTCATGCCTAATTCCCAATTATTCACTACCTTTGCACCAAATTTAACAGATAGACAACCTTTTTTATGGCTCGTAACAAGAAAAAACAGCTCCCCGTGTTAGAACAAGTGCCTATTGTGGCATGTGCTGCCGAAGGCAAAGCTTTGGCTCGTGTGGAGGACAAAGTGGTGTTCGTCCCATTTGTGGTTCCAGATGATGTGGTGGACTTGCAGGTGAAGAAGAAAAAGAATTCTTACATGGAAGCAGTGGCGGTGAAATTCCACAAATATTCCCCTTTGCGCACGTCCCCGCAATGTCGTCATTATGGTGTGTGTGGTGGGTGTAAGTGGCAGTGCCTTCTGTATGAGGAGCAGCTTAAAGCTAAGCAACAGCAGGTATATGACAACTTGACTCGCATAGGTAAGGTGGAACTACCTGAATTTCAACCCATCCTTGGCAGCAAAAAGATTTATGGCTATCGCAATAAATTGGAGTTTGGTTTTTCCAACAAGCGGTGGCTCACAGAGGAAGAGGTGAGACAGAATGTGAAATATGATGTCATGGATGCTGTGGGTTTCCACATTACGGGAGCCTTTGACAAGATTCTCGACATCACAGAGTGTCATTTAATGGACGATATCAATAACCAGATTCGTAACGACATTCGCCAGTATGCCCTGCGGCATCACCTCGAATTTTATGACCTTCGCCAGAATAGAGGACTGCTTCGTTCGCTCATGATTCGCACTTCCAACACAGGTGAACTCATGTTTCTCGTTCAGTTCCGAATTGAAACGCAAGAAGAACAGCAACAAGCTGAAGAACTGATGCAACATCTTGCGTCAACTTTTCCCCAGATTACATCGCTCCTTTATGTTGATAATCATAAAGCTAACGATACGTTTGCCGATCAAGAAATCCATGTGGTGAAAGGCAAGGACCACATTTATGAAAAGATGGAAAACCTTCGGTTCAAGGTGGGACCCAAATCTTTCTATCAGACCAATACAGAACAAGCTTACGAACTCTATAAAGTGGCGCGCCAATTCGCATTCGATGAGTTTGAAATGGCAGAGAAGCCCCTTGTCTATGACCTCTACACAGGAACAGGCACCATAGCCAATTTTGTGGCGGAAAAGGCGCGCCAAGTCATCGGAATAGAATATGTGCCAGAGGCAATTGAAGATGCTAAAGTGAATGCAGAAATCAATGGCATCACCAACACGCTCTTCTATGCGGGCGACATGAAGGACATTCTCAACAAAGACTTCATAGCCCAACATGGACAACCCGACATCATCATCACCGACCCCCCACGCGCAGGTATGCACCAAGGAGTTATCGACACCCTGCTTTTCGCAGCTCCCAAGCGCATAGTTTATGTGAGTTGCAATCCTGCTACCCAGGCGCGTGACCTTCAGCTGCTCGATGCTGACTATCGAGTGTCGCGAGTGCAGCCAGTCGATATGTTCCCCCACACTCAGCATGTGGAAAATGTAGTCCTTCTCGAAAGGCGGAATGCTTAATTCTTAACTCTTAACTTTTCATTCTGATGTCTTCTTATTTTGATTATAAAGCAGCCAACCACTATACGGACTATCCTGTCAAGGAACCAGCCGAACTGATGCAGTTTCTCATGAACAAGATTTCAGGTATTTCACGTACACGCGCTAAAGAACTGCTTTCTCAGCGAATGGTCTATGTGGATAAGGAAATCGTCACCCAGTATAACTATCCTCTTCATGCTGGACAACTGGTACAAATCTCCAAAAAGCGGCATGTGCATATTCTGAACAGTCGCTGGGTGAGACTGGTGTATGAAGATGCTTTCCTCTTGGTGGTGGAGAAGAAGCAAGGCATACTGACCAACGCCCTCCCAGGCGACAGGCGGGAGAATGTCAAATCCATCCTCGACGAATATGTGAAACGTCAAAACAAAGCGTTCAGTGTCCACACTGTTCATCGTCTCGACAAAGGCACATCAGGATTGTTGCTTTTTGCGAAACGGCGCGACATTCAAAAAACCTTCACGGACAATTGGAAAGATATCGTCACCGATCGTCGCTACATTGCTGTTGTGCAAGGTGAAATGGAGAAAGACAGTGGCACAGTCACTTCCTGGCTGAACGACAACAAGATGTTCGTCACCTATTCCAGCCAAGAGGACAATGGAGGAAAGTTCGCAGCCACTCACTATCGAACGCTGAAGCGTAAGAATGGTTTTTCTTTGGTGGAACTAAAACTCGACACAGGACGCAAAAATCAAATTCGTGTCCACATGCAGGACTTGCATCATCCCATTGTGGGCGACTTCAAGTATGGCAGCACGCTCGACCGCTATGGTGACTGTCATGATGCAGCAGGTCGCATCTGCCTGCATGCGTTCCGCCTTGCTTTCCGTCACCCCATTACAGGCGAGCTTCTGCAGTTCGAAACACCTTACCCCGCAGAGTTCACCCGTCTGATGGCCTAAAGGAAGGGTTGGGAGGATAATTTGCATGCACGTCTTAATCTTTTCCTGTTGGAAAGAGTCCAATCAAGAAAAGAAAAAAACGTCTTGAGACTATTTTATGCATTTTTTAATCTATGATGTTTAAGAAACAATCTTTCATTTTTCTCATGATGGCCGTCATGTGCCTCATGTGTATGCCCATGATGGGAATTGCGCAAACGCAACAAAACGACACGAAGGCTGACTATGCTGGTATTGTGCAGTACCTGCAGAAGGCCATGAATTTCAACACTGCTATTCCGCAGGAAAAAGTCTATGTACATTTCGACAACACAGGCTACTTCGAAAATGAAACTATGTGGTTCAAAGCATACGTAACACGCACCGACAAAATGTCGCCTACCGATTTGAGCAAGGTGCTGTATGTGGAATTGCTCAATCCCATCGGTGATGTGGTGAAAACACAGAAAGTGCCCATCGATGAGCATGGACAGGCGTTTGGCGACATGAAGCTCGACACGCTCTTTGGCACAGGATTTTATGAGGTGCGAGCCTACACACGTTATATGACCAACTGGGGAGTCAATGCCCTCTTTTCGCGCGTCTTCCCCATTTTCAAAGCTCCCAAGGAGGAAGGCAACTATAGCGAACTGACCGTCAGCACCAGACTGTATAAAGACCGTGATCCCAACAACCGCGACACCACTGACTCTCTTTATGCCAAAGCGGTGGAAGATGGTGTGTATTCAAATGAAACATCCAAAACCATCAGTGTGCAGTTTTATCCTGAGGGAGGCGACCTGCTGCAAGGACGGAAATGCAGGGTGGCTCTTTTGGCAGTTACCGATAATGGACATCCCTATCAAGGGAAAGGTACAGTGGTGAATGCGGATGGTGCGGTCGTTGCAGATGTCGAAACCGATTCGTTGGGCAGAGGACTTTTCACCCTTACCCCCGATGGCTCAGTGCTTACGTTCAACATGAATAACCAGAAGGACAAGCTACAGAAATTCACGCTTCCAGAGGCAAAAACTGAAGGTTGCGCCCTCATGATGGACGTGATGGGTGAGAACATCATGACCACCCTTCAATGCTCACCCAAATTGTGCGACCGCCTGCTGGGTTATGCCATCATGAACAACGGTAACATTATCTACTGCGACACCCTGATGGGTTCGCCCCTCATCGAACTGGAACTGTTGCGCAAGAAGATGGCAGAGGGAGTCAATCAGTTCACCCTTTTCAACAGTCATGGACAAATTCTGGCCGAACGCCTCTTCTTCCTCTGTCCCAAGGCTACTCCTGCCGACAGCATTCGCATCACCACGCTCACACCCTATCTGAAACCCTGTGGGAAGGTAGAGCTGGACGTGCAAACTTTGCCCAACACCACCTTTTCCTTTTCTGCCATCGATGCTGGCACCATGACCAATGGGCAGCAGGGCAACTTGAAAACATGGATGCTGCTCAGTTCGGAAGTCAGAGGTTACATCAACCATGTGGACTATTATTTCGAGTCGGACGACCAAGCACATCGGCGGGCTGCTGACCTGCTCATGCTTACGCAGGGATGGAGGCGTTATGACTGGAAACTTATGACGGGGCAAACTGCGTTTGAGAAGCCTCAACCCATTGAAGATCAGTTCTACATGTTCGGAAAACTGGAACCCTACCGCAAACGGAATGATGTGAGCAATGTGGAATTGCGTGCTTACCTTTTTAACGAAAGCGGGCAGAGCCTTTCAGGCGAAACAAGGACTGACTCTTTGGGCAACTATGCTTTTGCGCTGCCATTTATCGATGGAGAGTGGAAAATGCAGATTTTCACACGCGTAGAAGACAAACTCAAAACGTTCCGTGTGGGCATCGACCGTCAGTTCTCACCCAAACCCCGCTTCATCACTCCCGTCGAGGCTGCCATACAGCCACCTCTCCAACCCAACTTCTTCGTCATCAAGCCCGGAGATCCTGAGCCTGAAGAGGAATTTGTTCCCATTACACGTAAGAATCTTGTGCTGCAGAACGTCACGGTCAAGGCCAAACGGCGCTATTTCACCAACGATGATTGGACTTATAAGAATGAAAATTATGGAAGCCAATATGCCACACTTTTTTACGACATAGACCGTGAACGTGACAACCTCATCGACAGCGGGAAAGAAGAACCTACGCTTTTCGAATTCCTCTGTCGTAAGAACGCCCTTTTCAACAATCCTGAGGCAAAGGATTTACCCGTTCCCACCATGCCCGATGATTCTGACGGATTGTGGCAAGGCAAAATGTCCTATGCTAACCGTCCCATCAAATGGATTGTGGATAATGGCGAGACGCAGATGGTGCTCGACACAGCTAATATTGAGGGGGCTGCAAGAGTGTTGGGTGTGTCGAAAAACGACGAAGACCTGTTCATCGAATGGAGTAAGAATGAAGGGAAATATGCAATGGTATCTAGCGAAGTGGGCAGTACGGGCGACCAGTTCTTCCCCCTATGGATGGAGGAAGTGAAAAACCTCTACATCGTTCCAGACAGTCCCAGAGAGACCCAGGGATGTGTGCGCATCTACCTTTACACCCACAAGAAATACACGACAGCCAGCAATAAAGGGCTGCGCCGAACCTATTTCCAGGGGTTCAACCAGCCCTCTACATTTCAGATGGAAGACTACAATGTCATTCCGCCAATGGCCGACTTCCGACGCACCATTTACTGGACACCCAATGTCACTACAGATGCTGAGGGAAAGGCGCACCTCACTTTCTTCAACAACTCCACCTGTACAGGTATGTACATCACAGCCGAAGGTATGAGTCCCGAAGGGAAATGTGTGGTGCATTAAGGTATGTTCTAAAAATTAGCTTTCAATTGTTTTTAGTTGATTTTGGAGTAGATTTGGGTGCAAGACCGCAGGGGCATAGCGAGCTATGGCCTAAGGGATGATGCCCAAAGATGCCCAAAAGCAACAAAAACAATGGAAGATAATCATCTCAGATTTAGTAATTATTAGAACATACCTTAAGTGTTATTTCTTGCTTTTCTTGGTCTTTTTCCCGCTCAAGGCCTGGCTAATCTTCTCAGCTTTCAGCATCACCTCAGCGTAACGGCGACCCAGTTCGCGATAACCTTCAGCTGTGAAGTGCAGGTGGTCAAAATTACCCTTGCAACCTAAGGATGGCACCACGTAAGCAGTAGGGATAACCAGCGGCATGGTGGCTATCACGCTGTTGTGCAGGTAGCAGGCACCGTTCTCTTGCTGCGACATCAGCTCACCCACCAGCAGCGGACACTCTTCGGCCTTCAAATTCAGGTCGTTCAGCAATCGCTCATACACCAGCTTCACCCGCTCAGGCCAGTCCTGCTTGCCGTTGTCCGTGCAGCCTTGGTGCAGCAAAATTCCCTTGATGACACCAGCCTTCTGAGCTTGCTTGGCCATTTCCACCAAGCGGAGGTAGGGGTGGTCATCATACGCTTTGCAGAAGTTCTGCAGCCAGTTGGCTGACTTGGCTATGTAGGCCTGTGCCTTGTCCTCGTCGAAGAGGTCGATGCTGCAACCCCCAATTGCCACATTGATGACACCAATGCTCACCTCCTTGGGCGATTTTTCCACCATCGTACGGCCAAAATAGTCGGCAGGAGTCAGTCCTGTGTTTTCGCGGCAGAGTGGGGGAACTGCTACGTACCACTGCCCCTTTTTCCTTCCTGTGTTTTGGAAATCCACAGCCGCCATCATTCTGAATCGAGGACTCAGACCTTCGCGGTCCTGCGGTTCAATGCGTGCATTCCCTTCCATATTCGACTGGCCCAGGCACAGATAGATGTGGAAGTTAGGGTCGAACTTCGTGGGTTGTGGCATTTCGCCAGCTGGGTTCTGGCCGTCGTTGTAATTCAGCACGGCATTCTTCTCGTAGAAATTGGAAACATCTCCCTTTTTGTCTTGGGCAAAGCCTGTACACGCCAGGAGAGAGAGCGCCACTGTCAGACAGATTGTTTTCATGACAATTAATAGTTAAATGATGAATAGATGTAAGTTGAATAGATACAATAGGTGTCTGTAAGCATCATAGGTTTTTCATCAGTAGTGTCAGTCTGTCAGTCGAGTCTCGTCAGTCGGATAACTAATTTCGGCGGTAAATTTACGGCTAATTTTTGAAACATCCAAATAAATCATGAAAAAATACTCCATATCGTTGAATGAGTGATGCGCACACCCTCGAAAGAGTAGTTGCAGATGAACTTCAGCATAGCGTATGCCAAACCTACGACCTTCACCAAGACGCGCTGCAAAGTCTGTGCAGTGGTCTTCGGGTTCTTCACATGACGGTCTGAGGTCGTCGTACAGTTTTATTGTGTATGTAACTATGAATCCTGCCCTTGGAGACTGTGGTCAATTAGAGTTCGATTAGAGTTCGATTAGAGTTCAATTAGAGTTCAATTAGAGTTCAATATGACTTCGAATAGACTTCGATATGAGATCGACATGACTCCGACTTCTGAGGCAAAATTATAAATAAGTAGGTAAACAAAAATAGTTTATATACAATATTCATGATTAATTCATGGACAATTCATGGTAATTCGTGTTTATAAAACATATAATTATCACGAATTGATCACGAATGATCATCAATTAATTTTGTTCGTCGATTATATATACGTGAGCTTAAAAAAAGGCGAGTTGAAAATCGAGTTTGACACTCATGACACTTGACACTCATGACACTCTTTGGGTACACGAAACGGACAAAAAAAATTTCTTCGGCGGGAGAAATTTTGTTCGTCCGCCGACGAACAGGATTTTGCCCGTGGAATGCCTCAAAAAGCACCTGAAAGACCACCACTCGTTTTATTTCTTGTTTTCACAATAATCTGTTCATTTTTCAAGTCCTCAATAACTCACATTTTTGTACTCCTGACTTCGGCGATATTCTGTTGGAAATCATCAACTATTTCATCCTTCCTAACTCTTTGGTAACTATCACAAGAAATCACTGACGATTCATGAATTAAAAAAGTGCTGAGTAAGAGCTTTTTTGATAATATTTCCTAATTTTGGATAAAATCGCAAACCTTTTGTAAATAAAGGCAGTTCGGAGGAGTGAGGGAAATCTGGGTTACGAGCTGGCAACGGTTCTCATTTCCTCATTCTGCCATGATTTGCTTATCAATGAACTCCCGACTCTGAGCCACCAGCCTGTTTCAATGGCTCTTTGTCGGGGGCAATTTACGGGGCTTACCGCCATATCGGTTCCTTTCGCCAGTCTCCCGTGAATCCGTATTTGTAATAAGGTATGTTTGTATTGCTCTCAATCAGGGCAAGTAGTTTCTCTTTTATCTGGTTCTCTGGATATACTGCATTGCAGAGATAGAGCATGGCAGTAATAACTCCATACGGCTTTTTCTTTTGATTGTCCGTTAAT
>CADAPC010000066.1 GCA_902789725.1 uncultured Bacteroidales bacterium
TTGATGTTGTGCTGTTGCTTTTTACTGAAAGCTGCTACTAACGACTCATAAATCTACCCTTAATCGTGTATTGGATGATAGTTGCGGATTTTAGGTTTATTAATTAATAGAACACACCTAAAACTCCAAACAGAATCGGATCTTCATTGAATTCAGCAAAGGTTTTACCCTCTGCCGCATTCAGGACCTTCTCTATGTGGCCTAGCATGTGCTCCAGCCGACTTTTGTCTCTAAGCGGTTCTCTCATAAATCAGGATTTTATCTTGTTCTGCGCTTTGGGAAGCAAAAGGAAGGAGTGAGCCTTCGGGAATGAGATCCACCTCATGGTTCAGGAGTTCCTTCAAATCCATGTACATACCTCCGAGAGTAAACAGGCTGAACTTCTGCGACATATCTGGCACAAAAAGGATATCCACATCGCTGTCGGGCCGTTCTTCGCCCCGTGAGTAGGAACCAAAGAGCCATGCCTTCAGGACGGGTTGGGTCTTGAAGTATTCCGCAATTTTCTGTATCATGTCTTGCGTATTCATGTCTCTACGGTTCTTTTTCGTACCTTTCTGGCGGCAAAGATAGACGATTTCTCCAGAACAGCCAAAAGAAAAACATTTTTTAACTTGGAAAAGAGCGCACCTGTCACTCGCCCTCCTGCTTGCGCAGGACATAGACGCGATGGCTGCCTCGCCCTTCGACGGCAACATCATCATTGAGGCATGGAAATACCCGCCTGTAGTCAAGAATGGTGAAATAACCGAATGGGTGGACAGACTATCATTGGCCGTTTCACTCCGTGACAACTATGACGCAAGAGTACAAGGTGAGCTTGTACGCTTAATTGAACGATCTCTATAGAATTGAAACATTTCGGTATTTTCGGAGGTTATGCCTCAAACCATTATACTTATTTTTGAGCAAGAACAGCCTTCTTGTATTTGGGAATATGTTAAAAATACCCTATTTCCAGCGGAAACATAAAGAAAAATACAACTTTCCGCTGGTTATAGAGACTTTTTTGCTATATTTGCAGCGGATTTTAATAAAACAAGTGTCATCATGATTATCGGACGTGAAAAGGAACAACGTGAACTGCTGGAGCTTCTTGACAAAGAGGAATCACAGTTTTGTGCCGTTTATGGCAGACGGCGTGTGGGTAAGACGTATCTCATCAGAGAAACTTTCAACTACAACTTCTGCTTTCAACATACAGGAGTTGCAAAAGGAACGCTTCGCCAGCAACTGACGGCATTCCGAAACTCTCTGGTGGCGGCAGGCATGACAAAGTGCGCCATACCCAAAACATGGATTGAAGCCTTCGAGCTGCTGAAGCAACTCATCAATGAGGCTCCGGCCGGCAAGAAGATTCTTTTCATCGACGAGCTTCCGTGGATGGACACTCCCAAGGGAAACCTTATCGGTGCCCTGGAGAGCTTCTGGAACGGATGGGCTACAGCACGACGGGAAAAGGACATCGTACTCTTAGTATGCGGTAGTGCTACCTCATGGATCAGCAAGAAGCTCTTGAAGGACAAGGGCGGTCTTCGCGGAAGGCTGACCAACCGTATAAAACTCGTTCCATTCACTCTCCGCGAGTGCGAACTCTTTGCCCAAAGCGCCAATCTTGCACTTGGCAGAAAAGACGTTCTGGAACTCTACATGATTCTTGGTGGCATACCTTACTACTGGAGTTTCCTGAAGAAGGGGCTAAGCGTTGCACAAAATGTAGACCAGCTGTTCTTCACGGAAACAGCCCAACTGCGTGATGAGTTCGAGGCACTATATGCCACCCTATTCAAACGCCCAGAGAATTACATCAAGGTAATCGGATGTCTGAGCGATGGCCGGAAGACTGGAATGACCAGAGAGGACATACTACGTGAAAGCAAGCTCTCTGACGGTGGCACTTTCTCCACCATATTGGAAGAGTTGGAAGAGTGTGGCTTCATCCGCCGCTTTGCTTCTGCAGATACAGCAGAGACAAATTCACTTTATCAGCTGATAGACAACTATACCCTCTTCTACTATCTCTGCATCAAGAAGAACGCCTTCAGCGACGAGCATTATTGGACCAACACCTTCACATCCACATCCCATAATGCCTGGAAGGGACACGCCTTTGAACGGGTATGCCTTCAGCACGTTCCGCAGATTAAGGCCGCACTTGGCATAGCTGGTGTACAGACAAACGTGTGCTCGTGGTTTACTCGTGGAACAGAAGAAAGACGCGGAGCACAGATTGACCTTGTGATGCAACGTGCAGATGGATTTACAGACCTATGCGAGATGAAACATTCTACTAATGTCTTCACCATCGACAGAGATTACGCAACGAACCTTCAAAACAAGATTGAAGCATATCAGGAACTCTCGAAAGACAAGCGCACATTACACCTTGTCATGGTTACAACGAATGGCGTTGTCCACAACAACCACTATAACATGATACAGAACGAAGTGACCATGGATGACCTTTTTAAGATATGAATCATATGTCAGAATCAGGTGAAATAACACCCAATGTTTCGTTCTTCCTGGCAGCAAAGATAGGCGATTTCTCCAGAACAGCCAAAGGAAAAACATATTTTAACTTGGAAAAGAGCGCACCTGTCACGCTTCATCGTGGCAGGTGCGCTCTTGCATCTATATTACGAAAGTTTATTTTTCCTTCACGGCTTCCTCAACCTCTGCTTTCGCATCAGCAAAAGGTTCTTTGACTTCGTTCACTCCTTTTTTGAACTCCTTCACTCCCTGACCCAGACCGCGCATCACTTCCGGCAACTTCTTTCCGCCGAAGAGAAGGAGAATGACACCAGCGATGACTATCAATTCGCTGGTGCCGATAAACAAAGGCTGAATCATTATTCCTGTGCTACTAAGGTGATTTCGCACGTTTCGAAGTTAATCTCCCAGTTTCCTTTGGGATGGCTCTCCCAGCCGTACTTCTTGGACTTTGTATCCCACCATTGCTGGAACTTCGTGCCTGTCTCGCCCATGTCCTTGACGAGTTTCTCATAAAGTTCGGTGTTGTCGGCACTGACAATTTTTGCCAGTTCCGTCAGTCCGTTCTTGCGCTCAAACAGCGCTTGGATTTCGGCGCGCTCCTCGGGCGTCACCTGTCCTACTACTTTTCTTATTTCCATTGCTTGTAATTATTAAAGGGGTCTAAGTAATTGATTTCATCAATGGGTCTGGCATCCCTCATGCGGATGCCTTCTGCCTGCATTTTCTGCATGAGACTGCGTGAGGCGTTTCGCTCCAAATGAGCTATGACACACTGCTGATGGCTCGGCGTGTTGGCGTCCAAGGTCAGGCGGCCATTCATCCAGATGCATCTTCTGCACTGGTAGGCATCGCAGTGGCGGCAGATGGGTGCGTGATCCAGACGGAGCAACTGCTTGTTCTTTATGTTTAGTCCTGTCGTGAGGTCGCCTACACTTTGGTTTGCGTCTTCATGATAGAAAGCAGGGCAGAGGTAGAATTTGCCATTGGGAGCCAGGGTCACATTGGTGTCACCAGCACCACAGTTGTTCATCTCGGTGAGCAACAAGCGGTCGGTCAACAGATTCAGTTGCACCATCCGCCCCTGCCTGAATTGCTCTATCAAACAGTCAGAGAGTGCGTCCAGCATTTGACTGTATGCATCGGCGTCTTCATCTTTAAACTCCTCAATGTCTGTCAGCACCACATTCAACCTTGCTACCCGACTGAGCAATTCCTGCACCTTCGCCAGATGCTTCTGTAATTCTGAGCGACTAGTATGAAGGATACAGGTTGCCCCATCCAGTTCTTCAGCTTTTGCCGTTTCCCAGCCTGTCAGCACCAGCACGTCGGCCTCTCCGGATAGGACTTCTGGTTTTATCTTCGTATGGTCGATGCTTTCGATAGCGGCCTCATATTCATCGGGTAGAGACCGCGTGGGATAGACAAATTGGATATTCAGGTTCTCCTTCATGGCGAACACGATGCCAGCCCGCAAGGTGTCGAGCGGTATCAAACGCGGTTCACCCATCGGGGAGGGAGTTGGGTTGAGGCTGTGACAGTATGGCACACTTGCTTCATCCAATAAAATAATAAGGTATTGCAGCATAGTCTTCGGCGTTTGTTTTTATAGTTCGCAGGCAGGATGGTTTGATTTTCGCTTCTGCTCCTCGTATTCCTGCAACTCCAGTTTACGGAACAACTTGTTCCAGTAGTAGTTGTTGGCTCTCACGCGCGCCTTGTGCATCTTGCAGATGGCCGTTGAACGCTGGTACACAGTATGAGTGTCTGCAGCATCGAAATTCTCGCCCTGACACCAAGCGCAACCGCTGGCCACCTCGCAGTTGATGCACTCCTCATTCGATTGCGTGCAGCGATCCAGCGTCAGGAACGGGCGCAGTTTGTTCTTGTCAATACCATCGTGGATGTTTCCGATAATCCATGCAGGTTTGCTGCGTAGCGAGTACTGCGCAAAGCGCGTACAGGGATAGAACATGCCGGCTGCATCCACCGCCAGCATCATACCAGCGCCACACCAGTTCTGGTTGTCGCGCTCGCGGTCCATCGGCTTGCCGATGTGTTCCATGAAGAAGGAACAAGCGTGGTCCTCATACAGACGGCCATCGATAATAGCATCCGCCAGTTCTGTCAGTTGCTCCTCAAAAAGTTTGTCGTCACCGTCCTTCCACACGTCCTCGAACACGCAGTTGATATTCACCTCTTTGATGCCGAGGCTGTAGAGGTGCAGAACACTCTCCTTGATATAAGGAATGTCTGCCGAACTAATGGTCACTTTTGTGCTTGCTCCGGGGAACTGCTCCAACCACAGCGGGATGTTTTTCACTACATCTTTGTATGAGCCACGCTCCTCTTCCGGTTTCGGTGCGATGCCTTGTTCCATCTCGGGCGTCTTCCAGATACGATTGAGGTCATGCTTACGCTGTGTGCCGTCAATGGTAATGCCGATACTCAGATGGTTGCGGTTCTTTTCGATGAACCGTTGCACCTTCTCCGTGTGGTAATTGATACCGTTCGTGGAGAACGAGAAGCGGTAGGAGTTGAACCAATGGTGATTCCGTCGGTACATCTCCGTCTTCAGGTAGTCGCATATCTTGTCAATCAGATCAATCTCCAAGAATGGCTCACCACCAATGAAGTCCCAAATGACACTCTCCTCTCTGAATTCTTCTTCTCTGTCCAGTATGTAGTCAATGGCCTGCTTCGCCACCTCCCACGACATCCGCTCCTTGGTGTTCTTTCCCACCAAGTAGCAGTACTTGCAAGCCAGCTGGCAGTCCTTCGTGACAATGAAGGTGATGGACTTTGCCATACCTGACTGCCAACCTCTATCAGATTCTTTAATATTCATCCTTTAATAATTAATAATACATTATTCCCCGGCAGCCTGTAAAACAACCTGTTAAACAGTGCCCTACACAAGAATTACGACATCCTCCAGAACAAGTTCCATAACATCCAGCAGAAAGACAACTTCCATGACAAGTACTTTGACATGTACCCGTACAGCCAGAGCAAGTTCCTGTACACCCTCTGCAATTACCGGAACAAGTTCCAATACAACCTGACGAGCATCCACCTAGACATGTTGACGAGCATCCACCTTGACATGTGCCTACACAAGTAGAACTGCAACCACCCGTGCAACTACTTTTACACGAATTTTTACAAGTGGTGCTACAGCCTCCTTTGCAACTTGTGCAACCACTTTTACAAGTATTGTTACAAGCATTATTGCAATCATGGCATGTCTTTACCGATGATCCAGAACAGGAACCTATACATGAACCAGAACATGATGTCTGGCACCCATCGCCACACGTTCTTGTACATGCTTGATAGCATGAAGTGCTACATGTGTGATAGCATTCGTACATACACGAGCTATCACACCCTCCCATACAAGATGTATAGCAACCTCCAGAACAATGATGGCAACTACTTGGCGTATTATAAATTTCACCAGCTTTAACTATCGTATTTGAGAGAATAAAACCGCCAACTATCGGTAAAATCTTATTAGTTACCTTCTTGAAAAAATCACGTCGAGACAATATCCTCTTTTTATCTTCGTTATCCATCTCCAAATCGTTTCTTTACCCTGCAGAAGTGATGCAACATGACATACAACTGGAGCTGCATGCTAAAGTACATTGCTGATAGCAGAAGGTTGAACATGTTCTTGCACACCCTGAGCAACTGCTTCCTGCTGACACATAAGAACAAGTACCTCCGCAGGAATATTGACATTGCCCACCGCATAAAGTTTGGCACCCATTAGGACAATTACTGGAACATGTTGCTTTACAACTGCTACCTGTACATTCTCCAGAATTTCCACCACCAGAACCACCGCTGTTGTTATCTTTACCCGTGGTGACTGCGCGTATGGATAATTTATTATACATTTCAAATGAATCAAGTCTGTATTTCTCCTTATCCATGTAAAAGAAAAAGAAGGTCCCTTCACATTTCATGTAATATGATATTGTATAGTGGGTAACATCGGAAGACCAATAATATCCTTGTTCTCCACGTGAAGACACTTTATACGAATGGCTGTCATATGGAACAGAAGACAGGCCTGCTGCTGGGAAAAATATGGTTTTCCCATTCTTCTTACTCTTAAATTTTAGCCCCTTAATACTATTTATTGAAGAAAATTCCACCATGCAATTATTCATGAGCTCTTCCCATTCTCTTTTAGTTGGCAGACGCCATTTCTTTCCCCATTGTGCACAAGCAGGATCGTATTGAGAGCCTTCTATTGAAGTTCCTTCAGAAAATTTATTTCGTGTATAATATTTTTCCCAATCATATTCCGAAGTCAAATTATACCCATTAGGATCTCCAAATGCAAAGTAGGATCCAAATCCCGTTGGACTTGAGGCTCCTATATTACATGTTGCCCATTTGACACTTAAACCTAGGTCTATAAATTCATGACTATCTATAGAGCCATCAGCTTCTGAATCATTCGAATTGCCTGTAGCACCTCCAATGCAAGAATTTGAACAACTATCAGAGCAGCTAGAACATGTAGATCTTGTGCTACTACCACTACAGGACGAAGAACATGCCGAACAAGATGAATCCGTGCTCATTCCAGAACATGATGTATAGCAGCCCCCAGTACATGCCGAGTCGCAGTCATCCATACATGTTGCTTCGCATCCATCACAGCCACATGAAGTCATTGTGGTAAGTGAAATTGCAGGGCCAAATACTACAGCACCCAAAAAGGGAAGCGTACGCTTTGCTGCCTTCTTGAAGAACTCGCGTCTGCTTTGCAGCTCTTCGTTTTTCTTTTTCTTCTCTTCCATGACGTTTCTATTTATTGGTTCAACTATATATACAGAAAATGCGCAGACATTGTCTACGCATCAGCAGGCCTACCACAGCCCAAACGTACCATAGAAACGTCTGCGCACAAGCGCATACGCTATAAGTACGTTATATGTTTTGGCTCGTCTGATCGTCGAGGTGGTAGTTCGCTGATGTTAGAGCCGTGCTTTTTATAGTTAGCACGCCACAAAAGTAGGAAGATTCTCTGAATTGACAAAGAAAAAGTTAAGAAAAGTGCGATAAGAAGGTGAAAAAAGCATCAAAAACGGTTGTCCGAGGAAGAAAAGGGCGGCAAAGTTCTTGGAACAACAAGCGAACGGAGTCCGAGTGTGGCGGAACGAAAGTTTTTTCGTTTTTCGCCATCATCAAGAAGAAAAACTGAGCTACGCCGCTGAAAGCGGGGAGCAAGGCTTAAGAGTTAGGCCGATGCCAGCGCGTACATTCTGCGCTTGAGTGCAAGGGCTATATTCTTTCGGGCGAAGTCGTTAAGGCCGATGAATGTGGTATGCTGCTTGAGTTCGTCAAGGGACATTGTCAGGAGGAGCTTGGCGATGCACTCGTCGGCAAAGGAGTTGGACACGACATCCACTCCCTCGAAGTCGAGGCACACCTTCTCGCTGCCCTGAATGAGAGGCCAAAGCTGTTCTCTGACCCTTTCGCCCAGCTGACGCGTGCCAAGGTGTTCGCCATATTCTCTGAATCGAAATGTTTTCATAGCTCGGCTCTTTTTCGTACCTTTCTGGCGACAAAGATAGGCGATTTCTTCAGAACAGCCAAAGGAAAAACATTTTTTAACTTGGAAAAGAGCGCACCTGTCACGCTTCGTCGTGACGGGTGCGCTCTGTATCGGGTCGCCAAGTTCAGACGTTCATATACGACACTGCAATCATCTAAGTTTATATGTCATTAGCCAATTTCTTTGGCTCCCGGCGACAATCCCAAATGGCAGCTATAAGGACTGTTTGGTCCTTGATATAATAGATCAGTTTGTTTAATCTGTTTATGACTATGCTGCGATACCCTTGTTCATGATGGGAAAGCAAAGGCTCCAAGTGCCCCAATTCTGGCATTTTCTCCAAGAGGTAAGCAACGTCACGGACTTCTTTGATAAAGCGATCAGACACATTCTGACCATACTCTTTGAGGATATATGCTTCAGTGCGATGAAGAGCCTCTTCCGCATGTCTTAGCCAAAGTACCCTCATAGATCAGCTGTGTGTTTTTGACCAAATACCTCATCATTAGTCTTGTACCTCCCTGCAGCGAAGTCTTCTTCCGCTTCACGGAGCATCGTCTCAATCTCATCCATCGTGTAGGGTTCCGATGATTCTTGTTCCCGCACTTGTTCGTAGAGACGATCGGCAAGCCATTGTTTGTTGTCCGTGGACAATGCCCCTGTTAGATAGTCAAGCAAGCTGGTAAGTGTTGTTGTGCTCATTGCTGTTGTTTATTTCTGGATTCAGTAAAAAATGGCCAAGGGATAATCTATAGCCCAAGTCTTTTTCGTTCCTTTCTAGCGGCAAAGATAGGCGATTTCTTCAGAACAGCCAAAGGAAAAACATTTTTTAACTTGGAAAAGAGCGCACCAGTCACTCGCCCTCCTGCTTGCGCAGGACATAGACGCGATGGCTGCCTCGCCCTTCGATGGTGATGCCTGAGTACTGATAGGTGGCGAGCTCGCGCAACTCGCGTTGGGCGCTGGTGCGCGAGAGGCCGGTGAGCTTGGCATAGTCGCTGACGTGCATGTAGTGGTGCTCGCGCAGGAACTGATGGGCACGTTCCAGGCGCTGGCGCTGGGTGGTGTCGTCGATGGTGATGCGCCGTCCACGTTTGCCGTCGGCGCGCTGGAGTTCCTGGTGGCCGAAGTGGATCTGGATGTCGTGGAAGAGCTCCTTGTCCTTGCGGAAGTTCAGGTGGTGGAGCTCGATGTTGCGCGCATTGGGTTCGCTGGCCTTGCGCGCCGTGCCTTCCGCCACGGCATCCTGCTCCATGGCGAGTTGCTCGCGCCGCTCGTCCTTCAGGCGCACACCCAGGCTGAAAGTGCCGATGCCGGGAACGCATACCGTGTTGCCCTCGCCCAGCAGCAGCGCCAGTTCGTCTGCCACGTCGGCGAGCACGCCTTGAATGACGCTCTCGCTGAAGCCGCGTCGGTGGGCTACCATTTTGATGAATTTCTCGCCAGAGTAGTGACCGCTGGGGTGCAGGCGATAGACGGTGCGCGTCTTGTGCATGTCGAAGGAGTCGCGCTGCTCCATCTTGTAGTATTTCAGCATAGGGTTGTAGTGAAGTGGAGGGTTGTATTGAAGTGAAGTATGAAAGGCTTGAAGAAATGGAATTCAGGGGAGCGAGTGAGAGAAGAGGGGGTATTCAGGGGGTGGTGAGTGTGGAAAAGTCATAAGACCGCTGCAAATATACTCATGATTCCTGAACCATACAAATTTACGACCTTAAAGTAAGTTAAAACCAAGGACTGGGTTGTATAATCCACCATTTGGTTCATGAAAACCACCGCTCGGATTTTACAAACCACCGCGTGGTTTTTAGATAACGTCTGGATGTTAGGAGGTATATATGCGGAAGTGCGGGAGTATGCAACTGGATGTTTCGGATTTTGCGCCCTGTTGACTTTCTTGTTTTCCATAGGTAAATCGGGCTGTACTTCAGGCTGTTTGTCAGCGAGTTACAAAAACAAGGGTACCTCTTGACAAAGGCAAAAAAATGTTGTATCTTTGCACCTGGAATCTGACCACAGCGGTGGCTGACGACCCACAAAACATCCATTCACAACAAAAACTTTTCATTCACAACAAAAACTTTTTAATCCAAAACAACACTTTTAAAGTTATGCAAAACGCAAATCATGCACTGAAGCTGTTCCTCCAGGAGGAATACGCTTTCCGCCGCAACCTACTGAGCGGCAAGAACGAGTTCTGCGAGCGCAAGAGCGCCGCAGGTGACACCTTAATTTATCACACGCTCACGCGCGAGGACCTGAACAGCATCGTGCTGGCAGCGGAGGAGGCCTTGCCCGGCGTGAAGGCACTGCTCCAGCGCCTGGAGGTTCTGATCTACTCCCGCCTGACGCCTGACTACGACCCCGTAGGCGAGTGGCTGCAGGCGTTGCCCGAATGGGACGGGAAGAACCACGTGGGCGCTCTGCTGGACCGCCTGCCCGGCCTCAGCGCCGACCGCCGCTACTGGATGCACATCTGGCTGCGCTCCTTAGTGGCCCACTGGCTGGGGCGCGACGAGCTGCACGCCAACGAACTGGTGCCCACGCTCATAGGCGCACAGGGATGCGGCAAGAGCACCTTCTGCCGCCTGCTGCTGCCCCAGGAGTTGCGCGAGTACTTCCTCGACCACGTGAACCTCGCCAACAAGTTCGACAAGGAGATGGCGCTGACGAACAACCTGCTGGTGAACATAGACGAGCTGGATCAGGTGCGCCGCAGCCAGCAGGCAGAGCTGAAGCAGCTGCTCAGCAAGAGCCGCGTGAACGGGCGTCCCATCTACGGACGCGCCCAGGAGGACCGCCGACGCTACGCCAGCTTCGTGGCGACGACCAACAACCTGCATCCCCTGCACGACCCCACGGGCAGCCGCCGATTCCTCTGCATCGAAATCCCCGACGGCGCCATCATCGACAACCTCACGCCCATCGACTACCTCCAGCTCTATGCCCAGCTGCATCACGAGGTAAAGGTCGGCGAGCGCTACTGGCTGACCGAGGACGAGACGCAGGGGCTGCAGCGCGCCAACGTCCGCTACCAGTCCACCTTGGACATGGAGCGCATGGTGGACGCCTGCTTCCGCCATCCCGCAGCGGACGAGCCCTGTCGCCCCCTGGCCATGTCCGACATCGTGGACATCATCGCCCGCCAGTTCCCCTTTGTCCGTCCCACACAGGGCACGAAGGTCCAGCTGGGCCTGGCCCTCACCGCCCGCGGCTTCCAGCAGACTCGCGACAACCAGGCACGCTACTACTATGTAGTGCCGGTGTGAGGTTGAAGGCGAAGGGTGAAAGTTTAGAGTTCAGAGTTTAGAGTTTAGAGTTTAGAGCGCACCTGCCACGTTCGGCGTGACAGGTGCGCTCTTTTCCAAGTTAAAAAATGTTTTTCTTTTGGCTGTCCTGAAAAGCAGAAGGGCTGTTCGCTTCGTTCACAGCCTCCGTAGGGCCATACCCCCGTGTATGGCCGAATGATTACGGTCCCCGTGTATGGCCGAATGATTACCATACCCCGTGTATGGCCGAATGATTCCGAGGGGCCCATTTTCGGTTCGAGGGTGGTATTCGACGGGGCGGTATTCGACGGGCATACACGGGGGTATGCCCCTACGGTGGGTACGCGCCCGATTCATGTCATGTTCATGCAATCCGATGGGGTGGTATTCGGCGGGCATACACG
>CADAPC010000067.1 GCA_902789725.1 uncultured Bacteroidales bacterium
GAGAGGGGAGGGAGGCACGGCACGATGACCACCACCCGTCCGCTCCGGTCCATCGCCGTCTGCACCCGTCCATCCTGAGGATCTCGGGCATCACTGAGCCGAGAGCAGTGTCGGTGGAATGGAGGGTGGAAAGAATTTTCGATATTTTACTGTAAACAAAAGAATAAGCATTTAGAATTTCGCTAAAACCTGTTCTAAGGTTACAGAAGCATCTTCTACATAAAATGTTTGCTTTTTGAGTGTCGATTTACGCTTCTTCACCGCCGATTCGCCAATATTGAAAATGTGAGCAATGGCAGCGTTCGGAACCTTCAAAAAGGTGAGCATGCAGAGCTGAAAATCCTTTTCCTTCAAACCTGGGTGTTGACGCAAATGTTGAACAAACTGAGGATGGGTAGATCCAAGAACTTTTTCGATATTTCTCCACGCCCTCTCCACTCTTTTCCGCGCCTTCTCATCCTCGGCCTGTCGTGGAGAATACGAAACCAATTTTTCCACTTGCTTGTCTATTTGCACAGACAGCAACGGCTCACTCTTGCCTGCAGGTTCTGCATTCTCCTGTATCAAAGCGTTGTGTTGACTCGCCAAACTCAAAGGTGCTTCCGCTGTTTCGACGGAGTCTGCTCGCACTTTGCCCAACAAACGCATGGATAGCAAGTGGATTTTACCTCCATAACGCATATAGACAAAACCAGCCACCAGGAGAAGGACGAGTACGGCACTCACGATGAATCCCAACATCCAGTTCACTCCATGCTCTTGCTGCACCACCTCCAGTTCCTTCTCTTTCTCAACCACAAAACTCTCACGTTCACGCGAAAAATGACCCTTCATGAAATCGTAAACCGAATCGACATAAGCGTAAAGCGTGTCGATGTTCCGATTCTGGAGCGCTATCTCCGACAATGTACGGAACGTGAGGTAACGACTGGCAAAGTCGTCGGAATCGCAACTGAGCGTGTCGAGAATAGCTTTCGCCTGCGTCAACGAGTCGTTGGCATAATAACATTGCGCCAAGGAAAGCAACGATGAAGTCATCGTGGTGCTGTCGGCAGTCTCAACACCAATTTTGGCATAGTAGAGTGCATACCAGAAAGAACCCATGTAGCAATACGTGTCGGCCAATCCCATGCACATGCTGTTTTGGGCATCGCGCAAGTTGTGCGACTGCGCCAAGTCATATCCCTTCAAGTAGTAAACCAAAGCGCTATCTGGCTGATCGTTGGCAAGATAAGATGCTGCCACATGACCCATTATCAGCACCTCATTGTTCACGGCATCGTTGATTTGGTGATACACATCCAGCGCTGACAGAGCCTGATTTACCGCTTCCTGCGGGGAGGTTTGGCTATGGATGAGGCTAAGCAGCGTGTGGGCCAAATAGCAAGTGTGAAAGTCGCCCACGCTTTTCGCACTAAAAACAGCCTGACGCGCCAATTCATCGCTCTTTTCAACACTGTCGGTCGAGAAGTAGAACACACCCATGTAGTAAGAACTCTGAGCATATCGGCGCAAAAGGACAGAATCGGTCAACAGACATTCCCGTGACTTTTCGTAATAATAGTCATAGCTCTCTCTGATGAGGGTGTCACTCCCGATTCCATCGGCAGAAAAGTTAATCACCGCCGTACGCAAAAGACCATACAATGCCCTTTGAGAATCGTCCAATTTATCGGGCCGAATGCTGTCTAAACACATCGCAGCACTGTCCGGCTGGGCAGGGAGATAGCACTCAGCACGCTCAAGCATCACATCGGCTTTGCGGTCGCAGCAACAAAACATGATGGACAGCCACACACAAAGCGATATGTACAGTTTTTTCTTCATTGGCAAAACTCAAGAGGATACTATTCTATTGGCGCAAATCGGAGGGCTTTTGTCTCATTGCGCAAAGTAGGTTTCCATCAACTTTTTGGCGGTTTCATCGCCCATATCCACCGCCTTTTGAATGTTGGCACGCGCATTTTGCTTGTCACCCTTTTGTAGCTGCGCATAACCCAGAATGCGGTAAGAGTCAATAATGTCGGGGTTCAGCCGAATGGTGTTCTGGCACGACTCTATACATTCGTCGAGCATCCCCACACGCAGGGCAAGGGCAGCGCGCTCCACATGATAAAGCGGTTCGCGAGGCGCCATCTCAATGGCGCGGTTGATGTCCTCCATGGCTGGTTGAAACATCCGTCCGTTGAGTTCTATCTGTGAACGCTCGTAGTAGAAGACGGCATTCACCTTATTGTTCACCAAATAACAATACTGGTTGTAATCCAGCACCGCCTCGCGATATTTCCCACTGTTGGCATAGAGCTGTCCGCGCCGAATGACAAAATTAGCGGCTTCGGCAGGCATGGGATTGCCAAACTGGGCAATGGCAGAGTCGATGGGTTCGAGCACTTGCGCGATAGAATCGCCCCGAGCTTCCCGAGCCAAACTGATGGCATAAAGGAATGAGGGGTTGTTGGCTTCGTCCTGTCTGAGCGCCTCATACAGAGCGATAGCACTGTCATAATCGCGCTTATGCATCAGAATCTGCGCCTTCAGCACCCTATATTTCAGCGCCTCAGTTCTCTGTTCCTCAGCAGGCTTGGAGCTGTTCAGTTCCAATGCCTTATCCACATACTGCAGGGCAGCGTCCTCATTCCATTTTTCGTAAGCAGGCTCAGGCTGTAGCCTCAGTTTGTCGAAAATGAGCGAAGCTACATTATAATGGCCAGCCGCCTTATCGTCCACCAGCGAAAGGTACTTCTGCAAGTCGCTCTCTGCCTCGTCAAATCGCACAAGATCAATCAACGGAGTGGCACGCCGCAAATACCCCTCTGCATTCTGAGGAAAGGAGGCCACGAAGCGGTTCGTCATGTCCATGTATTCATCGTTGCTCGTTGAGCGCGACTTCATGTACAGATAAACAAGAGCTTCCTCAGCCGTGGCTGGCAGCCCCTTTGGAATGAAGATGTTACCCAAAGCCACAGAAGCCGAACTGTTAGGGATGGCCTCGATATTCAGCACCTCGCGGAATCGGATGTCCAGCACATAACTCTTGTTGCCCATGGAGGAATGGAGCATACCCACCAACACACCCGCTTCGTTAAAGACAGGCAGGCCTATCAGATTGTCGTCCACCTTTCGGTCCAGCCCATAGAAAACATATTTACCCTGAATGAGCGAAGTGTCTGCCACCGTAGCCTGTTCACTCTTCATGTCGGCTTTATCCGCGCCATTCAGCACAAAAATTTTCGAATTCATCGGCTGAAACACCTTGACAGAGGGCAGCACAACATTCCCTTTCGTCGCCACTTTGAAGCGCACCATTGAGTAGGCATCGTCGGCGCCCAACACGCAATCCACCCCCATGGACTTCCCCGCAGCGTCAACAGCCACCGCCTTATAAGCATTCTTGAACAGGCGGTAGTCAGCCACCGCTTCGCCATTGTCTCCCACATAAAAGCCTTTGCCTTGGCGCAGCAGATTACCATTCTTGTCGTAGGTGTTGACTGAAAAGATGCCTTTCTTCACTTTCGAGGCAAACTTTGGTTGTGCAGCACCCATCAGGGTTACCGTCCACAACAGCATTGTTAATATGAAACTCTTTTTCATGCTCATTTCTATAAAAAATTATGTATCGAACACCCACTCAGGTCTTCACCCTTGTGCCAACAACGCCTTGGCATTGTCCAGGGCAGCCTGTGTCAGCTTCTCGCCACTGAGCATGTGGGCTATTTCCTCCACTCTTTCATGTTCCGACAGAGTCACGATGTGGGTGACGGTGGAATCGGTCCTATCCTCCTTATACACCTTGTAGTGGTGGCTCCCCATCGCAGCTATCTGGGGCAGATGGGTGATGGAAATGACCTGACGGTCGCACTGGCCCATGTCCTTCATAATGCGCGCCATCTTCTCAGCTATCGACCCGCTCACGCCGGTGTCTATCTCGTCGAAGATGATGGTGGGCAGTTTTACTGCTCCTGCAATGAGCGCCTTGAGTGAAAGCATCACGCGAGCAATTTCGCCGCCCGAAGCAATCTGACTGACGGGTTTCAGCTCGCCGCTCTTGTTGGCATTGAACAAAAACTGCACCTGGTCGATTCCATCGGCAGTCAATTCAGTAGGATGAGCCACCACCGAGCATTTGAACTGCACATTCGGCATACCCAATGGCAACAGGCGCTCTTCCATCTCTTTTTCCACCCTCCGAGCCACTTCCATTCGGCCCTTGGAGAGTTTCTTGGCCAAAGCCAATGCCTTGTCCTTCTGCACTTCCAACCGCTGACGTATTTCCTCGATGAGATCGTCGCTATTGGTAATACGGCGGAGTTTCTCCTCCCATTCTTCCTGAACCCTTATCAAGTCGGCCACCGCTTCCACCCCATGTTTCTTCAGTAAAGAATAAATCGTGTTGAGTCGATCGGTGACTTGTTCCAACCTCTGAGGGTTATATTCCACATCCTCAGCCTCCCCTTCAAGCTCCTCAGCCACATCCTTCAATTCTATATAGCACGAATCCAAACGTTTCGTCCATTCTTCGGAGGTAGTAAACACTGATGAAATCGGATTTAATGCCGATATGGCTTGTTTAATCTGTCCCAAGACATCGGCACTTCCATCCGCCGCCTGCAACAAATTGGCAGCTGTATAGAGTGCCGACTTTATTTCCTCGGCATGTTCCAGCTTCTCCGCTTCTTCTTCCAGCTCCTCCTGTTCCCCTTCTCTCAAATCCGCTTCGACCAACTGTTCAACCTGGAAGCGCAAGTAGTCCTCATCTTCCTTACTGTTTCGTGCCTCTTCCTCAGCTGCAGTCAATTCGCGCACCAGCAATCGGTAAGCCGTGTATTCCTGCTTGTAGGCAGCCAGCAAGTCCTGGTGTCCACCCACCACATCGAGCATGCTCAGTTGGAAATCCTCCTTTCCCAGCAGGAGGTTCTTGTGTTGAGAATGGATGTCAATGAGCCGTTCCCCAATTTCGCGCAGTTGAGCAAGGGAGGCTGGTGTGTCGTTGATAAACGCCCTCGACTTCCCCGCAGCAGTGAGTTCGCGACGGATGATACATTCCGCACCATCAAAGTCAAAATCGTTCTCCTCAAAAAAGGAAGTGAGCGAATAGCGCGACACATCGAAAGTCATTTCAATGACACAACGCTTTGCGCCTGTCTTCAACGCTTTCGAATCGGCACGTCCACCGAGCAACAGGCCTATCGCCCCGATGATGATAGACTTCCCTGCGCCCGTCTCGCCTGTTATGACCGAAAAGCCTGTGTGGAAATCGATGTCGAGATGTTCTATGAGCGCATAATTTTCTATGTGTAGATGACGTATCATTTTCTGATTTTCTCCCAATAGGCGTTTTGGCTGGCATTGATGTTCGACACTATGTCATACACTTGCTGTCGTTCCTTCTCTGTGCCATGTCCTGAATAAATATTAACGATTTCATCGCGCTTGAAATCTGTAAAAATTTGTGGCAAAGCCGACAACGGCTTAGTCTCGTAGGCTTCCTTCAGCAGCTCCAGTGCCTCGGTAACCGCTGCTCGCCCCCGGTCAGCATTTTGCGCCATTTCATCGAGTCCATTACGGCAGTACTTATACTGCATTTGGCGCAAAGGCTCCATCGACGACTCCAGATAGTCGTTGATGATGGCATAGCGGTTACGCTCATTCCCGAAAGCCTTCCACCCGTTGTCTCCCACCGACGACTGAGCGTTGTTGGCAATGTTTTCCACAATGTGTAGCACATCCGTTCCGCCCAGTGGCGAAAAGGTGTCCAAATCCATGCCGATAAAGAAATAAGCGTAGTAAGCCAGCATGGCTGTGAGGTTGTTGTCGAGGTTGTTGATGTTGAACTCCAAATTATCCTGTTCGCGAAAATTGAAGTTGAACTCCGAGTCGTGCATGGAGAAGACGATGGTGCTATAGGCCGAATTGTACACTGGACGCGACAACTGGTAGGTGAGTTCGCACGTAAACGCCCCTGTACCCTCATCATATTTCTTCACCACGATGGTCATGGTACAGTCAATCCGTTCCGATTTCTGAAACTGCAAGTCGGTCCACGAGCGGTTGTTCATGAACTCTGTCACCGCCCGCTCCAACGTTTCAAATACACTTGTGCTTGTTCCTTGAATTTGAGCATGATTCACCTTCACCGAGCAGTTCAGCTCCTGAGCCTTCAGAACCGAACCACAACAACAGGGGAACAACCCCACGACAAGCGCGACAAAAAATCTAAGCATATTTACCTTTCTTCATATTTTCGGCAAAAGTAGCACTTTCTTTCGACACTCCCAAATATTCGTTCCCTTTTCCGCTCTCCACCTTCCGAAAAAGCCCCCACAAAGCCTTCATCAAGGCTCTTTCCTATAAAAATGAAAACATTTGTTTCATTTCTTCAACCACATCTTCAATTATTTCCTTACATTTGCACTCACATCTATTCTTCATTCTATTAACAAAACTTCATCAACATCACAACATGAAAAAACTAACCATCCTCATGGCCTGTACCTTGTTGGCCACAGCCCCATCTTTGGCACAAACCAAGAAGAGCCCCGTCCGGTTCGACACCTACGAATGGGACTTTGGCCCCGTCAACACCAACAACGGCACCGTTTGCCACACCTTCACCCTGCACAACATCTCCAACGCAACGGTACAAATAGGCAAGGCCATCCCCACTTGCGAGTGCATCAAGGCCGTCTGCCCTACGGAAGTCATCCATCCCGGCGAGGTGGCCAAAGTGATGGTAGCCCTTTCGCCCTCTGGCGGATCAGGAAAAACCTACCGCAGCGTGGAACTGGTGGACAACCAAGGCAACACCCTCGGTTCGCTCACAGCCAAAGCCACCATCAGCAACACACCCCTACCCGATGGTCATCAATATCCCTTCCAAAACCCCAAACTCTCGAACGAGGAGCGTGTGGAGAACCTCATCTCGCTCCTCACCCCCGAAGAGAAAGTGGGCCTGATGATGAACAAGTCCATATCGGTCGATCGCTTAGGAATCCCCTCCTACAACTGGTGGAGCGAAGCCTGCCACGGAGTGCGCCAGGGAGGCTACACCGTCTATCCCCAGCCCATCGGCATGGCTGCCGCCTTCAACTCGCAGCTGGTTTATGACGTTTTCTCCACCGTGTCGGACGAAGCGCGCGCCAACTGGAACCGCACCAACCACAACGACCCCAAGCTTTTCAACGTGCCCATGGGTGTCACCTACTATCCCGGCAACCCCGAACTCACCTTCTGGTGTCCCAACGTCAACATCTTCCGCGACCCTCGCTGGGGACGTGGGCAGGAAACCTGTGGCGAAGACCCTTACCTCAATGCTGTCCTGGGCGTACAAACCGTTTTGGGCATGCAAGGCAACAACGACAAATACTTCAAGACCCACGCCTGCGCCAAGCACTACGCCGTACACAGCGGTCCTGAACCTCTGCGCCACTCCTACAATGCTTCCGTGTCCATGCGCGACCTTTGGGAAACCTATCTTCCCGCTTTCAAAGCCCTGGTGAAGAAAGGGAACGTGCGCGAGGTGATGTGCGCCTACAACCGCTACGAAGGCAAGCCCTGCTGCACCAGCGACCGTCTGCTTGTTGACATCCTGCGCCGCAAATGGGGCTACAAAGCCATTGTGCTCACAGACTGCGATGCCATCAACAACTTCTACAACAAGGGGCAGCACGAAACTCACCCCGACCCTCTGTCCGCTTCGGTCGATGCCGTGCTGAACGGCACCGACCTCGAATGCGGAAAAGTCTTCATGGTGCTCACCGAAGCCTTACAGAAAGGCCTCATCAAGGAATCCACCCTCGACGACCACCTGCGCAAAACCCTCTTAGGACGCTTCGAACTTGGCATGTTCGACCCAGCCGACATGATTCCTTGGGCAAACCTTGGCCCTGAGGTCATTAGCAGCGAATCCAACGACTCTTTGGCCACCCAAGCCGCTCGCGAATCGATGGTGCTCCTGGCCAACAACGGCGCGCTTCCGCTCTCCAAAAACATCAAAACCCTCGCCGTGGTGGGACCTAATGCCGATGATGCCTCTATGCTGAACGGCAACTATGGCGGCACACCCACCGAAGCCCACACTCACTCTCTGCTTCAAGGCATCCAAGCCGCCCTGCCCAACACCAACATCATCTACCGCAAAGCTTGTGAACTGGCCGACGAATACACCACCGTCCACCACCTGCAGGAGTTTAACGACGGAAAGGGCGTGAAAGTGGAGTTCTTCAACAACAAGGAACTGAGCGGCACACCCGACAAAACGGATTACTACACCGAACTCAACTTCTCCACCTTCGGAGCATGGGGCTTTGCCGAGGGCATCAACAACGACAACCTCTCCGTACGCATCACCGGCCGCTACAAGGCCACTTTCACAGGGCAGATGCAATACACACTCTCCACCGACAATGGCTACCTGCTCAAGGTGAATGGCGAAGTGGTGGAAGAAGCGCAAGCCAGCGCAGGAGGTCGCCGCGGCTTCGGTTTCGGACGCGGAGGAGCCAACTACAAGTCCTTCCCCGTGAAAGAGGGCGAGACGTACGATGTACTCATTGAATACAAGCGCGGCAACGGCAACTTTGCCATGCTCCGTGGCGACATTTGCGAACGGAAACTGGTGGAATTTGACGACTTGGCGAAGGAGGTGAAAAATGCCGATGCCATCATCGTCATCGGCGGCATCTCTGCCCGCATGGAGGGCGAAGGAGGCGACAAGGCCGACATCGAACTGCCCAAGGTGCAGCAACGACTGGTTCGCGCCATGCACAGCACAGGACGTCCCGTCATCTTCGTCAACTGCTCCGGTTCAGCCATCGCCTTCGGCAGTGTGGAAGGACAGTACGATGCCCTGCTCCAGGCTTGGTACGCTGGTCAGGGAGGAGCCAAGGCCTTGGCCGACATTCTTCTGGGCGATTATAACCCTGGCGGCAAACTTCCCGTCACGTTCTACCGTTCCAACGACGACCTGCCCGATTTCCTCGACTACAGCATGGACAACCGCACCTATCGCTATTTCCGCGGTGAGCCCCAGTACGCCTTTGGCTACGGACTCAGCTACACCACCTTCTCCATCGGCAAGGGGAAACTGTCAAAATCCTCGATGAAATCGAACGGCTCAGTACAGTTGACCGTTCCCGTCACCAACACGGGCGACCGCAAGGGCACTGAGACCGTTCAGGTTTACATCAAGGCCCTCGACTATCCCGAAGCCCCCATCAAGTCGTTGAAGGGTTTCCAAAAGCTGGAACTATCCGCTGGAGCCACGGCCAAGGCTGTCATCACCCTCGATGGCGAAGCCTTCGAATACTACGACCCCTCCATCGACGAACTTTCCACTCGTCCCGGTCGCTACCAAATTCTTTATGGCACATCCTCGCGCGACAAAGACCTCCAAAGCTTGGACTTTGTGGTGAAATAAGAGGATGACATTTCAATAACCCGGGGTTACCGCACCATAACCCCGGGTTATTTTTTGTACATAAATAAGATTGGAGTTGGTTCAAATACAAAATATTCATCCCTCACCATCAAAAAGTTCAGGAAAAGTTTGTGCATTTCATTCTTTTTCCGTTACTTTGCCACTGAATGGTGGCATGCCCTCCGTTCACTGCGGTGCTCCGGCATCGTGGCTTATTGGTAAAATAGAAGCGTTATGCTCTTTCTTGCAAGGCGAAAACGTAGGAAATTTTCAATCTTTGCAGAAAAGTTTTGAGGAAGGCTCGTGTGCCACACTTGCTTATACCTTGAATCGGAAGAAGTTAAGCATATCAGCTTCACGTTTGTGCGTGGAACTGAATATAGTATTTCATCTTTTTCCGATTCGGGTACTTCCTACGACCCTCGCCTTGAAGATGTGGACATACAGTTCCACGCTTCTTTGTGTGTATATAAATGCCTTTGTTGGGACTGGCAGAGGACACTATTTATGTACAAACCCAAAACAATTATATATTATGAAAACAAAAAACTTTTTTTTATTGGTTTTGTGTACCTTGTTGAGTGTACACATCAAGGCCGCTGATGGTGACACTTTTACTGCTAACACACAAGAAGGCATTGTAATGAGTTTCAAAATAATAAGCGAAATAGACAAAACAGTGCAGGTTGGTAACGGATCTTACGCATCATCAATATCGAAATCCACATCGGGTGCAGTCACAATACCTCAACAAATCGAAAAGTCTGGTGTTAATTATACTGTCGTATCTATCGGCTATCATGCCTTCTATTATTGCGAAAAACTGACATCCGTCACCATCCCCAACAGCGTAAAAAGCATTGGCGAGGAAGCATTTAATTTCTGTTACGGTTTAACTTCGGTAAATATTCCCAACAGCGTAACCAACATCGGGGAGGATGCATTCGGTTATTGTAAGAATCTGACCTCCATTACTATCCCCCAAAGTGTTACTAGCATCGGTGAAGCAGCTTTCTATGGTTGTGGTAAATTGACTACAATGATTGTTGATGAAAGAAATACAAAATATGATTCCCGTAACCAATGTAATGCTATTATAGAGACTTCTACAAATATGCTAATAAGTGGATTTAGCACGACCATTATCCCCAATAGTGTGACAAGCATCGCAAACTATGCTTTCGCTTACTTAAATAACTCGAGTATGACCTCTATTGTTATCCCCAATAGTGTAAAAAAAATTGGAAATTCCTCTTTTCGTAGCTGTAGGAATTTAACTACCATAAAAATTCCGAATAGTGTGGAATGTATTGGTGATTATGCTTTCGCTGGCTGTATTTAGAGACCTCTAAACAACCATAAATAATGAAAAACATAGAGAGATAAACCTCTGTATATCAACTACTTTTAGATTTTAACACTTCAGACTTGCTTTTTGGTGGTTCTCAAAAATCCGCTTACCTTTGCAACGCATTTCTACCGCGGAG
>CADAPC010000068.1 GCA_902789725.1 uncultured Bacteroidales bacterium
CCAGCCTAACAAAAATTGTAAACTATTTGTAAACTGATGCCGTCATGGACTGCTTTTAGAACGTGCAGAACGTGCAGAAAAGAAGCGAGGCAAGTACCTATTCGCCAAGTACTTGCCTCGTATTTCGCTAATTTTCAGCATCTTTCGATTATTCCTCGACGGCTGCCTGATAAGCAGGCAAGGAGAAGGTGCGCTCCGGATTCATGATGGCAAACTTGGGGCGCGAAATGTTGTTGGAATAGCCCAACTTCACATCGCCATCCTCGTTGGTGATGACACTCGCCTCGCTCATCTCGCTGCCTGCTGCAGGAATGGTGAGCACACAGGCCACTGGCAGACAGCGGGCTGGCGTTGCCTTTCCCAAATAGAAATCCCACACCTCGCCCTCGTACGGTACACCGTAAGCGATAGCCTTTGAAGAGTCTATCACACTGCCGCCACCAACAGCAAGAATGAAATCGACTCCCTGCTCACGACAAAGCGCAATGCCCTCGTGCACTTTCGACAGGCGAGGATTGGGCACCACGCCACCCAGCTCTACAAACTCCACACCACCCTGGCGCAGCAAACCACAAATCTTGTCGAGCAGTCCTGAACGCTTCGCACTCTGTCCACCATAGTGCAGAAGCACCTTCGTGCCACCATACTTCTTCACTAACTGAGCCACCATCTCTTCCGAATGCTGACCAAACTGCACCTCGGTAGGCGCATAAAACTGAAAGTCCTTCATAAACGATACATGATTATTAGTAAATATTGTGTCGGCAAAGATAAGACAAAAAGAACAAAACGCCAAAACAAAACCGCCTTTTTTTCGCCATCAACTTTTCCGTTCCACCTATGGCATCCTCGTTTTTTATTTTTTTAAGAATTATGCATTAAACTTTTCGCCGCTGAAGGCATCTTATCAAGCAAACAACTCATTTTTATTAACTCTTTTAATTACTCAACTATTTTAACAAACACGAACAGATGAAAAAGATTATTCTTTCCATGATGGTAGCGCTCTTTTCGCTCACATCATTCGCACAGCAAGGTGGCGGTCAGCGCCGCGAGTTCAAACCAGAAGACATGGCCACTCGCCGTGCCGACCAGGTGAAGGAAGCCGCCAAAACAACCGACGAGCAGTACAAGAAGGTGTACGACCTCTTCCTCAAACAGGCTCAGGAGTCGCAGGCCAAGATGAAGGAAGCAATGGAAAAGGGCGAGCGTCCACAGTTCGACCGTGAAGCCATGCAGAAGCAACAGGAAGCCACCACAGCAGCCCTGAAGGAAATTCTCACTGCCGAGCAGTTTGAAGCTTACGAAAAGGCTCAGCAAGAACGCCGTCAGCGTTTCGGACAAGGTGGTGGCCGAGGAGGTCGCTCAGGCCAAGGAGGTCGTCCGGGTCAAGGAGGTCGTCCGGGTCAAGGAGGTCGTCCAGGCGGCAATGCCACTCAGGGCACAAACATGTAAGAAACCATCTATTTTTCCATTTATTCATTATTTATGTGAAGGAGGGATGCACCCATCAGAGGTGCATCCCCATTTTTTCTGTCCACACCGTCCCTGCCCGCATCGGATAGTGGCAGATTGCTTTTTTTCTCCCTGCCAAACAGAAAATAGCCTACTGTCAAAAAAAATTTTGAAAGTTTTGAAAATATTTTCCAAAGTTTCAAAATATTTTTTGAAACTTTGGAAATTTATTTTGCAACTTTCAAAATGATTCTTTCCAAGGAAGAAAATTCTGAAAAACAACGGAGAGAACCCTTTCGCACACCTATTGAAAAGTATTTCACCATGGGTGAAAACGACATTTTATGCCACAAAGTTTGCATATCTTACAGATAAGCACCCTCTTTCCCCTATGGAAAACTAAATTTCTTTATCCAACTGATTGATAATTTGGAAATTTTATCTAAATTTGCAAAACAGTTCAAATCTTTAAAAACTATAACACAATGAACAAGACATTGGCATTCATCATGGCGTTGCTGGGCATGGGTTGCTCAGCATGTAGCCAAGCGTATGAGACAGTAAGTCCGAAGGAGTTTGAAACATTGATTGCACAAGAAGATGTGCAACTCTTAGATGTGCGCACACCCGAGGAGTTCGCCGAAGGACACATCAGTGGGGCAGTCAACATCAACGTGCAGGGCGATGATTTCATGGCTCTCGCCCAAAAGGAGCTGAAAACTGACAAACGCGTTGCCGTCTATTGCAGAAGTGGGAAACGAGCCTCGAAAGCAGCTGAGATGCTGGCTGAAGCGGGCTATCAGGTGACCAATCTGGCAGGCGGAATCCTGGCTTGGAAACTGATGGGGAAAGATGTAACAACCGAAACAGAAGAAGTGGATGAGTTCGTCACGAAAAGCGGAAAGAAACTGCGGTTTCACGCACTCGTACACGCAAGCATACGCATAGAATTTGAAGGGCAAGAAATATTGATAGACCCTGTGCGCAAACTGGGCAACCGCACCATCGACTACACGAAGATGCCCGATGCCGACTTCATTTTCATCACCCACGAACACGGCGACCACTTCGACAAAGAGGCCATTCAGCAACTCACGAAGTCATCCACAAACATCATCGCTAATCCTCGCTGTGCTGAAATGCTGGGACTTGACACCTCTATGAAAAATGGCGAAAAATTACTCATCGCTGACAGTTTCGTAGCAGCTGAGGCTGTTCCTGCTTACAACATCACTGAGGGACACACACAGTTTCACCCAAAAGGGCGCGACAATGGTTACATCCTCATCCTCGACGGCTTGCGCATCTACATTGCCGGCGACACAGAGGACATTCCAGAGATGGCCAACATCAAGGACATCGACATCGCCTTCCTGCCATGCAACCAACCCTACACCATGACTCCCGAGCAGCTCATCCGTGCCGCACGCGTCATCAACCCCAAAGTGCTCTTCCCTTACCACTACGGACAGACCGACCTTTCCTCTGTGCCAGAGCAGCTGAAAGCCGACGGGATAGACGTGAGAATCAGACATTACGAATAAGCAAGCACCAATCGACACTCGATGGGAAAGACATTCAGACACACTTTGCCAATAGTTCTCATCACGATGCTGATGGGGGCGCACCTTGTATCCGCTTTCGCGCAACAAACCTCAACCCATCAGCCAACTGGTAAAAAAGCCACCCCTGCATCCATCGACCGACAGGCTGTTGTGAGTCGCCACAACCCCATCGTCACAACGGCCGACCCATTGGCCGCACTCACTGTGGGCAATGGACATTTTGCCACCACTGTCGATGTTACAGGCATGCAGTCCTACCCCGATGCCTACGAGCAAAGCATCCCTCTCTGCACCATGTCCGACTGGGGCTGGCATCGTTTCCCAAACTCAAACCACTTAACGGAGAAAGACACCCAGCGCACCCTCCACTTCCCCCATCGCCAGCACAACGAAGTATATGCTGTCGAATACAAAAATGGAGGCCGACCACAGGAGGCTACCACTTACTTCCGTGTAAACCCTCATCGGCTCAACTTAGGTGCCATCGGCTTGACGCTGCAAAAGAAGGATGGTTCTATCATTCCCTTGACAGCACTGACCAACATTCGCCAAGAGCTAAAACTCTACGAAGGGGTGATAGAAAGCAATTTCAAGGCTGATAACCAACCGATGCACGTCACAACAGCCGCTGCAAATCATGAGGACGCAGTCCTTTATCGCATCAAGAGTCCTCTGCTACAGAAAGGACAAGCTACCGTCTCCATCCGTTTCCCCTATCCCACAGGTAAACATGCCGACGCAGCCACCGACTGGACAAAGCCGGAACTGCACTCCTCACGCATCGTCAAAGTCACCCCATCCGCAGCCATCATCGAGCACGTCATTGATTCCACCCACTACTACCTCATGCTCAGCTGGGAAGGGAAAGCCAAACTGGTGCCAGCAACTCGCTCTCATGAATTTCTACTTTTCACAAACAGCCAAACACTCTGTTTCAAAGCCACTTACGCCCCCCCTCCTTCCATCAACAAGGATGGTGGTTACACCACAAAGCCCTTTCACTTCGGTCGAGAACTCCAGCAAGCTGCCCACAGTTGGCAATGCTGGTGGCAGTCAGGAGGAATTGTAGATTTCTCACAATGTACCGACCCTCGTGCCCAAGAATTGGAACGCAGAGTGGTGTTGAGCCAATACCTCACTCAGGTGAACTGCGCCAATGCCTTGCCTCCACAAGAAACAGGACTCACCTATAACTCCTGGTTTGGCCGTCCACACCTTGAAATGACTTGGTGGCACGCTGTGGATTTCTCTCTCTGGAATCATCCTGAGACAGTGACGCAGATGTTAGATTGGTACAACAAAGTGGCATATCCTGCTGCACAACAAATAGCAGAACGTCAAGGTTTTCAAGGCGTACGCTGGATGAAAATGACTGACCCTTGGGCTGGCGAAGCTCCGTCCAACACAGGCTCCTTCCTCATTTGGCAGCAACCACATTACATCTATCTGGCAGAGGAACTCTATCGTTCCCAACCCAATGCTGCCACCTTGCATCGTTATGGGGAGCAGGTGGAACAAACGGCTCGGTTCATGGCCGATTTCCTCACCCTCGACACCCTCACCCACACCTACCAACTTCGTGGAGCCACAGCCATGCAGGAGTCAATGTCGAAGGACTTCTCCTACAACCATCCCTTCGAACTCTCCTATTGGCGCTACGGATTGGCTACCGCCCAAACTTGGCGGCAACGACGAGGACTGCCTCCACATCCACAGTGGGCAGACATCCTCGCCCACCTCGCTCCCCTGCCCCAAACCGACAGCATTTACACAGCAGGTCAACCTATCGACACCACCCAGCACTTACAACGTTTCGACCCTTTCGACACCGTAGGAGGTACCCCCTCAATCTCCCTTTCCAAACCCATTTCCACAGAGACCTTTGCAGAGAAGAGCCGTTCTGACCATCCTGCTGTCTTAGGAGCCTGTGCCTTGATTCCCCACGCATTAGCCACCTACGACCCTGCCATCATGACCCGCACCCTACATTGGGTGCAGCAGCACTGGAAATGGGAAACCACCTGGGGATGGGACTACGGCATGTCAGCGATGGCTGCAGCCCGCTTAGGCCAACCCTCTACCGCCATCAACCTCCTTCTGGCCGACCATCCCAAGAACCGCTATCTCATCCAAGGTCACAACTACCAAACCGCCGACCGACTGCGCCTTTACCTTCCTGGCAACGGAGCCCTCCTCACTGCCATTGCCATGATGTGTGCAGGTTGGGATGATTGTCCCGACAAGCCCAATCCTGGTTTCCCAGACGATGGAACATGGAACATTCGTTGGGAGAATCTTCACCCCATGCAGTAAGAATCCCCATCTTTCGTCGGATCACACTTCTGCCTGAAGAACCAACAACTATCACAGAGAACAGGCACACCATTAGGGAGTGTATACTCTAATTGAAAAGTGTACCACTTTCTAATTGAAAAGTAATCCACCTAAGCGTGTACAAAAATATCACAAAAATCCCGTTTTCGCAAGGAAAAGTCTAAAAATGTTCATTTTTCGTTTTGTTTTTGTTCGTTAAATGCCTTTGTTTCCTTGAGTCTGTACGACTGTCCGTTCATGTTAATGAGGTGGGCATTATGTGTCAGTCTGTCGTCCATTGCTGCCACGAGCACCTTGTCCCTGATGATTTTCCCCCACCTGTCGAATGCGAGGTTTGCAGTGATGATGGTGGACCTGTCCTCCACCCTGAGCGAGAGGTGGTTGAAGAGCAGTTCTCCAGCTTCCTTGTCGCATGAGACGTATCCGAATTCGTCGCATACGACGAGGTCGTACTTGCGGAATCTGAGTTCGAGCTGGTGCAGCGTCTTCTGCGACTTGCACTCCTTGACCTGTGTGATGAGGTGCGGCACCGAAGTGAAGAGCACATGCATTCCCTCCATGCAGGCCTTGATGGCGAGTGCCGTTGCCACATGCGTCTTTCCCGTCCCCGGATTGCCGTAGAGCACGACGTTGCGCCTCTCCCTGATATGAAGTCAAGCGTTTCGAGCCTGGGCAGTATGGGCCTGATGCCTTCCTGCGAGCCTGCGCTCGTATTCGGCACGGAGCATCTGGTGGAGTGTCTGCTCCAGCGTCCATCCCTGCTCGCGTGCCATCTTCTCCGTGTCAGCCGCCTGTGCGGCAAGGCATGGTGTACGGTGATGTGGTTGCTGTAGATGTGTACGGTAAGCTTCCTGTCCACGAGGTCGTCGGGCACCGAATGGCGGACTCCGCCGACCGTCACCGTGGCGTACTTGTCCACGTGGTACTGCCGCTGCTCGAAGGCGCCGATTTCCCGCTTCAGCGGCAGGAGCGCCTCCGTGTCCTCCTGTGCCCGCTTTGCAATGTCCTCCGTGGCGGGGCTGAGCGGTGCACCGTTCATGTCCGTGCAGGTGTCGATGATGTGGCATTCCGCATCCGCCAGCGTGTCGAAGCTGTCCTGCCGGCAGAAGGCCTTGCGGCGCACCACCTCCACGCTCTTCTCCACGTGCCCCTTCTCGTTGCCTGAGCGGGCGTTGCAGAAACGGTGTGTGAAGCCGTAGCAGGCCTCCAGGCGGATGAGTGCGTCAGTGGGGTGCTTGCCGCCCACGAAGGATGCCACGGCCACGCGCATGTTGTCATAAACCATGCGGTGGGGCACGCCGCCCATGTCACGGAAGTAGCGGCGGCGCGACTCCAGGAAGGCCTGCGTGTCCTGACGCAGGAACAGGTAGAACAGGTAGGCCATGCGGTGATTGCTGTAGGCCTTCTTGCAGTCGAATAGGCCGCTTAGCGAGGACTTACTGTAGTTATAAGCATTACGAATCATGAAACAGGGAAACAACAACAGCAATCCAAACACCTGCACCTCCCCTCTCATTCACCTTTTCCTTTGACTGATAAACTAGTCCTCGACGAAAAGAAAAGTATGATAACGTCTGCCGTTTCTGCTTTCGTGAGTCGATAAAATTAGGTTGCAAAGGTAACTGCTGCTCCTTCATCCACCCAAGGTGAACCAATGGTATGTTTCAAAATCTCCATGCCATTCGGGTTGTATTTGGAACCATAACCTTGTGCTGATGGTCTCAAAACCTTGTGAAGCAACATAATTTCTAATCACTCCCGAAAGTAGAGAAATCTACAATAGGGAAATAAAAACATCGAGATTATGTACACAGAAGAAGACAACAGCACAGATTTGACAGGAACATTTTGCGAACTCCTGTTCCCTAGAAAAGGTCACTGAAACGGCATCATAGTTGATGACTATGGCAATGAATGGCTTATTCAGTTGGCCAATTGCAGAGAAGTTTCTGTTTATAAAGACGAAGTATTCATCATATAGAAATGGAAAAGAGTCCATTTGTCACATCAGACAAGTGGGCTTTCTTCCACCTTGAAAAGTTACGTTGACTTTACAATTACATTCAAAGTGCTTAATTATAGCCCTAAAGTATAACTTATTTGGCAAATTCTTTTTGTTTTTGCCAAATTTGTTATAACTTTGCAGCCAAATTCAAGTTGGTACAGATGACAATTAGTTCTGAAATTATAATATTTGCTACATCCAGAACTACCCCTTTCACAAAGAAAGAACTACTGGATTATTTGAAAGCAGAGACTGAAAATGTAACTGCCGGTACAACTAATGTTTTATTGACCAGACTCATAGAAACAGGAAAGATTATAAAGGTTGGACGAAACATGTTCTCCATATCAGATAACATAAAACCAACTTATGAGTACAAACCAAGCGACAAGGAATATGAAATGGCGACTTCTTTACAGAAAAAGTTCCCATTTGTAAATCTATGTGTATGGAAAGCAAATGCTATCACACCGTTCATGCAGCATATTCCATCAACTTCATTTTTGTTAGTAGATGTAGAACGTGTCGTAATGAACTCTGTGTTTCTGCATTTACAGACCCTATATCCTGAGAAAATGATATTGCTCAATCCTTCCAAGGAAGATTGCGAACGCTATCTCAACATGGATAATGCCGTTATAGTACGTCCTTTAATTGCAGAAGCTCCGATGACTGTATATCAAGGGATAAACGTCCCAACTATTGAAAAGATACTTGTTGATATTGTATCTGATAAGGAATTTGACTATGCTAAGGGTGCTGAAATGTACCACATTTTTAAGAATGTATTTGAAGCGGTAGATGTCAATCAAAAGAAAATGCTACGCTACGCTTCTCGACGAAATAAAAAGCAAATAATAATACAAATACTAACATCAAATAACTCATGATACATCCAGACAGTAGAACGCTTCCTTGGATTCAGGAAGTGGCAGAAAGATATAAATTCAAGGAAGTCCAGCTGATAGAGAAATCTATCAGGGCTTTTTCGTTGCTTGAAGCATTGGTGCGCAGTGGGTGCCCCTTCGTTTTCAAAGGAGGCACGTCACTTATGCTCCACTTGAACAGTTCAAAGAGATTGTCAATAGATATTGATATAATATGTCCTCCTGGTACTGATATTGAAATGTATCTCGGCAAATACGCGGCAGAATAAGGATTTGAGAGTGTTCAACTTGTAGATCGAGTGTCGCGAACTGACGTACCAAAGAAACATGCGAAATTCTTCTATCAGGTATCTTTCTTCGCTGGACGTTCAGAAGAGAAGATATTGCTCGATGTGCTGTTTGAGGATATTCACTACGACAAGATTGTAACACTACCCATAGCCAGCCCATTTTTGAAAATGGATGGCGAGCCTGTGACGGTCAACCTACCCAGTCACGAAGATTTGTTAGATGACAAGTTAACAGCTTTTGCCCCCCATATTACGGGCATTCCTTTCTTCAAAGACGAAAAGAACTGCAGTATGGAAATCAATAAGCAACTTTTTGATATAGCTTCTCTTTTTGAATTAACCAACGATTTGACAATAACAACAAAAACTTTCAGAAAGTTTGCTGCTATTGAACTTGCCTACAGACATTTGCCAACGGAAAATCTGCAACAAGTTCTTGATGACATATTCCACACCTCACTGTCAATGACCTTACAAGGTTTTGGCAACGCTGAAGAGTACAAATTGCTGATAGATGGAATGAAACGTGTAAGAGGTTTTATCCATAGCGAGAAATACACGCTCGAAAGTGCTATTGCCAATGCTTCAAAAGCAGCATACCTCTGCAAATTGATTGAAAGAGAGCATACTGTAGTAAATCATTCCAGCCCTGACAATGTTTCAGATTTGATTGATGCCGAAATCACCGCTCCCCTTCCAGCAAGATTGAACAAACTGAAGAAGACAAATATCGAAGCATTCTATTATTGGATAGAAATTCAGAAGATGATGTAACAAGGTCTTTTACTGGATATAAAGATGAAGCGTCTATCATTTAGAATTTGAAGAGAGTCCATTTGTCGCATTAGGCATTGGACTCTCTTTCTTTTGAAAGGCAAAATAAATTTCCTGTAAATCTATGGTTATCAGTCTAATGTATTGAAATATAAATTCAGCAACAAAGCAGATTTATTGCCGAATTTATACAACTACACCTTGATCTATGATGCTGTCAGGTGTTTTTTGTGATAGCCCTTAGATATAGAATCAATCATTCTTCTTCTGACTCTTCATCGTCATCATCCGCTGAATGATAGCGGTTCGGCATCATCATGGCACGCTCTATCATGGCTTCATTGCCGAAATAGTTCTGCCCGAAGCGATTCATGTTGGTTCTTCCACCAATGGCGGCTGCACAGTTCATGGCATAGATGTCATCGGGATGACGTTCGATGCGTTTCAGACACGAAACATAGCACATCTTGCGGTATTCGTTGTAATAGTGGTTGGGGATGGATGAGTCTCTGGAACTGCCGAAGTACAGCCCTTGGTTGATAGTCCGCCACGTTATCCAGATGCGGTGCAAGATGGGACTATAGTTTCCACTCTCCATCAGGGCACGACCTACGGCAAGGATCCATTCGTCATCAATGCCGGACTTGTCGCAGTTCGCCCAATTGCGCCAGAGCGAACATTGTTCATCGAAGTTCCCGCATGTTGCAAGTTCTCCAAGCATGACCTGTATTTGCTCTTCCTCACTGGCATCAAGGTAATGCCGGAACTTATCCATGACCATACCTTCGGCTATGTCCATCACACTGTCCAAGGACACGACAAAGGTTTCTTCGTCATCGTAGAACTTGTATGCCTTGCTTTCGACAACATCACCAAAGGAGATAAGCAATTCCATCGGATTGAAGTCCTCGTCCCATTTATCGGGCTCTGTCTTCATGAGTTTGAGGATGGAGTCCTCGAAATCCTGTGCTGCCTTACCCCAACTTTGACTCCGATTTTCCTTTTTCCTTGCTGTCACCGCCGTTCCAGCGTTCCCGATTACTTTACTGTGTACTACAAACTTTTATTTTTCTCCAG
>CADAPC010000069.1 GCA_902789725.1 uncultured Bacteroidales bacterium
GGCCATTTGTTATATCTCATTTTTGTTTGCCTTGTGGCAATGAGGACTGCGCTCAAAATTATACAAAAATTTATTCAAAAAATTAGATGAACTGCCGGGGGATGGCGTATCCTTTTGATAATTTTCTTATTCAATTTTCTTGTAATTTTGAGGCCGCAGGCCGACCCATATAGAACAACCGAAACTTGTGTTGTTAATTTATATTCCTTTTGTTTTCGACTTGTTCGATTTCTGATTTGAAATTGCAAAGGTACGATTAAGTGAGCACAATACAAAATGAAAAAACAGCTTTTTCATTTTTATTGTCGAACGTGAGTACCTTCGGCGTAGCCAACGGTACGATTAAGTGAGCACAATACAAAATGAAAAAACAGCTTTTTTCATTTTTATTGTCGAACGTGAGTACCTTCGGCGAAGCCAACGGTACGATTAAGTGAGCACAATACAAAATGAAAAAACGGCTTTTTTCATTTTTATTGTCGAACGCAAGAACCTTCGGCGAAGCCAACGGTACGATTAAGTGAGCACAATACAAAATAAAAAACAGCTTTTTCATTTTTATTGCCTCCGGCGAGCTAAAGGTTGTCGAACGTGAGTACCTTCGGCACTGCCAAATATAATCAGATTTTTCGACATTTCAAGCGGCAATGACATAAAAAAAATGTTCAAAAAGTTTATTTTCGTTCAAAAGGTGTGTTGGCTTAGAGGAAAAAGTTGTAAATTTGTGCCGCAAAGCGTTGTCTTGCACGTGGGCACCACGTGGTGTCCCACCCATCCTGAATCGTATTGATTTAACATCGGCTAACCGAAAAAAGAACTCCATTCCGACATGATGAAACAAAGCATTCCATTTCTTTTATCATTAGTATTTCTGTCTATCTGTTCATCCAGCCCAGCTGGGGGACAGGAGCGAGTGGTGCAGGTGCCCAATTTCCATAAGATGGCATCGGCACATGTACGGGTATTGTTCCAAGACAAGGAGGGATATATGTGGTATGGAATGAAGTCCGACGGCCTGTACCGCGACGACGGGTATGGCCTGACAAACTTCCGTGCGGATTTTCTTCACCCTGAGGTGATGATGAATAACGAAATCACAGCACTGTGCGAGGACAACAGCAATCGCCTATGGATTGGCACGAAAAGGGGACTTTACATCCTCGACAAGAAAGACTACAGTTTCCATCCGACAGGCGACCAGAAACTGCAGATATGGACTTTCGATGCGCTGAAAGCAAGTATGGGCGACTCCGTGTGGGCTTATGCCAACCAACATGTACTGGTATATGACAGCCAGGGGCATTGCATCAGCCAAACACCTGCAGAAAAGAATCCGCTCGTCACTCAAAACAGGAAGGAGGTGACCGACCAACGCGGCAATTTATGGAGCATTGACGATAATGGCATTCCGTATGTGGCTCTACACCCCACCGCAGAGCTGGAGGAGGTGGAGCTGACATCGCTGCCTTTGTGCGGCAATGTGCCCGCCACTTGGGCTGGCTTGCCAGGGGAACGACGAATCCACAGTGTATGGCGCTCTCCAGACAGCACAAAATATGTTAGCACGCACACGGGGGTGTGGGTGCTGAAACCAGACAGCCCCAATGGAGAGCCAGAGCAAGTGGGACCCAACTTCGGAGTGGTCAAGGCACTTTCGCCAGGCGAGGATGGCACCATCTACATGAACACTGAATGGCAAGGACTCATCAGCTACAAAAACGGAATCATCACTAAACTCGACACAGCCATCCGTAATGCCACGAGCCTCTTCTACGACCAGGAAAAACTATGGATTAGCACCAGCGACGGAAGACTGCTGCTGTATGACATCAATTCAAAAACAATGGATGATAAATCGAAGGAGTGTTGCCTGCAAGGCGACTCTCCCATCGACATCGCCGTGGTGGAGGGGAAGGTGTGGATGCTTTTTAACCAGCGGCTACTCATCTACTCTCCGCGCAAGGCGGAAAGCGACAAAGTGGTGCTGCGCTACATTTTCCCAGCCGACCTTGAGCCTCGCCCTGCTTTCTTCAGAAGACTTTACACCGATGGCATCAGTCGGATTTTCCTTGAATGTGAGCAGAAAAGTTTTGAGCTGAAGCTCCATGACGAAGGGCAAAGGTCAAAGGCGATGGCTAAAATTCATCTGGCATCCTATTTTACATCCAGCGGAACTTATTGCCCCGGCATGGACACGCACCTGCTGAATCTGAAATCTGACGAACGCTACGTCCATCTCTTTTTCACCACACTCGACCACCTGCACACGCCGCACGTCCGCTTCGCATTCCGCAACCAAGGCGACAAGGAGTGGAATTACTTGGAAATGGGACAGAACGAAATCTACCTCACAGAGCTGTCCAAAGGCGAACACACCATTGAAGTGATTGCCACCAACGCTGACGGATTGTGGATTGAGAATCCATACACGCTCACCATCAATTGCCAACCACGTTGGTGGGAAACCATTTGGGCCTACATGGCATACACATTAGCGGCTGTGCTCATTCTATGTCTCTGCTTCTGGGCTGGGAGGAAGACAAGCCATCATGCTTCTCGCTAAGCGTGTGCACTTCCAACGCACAATTGCCGAAACACACTTTTTTGAAATCCAATCATTCATTTTTCACGGTGCTTTTTTATGCAAAAGTTTTCTCGTATCAATTCTTTTCACTAATTTTGCACCATAAACAATTATATAATGGAACAACTGAAAGGAAAGATATCACAAATCATAGGACCTGTAGTGGATGTCCAGTTCTCGGCCGAGAAACTACCGCGCATCCATGATGCTCTCACCATCGAAAGATATAGCGACACGAATGCTGCGGACAGTGAACAAAAGGCACATGCAAAACGCCTTGTCGTGGAAGTGCAGCAACACTTGGGCGAGAACACCGTGAGATGCGTGGCGATGGAAAGCACCGACGGACTGAGAAGAGGCATGGAAGTCTCGGCTTTGGGACACCCCATCACCATGCCTGTCGGCGAACAGGTGAAGGGGCGTCTGATGAATGTGAGCGGCGACCCTATTGACGGTATGGAGGAAATGAACCGCGAGGGGGCTCTCCCCATCCATCGGGAAGCACCAAAGTTCGATGAACTCTTGCCAGCACAAGAAGTGCTCTACACGGGCATCAAGGTGATTGACCTCATTGAACCCTATGCCAAGGGGGGAAAAATCGGATTGTTTGGGGGTGCTGGTGTGGGAAAAACCGTGCTGATTCAGGAACTCATCAATAATGTAGCGAAGAAAAACAACGGCTTTTCAGTTTTTACAGGCGTGGGCGAACGCACACGTGAGGGGAATGACCTCCTGAGGGAAATGATTGAGAGTGGCGTTATCCGATACGGAGAGAAGTTCAAGAAGGCCATGGAAGAAGGGAAATGGGACCTAAGTTTGATTGACAAGGAAGAGCTGAAGAAGAGCCAAGTGAGCCTGGTGTTTGGACAGATGAACGAACCCCCAGGTGCACGTGCATCCGTAGCCCTGTCGGGACTCACCATCGCCGAATCATTCCGCGATGGTGTAGGCGGACGAAAAGGTGGTGACATACTGCTCTTCATCGACAACATTTTCCGCTTCACCCAGGCAGGTTCCGAGGTTTCTGCCCTGCTGGGGCGCATGCCGTCAGCCGTAGGTTATCAACCAACGCTGGCCAGCGAAATGGGACAAATGCAGGAACGAATCACATCGACCAAAAACGGCTCCATCACTTCTGTGCAAGCCGTATATGTGCCAGCCGACGACTTGACCGACCCTGCTCCTGCCACAACATTCTCCCACCTGGATGCCACCACTGTGCTAAACCGAAAAATTGCCGAATTGGGCATCTATCCCGCAGTGGACCCGCTGGATTCCACCTCGCGCATCCTCGACCCCAATGTGGTAGGCGAAGAACACTACCAAACGGCGCAAAGGGTGAAACAGATTCTGCAAAGAAACAAGGAACTGCAAGACATTATCTCCATCCTCGGCATGGAGGAACTGAGTGACGAAGACAAGACAACGGTGAATCGAGCCAGGCGCGTGCAGCGATTCCTGTCACAGCCATTTGCCGTGGCCCAACAATTCACGGGTGTGCCTGGCATCATGGTCAACATCGAAGACACCATTAAGGGGTTCAAGATGATTCTCGATGGTGAATGCGACAATCTACCAGAACAAGCCTTCCTCAATGTCGGCACCATTGAACAAGCCTTCGAAAAGGCTCAACAGCTGCAGCAACAACTCAAGGCATAAAACTAAACCGTAAGTCCCCAAGAAATTCCACCCCTGCAGCTTTATGCTCAGGGATATCATTCAACTTACAATCATGAAACTACAAATCATAACACCCACAGGAATCAATTCCAACAGCAATGTGAACCGCTTTCAGTTCACATCGGCTAATGGCATGATGGAATTTCTCCCTGGGCACGCCCCAATGATTGCTGAAATCAAAAAAGGATTCATCCACACGGAGGCTGACGACATCGCATGCGGAAACGGTGTGGTAAAAATAAACGATGACACCATTACAGTGGTGTGCGAAACAACAAAACAGTGAAAAGGTTCTTATACATTATATTATTAGTAACCTGCTGTTTTTCCCCCATGACAGCAAAAGAACAGGTGGAAGAAAAACAGATTGACGTGTCCTCCCTCATCTTTGAGCACTTAGGCGACAGCTACGAGTGGCACATCGTAAAGGGAGCGGTCATCCCCCTACCCTGCATTCTCATCGACCAACAAGGAATCAATCTCTTCCTCTCTGACAAACTGCAACACGGAGCAAACTACAAAGGCTACCATATTGCATCCAACGGCCAACATAAAGGAAAAATTGTGGACAATGCAGGCGAACGCCCTTTCGACATCAGCATCACAAAAAATGTGCTTGAGCTGTTCATCGTGTGCATCATCCTTTGCTCCGTCATCTTAGGGCTGGCTCGTTGGTACAAGAAGAACGGCTGCAAAAAAGCCCCTGGCGGTTTTGTAGGCATGATGGAAGCCGTCATCGACTTCCTCGACAAGGATGTTGCCAAGGAAAGCATCGGACACGGTTACGAGCGGTTCTCGCCCTATCTGATGACTGTCTTCCTCTTCATCCTGACCAGCAACTTGCTCGGACTCATACCCGTCTTTCCGGGAGGAGCAAACCTGACAGGCAACATTGCGGTGACACTCACCTGCGCACTCACCGCCTTCATCGCCATCAACTGCTTTGCGCCAAAGGCGTATTTCAAAGGCATCTTCTGGCCCGATGTTCCTATTTTTCTCAAAGCGCCCTTGCCCATCATGCCCACCATCGAGTTTATCGGGCTGTTCACAAAGCCATTCTCACTCACCGTCCGTCTTTTTGCCAACATCATGGCAGGGCACATCATCATCCTGGCACTAACCTGCATCATCTTCGTTACCGCTCAGATGGGCAGCACAATGTCAGCCTCAATGACAGCAGTAAGTGTCCTGTTCTGCATCTTCATGAACTGCCTCGAATTACTCGTAGCATTCATCCAAGCATACGTGTTCACTATCCTCACCGCCAATTTCATAGGACTGGCGCAAAACGAGTGAAAACAGCAACACTCATCACCACAAAATCGCATATTCAATCAACCACATAAAAACAACAAAAAATTAAAACAACTATGATTTTAGAAGCAACACTTGCAGGCATGAGCCTCGCACAAATCGGAGCAGCCATCGGTGCTGCCATCGCAGTGATTGGTGCCGCATTCGGCATCGGAATGATTGGAAAGTCCGCCACTGAAAGCATCGCTCGTCAACCATCAGCAGCCAGCAACATCCGCACTGCCATGATTCTGACAGCCTCATTCATCGAAGGAGCAGCCCTGTTCGCCATCGTAGTCTGCTTGCTCATTGCACTAAAGTAATGCCAAGCAAACCCTTTGGCCCCATTGTTCCCATTGGCCACATTAGCCCCCCAAAAAAACAAAAACACTCATGAATTTACTCACCCCCGACCCTGGACTCCTCTTCTGGATGTTGCTCTCTTTCGGTGTTGTGTTCTTCCTACTGGCGAAATTCGGTTTTCCAGTCATTGTGAAGGCCATCAACGAACGAAAAGAGTTCATCGAAATGTCATTGCTTTCTGCCAAACAAGCCAACGAAAAACTGGCCAACATCCAGGCAGAAAGCGACAAGCTATTAGCCGATACCAAAGCACAGCAGAAAAAGATGATTACTGATGCCATGCAAGAAAAGCAGCGCATCGTGCAAGCGGCACAAGAAGAAGCAAAAATGTCGGCCAATCAAATCATCGAGGAAGCCCGTCTGAGCATTCAAACCGAAAAGGAGAAAGCCCTCAGAGAAGTACGCAACGAAGTGGCGAACCTTGCCCTGGACATTGCGGAAAAGGTGATTGGCGAACAGATGAAGGACAAGGAGCTACAAAAAGACACTATCAACCGACTTATCAGCAACCTCTAACTGTCAATTATCAACTCTGTAAACTATCATGATGAACGGCAGCATAGCAAACCGATACGCCAAAGCCTTATTTGAAGAGGCGAAAAATCAATACGTGGATCAACAGATATATGAACATCTGGGGGTGCTCTATGCCAGCATGCAGTCCGAGCCTGATTTACAGATATCCCTCATCAATCCGCGCATCAGCTTGGAGAAAAAACACACACTGCTACTGCTTGCCTCCGGTCTTGATCCCGAAGCAACCACACTTTACTCACGGTTCCTTCTCCTGCTCCTCAATAATCACCGCGAAAACAAACTGCGCCTGATTATCTATGTTTATAGAGACCTTTACCGTCAGTTTCACCAAATCGACCTGGTGGTGTTTGAAACGGCAGTGCAAGTCGATGACGAAACACGCTCTTCTCTCAAGCAGCACATCATGCAACACACTGGCAGAAATGTGGAGTGCATCACGAAGGTAAATCCCAACCTCTTGGGAGGGTTCCGCCTACGCATCGGAGACCGACGCTACGATTATAGCTACCTACATGAGTTAGAAAAAATAAGAAAACAATTCATCTTGAACGGCAAGCCATACTGAAAATCGTAAAATGGCATATTGTCTAAAAACAAACAAATAGAGCCTATGTCCGAGCATATAAAAGTGAGCGAAGTGACAGCAATGCTACGTCAACAGCTTGCAGACATCGACAACGAAGAACTATCACTTGGAAACGAAACCGAAGTTGGCACCGTGCTGACCGTCAGCGATGGTGTCGTTCGAGCCTATGGACTGCGCAACGCAGAAGCGGGCGAACTCCTGGAATTTGACAATGGAATGGAAGCCATTGTGATGAACCTGGAAGAAGACAATGTGGGAGCCGTGCTGCTTGGACCCACCGACAACATCGAAGAAGGGGATGTGGTGAAACGCACTGGACGCATCGCATCAATAGCGGTGAGCGAACAAATGGTAGGACGAGTGGTGGACACCCTCGGACACCCCATCGACGGAAAAGGAGCCATCAACGGAGAAACATTCAACATGCCCTTGGAACGCAAAGCACCCGGCGTCATTTTCCGTCAGCCAGTCAACGAGCCTTTACAGACAGGCCTGAAGGCAGTGGATGCAATGATTCCCATTGGGCGAGGACAACGCGAGTTAATCATTGGCGACCGTCAAACAGGCAAAACAGCCATCGCCATCGACACCATCCTCAACCAACGTGCCAACTACGAGGCTGGCAAACCAGTTTATTGCATCTATGTGGCAGTGGGGCAAAAAGGTTCCACCGTCGCAACCATCGTCAATACGCTTCGCCAAAAAGGTGCAATGGACTACACCATCGTTGTGTCTGCCACGGCCAGCGACCCTGCCGCAATGCAATACTTTGCCCCATTTGCCGGTGCAGCAATTGGCGAGTATTTCAGAGACACCGGCCGGCATGCCTTGGTCGTATATGACGACCTTTCCAAACAAGCTGTGGCCTACCGTGAGGTATCGCTCATTCTGAAACGCCCTTCTGGACGCGAAGCATATCCAGGCGACATCTTCTACCTCCACTCACGCCTTTTGGAACGGGCAGCAAAAATCATCAGCCAGCAGGAAGTGGCAGAACAAATGAACGACCTTCCCGATTGTCTCCAAGGAAAAGTGAAAGGTGGTGGATCACTAACAGCTCTGCCCATCATCGAGACACAAGCCGGCGACGTGTCGGCCTATATTCCCACCAATGTCATATCCATCACCGATGGACAGATTTTTCTGGAAACAAGCCTCTTCAATCAAGGCATACGCCCCGCCATCAACGTCGGCATCTCTGTGTCGCGTGTAGGCGGTAATGCTCAGCTGAAAGCAATGAAGAAAGTTGCTGGCACACTGAAGATAGACCAAGCTCAATATCGTGAATTGGAATCTTTCTCTAAATTTGGAGGAGACATGGATCCCATGACAGCCTTCACCATCGACAAAGGTCGCAAAAACGCACAACTACTCATCCAAAAACAATATGCACCCATGCCCGTGGAAGAACAAATTGCCATCCTCTATTGTGGCACCCACGGTCTGTTGCGCCACATCACGGTGGAACAAGTGCCAGAATTTGAGACCACCTTCCTCGAACTCCTACGCACCACCCACCAAGAGGATATCCTCACCCCACTTCGCTCTGGCAAGATTGACGACCACATCGCCAACCTCATCACCCAAATCGCGCAAGACCTCCAACCCACCCACAACTAACTCCACCTCGCCACCCCCTCCGCAATTGACGTTTGTCCACTGCGATTTGTCCACAGGATCCAATATTGAATCTTAAACCACCCTACTACAACAATGGCATCGCTCAAAGAAATAAAAGGAAGAATTGCGTCCATCAAAAACACGCAAAAAATCACTTCTGCCATGCGCATGGTGGCAAGCGCCAAGCTTCACCACACCCAATCCATGACAGAACACTTCCTACACTATCGGGATGAGTTGGAAAACATCGTAACTTCCCTCACCCCCACCCCTCTTTTCCCCACCCAAGAGGAAAACACCACTGCACCTGAAAAGAACACCTCATCCGTCCTCCTCATCCCCATCTCATCCAATAGCGGCTTGTGCGGAGCATTCAATAGCAACATCGCCAAAGCTACCGCCAAACGCATCGGCGAATGGCAAGCCCATGGTGCCGTTGTCCACCTGATGCCCATTGGCAAAAAGATTGCTCATGAAATAAAGAAAGACCACCCCGATGCCAACTTCACCTACACCAATCTCATTGAAAAGGTAGAAAAAAGTAACGACTATGCCGATGTACCCCAACTGGTGGACTACCTCCTACAGCTGCACCAGAACTCAGCCATCGACAACGCGGAGTGTATCTACCACCATTTCAAAACCGTAGGCACTCAAATCATCACCACCGCACCCCTTACGCTCGTTCCTCCCACACCACCTGTCATGAAAGAATCCCCCTTCCTGACAGAACCCACACCCGACGAACTGCTCACAGCGCTCTTCCCGCGTCTGCTCAACGCTCAAGTCTATGGACTACTCCTCGACTCCCTCACCAGCGAACACGCAGCACGAATGCTCGCCATGCAGACAGCCGACGACAATGCCAACGATCTTCTGGCAGAACTCACCTTATTATATAATAAAACCCGTCAGCAAGCCATCACCAACGAACTCATCGACATCATGGGAGGACGCATCGAGGAATAAACTGAGTGTTTATTCTCCCCCAACCTCCCTCCGTCATTTCCAAAAAACGAAATAAACAGCTGCCACCAAACACAGAAAAGCAGCAGCGTGATTCCAATGCAGATGTTCCCCCTGAAACATAAAGGAAGCGATGATGGTGAACACCGTCAGCGACACTACTTCCTGAATCACCTTCAACTGCACCAATGAGTAAGGGCCACCATTGCCAACAAATCCCAATTTGTTAGCCGGGACCTGCAACGAATATTCAAAAAACGCAATGCCCCACGAAAAGACAATCACCAACCACAAGGGCCAGCTGTTAGACACATTCATCTGCTGAAGTTTCAGATGCCCATACCAAGCAAGGGTCATAAAGATATTGCTGCCAATAAGCAACAAAATTGTGTATAGTCCGTTCATATCTAATTATTTTCAGATTGCAAAGGTACGATTAAGTGAGAGAAAAACCAAATTTATTTGAGATTTTCCGAACGTGAGTACCTTCGGCGAAGCCAACGGTACGATTAAGTGAGAGAAAAACCAAATTTATTTGAGATTTTCCGAACGTGAGTACCTTCGGCGAAGCCAACGGTACGATTAAGTGAGCACAATACAAAATGAAAAAACAGCTTTTTTTCATTTTTATTGTCGAACGCAAGTACCTTCGGCGTAGCCAACGGTATGAAAAAACAGCTTTTTTCATTTTTATTGTCGAACGCAAGTACCTTCGGCGAAGCCAACGGTACGATTAAGTGAGCACAATACAAAATGAAAAAACAGCTTTTTTCATTTTTATTGTCGAACGAAAGTACCTTCGGCGTAGCCAACGGTACGAATTTAAGCGCATTCCCTTATATTTTATAGTCTTTTATTTGCGATTTCATGAATAATGTCGTACATTTGTGCCCAAATCATTCTTTTTCCAAATTATAATTAATCATTTTAAATAAATACATATTACAACAATGAGCACAAAACAGAAACGCTACATCCTCGCAGAAGAGGAAATTCCAACGCAGTGGTACAACATCCAGGCAGACATGGTCAACAAACCACAACCACCCATTCATCCTGCCACCAAACAGCCACTTACAGTCGATGACCTGGCACACATCTTCCCACGCGAATGCTGTGTACAGGAACTGGATCAAGAACACGCTTGGATTGACATTCCCGAGGAAGTGCGCAATAAATACAAATACTACCGCAGCACCCCACTCGTACGTGCATACGCTCTGGAAGAGGCACTGGGTACACCCGCCCACATCTATTTCAAGAACGAAAGCACCAACCCCTTAGGGTCACACAAAATCAATTCTGCACTGCCGCAGTGCTACTATGCCAAACAAGAGGGCACCACAAACGTAACCACCGAAACCGGGGCTGGACAATGGGGAATGGCACTCAGCTATGCCGCCAAACTCTACGGACTGGATGCTGCCGTCTATCAAGTGAAGATTACCATGCAACAAAAGCCCTACCGCTCCACAGCCATGCGCACATTCGGAGCGGCTGTTACGGGGTCTCCCTCCATGTCCACACGTGCAGGAAAGGACATCCTCACCAAAGACCCCACCCATTCTGGCTCGCTCGGCACCGCCATCTCTGAAGCTGTAGAGTTGGCTACCACCACACCCAACTGCAAATACACCTTGGGATCCGTGCTCAACCACGTCTCACTCCACCAAACAGTCATTGGGTTGGAGGCCGAGAAGCAGATGGCAATGGCAGGCGAATACCCCGACATGGTCATTGCGTGCTTCGGAGGTGGCAGCAACTTTGGCGGTCTGGCATTCCCATTCATGCGCCACAACATCCTCGAAGGCAAAAAGACAGAGTTCATTGCAGCCGAACCCGACAGCTGTCCCAAACTCACTCGCGGGCAGTTCCGTTACGACTTCGGCGACGAAGCTGGCTACACTCCCCTGCTTCCCATGTTCACCTTGGGCCACAACTTCAAGCCCAGCAACATCCATGCAGGAGGTCTTCGCTATCACGGCGCAGGTGTCATCGTCAGCCAACTCATCAAGGACGGTCTGATGAAAGGCATGGACATACCCCAGCTTGAATCGTTCGACGCAGGCATGCTCTTCGCCCGCACTGAAGGCATCATCCCTGCGCCCGAAAGCTGCCACGCCATCGCAGCAACCATCCGCGAGGCAAAGAAGTGCAAAGAAACAGGAGAAGAAAAAGTCATCCTCTTCAACCTCTCAGGCCACGGACTCATCGACATGCCAAGCTATGACCAATACATCAACGGCGACCTCCAGAATTACACCGTCACCGACGAGGACGTAGCCAAGAACTTGGCAGAGTTGGACAAACTCATGCCATAATCAAGCATCTGGCACCATCCGTCACCCGTTATTCTTTCTCATAGCAGGGGTACTTCACACCACGAAGTGCCCCTGCTTCATGCTATGATTTCCCAAATTCACCAACTCGCCGCTGTTTCTAAAAGAAGAGATAACCTCCCCAAAGAACCCACTTGTTATCTTCATCACGCTTAGCTTGCCCAATAATCCGTAGGACTTTAAAATCCGCGAGTTCTTGTGTGCTGCAATTTCTGTGCTTTCTTTGTTTCGCCCCCACCGTCTAAAGGCTCTGCGTGACATAATCACCAGCCATTCAACATCCCTGGAAATCATCAAGATAGTTAATCACTCTCTCTCCCTAACCACCAAGTTTTTTCGCTATTTTAAAATATGCCGGTTACTGGTAGTAACCGGCATATTTTGGCTGCAAAGGTAAGAATTATTTAT
>CADAPC010000070.1 GCA_902789725.1 uncultured Bacteroidales bacterium
TACTCTAGCTGCTTGTCTTCATTTCTTCTGTTCGCAGTCTGTCAAAGATCTCGTTTCTGACCTCCCTTTCGGAAAGCGAGTGCAAAGGTACGGACTTTTCACAAAACGGCAAAACTTTTAAGGACTTTTTTCGAGAATCGGGGGCAAAAAGTGAGGAATGGGACAAAATCGAGAGGCGGGAAGAGGAGGAAAGGGACAAAATCGGGAGAAAAGGGACGGGGAAATGCGCTTTGCGTGACAGCGTTGTTTTGGGGACATTTCAGGGTGGATTGGCGACGTTTTTTGTAATTCATTGGCAGGAAAAGCATCTTACCGCCATATAAATATATATGATTGGGGGTGCAAAGATGGGAGAAAGGGGATATAAACTTGAATCTGCGCAGAAGAATACATGTTCTACGACATGGTTTTTATATTCTGTGCGCAGAATATAAAAACTGTGACGCAGATTTATGTTTAGAAGAGGACAGAGGTGGGAATATACAAGGGAAGGAGGATGTTTGCGGGCTGGTTGCTCGATTTTTTTGCAGGGAATAGAGGATGAGCACTGCGGAAGAGCTGTAGGTGACAAACAACAATGAGGGAAAAGGAGGAGGGGGAAAGAAGGAGAAGAAGAGCTTTTTTCGGGAAGCATTATCATGCTATTGCAGATTACCCTTAGGTTTCGAGCTTTTGAGGCAAAAGAAATTGGTTTCTGGCAAAGGAATCGGATGAAAAGATAGTTAAAGAACGTTCAGAAAGGCAAAATGTCGTAAATTATTCTTACCTTTGCCGCACTTTTTGAGAATTAACGCAATTGCAGATTGAAAGAAACAACTATAGCCAATGAAAAACTTATCGAAAGTAATCGTTATATATATATTAATTATGTGTAACGGGGCTGTTTTCGCTCAAAACACATGGGACACGGCGAAGACACTTAAAATGAGAGCATACGGTTCGATTGTTTATCCTTCGTATGCAAGGCATATTGAATGGATGCCCGACGGAGAGCATTATATTCAGACGGAGCAGAACGAAAATGGGCAAGAGGAAATTGTCAGCTATTCGGTGAAGGATGAAAGCAGAAAGTTACTGATTCCTGCTGAACAACTGATGACAAACAAAACCAGCGGTGAACAGCTGGCAGTGTGGGACTTGGTGTTCAGCAAGGACGAAGAGAAAGCGCTGATATTCACAAACACCCGACGTGTGTGGCGATATAACACGCGTGGTGATTACTGGGTGCTGAACCGCAAGAGCGGCGAGCTGCACCAGTTAGGCAAGGGGCTGCCGGAGAGTAGTTTGATGTTTGCCAAGTTTTCGCCCGATGGCAGCAAGGTGGCATACGTGAGCAAGAACAACCTTTACGTAGAGGATTTGGCGACAAAGAGCTACAAGGCTATTACGACGGATGGCAACGACACCATTGTGAACGGAACCTTTGACTGGGTGTATGAAGAAGAGTTTGATTGTCGCGATGGCTTCCGCTGGAGTGGTGATGGGCAGTACATTGCTTATTGGCAGAGCAACACGAGCGGCACTGGCTGGTTTGACATCATCAACAATGTGGATAGCATTTACCCCACCATCCAGCATTTCCCCTACCCCAAGGCTGGCACGACCAACAGCAGTGTGAAGATTGGCTATGTGCGTGCCGATGGAGGAGCGACCACTTGGCTACCCATCCCTGGAGATGAGCGTAACCACTATCTGCCCCGCATGGATTTTGTGCCAGGCACAAATCAGCTGTTCATTCAGCAGATGGACCGTCCGCAGCACACAAACAAGGTGTGGACTGCCACCATTGGGCAGCAGGACTTGAAGACGATTTTCGAAGACAGCGACAGTGCTTGGGTGGAGACAAACGATCATGTAACTTGGTTGAGAGGTAATAAGTTCTTCACATGGATGAGCGAGAGGGACGGATGGAGACATCTGTACAGAGTAAGTGCCGATGGAAAACGGATGGAATGTGTAACCAAAGGCGACTTTGACGTGATTTCGTTGGTAGGGATGAACGAGAAGAGTGGCTATGTCTATTTCATAGCATCTCCTGACAATGCTACACAAAGATACTTGTACAGAGCCAAGCTGTTTGGCAATGGGCAATGTGAGCTGGTGAGCGATGCCAATCAGAAGGGGCAGCACAGCTACAATATGTCGCCCACTTGCACCTGGGCCGTACACACATTCAGCAACGCTCGCACTGTGCCACAGGTTGAGATGCAGTCGTTCCCCTCGGGCAAGACAGTGAAAGCACTGGTGGATAACAGCAAGGCGCAACAGGAGTTTGACAACCTTGGCATCCACCCCAAGGAATTTGTAAAAGTGAAATCGGGCGAGCTGATGTTGGACGCATGGATGATTAAGCCCTACAATTTCGATGCCAGCAAGAAGTATCCTGTAATCATCGATGTGTATGGCGAGCCAGCCAGTTCAACCGTACAAGATGTATGGTCGGGCAGTACGTGGCACCAGTTTCTGGCCAGCCTCGGCTACATCATTGTGAGCATCGACAATCGTGGTGCCGCTGCCCCTCGCGGAAGAGAATGGAGAAAGTGCATCTACGGAGAAGTAGGCACCTTTGCCAGCGAAGACCAAGCCAATGGTATTCTCGACCTGGCCAAGCAATATCCTTTTATCGACACGGAACGCATTGGCATTACAGGCTGGAGCGGCGGTGGCAGCCAAACACTCAACTGCATGTTCCGCTATCCTAAAGTGTTCAAGACAGGCATCGCTGTGGCATTTGTGGCCGACCAGCGTCTGTACGACACCATTTATCAGGAACGTTACATGAATACGCCTCAAAACAACCCCCAAGGCTATGAGAACGGCTCTCCCATCAATTATGCTGATGGGCTGGAGGGCAACTTGTTGTTAATTCACGGAACGGGAGATGACAACGTACACTACCAGAACTGCGAAATGCTGGTCAACAAGCTGATTGAGGAGGGGAAGATGTTCTACCAAGTGTCCTACCCCATGCGTTCCCACAACATCAGCGAACGAGAAGGGACCACCTGGCACCTGCGAAAGACGATGGAGAACTTCTGGCTGAAGTTCTTGCCAGCCGGAGGGAAATGAGGACAGGCTGGATTGTCGAAACTATTCTCAACCTGAAGCGACAAAGTTTAATTTGCATATATAAAAACTAATAACGTTCAATAAAAACCAACAAAAACAATGAAAACATTGATGATGACGCTTGCTGCACTATTCATGATGACAGCAACCAGCTTTGCACAAGACGCTGTGCCTGCAACAAAGTTAATGAGCAAATCAGAAATAGATGCCAAACTGGCGCCTTTTTTCCAGAAGCTTCAAGCCATTCCAGAAGATGGAAATGAAAACGAGACGCTGAAAAAGATGTCGCTCGACTTCGTCAAAGAAAACCCCAACGAGGCTGGCGTGTATGTAATTAGCAATCTCTTAGCGCACGTACTCCCCACTCAAGAACTACTGAATCTGGTGGACAGCAATGACTTTTTCAAGAAGAGCGAACAAATTCAGGAGGCCAAAAAGAATTGGTTGGTTCAGTTAGAGACTGCCGAGGGCAAGATGTTCAAGGATTTTGAGGCCGAATATGAAGGCAAGGTAAGCAAATTGTCAGACTATGTAGGCAAGGGGAAATACGTGCTTGTTGATTTCTGGGCAAGCTGGTGCGGTCCTTGCAAGGCTGAGATTCCTAACCTGATTAAGGTGTACAACCAGTACAAAGGCGAGAAGTTCGAAGTGCTGGGAGTGGCTACATGGGACAAGCCTGCCGACACCAAGAAAGCCATTGAGCAGATGGGCATACCTTATCCACAAATCATGAATGCACAGTATGCAGGAAGCAACGCCTACGGCATCACGGGCATTCCCCAAATCATCCTTTTCGCTCCCGACGGGAAGATTGTGAAGAGAAATCTGCGCGGTGCTGATATAGAGAAGACTGTTGCTGAAATACTGAAGTAAACCTATTGGACTGCAACAGGCTTGCAGTCAGCAAACCGACCAACTGAAACAAAGAAGAAAAGCCGACAAAGAACAAGGGAAGAAGGATGAGTCTGACGAAAGATGAACTGCTGGCATTAGTCAGGAAGGGGGCAAGGGCAATGTCGTGGCAAGAAAAGCTGCGACTGACCGTCCTGTTAAGCCTTCCAGCCATGGTGGCACAGATTTCGTCGGTGGCCATGCAGATTATCGACGCTGCCATGCTGGGACATCTTGGCACCAAAGAGTCGGCAACCGTAGGGCTTGTGTCCACCACCATTTGGCTGTTTGGCGGACTTTGTTCAGCATTTGCCGCCGGCTTCTCTGTGCAAGTAGCGCACTTGGTGGGTGCCGAGAAACTGAGCGGAGCCCGCAACATCATCCGGCAAGGGATTTTCTCAGGCATTGTGTTCAGCCTACTACTTACCCTCATAGGCCTTCTCATCGCCCCACACCTCCCTGTTTGGTTAGGTGCTGACCCTGAAATCCACGCTGGCGCGTCGGAGTACTTCACCATCGTTGCCATAGCACTTCCCATTTTGGAACTCAACATGCTGGCAGCAGGCAGTTTGCGATGCAGCGGCAACATCAAAGTGCCCAGTTTCCTGAATGCCTTGATGTGCGTGCTCGACGTCGTGTTCAACTATTTATTCATATTTGAATTTAACATGGGCACAGCGGGTGCGGCCTATGGGACTTTGTTGGCCTACGTCATCACCATGATCCTCATGCTCTATTTCATGACAGTACGTGACCCCCTGCTGCGCTTTTCGCTCGACAACGAAGAAAGGGCTGCAACAGGAATGGATGCACTCCAGCAAAAGACGTCACTTGGAGAGAGGAATCATCTATTGAGAGGCAAGTGGAACTGGTCGCACTATATCCCCAGCAAGACGACTCTCAGCAAGGCGATGATGATAGGTTCGCCCATCAGTTTGGAACGCGGAGTGATGTGTGGGGCGCAAATAGCCATCACGGGCATCATTGCCCCACTGGGTTCCGTAGCCATAGCAGCCAATACTTTTGGCATCAATATCGAGAGCCTCTGCTACATGCCCGGCTACGGCATTTCAGAGGCAGCCACCACACTGGTGGGACAGAGCTTGGGTGCTCATCGCAAAGACCTCATGCGCAGTTTTGCATGGATATCCGTCAGCCTTGGCACGGTGGTGATGGCTGTAATGGGCGTGTTCATGTGGATTTTTGCTCCCGAGATGATGCACCTCGTTTCCACCGACATGGAGGTAGTGCAACTGGGCACCGAAGTGCTGCGCATCGAGGCGTGGGCCGAGCCCATGTTTGCAGCCAGCATAGTGGCGTATGGCGTGTTTGTAGGTTCGGGCAAAACACTCATCCCCAGCATCATGAACCTCATCAGCATTTGGGTGGTGCGCCTCACGCTCGCTCTGCTGCTGGCACCCTCTATGGGGCTACACGGTGTGTGGATAGCCATGTGCATCGAACTCTGCTGGCGAGGTGCAAGTTTCCTCGTTCGTCTGCGAAGCCGGGGGTGGAGCAACATCAGCATCGACGAAGTAAAAAACATACCCACGTCAAAAGAGAATGACGAAATGATAAAGACTGAAACCATATATGAAACTAATTAAAGACCAAGAATTTGGAGGCGAGCGTCCTCTTTATGCTTCACACGACTTACGCCTTGAGAATGTAACCATTCACCTCGGCGAGTCATCCATTAAGGAGAGCAGCAACATCCAAGCAGAAGGCTGCCGCTTTGAGGGCAAATACGTGTTTTGGGAAACAGACGGCTTTGAAATGAAAAACTGCTATTTTGCCGAGAGCGCCCGCAGCAGCCTCTGGTATTCAAGAAACTGCCGCATGCTCGACTGCAAGGTCGATGCCCCCAAGTTGTTCCGCCGAATGGATGGCATCTATGTAGAGAACACCGACTTTCCGAATGGAGAGCAGTATCTATGGGACTGCAAGAACATTGAGCTGAAGAACGTAAAGATTGAGAACTGCGACTATGCCTTCATGCACTCCGAAAACATCAAAATAGAGAATTACCGTCAGGAAGGCAATTATGCATTCCAGTATGCAAAGAATGTGGAGATTCACCATGCGGTCATCAACTCCAAAGACTCCTTCTGGGAGTCAGAAAACGTCACCATTTATGACTCAGAGGTGAATGGAGAATATTTAGCATGGTACGGCAAAAACATCCGCTTGGTGCGTTGCCACCTCACAGGCGAGCAGTTGCTCTGTTATGTCGATGGCCTCATCCTGGAAGACTGCACATTTGGCGAAGATGCTAACCTCATCCTTGAATACTCCACGGTGAACGGCAACATCAAGGGCAATGTGCACAGCATCAAAAACCCCACCAGTGGCACAGTGACGGTGGAGGGAAAGGTTGGCGAACTGATATGGGACAAGAACCAGAAGGCACCCGCCGACGCAAAGGTGATAATTAAGAATTAAAAATGATGCTTGAATAGTTATGGCATACGATTTCGACAAAAAAGTAGAAAGGCGCGGCACCAACTGCGTGAAGTGGGACAAGTTCTCCTCATCCGACATCATCCCCCTGTGGGTAGCCGACATGGACTTTGAAACAGCACCCTGCATTTTGCAGGCACTCCGAAAGAGGATGGAACATGGATGCTTTGGCTACACATTAGTGCCCGAAAGCTACTACCAAGCCACCATTCAGTGGTTTGAACACCGCCACCATTGGACCATCGACCGAAATTCTTTTATCTACACCAGCGGTGTTGTTCCTGCCTTCACAGCCATCATCAAGGCATTGACTCAGCCAGGCGACCGAGTGCTGATGCAGACACCAGTGTACAATTGCTTCTTCTCCAGCACCCTAAATAACGGTTGCCTCATTGCGGAAAGCCCTCTGCGGAATGATGGCAAGCTTTATAGCGTTGACTGGGATCATTTTGAGCAGCAATGTGCCGACCCTGCCGTGAAAGTGTTCCTGCTCTGCAACCCTCACAACCCAGCAGGGCGCGTGTGGTCGCCCGAAGAGCTAACACGCATGGGCGAAATCTGTCTGCGCCACCAAGTGTTCGTCATCAGCGACGAAATCCATTGCGAGTTCGTCATGCCAAGTTCCAGAGCATACACCCCCTTTGCCTCCCTCTCAGAAGAATTTGCCCGGCACAGCGCCATTTGCGTGTCGCCCAGCAAAGCTTTCAACATGGCAGGTTTGCAAATTGCCAACATCATCGTGAAGGACGCAGCCATCCGCCAGCGCATTGACAAAGCCATCAACATCAACGAAGTGTGCGATGTCAACCCCTTCGGTGTCATTGCCCTGCAAGCAGCCTATACAACAGAAGGCGAAGCGTGGCTCACAGAACTCAACGACTACATTTACGGCAATTACCAAATGGCACGCCAAATGCTGGAAGAGGCACTCCCCCACTGCCCCATCAACATACTTGAAGGCACCTATCTGATGTGGATGAACATTCACGCCACTGGCAAGACCTCACAGCAAGTGGTTGACCACCTGCTGCATCAAGGCAAAGTCTATGTCAACCCGGGCAACATGTATGGCGAAAAAACAGGCGAAGGCTACATACGCATCAACCTCGCCACCCACCGAGAACTCCTGCGCGAAGGCATCCGACGCATCATCCTATCGCTCACATGATACAGTCCTTCGTCACCCTCATTCCCCTGTTTGTATCGGGCATTCTCACCATCGAGATTGCCCTCACACTCAGGTCGCGCCCCATGCCTGCCCTCCAGTGGCTCTTGCTATGGGCTGCCACCACCACCAGCCTCTATGCAGGCCACTACATCTATTTCAATCACATCACCCCCCTCCTCCCCTGCACCGACACCATCTACACCACCTGCAACCTTTCCGTCTATCCCCTCTACCTGCTCTACATCCTGCGCCTCACCTCTCACCGCCCACCACGTTGGACATACTGCATTCTTGCGCTTCCGCTGATAGCGGGCACCATGACGGCCATCCTCTATTTCTTGATGGATGAAACTGCTACTACACAGTTCTTCAACACGTACCTCTACCAGATGGACCACACCCCACCACTTCAAGGTCTTCCCCTCTGGCAGCAAAGGTTCCACGACCTCTTCAAGATTCTCTTTGCCGCCGAAGTCCTCGCCACTGCCCATCTGGGCATACGAGCCATTCGGCGCCACAACCTGCTGGTCGAATCACTCTATGCCGACACCGAGGGAAAGACACTTAACAGTCTCCGCACCATTCTCCTGCTCCTCATCGCCACCTCTCTCGTTTCGTTCGCCGCCAATATTATCGGGAAAGCATGCTTCGACCACAACGTCTGGCGCTTAGCCATACCCTCCATTCTGTTCAGCGCACTCATCTTCGCCATCGGGTGGACTGGCATCAACCAGCAGTTCTCCATCGACGACATGGTGACCAACAAAGCCACCAACAACCCAACACTATTAGGCGACAACCAGCCCTTATTGACCGATAACCCACCCTTATCTGCCGACAACCGTCCTCTGCCCAAAGACAGCGAGCCTGCCCTTCATCACACCACTCAACCCTCAACTGCCAACTCTCAACTCTCTGCTGCCAACTCTCAACTCTCTGCTGCCAACTCTCAACAAATCATTGACAGACTCACCCTCCTGATGCAGACCGAACGTCTCTACTTGCAACACGGACTCAAGCTCGACGACGTGGCACAACGCTTAGGCACCAATCGAACCTACTTGCTCCAAGCCATCAACGAGCACCACCATGCCACTTTCTCTGCCTACATCAACCGCCTCCGCATCCAGTACGCACTACAGCAGCAGAAAGATTACCCACACTACAGCAAAGAAGCCATCGCCTTCCAGTCGGGCTTCGCCTCCGTTTCTTCTTTCTACCGCAACCTTCGTCTCTATCAGGGAGATTCTGCTATCTAATCGGGAAAGAGGGGGCAAACGCCCCACGCTTTCTTACATCCAAGAGGTCATAGAGGAAGAAAAGAAAAAAAGAAAATAGAGACAAAAAATACTCCCTGTCCACCAAAATAGTACCTCTATAGTACCTCGCATGTACCTCGCATGTACCTCGCTTCAATAGAAAAGCGGCTTTTATGCGACTTAACAGCGGAGGAATAAGACAAAAAGAGAGAACTTAAACCCAAATCGGTTCATTAGAAAATGGAATGGAATAAATTTCTAATGACCGAATTGGGTTTATGTGCACCCCTCCTCAGCCCTATCCGCAAACTTGTACGCAGTACTGTGCCCTTAGGCACACCGCCACGTGCCCTTAGGCACATGACCATTTGCCCTTAGCCACACCACCACGTGCCCTTAGGAAACATCCCGATTCACTCAACACATTCTCCCTTTTGTGTCGGGTGAATGTCCCTTTTTCAATCGACACAAATTCCCTGTAGAGTAGGGTGAATGTCTTTTTTTCCTTCTCGTCTTCTGTAGCCAGTGCCATTTGCTCTTGCGTCTTCAAATTG
>CADAPC010000071.1 GCA_902789725.1 uncultured Bacteroidales bacterium
GAGGCAATAGGGGAAGTCGGCCACGAACTCGCCCTCGAAGGCGAAGCCCGTGCAGTAGTCCTTGCCCTCCTCGTCGTTGTGCACCATGTACTTGAAGCAGCCCTGCTCCACGTAGGCCACCCACTGCGCCGGCTCGCCCGCCTCTTCCAGCGTCTCGCCCCGCAGGAACGTTCGCCGTTCCCCGTGCTCCATGCAGTACTCCCGCAGGAACTCCAAATCGAGTCCCTCCTTGTATGTGTTGAATTGCTTGTTTTCTTTCACCATATTGCTATAAACAAAAACACCCGACAGCTTGAAATTCAGAGGCTGCCGGGAATGAACGCTGCAAAGATAGGCATAATATCCGAATCTTGCAAATATTTTGCGATGTATTTTTGTTTTTTGTGTGCTCTTGTGTGACTTTTTATTTTGATTTTGAAGATTTGGGGACTAAATCGACAAGCGTTTTCTTCTGTTGTTTACTTCATTGGCAATTGTTGTTAAAGGTTAAACTTCTCATATTTATTTGTCCTCTCCTAACAATGAGGAAACTTCTTTCCTCAATAAGGGGAGATGGTTGACGATGATGCTCCAAAGGATGTCAGAAGAAAGACTGTCATACCCGTGAATGATGTAATTGCGGGTGTCCACAATCTTGCGAGCATTGGTGATGGGAATATCAGGTGCTTCCTTCAAAATACGGTTCATTGCCTCACCCATGATTTCAACATTTCGTTCTACTGCACGTCTCAACATGAGGTCAAGATTGAAAACCTCAAATAGTTTGGGATGCCCTTCAAAATAGCCATTGATTTCATCTACGGCATTGAGCACATCATAGAGATATTTCTGTATTTTCTCATCCATAGATTTTCATCTTGGTTTTATCTATATTCTGTTTGAAAACAGGGTTGCGAATGGCTTTTTCTTCCACAAGGTCAACATCACGCCCTATGGCATCTTCTAACCCATATTTCAAATCAAAATAGTTGGTGAAATAGTCTGGAATTTCATCTGTGTTGAATGCAACAAGGAAGTCAACATCACTCTTTTCAGAGAAGTGTGGAGTCAATACTGAACCAAAAACATACAAATCCTTTACCCTATGTTTTCTACACAGGGTTAAAATGTGAGGGTGTGCTTGTTTGAGTATTTCGTTCATATCTCTGACAGAATGCAAAGTTTTGCATTCCATGTTGCAAAGATAACAACTCTTTTTGATACCAACAAAAGAATGCCGCAGATTTTTCGTCTGCGGCACTCTTTTATTTTATAAATAATGTGTATGCGTTTAATCAGCCAGCTTTGCCTTGATGAACTCGCGGTTGAGGCGGGCGATGTTGGCGATAGTTTCGCACTTGGGGCATACGGCTTCGCAGGCACGGGTGTTGGTGCAGTTGCCAAAGCCGAGTTCGTCCATCTTGGCTACCATAGCCTTGGCGCGACGAGCTGCCTCTACGCGACCTTGTGGAAGGAGAGCCAGCTGGCTAACCTTCGAAGAGACGAAGAGCATAGCTGAACCGTTTTTGCAAGCTGCCACGCAGGCACCGCAACCGATGCAGCTGGCGCAATCCATAGCCTCGTCGGCATCCTCCTTGGGGATAAGGATGGCATTGGCATCCTGTGGCGCACCTGTGCGGACGGTGGTGTATCCACCAGCTTGGATAATCTTGTCGAAAGCAGTTCGATCGACCATGCAGTCCTTGATGACGGGGAAACCAGCTGAACGCCAAGGTTCGATGGTGATGACATCGCCGTCGTTGAATTTGCGCATGTAGAGCTGACAAGTGGTGGCTCCACGCTCAGTCTTGCCGTGTGGCGTACCGTTGATGTAGAGTGAGCACATGCCGCAGATGCCTTCGCGGCAGTCGTGGTCGAACACAAAAGGCTCCTTGCCGTCTTCAATCAGTTGCTCGTTAAGGATGTCGAGCATCTCGAGGAATGAAGTGTCACCGGGGATGTCCTTCATTACCCTCTCTTCAAAATGACCCGCATCTTTCGGACCATTCTGCTTCCAGTATTTTACTGTGAATGATTTTAATACTTTTTCAGCCATAGTTCCTTAGTTTTTATAGTTACGGGTTTGTACTTTGATTGCTTCATACTCAAGAGGCTCCTTGATGAGTTCGGGTGCTGTGGCATCGTTGCCTTGATACTTCCAGCAGCCTACATAGAAGAAGTTCTTGTCATCGCGCTTGGCTTCGCCTTCCTCTGTCTGGTGCTCCTCGCGGAAGTGACCACCGCAGGATTCCTCGCGAGAGAGTGCGTCATAGGCGATGAGCTTGCCCATGGTGATGAAGTCATCGAGGTGGATGGCTTTGTCAAGTTCTACGTTCAAGCCTTCGCGCGAACCAGGGATGAAGAGGTTGGTGTCAAATTCTTTGCGGAGTTCGTCAATCAGCTTGATGCCCTTCTCAAGGCCTTCCTTGGTGCGTCCCATGCCGATGTACTCCCAGCAGATGTGACCCAGCTCTTTGTGGATAGAGTCAACAGAACGCTTTCCCTTGATGTTCATGAGCTTCTGTATGCGCTCCTCAGTGGCTTTCTCCACTTCGGCAAATTCAGGCGCGTCGGTAGAGATGCGTGGCCAGATGGATTGGTCGGCCAAGTAGTTCTGAATGGTGTAGGGAAGAACGAAGTAACCGTCGGCCAAGCCCTGCATGAGTGCAGAAGCACCCAGGCGGTTGGCTCCGTGGTCGGAGAAGTTGCACTCGCCGATGGCAAAGAGGCCAGGGATGGATGTCTGGAGTTCGTAGTCAACCCAGATGCCGCCCATTGTGTAGTGGATGGCTGGGAAAATCATCATAGGATTGTAGTAATCCATACCGTTCTTTGTGGCACGCTTTTCGCCTGGGTTCACGTCGGTAATCTCCTCGTACATGTCGAAGAGGTTGCCATAACGCTGGCGAATCACGTCGATGCCTAAACGCTGGATGGATTCGGAGAAATCGAGGAAAACGGCCAGGCCTGTGTTGTTCACACCAAAGCCTTTGTCACAGCGCTCCTTGGCAGCGCGCGAAGCTACGTCGCGGGGAACGAGGTTGCCGAATGCGGGGTAGCGGCGTTCCAGATAGTAGTCGCGATCTTCCTCAGGAATTTCCCAACCCTCTTTGGTGCCGGCTTGGAGAGCCTTAGCATCTTCCAGCTTTTTGGGTACCCAGATGCGGCCATCGTTACGCAGCGACTCAGACATCAGTGTCAATTTCGACTGCTTGTCGCCGTGAACGGGAATACAAGTGGGGTGAATCTGCACGTAGCATGGGTTGGCGAAGTAAGCACCCTTGCGGTAGCAAGACATAGCGGCTGTAACGTTGCAACCCATTGCGTTGGTGGAAAGGAAGTAGGTGTTGCCGTAGCCGCCTGTAGCGATGACCACCGCATTGGCAGAGAAACGCTCCAGTTTGCCAGTGACGAGGTTTTTGGCGATGATACCGCGTGCCTTTCCGTCGATGATGACCACATCGAGCATCTCATAGCGTGTGTAGAGCTTCACCTTGCCCGCGTTGACTTGAGCAGAGAGGGCAGAGTAGGCTCCGAGAAGCAGCTGCTGGCCTGTCTGTCCCTTCGCATAGAAGGTACGCGACACCTGTGCGCCACCAAAAGAACGGTTGGCCAACGTGCCTCCATACTCGCGGGCGAAAGGAACACCTTGTGCCACACATTGGTCAATGATGGAGTTGGACACTTCGGCCAGACGGTACACGTTGGCTTCGCGGGCACGATAGTCGCCACCCTTCACTGTGTCGTAGAAGAGGCGATAAACGGAGTCGCCATCGTTTTGGTAGTTTTTAGCTGCATTGATACCTCCCTGCGCTGCGATGGAGTGTGCGCGACGGGGTGAGTCCTGAATGCAGAAGTTAAGAACATTGAAACCCATCTCGCCAAGAGATGCGGCTGCTGAAGCACCAGCCAAACCCGTACCAACGACGATGACATCAAGCTTCAGCTTATTCTTTGGGTTGACCAAGCGCTGATGTGCTTTATAGTTCGACCATTTCTCAGCAACTGGTCCCTCTGGAATTTTAGAATCTATATTTATTGCCATAATTTTTCTTGAGTGAAAAGTGAAAAACGAAAAGTGAACCATCTAAGTTGCATAAGACCGACACTTTCTTTTCACTTATGGATTATTATTTTTTTCTTAATAGCTGTGAAGAGCGTCAAGATGAACCGTTGAGCAATCAGTGACTCGGATTTTGGCTACGCTAAAGGCCCACTTTTTGCTTCTCACGTTAAAATGCTTACATCCAGAAAGGAACAACTTTGCCTTCGCAACCTCCGAGGATGTCGGGGCATAGAGTGAATGCAATGGCTACGATAGCGAACATTGCCATAACGACAGTTGACCAAATGTAGCCGATGTTTTTCCAACGTTTAAACCATGTGTGACCGCTCCAGCCCATCGTCTGAAGGGCCGACCAAAAGCCGTGGGTGAGGTGCATCCAGATGGCTACAATCCAAACGAGGTAGAGGACAGTGAAGATGGGGTTCTGGAAGGTGTATTTAATCCAGCCAAAACCATCGGTGGGAGCAATGCTGTGCTCAGCGCCGATAATTTCTGCCCACATCATGTTTGCCCAGAAGTCGTGGAGGTGGAGCAAGAGGCCAAGGCAAACGATGATGCCAAGCACCAGCATGTTCTGGCTTGCCCATTCTACAATCTTGGGCTTGTCTGTGATGGCATACTTGTTGTTGCCACGCGCCTTCCTGTTCTGGAAGGTGAGGATGAAGGCGTAGATGATGTGAATGGCCATCAGTGCTGCCAACGCGCAAGTTGCTGCAATGGCATACCAGTTGGAACCGAGCAATTCACAGATTTGGTTATACGCCTCCGCACTGAAAAGTGCCACTACGTTCATGCACGCATGGAACGTCAGGAAGAGGATGAGTGCCATGCCCGTCACGGACATAATCACCTTCCTTCCGATTGAAGAGTTGATTAACCACATAAAATGTTAAAGAATTTAAGTTATTAATTGAGTTTATTAGTTGTTCTTTTCTGAGAATAGATGCAAAAATACCTTAATTTTCCCAAACCCCCAAGTCTTTTTTAAAAAATATGTGTTTCAGACTCGCTTTTTTTGCTCTTCCGAACCATTTTCGTGTGAAAAAGGAATGCAGAACATATATAATTCAACTTCCAAATACTTTTTGTGCCCGTTTTCAATTAGCTGCACTTTAATACCTCTATAGTACCTCTATAGTACCTCGTATGTACCTCGCATGTACCTCGCATGTACCTCGCTTCTAAAAAATAGAGGTAGAATAGAGGTTACATAGAGGTTACATAGAGGTAGTATGGAGGCTTAACATAATGAAGACATGCGTCAATCTTCGTCAATCTGACGTGTGTCTATCCAAATGTTATTAGCTATAGGTATGTTCTAATAATTACTAAATCTGAGATGATTATCTTCCATTGTTTTTGTTGCTTTTGGGCATCTTTGGGCTTAATCCCTTGGGCCATAGCACTCCAAAATCAACTAAAAACAATTGAAAGCTAATTTTTAGAACATACCTATACTAAATAATGTACGGAACGGTTTGTTGTCTTTTCCTCACTTTTCAACAATTTTGACTTAGGTACGCCAGAACTGTGTGCGCACACGGAATCGGTGATTTTTCAACTGTGTGCGAACACAATTATTGATAAATGTCAATAAAACGTCTCTTTTTTATGAAAAATCCTTGTTTTTGTTGCTCACCGTGTGAAAAGGCCGTAACTTTGCATCGTCAAACAAAGGAACGAGGTTCGCAAGGGAGCGATAAAGAGGTTTCAGACAATGACAAACGACATTACAAGAAAGTTAGTTTTTCTATCATATAGGTTTTGGTAAAGGTATTAGATTTAGGTTAGTAAAAGATTGTTATTTAGGAGTTAGGTCCTCGTGAGAGGCCCTCCTCCAGTAAAAAGGTAAGATTTCTCAGTAAGTAGGTAAAAAGATTGTTAAGGATTAGGTTAATAAAATGGTTTAGTTAAGTATTAGATCAGTAATTATTAATTAAAAAGAAAGGAGATTGTTTTATGGAAACTATGACAATTATCGCAGTGGCTATCGTAGCTGTAGCAGCTATCGCAAGCAACATTTCAATCTTCAAATAAAGAAAGATTGAATCTCTGCAAAAGCATCCGTAAAAAGACTCAGTGCAATACGGCACTTGAGTTTCTGCGGAGGGAGAGAAAACAAAAGTTATCAACAATAATAAGTAGCGGCGAGTCCATCAGGGCTTGCCGCTTTCTTGATTTTATAGGAGAAAAAATGTGGTAAAAAGGGGCGAGTAGTTGTAAAAAACATTAAAAAAGTGAGATTTCTGGTGTGAAAGTCTGTCAGTCAACAAAATAAACGTTAACTTTGCATGATTTTGTGCTTGCTGCAGAGGTCTGCGGGCTGTTGTGGCTGGCAACGAAAGGGAAGAAACATTCATTATCATCTAAAAATAAAAAAGTAAAATGAAAAAAGTTCTTTTAGTGGCAGCGTCAGTAGCAGTGGCTGCCATGTCGGTCGTTTCTTGCGACAACAACGGTGCAAGCACCACTCTTAAAGATGAAGTTGATACCATCGCTTACGATTTCGGTGTAGCTCAGTCGGAAGGTCTGAAGCAATACATGACCATGCAGTTGGGTGTTGACACGGCTTACATGGACGAGTTCATCAAAGGTGTGAGGGAAGGTGCCATGAACGAGCCTGAAGCTAAAAAAGATGCTTACATGGAGGGCGTGAAGATTGGTCATCAGCTCCAGCAGATGGCTAAGGGTTTGAGCCAGACCATTTATCCCGACGACAGCACGAAGGCCGTGAATGTGAAATGCCTGATGGACGGCATCATCAATGGGTTGAACGGCTCTGAAAAGATGACGGCCGAAGAAGCTAACAACGAGTTCAACGAAAAGATGGCCATGAGACTCTTTGGCGACAACAAGAAAGCTGGCGAAGACTATCTCGCAGCCAACAAAAAGAAGGAAGGTGTGCAAACCACTCCCAACGGCTTGCAGTATAAGGTGCTGGTTGAGGGAACAGGCGCACTTCCTGGCGACTCAACCGTATTGAAGGTGAACTACGAAGGCCGCACGATTGATGGCAAGGTGTTTGACAGCAGTTACTCAAGAAACCAACCCTTGGAGGTGAACATGGCTAACCCAACTGTTATTGAAGGTTGGATTCAGGTGCTGAAGATGATGCCGGCTGGCTCTAAGTGGGAAGTGACCATTCCACAGGAATTGGCTTACGGCGCGCGCAACATGGGCGAGATTAAGCCTTTCTCTACGTTGATTTTCACAATTGAGGTGATGGAATGATAGACCCAGCCCAAGTGCGGGGCGTTTTTCAAGATTAAATAGAAAAAGATGAAGAAATTTATCACATTTACCATAGCAGCGTTTGCCATCGCAAACGCTGCTGTCTCACAGACAGAGGTGAAAGACTCTATCAGGGCGGCAAAAGAGGCAGCTAAAGCAAAGAAAGCGCAGGATGCCGCCGATTTGAAGGCATTTAAAGAAAAGCAAAAAGCGGACTTGGCGGCTTTTATTGAGGCGCAGAAATCGGGAAAGTCCGCTCAAAGCAAAACAGAGTTTCAATTAGAGAAGCCTGCGATGGCAAATCCCGGCGACTCCTTGGGTTACATTTTTGGTATTGCACAGTCAAAAGGACTTAAAGCCTACATCACCAACCAGTTTGGGGTGGATGATGCTCACATCGCTTCCTTCGCTCAGGGTGTGCTCGATCGCGCCAATCTTGACCCTAACGACAAGGAAAAATCTTCCTATAGTGCAGGCAATCAGATAGGTGAAAGAATTGTGCAGATGGCAAAACAATTCTCTGACGACTACTATTCTGCCGATGAAGGTATGAGCATCAGTCCTGCCATAGTTGCCAACGGACTCATTACAGGACTTTTGGAGAAGAACGAAATGCCTCTTGACAGTGCCAGTCGCTATTTCCAGACAAGAATTACCAAGCGACAGGCAGAAAATAAGGAAAAGCAGTATGGACCCAACCGAGCAGCGGGCGAGAAATTCCTGGAAGAAAACCGTACGAAGCCGGGTGTGGTGACTACTGCCAGCGGTTTGCAATATAAGATTCTCACGCAGGGTACAGGTAACAAGCCTACGGCTTCCGACAAGGTGAAAGTGCACTATGAGGGTCGTCTCATCGACGGAACGGTTTTCGACAGTAGCTACAAGCGTGGCGAACCCACCTCGTTTGGTGTAAAGCAAGTGATTGCTGGTTGGACCGAAGCTTTGCAGCTGATGCCTGTCGGCTCGAAGTGGGAGCTTTACATCCCTTACCAGTTGGCATACGGCGACCGTGAGACAGGTAAGGAAATCAAGCCTTATTCCGCTTTGGTTTTCACTGTGGAATTATTAGGAATAGAGGAGGCTAAATAATTTACGTTGAAGCATTCCTGTCAGATATGAAACAGTATAGATTTGTCAATAACGTAGTTGGATGGGTAGTTTTTGCCATTGCAGCATTCACCTACTGTTCCACCATCGAACCCACGGCAAGCTTTTGGGACTGCCCTGAGTTCATCACCACAGCCTACAAGCTGGAGGTGGGTCACCCGCCTGGTGCACCTTTCTTCATGCTTTTGGGCAATTTCTTCTCCCTCTTTGCCAGCGATCCATCGCAGGTGGCTAAGATGATCAACATCATGAATGCCCTGCTGAGCGCAGGTTGCATCCTCTTCCTCTTTTGGAGCGTCACCCACTTGGCAAAGAAATTGTTAGTGAAGGATGAGGCCGAACCCTCAATGGGTCAGTTGCTTGCCATCATGGGCAGCGGCGTAGCAGGTGCGCTCATCTACACATGGTCCGACACATTCTGGTTCTCAGCCGTTGAGGGCGAGGTGTATGCCTTCTCCAGCTTCTTCACTGCACTGGTGTTCTGGCTGATTCTCAAGTGGGAAGACAATGCCGATGCGCCCCATTCCGACCGTTGGCTCGTGTTCATAGCCTATCTCGTGGGTCTTTCCATTGGTGTCCACCTGCTCAACTTGCTGTGTATTCCAGCCATCGTGCTTGTCTATTATTATAAGATGAGTAAAGCCCCCACCGGTAAGGGTTCGCTCTTGGTTCTGGGCGTGTCTGTCATCATCGTAGCCGCAGTGCTCTACGGCATCGTGCCTGGCATCGTGAAGATAGGCGGATGGTTCGAACTGTTGTTTGTCAACGCCTTGGGCATGTCTTACAACACAGGTCTCTACATCTATCTTACCCTGCTGGTCATCACCTTGATTTGGGCTTTGTATGAAACCACAAAGGCTGTGAACGAGAACCGCATGTACCTTTCTTTCCTTGCCAGCACAGCCATGCTTGGCATTCCGTTCTACGGACATGGTGTGGCCTCTGTTGTCATCGGCATCATTGTGCTGTGCATCATTGCTGGCGTGCTCTATTTCACCAAGAAAGCCACTCCACGCATTCTCAACACGGCCATTCTCTGCATGACCCTGATGACTGTTGGGTATAGTTCATACGCTGTGATTGTGATTCGTTCCGAAGCCAACCCGCCGATGGATCAGAACTCTCCTGAGGATGTGTTTACTTTGGGCGAATATCTGGGCCGTGAGCAGTATGGCGACCGTCCCCTTTTCTATGGTCCCACCTATCGTTCACAAGGTTCGTTGAAGGAAGAGACCGATAAGGATGGTGCCACTTACCTTATGTACGACATTGAGAAAGGGGCACCTGTCTATCAGCGCAAGGATAAGGAGAATGAAAACGAAAAGGATGAGTACATTGTCATCCGCGAGAAGTTCGACATCAAGTACCCTGCCAATCAGTGCATGCTCTTCCCTCGCATCTATAGCGATGACCCCAATCATGTGGAGGCCTACGAGTCGTGGCTGGGCAACGTGTCTTACCACTCTGTGGAATATAAAATACCAGGCCGAGAATCCCGTACTGTGGAGATTCCCAGTCAGATAGATAATATGCGCTTCTTCCTCTCCTATCAGTGCAACTGGATGTACTGGCGCTACTTCATGTGGAACTTTGCAGGACGTCAGAACGACATTCAAGGCAACGGCGAGCTGGAGCACGGCAACTGGCTCTCAGGCATCCCCTTCATCGACAATGCCCGTTTGGGAAATCAGAGCATGTTGCCTTCCGACCTGAAGGAAAATAAAGGCCGCAACGTTTTCTACTGTCTGCCCCTCATCCTCGGTCTGCTTGGTTTCTTCTGGCAGGCCTTCCGCGACAAGCGAGGCATTCAGCAGTTCTGGGTGGTCTTCTTCCTCTTCTTCATGACGGGTATCGCCATTGTCATCTATCTGAACCAGACACCTCTCCAGCCGCGTGAGCGCGACTATGCCTATGCAGGTTCGTTCTATGCGTTCTCTATGTGGTGCGGTCTTGGCATCGCTGCCATCTACGACTTGTTGGAGAAGTGGCTTGGAGTGAAAATGGAAAAGCGTATGGCAGCCCTTGTGGCTGGTGCTGTTGGGTTAGTTCCTGCTGTAGCCGTACCTTTGCAGATGGTGAGTCAGACATGGGACGATCATGACCGTTCGGGACGTTTTGTCTGCCGCGATTTTGGCTTGAACTATCTCGAAACCATTCCACACGATGGTGTGATTTACACCAACGGCGACAACGACACCTTCCCACTTTGGTACAACGAGGACACGGAAGGTAACCGTACCGACGTGCGTGTCTGCAACCTCTCCTATCTCCAAACCGACTGGTACATCGACCAGATGAAGCGTCCTGCCTATTCGGGTGAAGGTCAGTCAAGTCCACTCCCCATTTCCTGGAAGCGTTACCAATACACAGCTGGCAAGCATGAAATGATTGATGTGAATCCGGAAGTGGGAGAAGACATGACCGTCAAAGACTTGATTCGTCAGGTGATGCAGCAAGACCCTGAAATGGCTAAACGTCTCTGGGGAGAGAATCCTTTTGAACTGAAAAATGCCATCCAGAATTTTGTGCTCCAGAATTATGAGGGTCTCTCTGATCAGGAAAAAGAACTGGCAAAAACCATTCCATCTTGTCTGCCCAGCGACACCCTCTACGTTACGGTCGATAAGGAGGCTGTGAGACGCTCTGGCATGAAGATACCTACCGACTCCTTGGGTAATGAACTGATTCCTGACCAGATGGCCATCAGCTTGAAAGGACAAGGGCGCGTGTCTAAGAGCTTCATGATGATGCTCGAGATGATTGCCCAGAGCAACTTCTCACGTCCGCTCTACATGTCCACCACCGTAGGTGCAAGCAACTATGGCAATCTCTTCTACCATTTCCTGCAGGAAGGCATCGCTTGGCGCATCACACCGTTCACTTACCCCCAAAACCGCCCGTTGAGTACGGCTTGCGACACGGAGAAGATGTATGACAACATGATGAACAAGTACCGCTACGGCAACTTGAAGCAACCAGGACTCTACATCGACGAGACCACCATGCGCATGTGCTTCACGCATCGCCGCTGGTTTGCCAACCTGATTACCAACCTTGTCTATGAAAACAAGATTGACAAGGCACTCAAGGCGTTGGAGAAGTGCGAACAGGAGATTCCTGCCTACAACGTGCCTCATAGCTCAGACGGTGGCTCGCTCGAACTGGCGCGAGCCTACATCGCTTGCGGAAAACCTGAAAAGGGCGTAGCCATTCTTCAACCCATAGAGAAGCGGCTGACGGAATACGTGAAGTGGTATATGTCGCTCAGCAACACCTATTTCACGGGTAGCGTAAGAGACTGCAACCAGGACATCCTTTGGCTTGCTTCCATTCAGGACACCTACAAGAAACTCGCCGAGTCGGGAAGTTCTCAAGCATCGGAGTATGGTAAAAAGGCACAAGAAATGGATGGACAATTAGAAGCACTTTACAGTGCGTTCCTCTCCAAGTGTGAAGGTGCAGGCATACATATTCAATGATTATTGAACAACCAACAAAATGGCTTCGCTGGCTCTACCCCAGCGCGATATGGCGAATGGATCCATCGGAGAAGGCAGTTTATCTGACCTTTGACGATGGACCCATCCCTGAATCGACCCCGTGGCTCATGAAGACCCTCGACCGCTACGGTGTGAAGGCCACATTCTTCATGGTTGGCGACAACGTGAGGAAATATCCTGAGCTGTTCGAACTCATCCGTCAGCATGGTCACAGGTTGGGCAACCACACCTTCAACCACATTGGCGGTCTTCTCGTGGGCAGCGGACGCTATTTGCGCAATGCCAACCAGGCCGACAAGCTGATAGGCTCCAATCTTTTCCGTCCCCCACGTGGGTGGATGCGCAATGCGCAGTACATCAGCTTGCGCCGCCACTACACCATCATCATGTGGGACCTCGTCACCCGCGACTATTCCAAGCGGTTGACAGCTGAAGATGTCTTTGAGAACGTGAAACGCTACACGCGCAATGGCTCCATCATCACTTTCCACGACTCTCTCCGCAGCATAGACAAACTCAAAACCGCCCTTCCTCGCTGCATCGAGTGGCTACAGCAGGAAGGATATGAATTTCGAGTCTTCGACGAGAATCTGCAGCATTCTCGCCATCTGAAATGACGAGGACAAGCCTCCTGGCCCTCCCTCAGCAAGTGGCGCACAAGGAAAAAACGAACGTTGTTCCCTATCAGAGGCGTTGCAGCATGAAAATCATAATGGCAAATACATACAATGACTCTAAACGATATACTAACCGCCTTCAAGAACCATCAGCTCCAATATGGCCTCAATGGTGATTCCAAGCAGCAGGAACTGTACAAATGGAAATTGGTGACTAAACAACAGGGCCATCCAAATACTGATGTGGAAAACTTTGCCGAAGAAATACATTCTCTTTCTTTTGAGAATCTTTGCTATGGCCCGCAGTTGACTGCGATAAGGAATTTCGCAAAATATGAACCTGAAGACTATCGCGCTGCATTTAAGGCATTGTTTGATGAAACAATAGATTTGCAACAGCGTATCAACTCTTTTACCTCTGCCTGTATAGCACTATGGGAAGGTAAGATTCAGAAACACTTTACTAAGAAAACCAGCGCGATGTGTGACGAAAGGTTGATAAGTTGTTTCTTGACCTTACACAATCCACAAAAGTACACATTTTACAAGGCCGATGTATATGGTGGCTTATGCAAAATACTGGGAGTTGAACCCAAGAAAGCCGGCCTAAAGCTTGTCCATTTTTATGAGTTGCTCCATCAGCGCCTGATTCCTCTTGTAGAGCAAGATACAGCACTCATGGAGTCTGTCAATAATGAATTGCAAAAGGCAGGATGCATACAGAGTACGTTGCTTACAGCCCAAACTGTTTTGTGGAACTATATCCGTACATTGCGCAAGGATAGTAACAAACAGGTTTGGTTGTTCTTAGGAGGTAAAGACGCAAACGATTATCATTTCGACGAAATGTATAATGATGGCGTAATGGCTCTGTGTGGATGGGATAAAGTTGGCGACCTAAGTGATTGCCCCGACAAACAGAGTATAGACGAGAGAAGACAGAGTGTTGACGAATACCAATTGAATACCGGCCATCTGACAGGTATGCTCCATGCTATAGCCAATGAAATGAATGAAGGGGATATTGTATTGGCAAAATATGGCAAATCTGATATAGTCGGTATGGGGGTGATAACAGGTGATTACAGATATGACGACAACTCTACTTATGGAAAACATTGTAGAGACATTTCATGGACGCATAAAGGATTGTGGCATTGTGCATCAATACTGAAAGAATTCGGACAAGAAGATTTTCCTGCAAAAGCCCTTACCAACGTGACTAAATCCAAATATATCCCAAAGATACTAGAAATGATCGAGGGCAAAAATAAGCAAGATAATAATATTCATACAATAGAAGCCATGATGGAAGAATTAGAAATACTCAAACAAAAGAAACAGATTATTCTCCAAGGTGCTCCTGGCACTGGTAAAACGTACAAAACAGCTGCCATTGCTGTAGGTATGTGTAATCCTACCTTCTCTGACTTCGAAGACCATCAGAAGGTAATGAAAGAGTATGAAAGATTGCAGAATGAAGGTCAAATAGCTTTCTGCACCTTCCATCAGTCTATGGACTATGAAGACTTTATCGAGGGCTTAAAGCCAGAGGTAAAGGGCGATGCCGTAGAGTACAATGTGGAAAATGGCATATTCAAAACCATCTGTGAGTTAGCCCAAACAAAAGAAAATGCAGACATTACAACTTGCATTGACAAATACCTCCAGACCATTAAGGGATATGAGCATAAGAAGACCATTCCTACTTTGACAGGAAAATCAGAATTGTATGTGTGGTGGTCTGAAGGAAATGACACCATCAGTACACGCAGCGTATTGTCAAAGAGTGAAAAAGGAGATCAGTATTCCCCATCACCACTCAACATTGAGAAAGTCAAGATGCAAGCACTCGGCGAAGGCGTGGAGAATAACTGGCGGCATTATGCCCAGGCGTTCATTAATGCCGTGAAAAAAGAATATAATCTGGAGAACCAGGTTTCGGATAAGCCATACGTGCTAATCATCGATGAAATAAACCGTGGCAATGTCTCCAAAATATTCGGAGAACTTATTACTTTGCTTGAAGCCGACAAACGCAGTGGTGGTGGTTCACATCATATCAGTTTGAAGTTGCCTTATTCTAAGGAAGACTTCTCTGTGCCATCAAATCTATATATCATTGGTACGATGAATACAACAGACCGTTCTACAGGAACTATTGATTATGCGATGCGTCGTCGTTTTGCATTTGTAACACTGGAGTCAAGAGCAGATGCCATAGAGAATTGGTGTAACGCTCATTCTGTGCCAACCGATGTTAAGAAGGCTGCACTTGCCTTGTTCGCTCAGATAAATGGTTTAGGCAGGAATGACGACAGTTCTTTCATTGCCAAGCACAAAGCCGCTGATTTTGAACTGGAAGATTTGAAGGTTGGCCACAGTTACTTCATGGCTAAAGACATGGCCAGTCTTAAGCTGAAGATGCGCTATGAGGTAATTCCCCTTATAAAGGAGTATATCAAAGATGGCATTCTCAGGGGTGTGTCAGACGATGATAAATACTTTGATTGCTGGAAGAACGCAGAGTGCTATTATCCTTCAACGTCAGATTACACGACTGAATAATGCAAGAACACGAAAAGATACCATCCGGTTGTAAAGGAATCTGGCTATTATGCTTCATACGTCATTGGTGCACAGTGGTTTGATGAAGCAAAGACAATGCCTCTGGTTGTCACAACCAAACATGGGTGCGACCGTATTGACTTCTTAAAGATGTTCAGTGTTTGTCTCAATAGTGGCATTGAAGCCAAAGCGTTCTCAAGGATATATGCCGTTGACTTGGACGCTCCCCGTATCAAAGCACCGGAACTTAAAAGTGTTTTAAGTCCTCTTATTGTGACCCATTTCCTTTCTATTGTCAGGGAGATAGTCAAACGAGGGTTGAAGAAAGACTATGTTCAGTGCGAAGATAACCTCAGAAAAGTGAGGGGGCGCATCGACATCTCCAGAAATGAACGCATGAATATCTTGCAGAAACGATTTGATAAGGTATTTTGTTGTTACCAGGAGTATTCAGAAGACACGTTGGAGAACAGGTTGATTAAAAAAGCACTCGTATTCTCTCAGCAGGTTTTGCAGATTGCAGGGAACTCAGAAAGCCTTCTTTCCCTTCAGCACACCATTCATGAGTGTCTGTCTGCTTTTGGTAATGTTGGCGACCAAATAGAGGTCTGGGAAGTCAAAGCCATCAAACATCATAAAATATTCAAGGAATAATGACTATAGCATAACCAATATCACCACAGCTGAAGAAGAATATAGCCCCGTATTTTGGATAGACATGGCCATGCTTTATGAGCATTACGTTTTAGGATTGCTTCGTGATGCTTACGGAGAGAAAATACATTATCAGGTACATGGTCATACCGGCTATCCCGATTTCGTATGCTATTCACCCAGAGTCGTACTGGACACCAAGTACATACCAAGGTTTGAATATGGAAACCTCGATACTTATATTGTCCGTCAGCTGAGTGGATATAGTCGAGATAAGTGGATATTCCCAACAAAGCCAGAATCAAATATCCCATGTGTGATTATTTATCCAATAGAAGGTGAGGTGGAAAATCCGTTTAAGAATAAGCGACTGGAAGATTTTCTCAATATAGAAGACCCTTGTCTTTGGAACTTCCATCGAATTGCTGCCCCATTACCAATATTGGCAGGTTACGAATAAACTAAAAGAATCGTGGTCGAAAAAAACTTTCTGATTGGCTCTCAACACGTTCCGTTTTTCCAAAGCACAGAATGTGCCGCAGGAGAGAATACACCATGCACCTACAGGTCTTTTCAACTTGAAACTTGAAAGAACTGATATTGCCCATAAGGGGATCACATTTTTCCTCACTCAGTTCGATGGACAGAACCGCCATTTCACAATTCATCGGCGGACGAAATTTTGTTCGTCCGCCGATGAACAGCATTTTACCCGTAGGGGAACGTCTAACTTTGGTGTTCAGCAACGTCAGTTAATCCGGGTCAAGCTCACCCTCTTCGTCCGTACCGCCAAAACTGAGTCCCCGATCCTCGCTTGAGATGCGCATATCCGTAGGACTGACGCACATCACCTGAGCCTCCTCCATCGGGAGTGCCTCCATCTGAGGTTTCATATACACTTTCTTTTCCATATCTTTCTGATGTTTGAATGTTACGTTTAATAATTGGCCACTTTCTTGCCATCCACAATGTAGATGCCCTTCTCCGTCGGTTTCCCGTTAAGCTTGCGGCCATTCAGCGTATAATAGCCCTTTTTTACTGCAGCTGCCTCTCCGTCCTGGACGTCCTTGATGTCCGTTGACTCCTCCTCGATGGTGAAGCGCACCTTCGCGCCAAAGTCCGTTTCCCTGTCCAGCACAGCCCCCAGCTCAAACCAGCCGCGGAACGCCTTCACGTTCGTCTCTCCAGCCGAGTAATAGAACTTGTTGTCGCTGATGAACAAACCGTCAGCAGGAATGACGCTCTTCACCAACGTAGCCGTGAATTTGCCCGGAGTGCCATATTCGTCAGCCTTTTCCACATCGGTCACCGCATCCACCAAAGTCACATCTTCCAACTCAAACTCCGTAATGTCCTGTGCGGTCTTGATGAGCACGGGTGTACCTCCTGTCAGATTTCCCCTTGCAGGAATCGTGTAGTTAGAGAAGTTCAGTTCAATGCCCAGAGGTGTAACGTTCTCCTCGTCCTCTCCGTAATCCACCTGAAAGCCAGCGAAGGTGGCCATTTCATAACCTTCACCAAAAATCGCCGTAGCGTTCGCCCTGGTCAGGTTAAAGGGTAAAACCAGCGTGCTCCACTGGCCCGCCTTAATGGTTCGCTTCACGCGCACATTCCCCTTCTCGCCAGCCGTGTAGGTGGGCAGCTTCGTGGAAGTCTCGTCAAACTTGATGAACCCATCATCCGGTTCGCCGATGGTGATGGTGAAAGAGATGTCCTCAGGCGAATGCTTCGTTTCGTTCGTCTCCGTCAAGTTGATGGCAGCCACCTTGCACACATGCGAACTGCCCACTTCCAATGCGGCATCCGCAGCGATCGTCAGCTTCACCACCGCTCCGCTATTGCCAGGAATAGGCTGTGTCTCCACATAGTAACCCAGCACCTGATACGAATTCGTTTCAGGATTCGACACACTCAAGGTAAAATCTTCCCCTTCAAGTCGCTCACCAGGTTCATAGACGAGCTTTCCCTTGTCATTCGTGGGGACAGCGATGCCGTCCGCCAGTTGCACCTCAAACTGAAAAGCCGTGAAGGGGAGTGTCGGGTTCTCCAGAGCAATCTCTAAAGTGGCCGTTCCACCCTGTGGAACATTCACGTCGGGCACAAGCAGCCCGTCGTCGGCCACAGCACTGCCACAAAACATGACGAGTGCCGACAATAACATAAAAATCTTCTTCATTGTGTTGTTTGTTATTTTAAATGAAACAAGTGAATACAAATTCTCAGTAACAACCTTATTGTGGGTCAAGCATCTGAAACGCCTCGCGCACCTTGGCTGAGTTCGCCTTTCCACCACGCAGAATGATGTTGGCCACAGCCACAATGTCTGTCACATCCACTTCACCGTCACCGTTCACATCCGCTGCCGCAGCAACGAACGAGTCGCTCGCACGCCCCAAAATCTTGTTGGCAATGCCCACGATGTCCGTCACGTCAATCTCCCCGTCGCCGTTGGCATCGCCGGGGATGCTGTTGCGCACGGTCAGCACACAGGTCACATCGGCTGGCGTGATTTTCTTCTCAGCCGTTGTCGTCAGGTTGATGTTGGAGAGCTTCACCTCATAATCACCGGCCTCCATGTCCTCCGCAGCCTCTATGGTCACATGGATGACCGCACCCTCGTTGCCCGTGATGCTCTCCACCTCGGTAGAGTACAGCAGCACCTTATATACATTCTCCTCTCCCGGCTTGCTCGTGCTCAGCGTGTGGTCGGCGCACCGCTCCGTCTTTGCCACGATGTACTTCCCCTTGCTGTTCACCGCGATGCTCACCCCTGCGGGCAACGTGAGGTCGAACTGAAGGGCGGTGATGTCCTCCGTGTTGTTCATATTCACGGGCAGCACAACCTGTCTGCCGCGAAGCACTTGGGTGTCGGTAAGGGAAATCGTGTTGCTCATGGACCATTCGTCCACCACCGTCAGCGTTCCGTTCACATAGTTTATCTCATAGTTTGCAGCCTCCGCACCCGAAACCACGATGGCATACGTTCCAACAGGGCTGTTTTCGTCAGCCTCAGTAGTGAAGGTAGGCTGTGCGGTCAACACGGATGCATCGTCGTCACCCACAAAGCCTTCGTAGGATGCCGTGAAGGCTGGATTCTCCTCGCCCACATTCTTGGCGGCATCGTTGACGGTGATAGTCAGCGGAGCCTTTGCAACCGTCAGCGTGAACTCCTTGCTGAATGGCTTGTATTCCTCATTACCTGCCTGTGATGCAGTGATGGCGGCTGTACCTGCACCCTTCACGGTGAGGGTATTGCCGCTGATGGTGGCTACAGCAGTGTTGCTGCTTGCCCATGTCAAGTCAAATCCTTCTTCCGTCTGTGCAGGGAGGGTGTAGGCGTCCCCACCGTAGGTCATGTCGGGCAGCGAGGTCAACGCAATGGTTTGGGCGGTCTTGTCTTGCACGGTCAGCGTTCCTGCTACAAAGGTGATTTCGTAGTTAGCGGCAGTGGCACCTGATACCGTGATGGGATAGGTGCCAGCGGCACTCTCCATCATGGCGGTGGTGGCAATGACTGGCTGTGCTGTCAGCACAGTGGCATCCTCGTTCTTCACAAAACCTTCGTATGAAACCGTAAACGCAGGATTCTCCTCGCCTTCATACCTCGTAAAGTCTTGTGCCGTGATGGTCAATGGAGCCTTTGCAATAGTGAGTGCGAACTCCTTGCTGAATGGCTTGTATTCCTCGTTGCCAACTTGCGAGGCTGTGATGGTGGCTGTGCCAGCACCCTTCACGGTGAGGGTATTGCCACTGATGGTGGCTACATTTGTGTTTCCGCTTGACCATGTGAGTGCCAAGCCTTGGGTGGTTGTTGCTGGTAAGGTGTAGGCTGCATCACCGTAGGTCTTTGCTGGCAAGGATGCCAGTTCCATTGACTGCTCATTGCGGTTGTCTAATTCCACAATACCTCCCTTGAAAAAACTTTCTGACCACCCTTTATCGAAGTATGCATCCTTAGTTCCGTATGGAACGGTCAATGTACAGGTGGATGAAATATTTTGGAAAGCGTAGATATTAAAATCAGACGGCTCTTCAATCTCTGATATGACTGAGGTCAAGTTTGTACAATTCTTGAAAGCATAACTTCCTATTATTGATGTGACGCTGTTGGGAATGGTCACAGAAGTCAAGCCACTACAATCTCTAAAAGCACTATTCCCTATTGATGTAACACCATTAGGAATACTTACAGAGGTCAGACCACTGCAGCCGTCGAAAGTTTCTGTTACAATTGATGTGACATTATTAGGAATACTTACAGTAGTCAGACTACTGCAGCCAGAGAAAGCAGCATAGCCGATTGATGTAACACTATTAGGAATGCTTATAGTAGTCAGACCACTACAACCTTGGAAAGCACAATTTCCTATCGATGTGACATTATTAGAGAAGGTCACGGAAGTCAGACTACTGCAGTCGCAAAAGCCATATTGGTCAATGGATGTGACATTGTTAGGAATAATCACAGAACGTAATCCATTACAGCCATAGAAAGCCCTTTCGCCGATGCTTGTCACGCTGTTGGGAATGGTGATGGAGGTCAGGCCGCTGCAGCCAGAGAAAGCAGAACTGCCGATGCTTTTTGTGCCGTCTTTCAGAACGATTTCCGTATTATCAGGCATCGTTCCTTTATACTGATATGCCACCAATCCTGCGTAAACAACGCCATCTTCTTGATTATTATACCAACCTGTGCCATAGAAAGCCAATTCGCCAATGCTTGTCACGCTGTTGGGGATAGTGATGGAGGTCAGGCCTTTACAACTAAAGAAAGCGGTTCTGCCAATTGAGGTGACACTGTTGGGAATGGTCAAAGATGTCAATCCGCACGATGAGAAAGCACCCTGACCAATTGATGTCACGCTGTTAGAAATTGTAATTGTAGTCAAGTTACTGCAATCACAGTATTTGCAAGTTGTTTTATATCAACTACTTGTGTGTTAAACGGTAGAAAAGTGATGACGCAGATTCTGTAAAGGGTGCAGATGATGAAGTTTTAACGTATTTAACTTTTATAAACCACAAAAGGCGGATGTATGTGCATTTTTTGGGTGGCACACCAATATCAATACCACAGAAATTTACGGCGATGTGATGATTGAAATGAATTTGATGGTATTATCTATTTGGATGGCGCGGATGTAATATGTTGCGTAAAAAGCCAAAATACTACATTGATTTCATGAAAAAGACGACAAACAATGATTTTCTAGTCTCATTAATTCAAAATATTGGCAAAATATTTGGTTATTGCCGAAATTTTGCGTATCTTTGTCCCCACAAATGACATTTATAATGAAGAATTACAGTCAAGACATAATGGACTATGCTCTCTCGCATCCCCAATTCGGGTTGCATGAGCTATACTCATATCTTGACAAGGAAGGTAACAAGGATATATCCCACAAAACGGTTTCTTGGTATCTCACAAAATTAATAGAATCAGGAAAACTCCAAAGGGTGGCACATGGGAAGTATGATATAGGGGCAAAACAGCAATTCTTGATAACCCCTACAGATGAACAGTTTAGCCTGAATGAAGAGCTTAAACAGAAATGGCCGTTTGCCAACTTCTGTATATATAATGGTAGTGTCATCAGCCCTCTGCAGCATCATCTTTCAGCCAATAATATCACATACATAGAAACCGAGCGTGATGCCGTAACAGCTGTATTTAACCATTTGAGGGATGAGGGGAAAACCGCATATTTGCGCCCAACGCGCGAACTTATATATAATTATATAGACTTGTCACAGCCTTCCATATTCGTCAAGCCGCTTATTACAGAGTCACCCGTCCAAGAATGTAGTGGAATACTGGTTCCTACATTAGAAAAGCTTTTGGTGGATTTGCAGAAAGACAAAGATTTTTTCTACCTGCAAGAAGCTGAAGGCGTGAACATATTCCAAAACGCGCTATCACTCTACTCTATCAATGAAAGTCGCCTTTTGCGATATGCAAGTCGTCGTGGTATAAGAAAAGAAATAAAAACAATTATCCAAACCATCAACTCACATGATTAACAAAGAATGCTTCACCACTGAATGGATTGCCCAGAAATCCACAGAACTGCAATACAATGACAAGAACCTCATTGAAAAGGTCATCCGTGCTTTTTCTTTGCTCGAAATGCTGTCTGCATCCGGTTGCCCATTCCATTTCAAGGGTGGTACAAGTTTGATGCTTATTCTTGGCGGCGGTTCTCATCGTTTGTCTATCGATATCGACATCATGTGTCCACCTGGTACAAACATTGAAGACTATCTGAAGGACTATGCACAAAGCGGCTTCTTGGAGTATCAACTCGTGGAACGCCGTCAAGCAGGGAAGGATGTACCGAAAAGTCATTCCAAGTTCTTTTATCAAGTGGCATTCAAGGGACAATCTGATGTAACATCCTTCATCCTTCTGGATGTACTGTATGAGGATTGCCACTACCATAAAACAAATACCATAGACATCGTTAGCCCATTCATTAAACTGGATGGAGAGCCGCTGAAGGTTGTTGTGCCTTCTGTTGAGGACATCCTCGGTGATAAGCTGACTGCATTTGCGCCAGAGACAACGGGCATTCCGTATTATAAGAACGATAAACTCACCACTCTAGAGATTATCAAACAGCTATATGATGTGGGGCGACTCTTCGACAGAATGCAGGACATTGGCACTGTATCACAATCATTCAAGGCTATTGCAGATGTAGAACTAGGCTATCGAAACTTGGGACATGACTTGTCACAAATCTATGACGACATTCGACAAACGGCACTAAACATCAGTACAAGGGGCTTTGTTGACAAAGATAAGTTTGCTTTGCTACAAAAGGGTATCATCAACATCAAGCCTTTCATGTACAAGGGTGCTTACCGCATCGAAGAAGCCATTATTGATGCAGCAAAAGCCGCATACCTTGCCACACTGATAGAAACAGGTGGTGAAAACATTGAGCGATTCACTGATGCACAATTATCTGGGGATTTGCTGATAAAACATGTTTTAACAAGCAAATTGAACAAGTTGCGTATTGGTTTACCAGAAGCATATTTCTATTGGGCAAAGACAAGCCAGTTGATGAAATAAAATAAAATGGCGTTAGGCAATCAGGAAATATAGAAACGTGGATAATGACCACGGAGAAAAAAAATGAGAACCTCTGCCACGGCTTGGCGTACCCTTAGAGTAATTTTGCAGAAAAAACATAAAATATGATTAATAACGATAGAGGGCAAAGCCTGATTAGCAAGTACGTATGGGTGATAGAAACCATCTATCGCAGACGCAAGATTTCATTCAAAGAACTGAATGAACGGTGGCTTCGTGATACGGATATTAGTAGAGGTGTGGATATTCCAAAACGTACCTTTGATAACTGGCGTTATGTCATTTGGGACATGTTTGGAATCAGCATAGTCAATGAGAACCGTGGTGAGTACCGCTATTACATTGAGAACGAGGAAGACATTAGTAAAAATGGACTCCGTTCCTGGCTATACAACACATTCTGTGTCAGCAATGCTTTAGCGAATAGTCAGAGCATAAAAGACCGTATCATTCTTGAATATGTTCCTTCAGGGCAAAACTACTTGCAACCCATCATTGAGGCAATGAAGGAAAACCAT
>CADAPC010000072.1 GCA_902789725.1 uncultured Bacteroidales bacterium
CTTCAAGGAGAGTAAGGGACTGCTCGGCCTTGGCAAGTGCCAGTCTGCCAACTTTGCTGCGCAGATTGCAAGCACGTCCCTCGTGGCACTCCAGTACAATATACTCTCTGCCGTGAAGCGTTTCATGGACTACGAGACCATAGGCGAACTCTTTAGACAGGCCAATCAGGACAGCCACGAACTGACTATCAGTGAAAGAATCTGGCAGGCCATTCTTGAATTCGTCGCAGCCATCACCAAGGTTTTCTCCATCGATGATGAAGAAGTCCTTGATGCCCTGGTTAATGAATCTGATGAGCTTGCCCATATTTGTGAATTATATCAATGTAAAATGGCGAGTTAAGAACTCCCGAAACTCTTAGCATTGATTATAAAAATAAAAGCTAAGTTTTCTGCTCAAAAAACGGTTGTAATTCCGAATTTTTGATTCTCTCAAACAAAAAAAGAGGGTGAGGTGTTGTGTGTGTGTTCAATTTATTGTAATTTTGTGGCGTTTTTTGAAATGAAATAAAGAATTGTTTTTGAGCTGATTGTTTATGATGCGGCTATCTGTCATAGTTCCTGTTTTCAATGCAGAGGCTTACTTGCCTCGCTGCCTCGACTCGCTGCTGAAGCAGGGGATGAAGGCGGAGGAATGGGAGGTGATTTGTGTGGATGATGGATCGACCGACCGCTCTCCGCGGATTTTGGCTGAATATGCCCACCTACATCCAACAGTATTCCGTGTCGTCAGGCAGGAAAGGCGAGGACCTGGCATTGCACGCAATAGCGGACTGGATGTGGCACAGGGCGAATACGTCACCTTTGTTGATGCTGATGATTATGTCTTGGCAGGTGGGTATCGCTACCTGTACGATCACTACTGTGCTGGCCGCCAGCCCGATGTGCTTGCATTTGCTTCGGTCACGCTCAACAACTATCAGCTCAAGCATTGGAACTATAGCGACAAACCACAAGGCAGTATAGTCTATGAAGGGGTGGGTACAGAAAATTTTAACAGGAAGGGGCTTCCGTTTGTGTGGGATAAGTTCTATCGCCTTGATTTTCTGCGCAAGCACTCCATTCGCTTTGCCGAGCGATATATCTGTGAAGATGCGCTCTTCAACTTTCATGTATTCATTCATAAGCCTTACATGATAGAAACTGATACCAACATATACCGTTACACTAAGGAGAATGAGCTGTCCGTCATCTCTCGGAGGGACAAGCCTTATTTGAAGAAGATGTTGGACGACATCATTCTTAACGTGCGGAACATGAATCAGTACCACACCGAAGAGTATCAGCAGATGGCTTCCGGCATCAAACGTTTTATTGGTTTGCAAATGTCTGTTTGGCACACACGCTCAGCCGCAGCACATCTCACCTACAAGGAATGGGAGGCTTATGCAGCGCGTTTGGCAACCATTCCTTTCCATCAAGTAGCAATGCCCCCACGGTGGAAGGCTGTAGGCTGGCTGATGAATCGGTCCTTTGACTCTTATTTAGCCTACACATGTCTTTGCTTTCTGTATAATTGCATTTTCGAACCGTTCATACATAAACGCCTTTCATGAAACCAGCCATCATGCTTTCTCTTATTGTTCCTGTCTATAATGTGGAGCACTTCCTGCCTCGCTGCCTCGACTCGCTGCTGAGGCAGGGGATGAAGGCGGAGGAATGGGAGGTGATTTGTGTGGATGATGGATCGACCGACCGCTCTCCGCAGATTTTGGCTGAATATGTAGCGCGTTATCCTGATGTGTTCCGTGTCATTACTCAGGCGAACCGTGGGTTGGGTATGGCGCGCAATGCCGGCATGCAGATGGCACAAGGGGAGTACGTTGCTTTTGTTGACAGCGACGACTACCTTGCCGACCATGCCTGTAACTATCTGATGCACCACTTCTGCCAGGGCCATCCCGAAATGGTTGTGTTCTCTTATCGGCGGGTTACTACCAACGGTGTTTCATGCGCTGAACCCGATGCCGCTCTTGGCGGGGAGGTTGTTTTTGAAGGTTGCGGATTTGAAGCCTATGCGCAGCCGATTCTCATGACGGCATGGGGCAAACTCTATCGTCGGGATTTTCTTTCTGCTTACGATATTAGGTTTCAGCCCGTCGTGTATGAAGACGAAATTTTCAATGCCGAAGTCTTCAGCCATAATCCGCCCCTTGTCAGGATGACGACCTGTAATATTTACCGTTATGAACAAGGCAATTCAGCCTCCATTATCCACACCTGCAACCGCAAGCGTGTACTGTCTCATCTGGAAGACTTGATTTACGGCCTCGATGTGATGAATCAACACCTACAGGTTGCCGACGCAAACTACAGGCAGGGTGTGAAACGTGCAATCAATAACATTCTGCACAATTTCTATAAAAAAGCTTACTGCATTCATCTCACTCGCTGCGAATGGAAGCATTTTATGGAAAAAAGAAAGAAAATGCCCACAGGCGAGCTCAGTGCCGATGCCTCGTCTTCATTCTTTGGCAAAACAATTGTGTGGATGAAAAACCTTTCCGGTCGCTCTTATATTGCGTATCTTCTGGCTCGCCAAATCTATGAACGCTTATTCAAGGTGTTCATCCTTCCGCGAATTTCGGAGTGATTCAGAGAGAGGTCGCCATCATCCCTCTTAACCAAAAGGGGAAGGGCGGGGGATAGGTTATTTCCTCTCCACCCCTTCGCGCTCCATCCATTCGTTTGGGGTGCAACCTTCGTACTTCTTGAAGGCAGCGAAAAAGGCCGACTTCTTCAGTCCGCACATCTCGGCTAGGGCCACAGTGCTGTAGGGGGCATACTGAGGGTCGGCGGCACGGCTCTTGAACTCATTGATGCGGAGCTGGTTGATGTAGTCGGCAAAGGACTGGTGGAGGTAGAGGCTGAACATCTGGGAGAGCTTGGCTTGATGACAGCCAATGGTGTCGGCAAGGTCGGCTTGGCGCAGCATGGGGTTGGTGTAGCACTTGCTCTCGCGAACGTGCTCCTGAACTTTATTATATATTTCCTTGCACTCATCATCGCTCAGACGTTGGCGCTCGTAGAGTTTGGCAAGGCGAGCCTCCTCCTCGCGCTTGCGGCGTTTCTCCATTTGTGCCTTGTAGGTGCTGATGGCTTCGTGGCGCACCAGCCAGAGCGAAAGAGCCATGAGGATGATGATGACGCAGATGGCCCAGAAGAGGGGAGAGGGGAAATACCAGTAGGAGAGTTGCATCTGTGTTTCGGGATGCCCCATGAGCCATACGCTGAGCCGATGCCTGCCCCAATGTTGCCAGCCTAAGGACACCATTTCTCCGTCGGTACAGACAAGGGTGTCTTTCTCGTCGAGCGTGTATTCGTACATTCGGCCCAGGTCGGTGCTGTAGTTGAGCAGAAGAGGCTGGAACGACGTGAGTTTGCTGCCATCCCATTCTGTGCTGTTGAGTACCACGTGGGCTGGGATGCTGTCGCGCAGGTGCTGTTGCTGAGTGGGGCTGAGGGAGAGGATGCCAGCGTCGGTCGCCATCCAGAGTGTACCGTCGGCGGTCGGCAGAAATTCTTGATTCTGGAAAAGGAGCGAGGGAAGTCCGTCGGCTTCGCTCAGATGAATGGCCCCTGTGGTGAAGTCTTCGCCCGTGATGAAGAGTCCTTGGCTGGTGCCTATCCAGTAGTGTCCGTGGTGCCAGCGGACGAAGGCGATGTCGCCAATGTGAAGGCGTTTGTAAAGGGGTATTTCCTCATAGCTGCTGAGGTCAATCTTGGCTTTGTAGAGGTGAATGCCCGACCAAGCCAGAATGTCGCCGTCGGCGGCTACAGTGAAACGGAGGGAAGGAGCGAGGTTGAAGAAGTGCTTGGGAAATCCGCTGGCCTGCACGGTTTGCACCACGGGGTCGTAGAGATAGAGGCGCGAGAGACTGCCCACCCATGCCTTGCCCGTGCGGTCGGGCAGCACATCGGTCAGATACTCGTTGGCCAGTTCGCTGTTCTTGCTGTTGAACTGTTGCACCACTTCCAACTGCGGGTTGAAGATGGTGACGCCAGTGTTGCCTACAGCAAAGAGGCGGTTACCTGTGGGGGCAATACGTAGAGATGAGAAACTGCCGTTGCTGATGAGAGGCAGGAGCTGTCCGTCGTGCGTGAGTCGCCGCAGTCCACTCTCGTAGGTGGCTACTACGAACTGTCCGTTGAAGTGGCAAATGTTGGTCACGATGCTCGCCCCTAACTCTTGGGGTGAGTAGTAGCGTGTGGAGCCAGCGGCTTCGTCGATGAGGTAGAGACCCTTGCGGGTGCCAATGACCATCAGCTTCCCTTCGCGGCAAAGACTTCGGGTGGGCAGGGTGTCGGTGGAAAGCTGGCTTTTAGTGTAGATGCTCACCATTTGCCGGGTGGCGAGTTCGTGGCTGAACCCCTCTTGGTAAAAGCCGAAATAGTCGAAGTTGAAAAGCGGGTCATGGCCAAAGGTGTAGATGGCATCCGACTTGATGTGCGCTTTCTTTTTCACCGTGTGTGTTTGGGTGTCGATGGTGTAGGCTCCGTTGCCGTCGGTGGCCACATAGAGGTAGCGCTTGCCGTCGGAATGAAGGTCGGTGATGACGTTGGAGGGTACGGAGAGTCCTCGGCTGGTGTGGTGGGTGCGGGTGTTGAAAGAGAGCAAGCCGTTGTTGCGTGTGCCAATGTAGAGCGTAGTGCCGATGAGGCAGATGCAACGGATGTTGTGGGTGAGCAGTGAGTCGGGGACGCTGTATTTGTCCATCCTTCCGTCTTTCAGCGAATAGTGAATCAGCCTTTTTGCTGTGCTAATCCATGCGTGACTGTTGCCGTCGGCAATGATGTCGGTTACGTAGTTGCCTCGCGAGATGATGCTCCCCTCGATGGGGACAGGCACGTAGGTTTTGCCCTCCTTCTTCCACAGTCCGCATGCTCCACCCACCAGCGAGCCGCAAATGGCATTTACGTCGGTGATTTGGGGGGCTATCCGTTGCATGGTGAGTTCATCGCGTACTACTTCATACAGTCCGGTGGCACATCCGGCCAGCAGTTTGCCGCCCTCCACTTCGCAGAGCGTCAAGACAAGGCCAGGGTCTTCTGCGCATTTCACATATTTTATTGTGTGCCCGTTGTAGGAGCGCACACCTCGGTTGGTGGCAAGCCATACTTGCCCTGTCTTGTCTTTGTAGAAATCGAACACACTCTCATACCCCAAGCCGTCGTAGGAGGTCAGTTGGTCGGAATGGCGCATGGCGTGAGATGGCTGCTCGGAAATGACTTCGGCAGTCTGTGCTGACAGTTTTGGAACGAATGACAGTGCAGCCAACACGATAGGCATAATGCGTTTCATAAGAACGTTGATGGTTAGTTAGTCGGTTGCAAATTTACAACTTAGTGAGCACAGTACAAAGAAAACTCCGTTTTTTTTCACTTTCGAGGTACGATTTTGTTTCCTCTTTAGGTATGTTCTAAAAATTAGCTTTCAATTGTTTTTAGTTGATTTTGGAGTAGATTTGGGTGCAAGACCGCAGGGGCATAGCGAGCTATGGCCCAATTATTAGAACATACCTTTAGTCCGGAAAATAATATTGGAATGAAAAGACTATTTTGCCAAATGATTGAATTTCAGTAGTGTGACAAAAATATTGTTCATTATGCTTTGATAGAACAAAAATGGGTCTTAAATATTCGGGGCAAGAAAAGAGAAAGTGCTAATTTTGCGCCAGAAATCTAACCTAACTCGCATTCACCGAATTTGATTCGTAGCGCATTTATACAGTATCGTCAGTGGCTTGTCAACTATGTTTGCAAGCAGGTGGACGATTATGCAGAGGCAGAGGACATTGTGCAGAGTGCCTTCCTGCGCTTGTTGGAGATGCAGGTGGGTGTGAGAGAAGAGAGTGTGAAGAACCTTCTGTTTACAACTTGCAGTCGCTTGGCTTGCGATTGGTTGCGGCACAAGCAAGTGAAAAATCGTGTGGACATTTATACATATATGTACGCAAGGGAGGACGAGAGTACAGAACAGGCCATCCGCGTGCATGAACTGGAAGAGCAGGAGCTGAAAGTGGTGAACCGCCTGTCGGCCCAATGCAGGGCTGTGTATTGCCTGTCCTGATTTGAAGGGAAGGATGTGCATGAAATAGCCACCGCCGTCAACAATATTGCAGCGGGCGAAAACGTTATTGTATCAACGGAATGGTATTCGCTCACAGGCACTCGTCTGCCTGCACCCGTGCAGGGTGTTTGCATCCGCACACAGCGCATGGCCGACGGCAGCGTTGTAAGCAAGAAAGTGCTTTTCAAGTAAAATCGGCAAAATCAATTCAGAATAGTTAGTAAATTTCAGTAAGTATGAAGATGTTTTCTGCATGGATTCTGATAGTAGGGCTTTCCCTCAGTTTCAGTGCCACAGCCATCGTGGCCAGTGCATTGGTGGAACTCTCTCAGTATGTGGGTGCTGAAATGTCGGAGCATTATCTGGACGAGGCATGCAAGATGCTCGCAACCCTCAGTTCGGCCGACTATCAGAGCCGCGAGAAGAACCCTGCCTTCCTGCTGCACAGTGTAGGCAACATGCCTGCGGGCACAGAGGTAGATGCCAGCATCAATTATGCCGACTACTATTATTTAGAGGCCTTGTTGAGATTGAAAGCATTGGAAAACAACAAACACGATTAGAATATGAAAAAGACCTTAACCATTCTTTTGTTTTTAAGCCTCGCATCTTCCATGTTGGCGCAGGTTGTGTATGCTGACTATAGCGACCCTGACGTGTGTGAAGGCACAGAAGGCGACTATTGGCTTACTGCAAGCAGTTTCCAGTGCACGCCAGGTCTTCCTATTTTGCACAGCAACGACCTTGTGCATTGGGAATTGGTCAACTATGCCGTGGAGAGTCTTTTCCCTGCTGAGCACTACAACACTGTTCAGCATGGTTGTGGGGTGTGGGCTCCCAGCATCCGCAGACATGGTGACACCTACTATATCTATTGGGGCGACCCTGACTATGGGGTGTTTATGGTGCAAACCTCCAACCCTCGTGGACGATGGAGTGAACCTGTGCTCGTGATGGAGGGGAAAGGGGTGATAGATACCTGTCCTCTGTGGGATGAGGATGGTAGGTGTTACCTCGTGAATGGATGGGCCAACAGCCGTTGTGGATTTAACAGCGTGCTGACTGTGCGTGAACTTTCCCCTGACGGGACGAAAGTAATCGGAAAGCCCATTTTGGTTTATGACGGACAGCTGGAAGGTAACCACACCATTGAAGGACCTAAGTTCTACAAGAGGGATGGCTATTATTACATTCTTGCCCCTGCAGGAGGGGTGGAGAAGGGGTGGCAGGTGGCTCTGCGGAGCAAAAATGTCTATGGCCCCTACGAAAGCAAGACGGTGTTTAACCAAGATGGCATTCATCAGGGAGGATGGGTGGAGAGTAGTTTCATCTGTTTTCAGGAAAAGGCGGCATACGGGCGCATTCTCCATCTGCTTGATGTGAAGATGAAGGATGGATGGCCTATGATGTCGGTTAGCAAGAACAATAAACTCACCACACCTTCCATTGCTCCGTCAGAAAGGTTGGCTTATCAGTGGCATGCTAACTATCAGGATGTTTTTGGATTTCCCATTTCGCAGGGTATGCGGGTGTATGGGCACAATGTTTCTTCCAATTTCAAAAGTCTTTGGGAAGTGCCCAATCTCTACCTGAAAAAGTTTGAGGGCGAAACCTTTGTCGATACTCTCCGAATGGTCATCACGGCAAAAGCCGATGGCAATGAGTCGGGTTTTGTCATCATGGGGCGAGACTATTATCGTCTCTCTGTTGAGCTGCAAAATGAACAATTTGTTCTCAAACGCATCATCTGCAAGAATGCTGATGAGGGAGCACTTGAAACAGGCGAGACCATCGCAATGATAAAAGCACGCAAATATGGGGCTGGGGCTAAAGTGAACTACGAGTGCCGTGTGGATGTGCGCATTCAATGTGACAAGGGAGCGGTGTGCCATCTTGCCTATAGTGCTGACGGAAAAAGCTACATCTCGCTGCCCATCTCCTTCCAAGCTCGTGAGGGCAAATGGATTGGAGCGAAATACGGCGTTTTCAGTATCGCCCCAAAGAGTGCTTCAAAGGGGTGGGTGGATCTTACGCTTCATTGAAGTTTTGCTTAACCCCTAAATGCCTGACGGTGAGCTAACGTTTTTTAAACTCTTAATTAATTCTTAACTCTTTCTTGTATGATAAAAAAAATATTGTTTCTTTGTTTGATGAGCTGCGTAGCATGGATGTTTCCTCTTTCCGCTCAGACCACTTACAAAATGGCGGGTCCTTACGAGGTTGTGGCGCGCGATGGACAGTTTCGTTCTTCCAAGGGGGGGAGCGAGCGCGACATGAAAGCCGCTCTCGATTTTGCCCAAAGGGGACAGATAGCTGAGGCTGTAGCCATCATTCATGCGTATGCCAATACCCTCCAGCGGTTTGATGGTCATGATGCCCCTCTTTGTACCATTCAGGGCTATGACCTTGTGCGGGCTATGATTCTGATGAAAGCGCATCAGACTCCTGAATGGGCAGCCATGATACGGCGAGCTATTCTTCCCACCCTCGACAAATTTGAGGCAGACAGCCCGTATGCCAACGGCAATTGGGGCGCTATAGTGAATCGCCAGCGCATGGCGTGTGCCATCTTCTTGGAGGATAGCACCCTTTACAAAGCTTCAATCGATTATTTCCTCCATGCCAACGACAATGGGGCGCTCCCCAGGTACGTGAGCGAGACAGGACAATGTCAGGAAACTGGCCGCGACCAAGGGCATGCTCAACTGGGTCTCGAAGCCTTGGCGCACACCTGCGAAATGGCTTGGGAGAGGGGCGATGACCTATGGGGCGCACTCGACAACCGGTTGCTGAAAGGTTTTGAATACACCGCTAAATACAATCTCGGTTACGAAGTGCCCTTTCAGACTTGGACTGATTGCACTGGCCTCTACAACGACTGGACTGAACCTGGACAGATGAGCCGGGGAAAACTTTGGGACATCTATCAACTGCCCTATCAACATTATGTTAAAAGGATGGGGCTTTCCATGCCCTATGTGGAAAAGGTTCTCGCCCTGCAAGCCAAGGCCGAAGCTAAAGGCGAAAGCCGTGAAGTGCAAGCACCGGGAGTGAAGGAAAAGCCTCAATTACACCAAGTCTTTGCCTATCCTGCTCCGAAGGGTGCCCCTCTCAAAGATGATTATGAAGTGTATGTGCAACCTCGTGGTGGAAAGGAATGGATAAGAATTGACACTTATATGGCTAAAGTGAATGCACCCATTGGCGACAACAAACACAAAGTCTCTGAGATTTCATACGCCTTTTTCGACTTTACAGGCAATGTGTTCGTAAAGGTGGTGTGCAAGCGGATGAAGTACAAGCATGTAAGGGTTCGTCCTGATTACCGTGGTGTGATAGCCAATATGCAGAATGACTCTACGGTGCAATTTCTTCTCTTTCAGCCAGAAAATGTGAGTGTGGAGTTCGATGGTAACATTACCAACAACCTCCTTCTCTTCACGTCCAAGCCCACCGTGAACATGGAGGATGCTAAAAAGCAAGCCAAGAAGGAGAAGCGGAATTTCATTTATTATGCCCCAGGTTTTTACAATCAAGATTCTATACCCATACCCTCCAACACCACCGTTTATCTGGCAGGGGGAAGTTATTTTACAGGCACTTTCGCCATTGAAGATGCTGAGAATGTATCTATTCTTGGACGTGGGGTGGCGCGTCCGCACAGAGGCTACGAAGGTTGCCATGTGTATCGGAGCCGCAATGTGCTCGTCGATGGACTTATCCTTAATACCTGTCCTATTGGGGAGGCAGATGGGGTGACGCTACACGATGTAAAAAGCATTTCACACCCAGGGTGGGGCGATGGTCTCAATGTCTTTGCTTCAAGCAATGTGCTTTATGATAGAGTATTTTGCCGCAACAGCGATGACTGCACTACAGCATACGCCACTCGCAAGGGTTTCAATGGGTCTGTGCATCATGTCCGCATGCGTAATTCCACCCTTTGGGCTGATGTGGCACATCCCATCTTCATTGGACTTCATGGTGCAGCCTCAGGACCTCATCCAGCGTTATGCGACACGGTGGAACACCTCATTTATGAGAATATAGACATCCTTTGCCAAAGTGAGCCACAAGTAGATTATCAGGGTTGTTTGGCCATCAATTGTGGCGACAATAACTATGTCAACAACGTGCTTTTTGACAATATACGCATTGAGAACCTGCATCAGGGCAGTCTCCTCCATGTGAAAGTGAGCTTCAACGAAAAATACTGTGCTGCTCCTGGCAAAGGTGTGGAGAACATTACCTTCCGCAACATCCGCTACTATGGCGACACCCCTTACATGTCAGTCATTAACGGATACAACGAAGAGCGCAAGGTGAAGAACATTACCTTTGAAGGACTGAAAGTGAATGGGAAAGCTATTTACGACACGATGCCAGGCAAGCCGTCATGGTACAAAACGACTGACTATGTGCCCATCTTTGTGGGTAATCACGTCGAGGGGGTTACTTTTAAAAAGTGAAAGTGAAAGGGGCATGCCGTGGTTCTGGTTTGCCTACGTTCGAAGGTTACTTTTTTCGCTTTTAATCTTTTAATTTTTTAATCATTTTACATTTCTGACAGTATTTGTCCTAAAAGTGAAAGCCGAAATGAAACTTTTTTCCTAACTTTGTGCCCGAAATAGTGACACAAAACCTAAAACTAAAGGAAATATATGAAGTTACGCAATGTAATGCAAGCCGCTGTGCTTGCGGCTATGGTGGGAACACCTCTGACGGCTTCGGCGCAGAAGGTGAAAGCTCCTGCTGGAGGTAAAAAAATCAGTAAGGAACTCTTGGGCATCTTCTTCGAAGACATCAGCTACTCCGCCGATGGGGGACTATATGCCGAACTCATCGAGAACGGTTCGTTCGAGTTCAATCCTAACGAACGCGATGGTTGGGGGGCTGGCACTTCGTGGAAAATGGTGCGACCGGGACACTCGCTCGGTATGCTGGATGTGCGGAAGGACAATCCCATCCATCCCAACAACCCTACTTATATGCGTCTGCACACCGAACGGGTAAAAGAGTTCTACGACTACAAGGGCTGGAAGGGCTTCGGACTGGAGAACGACGGATTTGACGGCATCAGTGTGAAGGCTGGGGCCAAGTACAATTTTTCGGTTTTCTTCCGCAACATCGGCGCGGCTAAGCAGGTGCGTGTGGTGTTGGGTGCTCCGCAAGGTTGGGGCAAGGATCCCAAGGTGCTGGCCGAAGCGACCCTGCAGGTGGATGGCCCTGAGTGGAAAAAGTACGAGGCTGTGCTCACTGCCAGCGAGGATTGTACGAACGGTATTCTGCAACTGCTGGTGCTGAACACGGGAGATGTGGACGTGGACATGGTTTCACTCATGCCTCAAGACACCTATAAGGGGCATGGACTGCGGAAGGACTTGGTGGAGGCACTGGAAGGTTTGCAACCCAAGTTCATGCGTTTCCCCGGCGGCTGTGTGGTGCACGGCGGTGGCGATGGGTTCTGGAACACTTACCGCTGGAAAACCACCATCGGTCCCAAGGAACAGCGTCGTGGACTGAAGAACACGTGGGGCTATCACCAGTCGATGGGGTTGGGCTATTTTGAGTATTTCCAGCTGTGCGAGGACATGGGCATGGAACCGCTGCCCATTTTGCCTTGTGGCGTGAGTTGTCAGGGTACCAATGGCGGGTGGAACATGTGGCCCCATCAGGCGCAGGATGCCTGCCCCATGGAGGATATGGACGAGTGGACACAGGATGCGCTCGACCTTATTGAGTGGGCTAACGGCGATGTCACCACCCCTTGGGGTAAGAAGCGTGCTGAGGCTGGACACCCTGAACCATTCAACCTGAAGTATTTGGGCATTGGCAATGAGGAGAAAATCACGAAGGAGTTTGAGGAGCGTTTCAAGTATATGTACGACAGAATTCGTGCCAAGTACCCCAACATCGTGATTGTGGGCACGGCTGGTCCTGGGTCTCACCCAGGCAATCCCGACTATGAGGCTGGGTGGAAACTGGCTGAGGCTATCAACCTGCCCATTCTCGATGAGCACTACTATGAACCTCGCGACTACTTCCTCGACAATCAACAGAACTACGATAAGTATCCGCGCAAGCGCAACACGAAGGTGTATCTGGGCGAATATGCTGCCAAGGACAAGAAACTGGCCGACGCACTCTATGAAGGTCTGTACCTCTTAGGCGTAGAGCGCAACGCTGATGTGGTAACCATGACCAGCTATGCTCCTCTCTTCGCCAAGAAGGGGCATGAGTCGTGGAACCCCGACCTTATTTACTTCGACAACGAACGGGTGATTAAAACGTGCAGCTACTATGTGCAGCAGATGTTTGGCACTACCGCTGGTAATTATTACTATGGTAACGTGGCCACCTTTAAGGGAGGCGACAAGTTCCAGGGCACGTCGGCCGTGCTGAATACCGAGAAGGGCGAACTGTACATCAAACTTATCAATGCTGCCAATGAGGCGAAGACTGCCACCATCGACCTGAGCAAGTTCAAGGGTCTGCCAGCAAAGGCTGTGACCGAAACCATCAGCGGCGCATCGCTCGACGTGGAGAACAACTTCGACGCACAGCCTGTGGCTCTGGTGAACAAGGAAATTGCTATCAAGAATAAGATGACCTATACGGCCGAACCGCGTTCGGCCACAGTGTTGAGAATCAAGCTGAAGTGATGGCGGCTGACGGAATGCCATGAGGCTTTTCGGCGGCACGGTTCATGAATGTCTGAATATGAGTGCGGAGCATCTGGTATGCTTCGCATTCTTTGTATTGGGTGTTGCGACGTAGCATCTGCGTGGGTTGGAACTGGCTGTGTGAGTAGCTGGCCAATTCGTTGTTGAGTTGCTGCTGGTTGCCGTTGGCCAGTTGCTTGATGTCCTTTTCGCGCTGGCGGCGAAGGAGGGTGCATACGGGTTCGATGGCGGCCGCGACGACGTTCTCCATCAGGTGGTGGCCCTGAATGAACATGTAGGTGTTTTCCTTGTGCACGCCCAACTGGGAGAGTTCCTCCTTCAGCCGTGTGAGTTTTCCCTTGGCTTCCTTGACGTGCTGCTGCAGCCAGGCGAGCTTGCGATTGGTGCTGCGGCGCACGCGCTCAAGGGCTTCGGCGGGGTTCTGGAGGTTGAGTTGGTCAACGGCTATGATGTTGTTGAAGTTGTTGAGCGGAAACTCGTTGAAGCGACCGTGGCGGTGCATCCACACAAGCCAGACAAAGAGTTCGTAAATGATTTCGGAATATTGACGCAGATATTCCTCGAAGTTGAAAATGTTGCGGTCGTTAAGGGTGGCCATGACGCACACGTTGTGGAGGGAGGGGGCATAGCATTGGTAGTTCTCGATGGCGTAGGCATAGGTGTGGATGACGTAGGGGTTGTCGAGCATGCGTTGGGAGGCAGGTGTGTGGCGTTGCAGCAGGTAGTCCATGTCGGCATCCACACAGGCTATCATGTAGCCCCCTAAGGATTCGCCCAGACGGTTCATCATGGCTGTCTTTTTGCCCCGGTTGAGGTTGGTGCGCGAGGGGAGCATCACTTCGAATTCGGTGTGCTCGTCCTCGAACTCGCTGAGTGCATCGCGCCAAAAGAAGATGTCGTCGTACGATTCCACGTAGGCGACTATTTTCCGCCTTTTTGTCTTGGGGCGGAGGCGGTTAGCTGCTTCGATGTAGGCAGAGGTGAGGTTGGAGGTTAGCTTTTTCAAAAGTTTAGTCTTTCTTTTTCATGCTCGGCTTAAATTTTCGGTGTAGTCAAAAACGTGGAAATATTTAAGTTTCCGCAATCCATTAGTATTTTTCTTAACTCTTAAGGTATGTTCTAATAATTACTAAATCTGAGATGATTATCTTCCATTGTTTTTGTTGCTTTTGGGCATCTTTTGGCTTAATCCCTTGGGCCATAGCNNCCTTGGGCCATAGCTCGCTATGCCCCTGCGGTCTTGCACCCAAATCTACTCCAAAATCAACTAAAAACAATTGAAAGCTAATTTTTAGAACATACCTAATTAGAAATTTCTTCCACTTCGGTTACGTTGCTCATCCATCCGTCCATGATGAGGGCGGGGGAGTGGGTGGAGAGAATGATTTGTGCGTTGGGGTTGAGCTGGCGGATGAGGTCGATGAGCCGTTGCTGCCAGTCGATGTGGAGGGATATTTCTGGCTCGTCCATCAGCAGGGCGTAGTGTTCACGGTTTTCGACCAATACGGTGAGCAGGATGGCGAGCATTTGTTTTTCTCCGCTGGAGAGCTGATAGGGCGTGATGGTTTCGGTGTGTCCGTCGCTGTAGGTCTGGATGAACTGGATTTCGTTGCTCTTGCGGTCGATGACCTTGTGGGTGTCGGCAAAGAGGCGGTCAATCATGTCCTGAAACTGTGTTTTTGGGGCACTGACTTCTGTTGCCTTGAGCTGGTCGGCAGGGTTGCCGCTGGTGAGGAGTTCGATGATGCTGTTGCCGATGTTGACTTGATAGTCGAGGAACCGTTTTTGCAGACGGTAGATTTGCCAGTCGAGTTCGGTCTTCACACGCGAATCGGAGAGTTTCTCCAGCAGGTCGCTGTGGAGGAGCGGGCGGTCGAAGGAACGGATGACATCGAACTTGATGTAGGAGGCATCGGCTGGCATCAGGCGGATGGTGACTCCTTGGGGGGCATCGCCCGGCACAATTTCGTCTTTGTCAATCATGGCGAGGGTGCGTGCCGAATGGTTGATGATGGTGCTCTTGCCCACGCCGTTGATGCCGCTGAGGATGTTGACATCGGGTTGCAGATTCCACACGATGTGTCTGCCCCCTTTCCACAAAGCTTGAATTTCGATGCTTTGGATGTAATCTGCTCTCTTTCTCATGGTCTTTCTATTTTGTTTTGTGCAAAAGTACTAAAAATTTAGGTAACTCTCTTCACTTTTCGGGCAAAATGTGTAACTTTGCAGCGAATTTCAAATCAGAAAGTATTTTATGGGAGGATTCTTCGGAACCGTATCGATGGAAAAGTGCACGGCTGACCTTTTCTATGGCACAGACTATCAGTCGCATCTTGGCACACGTAGGGGCGGTATGGCTACCTACAGTAAGGACAAAGGGTTCTATCGTGCCATCCATAATCTTGAAAGCACGTATTTTCGTACTCGTTTCGAGGCTGAACTGTCAAAGTTTGAAGGCAATTCGGGTATCGGCATCATCAGCGACACAGATGCTCAGCCCATGCTCTTCAACAGCCATTTGGGACGTTTTGCCATTGTGACGGTGGCGAAAATTAACAACATGGAGGAGGTGGCAGAGAAGCTGTTGCAGGAGAACATGTACCTGTCGGAGTTTTCGTCGGGCAAGATTAATCCAACGGAACTGATTGGTGTGCTCATTGTGCAAGGGAAAAACTTTGTCGATGGCATTGAGAATGTCTATCGGATTGTGAAGGGGTCGTGCTCCATGCTCCTGCTGACTGAGGACGGCATCATCGCTGCCCGCGATGCTTGGGGGCGTACGCCCATTGTGGTGGGGCAGAAAGAGGGGGCTATGGCTGTGACCAGCGAGAACACGGCTTTCCCCAATCTGGGCTACGATACCACCTATTTTGTGGGGCCTGGCGAGATTGTGCGGCTTCGTGCCGACGGCATGGAGCAGTTGCGTAAGCCCAACAAGAAAATGCAGATTTGTTCGTTCCTCTGGATTTATTACGGGTTCCCCACCTCTTCCTATGAAGGGAAGAATGTGGAGGACATGCGTTTTGAGACGGGGCGCGTGATGGGCGAGGAAGATGACATAGAGGCGGACTGCGTGGGCGGTATTCCTGACTCGGGCATTGGAATGGCTGTGGGCTACAGTGCGGGAAGTAAGATACCCTATCGCCGTGGCATCAGCAAATATACCCCCACATGGCCTCGTTCGTTCATGCCACCAAATCAGGAGGTGCGCAACCTGGTGGCAAAGATGAAGCTGATTCCCAATAAGGACATGTTGCGTGGCAAGCGTTGTCTGTTTTGCGACGATTCCATTGTGCGTGGCACCCAGTTGCGCGAGAACACGAAGGTGTTGAAGGAGTTGGGTGCTGACGAGGTGCACATGCGCATTGCCTGTCCGCCACTGATTTATGCTTGCCCATTTGTCAACTTCTCGGCCAGCAAGTCGGAACTGGAACTCATAGCGCGGCGTGTCATCAAGGATTTGGAAACTCACTCACGCACTGCCACCATGCTGGCCGATGCACAGACTGCCCAGAATGTGGAGGTGCCTGCAGAGCGCATCAAGGCTTATGCCACCACCGATTCGCCCGAATACAAGGCTATGGTGGCAGAGATTGCTCGCCGTTTGAATCTGGATAGTCTCAAGTTCTCAAAATTGGAAACGATAGTGCAGGCCATAGGGTTGGAGAAATGTCAGGTTTGCACCCACTGCTTCGACGGCAGTTCTTTCCACTCGTTGGAAGAAGAAAACACGAATGAATGACGTGCTTTGTCAGGACCGTCTGAAAAATAGAAATCCTTGCGCATCAAGCCGATGTGCAAGGATTTTTCATTTTGTTAGTGCCGTTTTAGTTCTGTGTGTTTACTTGATGAGGTTCTTGCGCGATGCGGCAATCTCTTCCTTGGCTTCTTCAAGCTGGGCCTTGAATTCATCGACAGTCACAGCGTTGAGAACGCCAAGTGGCTTGATGGCTTCAGTGATGGGCTTCAGCTCTGGATCGAACTCAGCCAGGCGGTTGATGGCATCCTGCAACAAGGCTATGCGGAAGGTGATGTTTGCCACAGCATCATCATCGAATGCTTTGATGAACATGTCGGACTTCTGAGAAGTGACGTAGAGCTGTTCAACGATGGATGTGGAAGCCAGTTGCCAGAAGTAGTTGATGCGACCATTCTCGTTCATGGCGGCATAGAGTTCGGCTGAAGCCTCGAATGCATTGCTTGCGTCGCTCAGCACCTTGAAAGAGGGATCGTTGATGTCGGTGGCCAATTTGGTGATGACTTCATCGTACTTGTCCGTAGGCATGTCGTAGAGTTTTGCAATCTCCTTGTCAACAGAAAGTGCGCTGAGGGTACGGTACTTTTCAGCCAGTGTGACTGCATTTTCGGCGATGGAAGGGTCGAAAAGGTAATCGGGCTTCACCTGCTTCTCTTCGTCTGTCAAGCTGAGTTTGTCGCTGTCCTGCTTGAAGATGGGGATGGGCTTGAGTTTTCCAAATTCCGACGCAAGGCTGTCGATTTGCACCTTGATGTTTTCTTCAATTTGTTCCTGCTCGAATGACTTGACCTGTTCAGTCTCGTTCTCGCCTTCCTTGGGTTTGTTGCCTGTGCAAGCTGCAAAAGCAACGGCTGCAAGTGCTACAGCAAAAAAAGAAATTTTCTTCATTGTTGATTGTTTTTGTTGAATTTTATGATAAATGTTGTTTTCTTCTTTCTATAATATATTGGGGAATATTGTTTTCCGTTTTCTGTAAGGGGAAGATGGCTTGTTCCCTTCGCACAGAAGAGAGAGGGACTAATACCCTTCCTTCCTTACGTATCGGCCCGGACAGTCAGTGAAGAGTAGGACGGCAAGAATCAGTGTCATGATGCCCATCACTGCCAGGTTGAACCAGAGGGTTTTGATGTGCCAGTTACCAAGCCGTTTCTCGCAGCTATAGAAAGGCGCTTGCCCCCAGGTGCTGCGTGGTGTCAGGTAGATGATGCCGGCACGTGGCACAATGTGGCCATCCACAATGTCTATCACTCTTCCTTGGTCGGCGCCTGTCACCACGTCCTTCAACTTCAGGTTGCAGTGGTTGCGTTTGAGTTCGAGCACGCCCTCCTTCCCTTTTTCGTCAATCATCTTTGCCATCAGCGCGTCGGCCTTCAGTGTTGCTTTATTACCATCGAGCACCAGCTGCTTTTCGGCTTCTTTCATGTATTGGCGCAGCGATGCATAGGAGTCATCGCCTGTGTAAGGCTCTATTGAGCAGTATTCCGATACCAGGGGCAGGTTTGTGTGGATTACCTCCAAATGTTCGGGCTTCACCTTTTTCCCGCTTTTCTGCTCTTCATTCATGGCTTCCAACTGCGATTGCAGCTCGTAGAGGAGGACAGAGTTGTAATACAGGTTCTCGTACTTTTTCCTGTCCAATTCAAAGAGGCTCTTCTCGTATTGGTTGTCGGTGAACGAAGTGACAGCCAATGCCTCGTAAGCCCATCGGGAGGGGATGATGTTGCCGATGAGGGGCACATTCCCCGTTGTGCTTTTAGGGGTGAGGTCGGAGAAGCTGACCACCAGCCCGCACAGCAGAATTTGGGGGATGAGCAGCATGGGGATGCTGATGTAGATGGCAATGACCGAGTTTAAGCATTGTGACAGCAGCAAGCCTATCAGGTTGGACAGAAAGGCGGTGACGAACAGAATGAGCCACCACACGCCAAAGAGTCCGCTGAGTCCCATGATGGTGTTGCCGACAAGGATGAACAGGCATGTTTGCAATAGCGACACACCTGCCATGTAAATGATTTTCGACCAGATGTAGCTGCTGTAGGAGAGGTGGAGGAATTTTTCCCTTTTCAGCAAGGAGCGGTCTTTGATGATTTCCTCCGCACTTCCGCTCATTCCGATGAAGGTTGCCACGATGACTGCCATGAAGAAGTAGCTGACGAGGTTCTTGTTGTCCATGACACTGTAGCCTTCCGTTGGAGCATAACGTGTGAGCAGGGCACACACTACTGCCAGCAGGGGTGCTTCGAGCAGCGTGATGCTTAAATACTGCATGTTGGTGATTTTGGTCTTCACGTTGCGTTGCAGGAAGATGGCAAACTGCTTCAGCGCATTGGGCTGTTTTTGGTCCGATGCTGGCACTTTGGTCTCTTCTGGCGCAGACAGCTCTTTCCTTCTTTCCAAATAGAGCTGATGCCATTCCTGAGGAGTCATTTTGCGCTCGTCCGAAAAGTCGCCACTGTGGTTCAGCTTTTTCTCGTCGATGATGTTCAGCACAATTTCCGGATTCACATTTCCGCAGGTGGGACATGCGCTGGTTTCGGCATCGGCATAGTTGGCAGCTTCTTTGAAATAGGTGATGGCATCGATGGGGTTGCCGTCATAGACAGGATACCCTCCTCGGTCGAGCAGCCACAAGCGGTCGAACAGCTTATAAACATCGCTGGAGGGTTGGTGGATGTTCACGGCAATCAGCTTCCCTTTGTAGGTTTGCTCCTTCAGCAGATTGATGACTTTCTCAGTGTCGGCCGACGAGAGTCCCGATGTGGGTTCGTCAAGGAAAAGTACGGCGGGTTCGCGTATCAGCTCCAAGGCAATGTTGAGTCGTTTCCGCTGTCCGCCAGAAATGTATTTGTTGATGGGCGACCCCACTTTCAAATCCTTGGCCGCATCAAGTCCCAAGTCCTTCAGCGTTTTCAGCACCCTGCGGTCAATCTCCTCGTCCGTCATTCCGTCAAAACACAGTTTGGCGGTGAACCAAAGATTCTGATAGACGGTCAGCTCTTCAATGAGCAGGTCGTCCTGAGGCACAAAGCCAATCAGCTGTTTGGCTTCGGGCTCTGAAATGTCGTGTCCATTGATGGTGATGCTTCCTTCCTGTGGAACGAGGCTGCCGTTCAGAATGGAGAGCAAGGTTGATTTTCCTGTGCCCGACCCTCCCATAATGGCCAGCAACTCGCCGCTCCTCAGCGTGAAACTGAGGTCGTGCATGCCATTGTCGCTGTTGGGGAAACGGAAATTGATGTTCCGCCCGCAAAACTCCACGGTGTCTTTCTGAAGCGTATTTGCCAAACCCTTCTTCTGGTTGTGAGCCTCGATGATGGTGGAGTAGTAAACTGGCTTCCCGTTGTGCCCTTTGAGCACGCTGCTCTGCATCCACACCTGAAAAGTTCCAGACAATACAGGCACATCGTTCAGCAATACGTTTTCTTTACCTATGTAGGTGAACACCAGCGATTTGGTGCTCTCGTCATACAGCGTCTTCAGCGTGCCTTCCAGCCCTTCCAAGTGGTGGAGGATGACATTCTCAGTCTCCACACCGTTCACAAAAGCCACATAGTCGTTGAACTGACTGGCGGGAATGCCGAATTGTTCTGCCATCCGCTGGAATATGGGGTGCACCGCTCCCTCCTTGTTTCCGCAAAATTCCATCAAGCGCAGCAGCAAGAGCGACTCTTCCTTTGCCTGAATTTTGCCGTGAAGGTTGGCGCAGATAGAACTCACCACATCGGCTATGTTCAATTCTTCCGACATCTCGTAAGCACTACGTATGTCGGTGTAGAAACCGATGTAAGCATCAATATTTCTGATTCCTAATTGATGGCGCAGATAGGCTGCGAGCATAGCTTTTGCCCGCTCTTCATCAACTTGTTCTTCTTTGCCAAACAATGCAAACAGGCTGAGAAAGCCTGATAGGATAATATCCGTCATGCTATGAATAGGGTGTTATTTGTGTCACACACACGTCATGATGCAAATGCGCACTTGAATGCAAATTTATGAAAAATTTCAGCGTGGGGTCGGAAACTAAAAGTTAAAAAAGATTAAAAGCCTTGTATTTGCTTTGTCAAGTAGTCTATCACACGCTCATTCGCCACTCTTAGTGCTTCACAAGCCTTACTGAGATTACGCGAAAACTCTTCAAAGGTCTCTGCTCCTCCGTCGCAAAGGTCGGTCACTGATTTCACGTAGAGGATGGGGGTGGTGAGCAGCGTGCACACAAACCCCACCGCAGCTCCTTCCATGTCTTTCAGTTCTCCCCCATGCTGCTGAATCATCTCTAAGTCGCAAGGTTGCATGTCGAGCGAGGAGCCTGTAGTCACTTTCCCCATCTTCATGCCTAAGGTCGCAGCCAGTTGCTGACTCCCTGCCCACACGGGGTAGTTGCCCAGGCTCTGTGTGCCCCAGGCATCATCGCCAGGCACACGCCTATCGTGAAACATTACGCCGTTGCCGATGTACACCTCTGCAATGTCGGCTCCCTTAGCACGGAAAGCTCCGCATGTGCCTGAATTGATGATGAGGTCGGGGTGGAGCCGTTGAATGGCACTGAGGGTGGCCACTGTTGCAGCTTCACACCCCACAAGGTCGCTGCCGTTTTGCTGTCCGTTCAGCACCACGTAGAGAGTGGTGCCATTCACTTCGCCTTCATACAGTTGACAGGGCAGGGGAGCGAAGAATCCCTCCACCTTCTGGATGCCGTATCGTTCGATGAATGGTTGGGCTTCAGCTACCATCGCTACTATGTAACAAATTTTCATATAACAAACTTTTGATTCTTAACTCTTAAAATGGGTGAATTATTCAAAAACAAAGTCATGCAGCGTGCAGAGCGACCGCTCTTTCGTGTGTGACTTGAACGTGAAGAAGATGGCATGCTTGCCTTTCAACTCAGCTATTGCAGGCACTTCCGCACTCAGTTCGGTTGCCCGCTGGGGCATGTCAGCTTTCAGTTCTATGCTGCCCACCTGCTTGCCACCTTGCGATGCCCAGGGACGGTTGGTCCAAATCTCAATGGTTCCGTCAATGCCTTGGGGAGTGAGGGTGAGCAGCAACTTTAGGTCTTGCTTGCCGTTGGTTTTGTCGAAGTTAAAGTACTTGTAACCCACGATGGAGCCATCCGTGTTGTTCACCACAGCGTTGGTGTTGTTGCGCAGTTCGTAGGGCGCATCAAACTTGTCCTCAGTGCCGTAGCTTGCTTCCACGTACGAACCGTAGAATGTGTTGTTGGGCCACTCGTGGGTGGCGGCTCGGGGGCCTGTGTACCAGCAAGCAATGCCAGCCGAATGGCGTTCCAGCGGATTGAGACCTTCCACCGCGAACCCTTCCGACGTGTATTCGCCCTCGCTGATTTCCACCTTCCCACCTTTTCCTTCTTCTACCTTCACGGTGATGGGAGCCACCATCGCTTGGCGGGCATATTCGTTGGTTCCTGTCTGGCGGTGGTAGAACACGTACCACTGCCCGTTGATTTCGCAGATACTGCCGTGGGTGTTACCGTCGGGACAGGCTGAGGCAATCACGTTGCCTTGTTCGTCCTTTTCCCGACCTCGTCCGTCGATGATGGTGCCTCCGTAAGTCCAAGGACCTAACGGGTTGTCGCTGTAGGCGTAAGCCAGCGTGTAGTTGGAGATGGGCAGACCGAACTCTCCATCTTTGGTGAATCGGCTATAGATGAATACGTACTTATCTTTTATTTTTCGGATGGACGAGGCTTCGAAAAAACTGAACACTCCCTCCTGGTTGCGGCCGGAAATCATGTCCTCCACCACTTTCGTTCCTGGCTTCACCGTAGCCATTGTCTCCGGGTCAAATTCGGCTGCGTAGGAGCGTTCGAAGCCCCAGTAGCCATACACCCTTCCATCGTCATCCACAAACACGGCTGGGTCGAACTGCAACACGCCATCTGCCCGGTTGGGATCTGTCTTGCTCCAGTTGCACACTTCAAATGGCCCGTCGGGTCTTTGACTCTTGGCTATCAATCCGTTGCGCCCACCTTCTTGGTCGTTGGGGAAAAGGTAGTAGGTTTTCGTTCCGTCGGGTGCTGTCACAAGCGTCACGTCGGGTGCATAGAGCACATCGGCCACCCCCTCGGCATTGAATGGCTCGCCTTTGGCATTCTTGTCAACGCGCAGAATTTCACCATCGTAACGCCAGCAATTGAGGCTATCGACCGAAGCCGACCACACCACCTGCTCGCGTCCGCAGTAGCCAGTCACCATGCTGTCGTGCGAACCATAGACATACACTCTGAACTTGCCTGGCTGATCGGGGTCTTCAAACACGTAAGGTTCTCCGTCGGGAATATGCTCCCAAAGGGGCAGAAATGGGTTGCCCACCGTTGTCAGTTTCTGTTCTGCCATTTCGGTTGTCGGTGTGTTGCAGGCCTCCAAGACTGTTGCGCAGCAAGTAGCGGCAAGGAAAAGTCTTGAGGCCTGTTTGCTAACAAGCCTCGAAAGGCCCTGCTGAATGGTCTGATGTTTCATGAGGTTTAGGTGTTTGAGATTTATGGGTGCAAATATAGATAAAATTTTTGAATTAAATAACTGAACAAATTTAATTTATGATAAGTAGGCAAACAAAAATAGTTTATATAAAATATTCATGATAAATTCAAGGCCAATTCATGGCAATTCGTGTTTATATAAAAAATATAATTATCACTCTCATCAATTAAATTTGTTCAGTTACTTATATGTTTAACCAAATATTTTATGGGTATGAAAGACTTGATTCAGGAGCAGCTTCTCCAGGCAGGAGGGGTG
>CADAPC010000073.1 GCA_902789725.1 uncultured Bacteroidales bacterium
TGCTTTTGGGCATCTTTGGGCTTAATCCCTTGGGCCATAGCTCGCTATGCCCCTGCGGTCTTGCACCCAAATCTACTCCAAAATCAACTAAAAACAATTCAAAGCTAATTTTTAGAATATACCTAAAGTAAATGTGATACCTATCAACAAGAAAAAATATATGGAAAAAATTGACTTGAACGGAAAGACGATATTCGTCACAGGCTCGGCTGGCTTCATCGGCTCTAACTTGGTTAAGAGACTCTTTAAGGATGTGAGGGGCGCCACCATTGTGTGCATTGACAACATGAACAATTATTATGACGTGAGCCTAAAAGAGTATCGGCTGGCCGAATTGGACAAGGCGAAACCCGCTGATGTGAACTACGTGTTCGTCCGGGGTGACATTGCCGATAAGACCACGATTGATGGTATCTTCGAGCAATACCAGCCCCAAGTGGTGGTGAACCTTGCAGCCCAGGCTGGTGTGCGCTACAGCATCACCAATCCCGATGCTTACATACAATCGAACCTGATTGGTTTCTACAACATTCTGGAGGCTTGTCGCAACAACCCGGTGGAGCATCTTGTCTATGCCAGCTCCTCCAGCGTGTATGGCACCAATAAGAAGGTTCCTTATTCAACCGACGATAAGGTCGATAACCCCGTCAGCCTTTATGCTGCCACCAAGAAGAGCAACGAACTCATGGCTCATGCTTACAGCAAGCTCTACAACATCCCCTCCACAGGGTTGCGATTCTTTACCGTCTATGGCCCAGCTGGGCGTCCCGACATGGCTTATTTCGGGTTCACGAACAAGCTGGTGAAGGGCGACACGATTCAGATTTTCAACTATGGCAATTGCATGCGCGACTTCACCTACGTGGACGACATCGTGGAGGGAGTGGTGCGCATCATGCAGGGAGCACCTGAAAAGAAGCAAGGTGAGGACGGACTCCCTCTGCCACCCTATGCCGTCTATAACATTGGCAACAACAGTCCTGAGAACTTGCTTAATTTCGTGGACATACTGCAGCAGGAACTGATTCGTGCTAAGGTTCTTCCAGAGGATTATGACTTCGATGCACACAAGCAATTAGTACCCATGCAGCCAGGCGACGTACCCACCACGTATGCCGACACCTCTGCTCTGGAGCGCGACTATGGCTTCAAGCCTTCCACTTCGTTGCGCGACGGCTTGAGGGCCTTTGCTGAATGGTATGCTGCGTTCTATCAATAAGGTAAATATTCGGCAGAAAATGAGAAAAAAGAGAGGAAAGGCAAGTCTTTTTCTCTTTTTTTATTTTTTTTAATACCAAAGTTTTGGTTGTGTTCTATTTTGAGTGTATTTTTGCCCTAAAATTTCATCTTATGGGCAATAATCGTTGAACTATCTAAAACTGATGGAAATATGAGAAGTGACAATCGTTTTTTATCTATTACCCTTTTAATGTTAATGTTTACAATGGGAATACTCAATCTTTTTGGACAAAAGCGCGGCTTTGCCACAGTGGTGAAGCAGGCAGTTGAACGTGTGCAGAAGGAAGCTGACAAGGATCCTGATACCTTCAAGGATAATATGCAGCGGTTGGAGAAAGAGTTGGGTGGAAGGAAGAGTCCGGTGGAAAGGAGTGTGGCGGATGCTATGCTGGCTTCGGCTTATCAGGAAATGAAGTGGACAAACATCACGGATTTTGATGAGGAAACACGCGATGCTTACGATGCTAAGTGCAATGAGCATTTCAGCCATGTGCTGGACAACATGGAGGCACTTGCGGCTGAGAAAGCGACGGGATGGGAGGTGCTGCTGGACAAGGGAAAGGACAGCGACCTCTATGGCAATGACCTGCTGTCGGTGATGATTGCGTTTGTGGAAGAAAATGCACGTCTGAAGGTTGAAGAGCGTGCCAGCATCTACGAACGCGCTATCAAGGTCTATCAACAGCGTGGCAACTTGAATGGGTATGGACTGATGAAAGCAAAGTGGCTCGATGTCATGCAGGAGGTGGAGAATGTAGAGGGACGGTTGTCGTACAAACAATATAAGGAGAGCCTTTATCAGCTCATTCTGGAAGTGAAGACTGAGGAAGTGGGGGCCGACTTGGCACTGAAGTATTCCGAACATAACTTGGGGCGTGATGATGCCATACTGTTCAGGAAGTGGGCAGTGGAAAACTTGGGCAAATCGCGCAGCATGAATAATCTGAAAAATGCCTTGGAAGGTCAACTGCGTCCAACCATAAGCATGTATGGTGGGGGCAGCGTGTTGGCTAACCGCTCGTTCCAGATTTCGTTGAGCTTCTGGAACTGCGAGCGCACCACGCTCACCATTCGAAAGTATGTGGGCAGGGAAATGACGAAGGATGGACCGGGCGCATTGCTCTTGACGGGCGAGGTGGTTGACAAGAAGGAAGTGGTGCTCGAAATAGATTCGACCAATGCTGAACGCAAGGCAAAAGGTCTTCCTGTGGAGGGAACTACAAAAGTGAATATAAACTTGCCCCCAGGACGCTATGTGTATGTTGCTGAGGGCGCGGGCGACCTGGTGGCGAATGAGGCGCACGTTACGTCGATGAGGCTGGTGGAATTGGAAAAGGCGCACAAAATCTCACAAATTTACGTGGTGGACAACGAAACGGGACGCCCTGTGTCTGGCGTGAAGGTGCAGTTCCGCTCTGAGTTGCCTAAAGCTGTTGACCGAACCTTTGGATGGGAAAATCGTGGCATCGAGGCTGAGCGCGTGACTGGTGCCGACGGAATGGTGGAGATGGAGGCCACTGCCTATATGCGTGCTGTGAAGGATGAGAATGATTACACGCCTTGGGATCGCTACTATGTGTCCAGAAAGAATATTCCTTCTCACAATGGGCATTTCTCTTATCAAGTGATGACCGACCGCAGCATTTACCGTCCGGGACAAACAGTTCAGGGGTCGCTGGTGCTTTATCATCAAGAGGGCGACAAGGTGCAAATGGTGCCTGAGGCTGACGTGAAGCTTGTGGTGCAAGATGCGAAATGGAGAAAATTGACCACGATAGACTTGTTGACCAACGAATTTGGCACGGCCTCTTTCAGTATTCCTCTGCCACAGGACTGCGAAGTGGGTGTGTTGCATCTGGAATTTCAAGAGAACGAAAAATCTGTTTACACAGAGACGGTGAGGGTGGAGGAGTATAAGCGTCCCACCTTCGATGTGCAATTTGGAGGCAATCGTTCAGGACATTTTGGCGAGGTGCTCGAAGTGGAGGGGACAGCGATGATGTTTGCAGGTGTGCCTGTGCAGGGCGCGCAGGTTCACTACACAGTGGAGTATGCATCGGTCGATTTCAAACGCTGGTTTTGGAATTATCGCTGGACATCCATGTCGGAGGGTGATTTGATAACAGACGATGAGGGTAAGTTCCGTGTGCCAGTCACTTTGACCGACGAACACTTGCAGTCGGACTATGCGGCAGCTCGTTTCCGTGTGAAGGCAACGGTCACGGATGTGGGAGGCGAAACCCACGAGGCTCAATGGACGGTGAATGCCAGCAATCGCGAATTTGGTCTGGATTTGACGGTGGCCAGCGTAGTGGATATGGCAAAGGAGCCTTTCTTTAAGGTGGATGCTTATGACATCAACCATGAGAAGGTGACGGTGAAGGGTAAGTACAAAATCACACAAGCCTACGAACCTCTTTATGAGGGCAACTTCACCACGGGCGATTCCATCTTGCTGCCTGCCGACCTGAAACTGGGAGCGCACTACAGAATTGAAGTGAAGGCACTGGAGTCGAACGGTAATGAGGTGGTTGATAATGCTTATTTCGACACGTTCAATTCTGCTCTGCCTGTAACTGAGGTGGATTCGTGGGGCATAGGCGAGAAGAAGAGGGCTGCCGACAAGGTAGAGGAGCAAGACTTTCTTTACACTCCCTCACGTACTTTCGCTGTGGGGGAATCCGTGGATTTGTTCTTCACAACGCAGGAAACCGACGCGTATATTATATATAATGTGTATAATATGGAAGGACTGATTGAACATCATGTGGGTGTTACAGACGGAGCGATGAAGCACTTGCGTCTTCTTTACAGAGAAGAGTGGGGCGAAGGCATTGAAGTGGACATCGTCTATGTGCGCAATGGTCGCTTCTCTGCTCTGTCGGAGCACTTCCAACTGAAACGTCCCGAGAAGCGCTTGAAACTGGAGTGGGCTACTTTCCGCGACAAATTGCAGCCAGGACAGCAGGAACAGTGGACGCTGACTGTGACGGACAAAGATGGCAAACGTGTTAGTGGTGCGGAAATGATGGCGGTGCTCTACGATGCCTCGCTCGACCGCATTTATTCTCACTATTGGGGGTTTGGACTTCAATTTGAGCGTTTCGTGCCAAGGTATGCCCAGAGCAGTTCCAACTTCACGAAATTCCCGTCTTACTCGTTGGCTGGTAAACTTCGCTATTTGACTTCTTATGAGCGTACCTTCACCCAGTTCATGGGGTATGAGCACGACCGCTATATACAGTACTCACGGGCTGCAGGACGAGGAGGAAGAGTTTTGTATAGGGACATGGTGGAGGATGCTGTGCCTTTGATGTCGTCCATGAAAGCCAACGTCGCAGCTGAAGAGGTAGCGGATGATGGACTGGAGGTGGAAACTGCTGCCGAAAATGAAGAACCCGCAGTGCCTCAAGAAGATTTTGAAAATGCAACCGTTCGTGAAAACTTTGAGGAGACGGCTTTCTTCCTCCCTCATTTGGTTTCGGATGCTAAGGGGGATGTACGCATTCAGTTTACCTTACCCGAATCGCTGACGGAATGGCAGTTTATGGGCTTTGCTCATACGAAAGACGTGGATTACGGTTCCATCAGAGCAACGGCTGTGGCAAGGAAGTCATTTATGCTACGTCCCAATATGCCTCGTTTCTTGCGCTGGGGCGATAAAGCAGTGGTGGCTTCGTCCATCATTAACCAAAGCGAAGAAGGGCTGAAAGGGGCCGTGAGGATGCGTCTGCTCAATCCCAAAACGGGTGAGGTGGTTCTGGCTCAGGAGAAAGCTTTTGAAGTGGAAGCAGGAAAGACGGTGGGCGTGGATTTTGATTTCGATGTACTGGAGAACTGGCAAGACCTCGATTGCGAACTCATCGCTATGTCGGGCAATGTGAGTGATGGCGAGAAGAATCACTTGCCCATTCTCTCTACGAAGAAGATGATGGTGGAGTCTGTTCCTTACTACATCGCAGGGAATGCCGATGGCAGCGAAGTGAGCAAGGTGATGGACTTGAACCAGCTTTACAATCAGAATTCAAAAACGGCTGTCAAACGCATGTTGCAAGTGGAATATACTGACAACCCTGCCTGGATGTGCATTGAGGCTTTGCGCAGCGTGAAGAATCCTGTAGAGGACGATGCCTTTGATTATGCAGCTTCGCTCTATGCCAACTCTCGTCTGCTCGACCTCATGCGTACCTTCCCAGTTTTGGAGAGGGAAGAGAGTGTGTCCGATTTGCAAGCAAGGGTGTCGATGGCTCAGACGAAGCTGGCGGCTCTGCAAAAGGAAGACGGCGGATGGAGCTGGTTCTTGGGTATGCAGAGCAATCTCTATACAACCATGTCGGTGTGCGAGCAGTTGGCAAAGATGCCCAACCCCAATGATGCAGTGAAGCGCATGCTGGAAGATGGCATGAAATATCTTGACCGTCTGAAAGTAGATAGTTATAAATATAATAAGAGTAAGAAAAACAAGATTTGGCCTTCCGAGTCCGACATTCGCTATCTCTATATCTCTGCTCAGATTCCTCAGCGTGAGGTAAGCAAGGACGTGGTGACGATGCGAGAGGAGTACCTGTCGAAGATGGAAAAGGACTACAAGAATTTGACCATCTATGGTGTGGCGAATGCGGCCTACACGCTGAGGGCTTTCAATCATGTGAAGGCTGCCGATCGCTTTGTCGATTTCTTGAAAGATTATACGGTTGAGAAACCTGGTCAAGGAAGGTTCTATGCAACGGATGCTGCTTACTATTCTTGGATGGATTATCGCATTCCTACTCAAATTGCCGCTATGAAGGCCATTTATCAGAAGGACAAGAAGGATGGTTACCTGAACGACATGCAGCTGTGGCTACTTACTCAGAAGCAGGTGCAGAAATGGGACAACCCGATGAACACCATTGAGGTGACCGACTTCTTGCTGAAGGTGTCGCCTATGGAAACTTTCCATGAGGCGAAGAACCCAGTGATGGTGGTTGATGGAAATGTGTTGGAGAATCTGGATTATGGTACTATCAACACCGAACGTGATTCGCTGGAGGGTAGGAGTGCCAACTTGGTGCTGCAAGGCAATGTGCTGGCCAATGTGCCAGAAGCAATGCTGCATGATGGCGCCAGACAGCTGGTGGTGAAAAAGCAAACCCCTGGTATCTCGTGGGGAGCTGCCTATGCTACTTTCCTCGAGGATGTGGGCAATCTGAAACTCTACGCTACTAACGAACTGAAGATTCAACGTAAGTTCTACGTTCAGAGTGCTGGTAGCGACAAGTGGGTGGATTACGACATAAATCAGCCGTTGAAAGTGGGAGACAAACTGAGAATTCGCCACATTATCACAGCCGACCGAGATATGGATTTTGTGAGGGTGTCTGCTCAGTATCCTGCTTGCCTGGAACCTCTACGCCATCTGTCGGGTTATCAGAGAATGGGCGGAAGAGGGTGCTATCTCTCTATCCATGACGCTCATTTTGATATGTTCTTCGATTGGTTCACTCGTGGTACATCAACATTGGATATGGATTATTCCATCGTTCGGGCTGGTTGCTATGAGGTGGGAGTTTCTACTGTGGAATGTGTGTATGCTAAACAATTTGGTGGACATACAGAAGGAATGAAAGTCGAAGTGGACAGGAAATAGGTTTTCATATTCATCTTCTCAGCTTATTAGATAGGCTTAAACATAGAAACGGTGTGGGCAAATAGTGTAGAGTTTTCTCGCTGTGTGCCCACACATTTCTTGATAAATGTCAATGTTTTCAAAAAAAGAGTCATAAACTTTGGTTTTCCCTTTGCTGAGAATAGAAGTCACCGTACCTTTGCATCGTCAAAGGGGAGCAGTAGGGTGTTCTAATGAATGCTCACCACTTTATGGCGAAAAAAAGATTGAATAGGATTCCAATCGGTTTTTATGTTTTTAGGTAAATGAATGTTTCATTCAAAAGAGTATTAATTGGGTAAGGTAAACAAAATTGTTTTAAAGTGAGTATTAATTTTAAAAGTTAAAGGAGGATTTGTTTTATGGAGACAATGACAGTAGCGCTTGCAATCATCGTAGCACTTGCAGCGTTTGTGAGCAACCTCGCCTTGTTGCGATAAGTGCTTGCAAAAAATCCCTGTTGAGGGAAAAGATGTGTCCAAATGGACAAGTAGAGACCTCAAATGGAGGCTCTACGCTGCAAAGAAGGAGAAAACCAAAAAATGCAGTAAATGTACTTCGATAGCCTTGTTTCTGAAAAATGGGGCTACGGCAGAGAAAAAAAGTTTTGTTGATAATCAGCAATTTAGTAAATATCTCAAAAAATAATGAAAAAAAAATGTAGAAAACATTTGGCAGTTTGCTAAAAAGTCTCTACCTTTGCACTCGCTTTCGGGAAGGAACGCAAGAAACAACAACGTGATGCCAAACGTGACACACGGAACCAAAGTGAAAAATAATGATACAAAATGAGGGCGCTTAGCTCAGCTGGTTCAGAGCGTCTGCCTTACAAGCAGAGGGTCGGCGGTTCGAATCCGTCAGCGCCCACATATAATTAGAACTCATTTGGCTCGCTAGCTCAACTGAATAGAGCATTTGACTACGGATCAAAAGGTTACAGGTTTGAATCCTGTGCGAGTCACTTCTGACGAAATGTCTGGGTAGGTAGGTAAGTGGTTAAAACGGGCAGACTGTAAATCTGTTGCCTTGCGGCTTCGGCGGTTCGAATCCGTCCCTGCCCACAAGAAAGAAGAAAGAGCAAATGAGGTTTTTTCGCGGAAGTAGCTCAGTTGATAGAGCACTAGCCTTCCAAGCTGGGGGTCGCGGGTTTGAGCCCCGTCTTCCGCTCTACTATCGGAACTTCCGATGTTTGCCTCTTTAGCTCAGTTGGCCAGAGCACGTGATTTGTAATCTCGGGGTCGTTGGTTCGAATCCGACAAGAGGCTCAAAAAAATGACTTATGGCAGTTTATTCTGGCACTGTCAAAACAAAATCCTTCATGGAGAGGTGGCGGAATGGTAGACGCGCTACTTTGAGGGGGTAGTGGGCTCAGCCCGTGGGAGTTCGAGTCTCCTCCTCTTCACACAAGGAACGCCAAAACATAGTACAATGCTTCAGTAGCTCAGTTGGTTAGAGCACATGACTGTTAATCATGGGGTCGTTGGTTCAAGCCCATCCTGAAGCGCAAAAAAAACTTGATGCGTCCTTAGCTCAGTTGGTAGAGCAATTGACTCTTAATCAATGGGTCCAGGGTTCGAGCCCCTGAGGGCGTACAAAGGAAGGGATTGAGACAACATCAACATCCCTTTTTCTTTAGGAGGGATGGTAGAGTGGTCGATTACAACGGTCTTGAAAACCGTCGTGCTGAGAGGCACCGGGGGTTCGAATCCCTCTCCCTCCGCTAAAAAATAAGATAGTTGAATATCAGTCAGTTATAAGTCTCAAAAAAGACTTTTGGTGACAAAAGTGTTACACTGACAGTAAAGTA
>CADAPC010000074.1 GCA_902789725.1 uncultured Bacteroidales bacterium
ATGGCATCCTTTCCGTCGTGTCTCACGATGCCGTTCCTCACGGCTGGCTTTTCCTCCACCTCACAGATGTCTTTCAGCTGTAACATTCGTCCCTCGTGTCGGAGATAGATGTTTTCAATGTCATCCTTGCCCAATATCTGCGAATCGAAATGGATGCTGTAACGGTAGATGCCGTCACGCACACTGAGGGCTTCGAGCACGATGTTATTGTCGTTGATGGCCGCTTCTATCGTGCGGGTGCTCAGTCCCAGTGACTCCAGCTTGTTCAGGTCAGGGACACACAGAAGTTCCGTACCCACCGTACCGCTATAATCCACCATCGCCGTCTGTGGCAACTGCTCAATGCGCTTGGCTATGACATTGCGCACCAGTTTGGACAACGAGGCAATGTTTCCCTCTTGCTCCACCACATCGACATAAAATGCGGGAATATCTATCGCGCTCGCTTTCACCACTTTCGGACGCTCCATGTCCTTCGGCATCGAATTCATGGCACGGTCTATCTTCTCGTTCACGTCAATAAAGAGCAAGTCCATGTCTGTGCCCGGCTCAAAATACAAGGTAATCGTGCCTGCATCCATTCTCGACACGGTTTCGATGTCTTTCAACCCTGCCACTTGCGAGAGCTGATAACGCATGGGCGTGACCATCTGTTGTTCCACCTCACTCACCGAAGCACCAGGGTTTGACATCTGCACCGTGATTCTCGGTATGTCAATCTCGGGCATCAGCGACACGGGTATGTACGTCAATGCCAAGATACCGACAGCCACAAGGGCGATCAGCACCATGGTCACGGCAATGGGACGATGTATCAAAGTTCTTAGCATGTCTTTTCTTTATTCACCAATTCCTCTATCTCAGTAAAATTCCATTCGTATTCAGGATAAGGGCTCATGATTCTATAAATATTTTTCTTTTTATCAATAAGAAACAAGTTATTAGAATAATAATCATGTATCTTCGCATGGAAAACATCTAAAGTATCATGAATCATGTAAATATGACTGTTAATCTTAACTTGTTCCTTCTCCATATAATAGTCAAAACTTAATTTATCATATCCGTATATAAGATAAATAAAATTGGCATTTTCAGGCATCTCATCGGGTAAAATATCATTGAAATCTATAAAATCTGATATACATTCTGCACATTCATTACTTGATACATACAAAAATGTTACGTCCCTGTCACCTAAAATCGTAGACAAAGGGATTCCTTTTTCTGTTTTTAACTCTTCAAAGATTTCATCATCAAAAGAAGCTGCTTGTTCCATTTCAAATGTATGTGAATCAGAACAAGAAAACACTATAATATACAAAAACAATGTTAACATCTTTTTCATTTGAGATCGTATTTAACTATTTGTACTTCCTGATTTGTATTGTTTATGCATGTTGCATACAAGCATAATTCTTTGCTGTCTATTGATATAGTATATGCATGTCTGTCCAACTTATAGTTACATAAAAGATGACCGTCCCAATCCAATTTAAAGACTTCTACAGGTTTGGGCTGAAGAGGAATACCTCCCCCATTTATGTTCTCATACAATATATAGACATGTTTGGGAGTTGAAACCGACATATAATAACAACTAACATATGCTTCTTTACTAAAAAAAACGTACTCTTGTTTCTTTATTGTTTTCTTTTGATACTTATTTTCAATTTGGTCGGGACCATTCATTTGTTTTTTTAGATTCATATTCTTATCATAGATCTGAATAACATTATCGTGATTGTAAGCAACCCAAATGTCTCCATTATGAGGATTGCGGGCCATTGTGGCTCCTGTTACATTGGCGACAAAATATTTAAATGCTGTTGAACGAGTTTTTTCTCGTTTTTGTCCTATTTTATATTCGCTTATAGGAGAATATATGTCATTATTGTATTTGTCATGATTTAAATACCAAAAATTAAACCCAACATATGTGGAATCTAAAGGATATATACTCATAACATCTCGTGAATAGTAGAAAGAAGTGACTATACTTTTCTTATGGTCAAATAAAGAATCTAATGAACATATCCAGTATTTACTTTGTACTATATCTTCAACATAAAAAAAAGGCGATTGGGGCGAAAAATATCTTATATTACAGGATATTAATTCATTGTCAGCATGTCCTTCTTGCGCAAAAGAAGAAATGAGTTTACCATCATTTAAAGAAATTATTTTGATTTTTTCTTTTTGTGCGGGGTCCATATTACTAACTAACAACAATGTATCATTGACAAGATAGCCCTCGTACGGATTAACAAGTGCATCAAAAGAAACTTGAGTTCCCTTCAATTCTACAGTCTTTGCAAAATCTGAATGCGTAAACTCTTCCGTATTATTTTTTTCAGAAAAGGAACATCCTATCTGTAATACAATTATGGTATTTATAATCATTAATCGTGCAATCTTCATACTCTAAAATATATTTGTCATTGAAAATAAATAAATATTAAGAAAAAACAGAAACCATGAATTATATTGATTCAGAAATGAGCCCAATTATTCATGGTTTCTGTATCCTCACTTATATAATACCCTATACTAAATTACTTATACAATTACGTGCTGTAAATTCTCCCTGAAAACAATATTTTCCAGGGCATTCTATACAATTTTCACCCATAGGATATCCGCCTTCTCCTTCACATGTTGATAAAGCTTCGACATCTTCACTCAACAGTTCAATATTTTTCTCATATGCATGTGACTCGTAAGCCTTCATACCAACGTATCCCGATACGATGGCATATGCTGCAATGCATGACAGCATCATGACTTTCTTTTTCATGTTAATTGAATTTTGAATTGTTATTAATAATACGGGCTTTTACCCATTTCTATTTTTCTTCACTCACTCTCACCTCTGTGTCGTCTGCTAAGTTCAGATTGCCCGATGTAATGACAATCTCTCCTTCGTGCAGTTCCGTTTCCTTCTTTTCACAGCCTGTAATGGCAAAGCTGGTCAGATTGATGTAGGCAATATCCACGTAAGTCCACACGGCGCGTTGTGTCTTGGGGTCGTAAAGGAAGATGACATGGTAGCCGTCACGCTCCACCACAGCCTCCTTTGGCACCACAAACTGCTGCTCCACCGCATTCTCCACCACCACACGCACATTCATGCCATCCATCAAAGTGTCAGAAGTGTTCTTCACCCTTGCCTTCACAGCCACCAGTCCCCGTTCGTCAATCGTCGGGTTGATTTCCGTCACAGTTCCCTCAAAAGTCTCTTCTTCATGCACGAATGGCGACACCTTGACTGTTTGCCCTTTCTGGATGAATGCCAATTCCGCCTCTAAAATTTTGAACTCCACCTCAAAAAAAGAATCATCAATCAACGTGCAGAACTTTGTGCCAGCCTGATGCGGTCGAGCCTCCAGATTGGCTATCCTTCCACTGAAAGGCGCATATAGCCTGCAATCATTCAAGGCTTTCCGCACTGCCTCCAATTGATATCTCGTGGAATAATAGCCCGATGTGATTTCAGCGCGATGCAACACATCGGCAGGCACATGAGTAAGATCTCCATCATAGCCCAGTCCGATGAGTTTGTCTTGCAGTTCCACCTTTGCCCGTTCCAAGTCATGCTGTGTCTTTTCAAGTTCTGCCGTCCTGTCACGTGTGTCAGAGACTGCAAGCAACGCTCCTTGGCTGACACGCTGCCCGTTCTGCACCAGCACACGTTGCAACACCTCGCCTTGTTTGGGACATTGGAGATCTGCCTTGCGGATAGCAACCAACCGTCCATTGCACAGCAACTGTTTTTGGAAGGTCTGCCGATGTATCACCATCGTATCGACCTCTGCCACAGTTTGCTCCTGTTCAGCAAAGATACTTTCTTCTTCCTTCTGTTCATTCCCGTTTTTGCATCCCGCCAGCAACAGCAGGGAACATATCAAATAAAGTCCTGTTCTTTTCATTTATCATTTATCATTTGTCATTTCCCATTTATCATTTCCTTAAAGTTCACTTCTATGTCCGTCCCATGTATCCAGTCATGTAACGTCGATTTCTGCAACGTGTAGTAGTCTGTCCAGAACGTCTGCAACTGACTGATGTATTGCGACTTTGCCGACTCCATCTCCTGCTGTGCCGTATTCAGGTCTGTCACCGACACTGCACCTGTCTCAAATCGCCGTCGCATGATGCCGTAGCGTTCCTCCGCTATCTCCTGTGCCCGCAAGGCATCCTTGCACTGCATCGGCTGGGTGTTGAACTGCAGCACTTTCTTCCGCAAGTCCTGCACATAGTCCGAGTGTGCCTGTTCCAGTTTCGTACGTGTCACGTCCATCCGTGCTTCAGCCATCTTCACTCTGCCACGGCTCACACCCCAGTCAAAGATGGGCAGTGAAAGAGTTAATCCTACAATCTCGTTGTCCCTCAACCGCCGGTAGGCATCATTGAAAGTGCTGCCTGTCTGGCTGAAACCCACCTCGCCACTCAATGTCAGCTGTAAGCCCTTACTCGACTTTGCCTGTGCCAAGGCTTTTTCCACCTCCAGCATCTGCTGCCGTTGCTCCAATGTATGCGACGAGTTGGCGATGGCTTTCAGCAGCACTTCATCGGCATTCAGCAGCACCTCGGGCACCACGTAAGGAGGGATCAACTCTGCCTCGGCATAGTCCGTCACTCGCAGGTAGGAAAAGAACTGGTACATACGGTCATCCAGTTCCAGTTTTTCCTTGTTTACAGCCACCCGTGCATTGAGCAATGACAATTCCAGTTGCAGCACCTCACTCTTGGTCGTTGTACCTAATTCGAGCCGTTTCTGTGCCATGTTAAACAAAGCCTCACGGTCTTGCTGGGTGGCAAGGCTCTGCTTGTAGTCCGATTGTGCCGAAAGCACACTGAAGAACAATCCCGTCACCCGAAGGGTCACATCCTGCATGGCGGTGAGGTAGTCTTTTTGTGCGATTTGGTATTCTATGGGTGCAGTCTTTTTCTCCCACTTCAGCGAATTGAACGAGCGCAGGGGTTGTGTGTAACTCACCCTCAGCGGTTGCGAGTTGTAGGTTTTCTCGTCGTAGCTGAACTGATCCAGGCGGTAGAGGTATGACTGCAATGACACCGTTCCTCCCGTTGCAGCAATCTGCTGGTCAAGGGACAAGGTGAGATGGTTTGTCATCGAGTTGTTGTTCACGTATGCCACCTGTCCGTTCTCATAGTTACGCACTGCCACCAGAGAGTGGTCAAAATTGGCAAGTCCGCCATTCATGTTCACTGAGGGCAGCAATTCAGCCTTGAACGAGCGGTAGGTCCAATAACTTGCCAAGAACGAGAACCTTGCCAACTGTGCATCATACGAATTTTCCTGTGCGATGCGGATGGCATCAGGTAATGTCAATTGCTGAGCAGACATACTCAATGCCGTTACGAGGATTCCACCTGTCAATAGTCTTTTGAATGATCTCATTTGATGTTATGTCTTATTTTTCCAATTCAATTACTTTCCTTCTCGCACTATCTGCCATTGCTTCCGTTGCTGGCGATTTAATCTTGGGTTGCAGCATTATGATTTCCTTTGCCGTTTGTTGCCAGGCTTCCACATTCCCAATCTCCTCATACAATCCCATCAACTGATACAAGGGATAAAGGCGGTTGGGCATGATGGCAAAAGCTTTTTGGTAAGCCTCTTCCGCTTCTTGATAGCATTGCATATCTCGGTAGTTGTTACCTGTCAGCACCCAAAACATTGGGTCGCTGCTCACCTGTGAGCCAAGTCTTAGCACGGCATTGCTATCATTGTACCGCTTCGCCTCCCGGAGTGTCCTGCCAAAGTCAAACAAGAACGAAGCATTGTCCATTTCCATAGGCATCAGCTCATAATAGTCGTTGATAAACGCCTCATGATGCATGCCTGAGAACATCTTTACTTCTTTATCTGTCTCATGGCGACGTTGGATCTCTTTGGCGACACAGAAGGCAATGGGCACGAGCACCAATAGAAGCATCACCCTTCCAAGTTTACGATGTGTGTTTTCTTTATCCATATCTACATGACTGGCTGCGAAAGCAGACAAAAGGACGAGTGTGATTTGATAAGGCAACAATTCAAACGGATAGGAGAACATGGAGAAGATAAATAATGATAGCAACCCATAAAACAATGGAAGACTCTGCTTGTAAAGTTTTATCAGCACGAAAATACTTGTCGCAGCACACAGCACCGCACCTACCAATCCTTGCTCCACTAATACATTCAAAAGATCGTTGAAGGCGAAGTCTGTCACGCCACCAGATGTGAACAGCCCTGATGTGGGATGTTCCCGATACAATTCAGCGATGCCATCCGCACAAGCAGCACGGAAACCGCCCATACCCACGCCCAGCCAAAGCTTATGCCACCATGCCGTAAGGGATGCTGTCCATGTCAACATTCGTCCATCCGCCGAGCCTTGCTTGGCGAAATAGAAACCCATTGCCAACACCATCACACCAATCCATACCGCCCATCTATACTTCCAATACTTCTGACGATATAACCACAATGCGATTATCCCCACCGCAACAAGGGCTGCACGGCTCCAGGTGGCAGGCAGAAGAAGGAGCACAAAGGCTGTCATGCACCACACGGCAGTTCTCAACCGCCCTTCAGTAAGTTCCTGTGTCCACCCCCATCCTATCACGGCAGCCATCATCAAATAGGCAGAATAAGGACCTGGATTCTGAAAGTTTCCTGTCATTAGATATTGTGAGTGACGGCTTGCTCCACTCACCAACTGCCACACTCCCAACGTTGCTTCATACACACCACACAGCATTAGTCCGCCGATAAGATAGACAGGTGACAACTTTGACCACGCAAAAATTCTTCTCAATGTCACATACAGCAATCCCATCTCCATCATCTTCAGAAACTCCGTTCCACAGGCGTACTCTCCTCCCATCCACACACGTCCTACCACATATATCATCCACATAGCCACCAATATATCCACCCAACTCCACCGAAGCCTATTCCCTCCAGTCAGCAGATGCAGCACCACAGCAACCACCAACAGCCCCAGCACACTCCATCCCAACACTACATTACTCTCCGTCCAGCGTACCTCCACATCCGTTACAGTTAGCCACAACAAGAAAGCAACTGTCAAACAACCGACAATGCTATGTATGTATTTCCTCTTCATAGTGTATTATTCTTATATACATATCCTACAACTCCCACCACATATTCCTCTGGCACCAATCCCCAATAGCGGGAATCGTTAGAGTCCAGCACATTGTCTCCAGCCATGAAGTAGTAATTGTGCTGCCAACAATGCCGTTTCAGCAGTTTGTCACCAGCCCAGACTTCACCCGTGTCCCAATCGCAGGTGATGGGCTTTCCTATCTCCCATGCCAGAAAAATGTTGTACAGCGTTGCTTCGTATGGTGTGACCGTCATGATGTCTCCCTTTCGGGGCATGTACATCGGGCCAAAGTTCCGTATGGTCCATCCGAACCGTTCATGGTGAGGGATGGTTGGCAATAGAGGTTGCCACAGCAAGGAATCAGGTGTATTCTCCAATTTACGTTGCTCTTCTTCCAATCCCAACGTCCCCTCATAGTTGTTGTTGCGATAGTGTCCATCCACGATGCTCAAACTATCACCAGGCAATGCCACAACACGTTTGCAAAACACGTTGTTAATGACAAAACTGATGTGCCAATCATGATGAGGGAAGTTGAACACAACGATGTCATTGTGGCGGAGTGGTCGTAATCCTTTTGTGCGCCACGATTCCAATTCCTGTCCTGAAAGATTAAAGTCCAAATTGCTATATATTCTTGCCCCCATCAGCAGTTTGTTCACGATCACTTTATCTCCAGGCTCTAATGTCGGACACATCGACGAAGTAGGGATGGTGAAGTAGTCGAACACGAGGCAACGCAGCAGCAACCACACGCCGTAAAGCATCGGCACCGATAGGAATCCCGTCAATATGTACTTCAACCACTTATACATTATACGTCTTTTTCTGTTGAATGTTTAGAGGTCAGCGTTTAGAGCTATTCATGGATTTTACTTGAGCCATCACAAAAAGCACCAAGGCAAACACCCACAGCACCACACTTTTCACAAACGAACCCACAGGTGTGAAATGTATCAGTTCACCGAAACATCCGCACGACTCTACACTACCGAACATCGTGGGAAAGAACAAATTGACACCTGTGAGCCAGACAAAGAATGTAAGCATCACTAAAGAAAGGATGCTCATCCATCTAACCATTCTTCTCCAAAATGCCATCACAGCCACCAACAACTCTGACGCACATACCCCGATGGCACATGGCATATTCCATCCATGCAGCCATTGAGGCATATACAGGTCAATGTACTCACCAACTTCCATCGCAAAGGTTTGGATGCTGACAACCTTGAGCAAACTAGAAGCAATGAATGTCACTCCCAGTACCATTGCCAGCACACGCACCAGCGTCTCCGTATGTCCTCTTTTTCCCAAAAATCTCATATGTCTTTTATTGTATGTTACCTTTATCACCCTCCGCACACAACACAATCAGCGGAAGACCTTAAAATGTCAAAGAACGTTTTTTGTTACAAACCTTCCCCCTAATTCTCTCTCATCATTATGCGCGGATGTTTTTGTCTTTC
>CADAPC010000075.1 GCA_902789725.1 uncultured Bacteroidales bacterium
AGCTATGGCCCAAGGGATTAAGCCCAAAGATGCCCAAAAGCAACTAAAACAATGGAAGATAATCATCTCAGATTTAGTAATTATTAGAACATACCTTATTACTATGACGGTTCAAATACACACAAAATATTTTGAGATTTCACGCTTCCGTTGGAGCATGAATTTTTCCGTTTTTAGATGTTACTTCATTTCTCTGCCAGCCTGCTGCCTATCTTCACTATGCGAGGTTTGGCCACGCTATCTGTCGGGAGTCCTTGGACGGCATCGCCTGCTTCTGTGCGGGTTTTGGCATAATAATAACCATCCCAACTCCAAGAGTCATACACCCAGTAGTGGTAATCCCAATCGTCGTAGTAGGACCAGTCGTAGAAATCGGCAATCTTGTGCAAGTAGAATGGTTCGGTACCATTACTGAAGTAGCCCGTGAAGCGGCTGTTGTTCATGTGGTAGTTGCGGATGCTGGTGTTGTACTCAGGAAAACCCGGATAGTTCATGTAGATGATGCCGTTACGGATGCTCCACGTGAAGCGATAGCTCATTCTTGAATAAGGGCCCTCTTCATACCAGTCAACCTGATAACCGTAGCCGTAGGTGGCGTAATCGTATTGAGGATAGAACACGATGTCGGTGTCGTAAGAGTCGAAGGCCACGATTTCGCCTGTGCGAGGGTTCTCCACTTCGTAGTACATGCCCCAGTTGCCTTGCCACTGACCTGAGAGCACCATCGATTCGTCCACGTCATCGTCGTGTGAGCACGACACAAACAAGACGCACACGCCAAGCAAGGCAATGATGTTAGTTAAATTCAAAACCTTTTTCATTTCTGTTTTTTTATAATTATTCAGTTATTCTTGTTCAGCAAATCGGTTATAGATGCGGCGCGGCATCATGTCACCCGCCGGCTTACCCAAGTCGTCCAGCATGCCATCCGATGCGCTACGGGTGGCATAGTAGTCGTCGTAATAGAGGTAGGTGCCGTCGGCCATCCAAAGCAAGACTGCCGCGCCCGTGGCTATATAGCGGGCGGTATAGTTCCACCATTTGTAGTCCTTCTCCAAATTGTGCAGGTCGAAGGGCGTATTGCCAATGTAGCCTGTAAAGTGCTTCTTCTTCATTGCGTAGTCGCGGATGGCACAATTTAAGTGGGGATAGCCGGGATAGTTGATATAGATGATTTTGTGGTTGATGGACCACTCAAAATAGAACCCCAACTTCGTGAAAGGGCCATCGACGTAGTAATCCTCTTGGTAGCCCGAACCTTGTGTCTCGTTCAATCCGTCGCTGTGGAACTCCACTATGGAGTGGTGCGAGTGGTGGTTCACACCCTCTCTGTCCTCATACGACATGCCCCAGTCTCCCTCCCATTTGCCAGAAATTCGGTTAGAAAGTTTTTCGTCTTTGTTGCACGAACTCAGAACTGCACAAAGGCTTAACAACAGGGTGAAGCCCAGCAGAGTTGATGTCTTTTTGATGCTCATGATTGTTGACTGTAAAGTAGTGATGAATGATTGTTTGTTGGCAAAGGTACGACATAAAAGTGAAACTCTCATCAGAAAATTACTATTATTTGTAGGAAAAAGTTTGCAATGTGGGAGAATATCCCTAATTTTGTACGATTTTTGTGTGAAAACATCAATTCATGGAATTATTTATGAAGAAAATACTGTTTATGTTAGGAATGCCTTTTTTCTGCCTGATGGCAAGTGCACAAACAAAAACCTTGCAGGTGACTGTATCGAACTCATGGAGCGAAGAGAAGGCTGATGAGCCGGTTGTAGTAAAACTGCCGGGAAAGAAAAAGCTCGGTTTTGATGTCAAGGCAGCCAAAGTGACCTGCGAGGACAGGGAGGTGGTTTGCCAGTTGGACGACATGGATGGTGACTTGCGTGCCGACGAGGTATTTTTCCTTACAGACATAAAAGGCAAAGAAACCAAAACCTTTGAGGTGACACTCTTGGCTCAGGGTCAGCAGTCCTCCCCTATCAAGCGCATCTACACGGCCCTACAGATTCGTGACAAGCAAGACAAGCATCCCGATGCCCTCCGTGTGGAAGCAGCAGGACGGAGTTTCCTTTTTAACGACATTTATATGCATGGTGTCACCATTGAATCGGAACTAACGGGCTACCGCATCTATTTTGACCATCGCCAAAACATAGACCTGTATGGAAAGAAGTTCAGAAGGATTGAGTTGCCAGAGACGCAGTTTTACACTTCAGAGGAGCAACTGAGAGAAGGTTATGGCGTGGATGTGCTTTGGGCAGGCAATGCCATAGGCTGCGGCTCTTTCAAGGATTGGAAAGAAGGCGGTCCGGAGAATTGGACGAATGTGGCTGTGAGGGGGCAGCGAGTTGTAACCACAGGCGCATTGCGAACAGTGGTGGAAGTGTACGACCTAGGCGTTGAAGCAACGGACGGCAGCACCTACGACATGCACCAGTACTACTCGCTCTATGCCGGCCACCGCGACTTGAAAGTGGATGTGCATTTCGACCAAACGCCAGAAAAGAAGCCTTTCGAGAAACTTTTCTGCACAGGGGTACAGAAAGTGGGGACTACGGCCGATGAAAAGACGCGTCGAGGGCATCAGGCAGAAGGTATTTTGCAACGCGATGGCATTGCTGCCTCTTGGGGATGTGACTATCCCGACATGGGCAAGAAGCAACTTTGGGCACCAGAACCTGTAGGACTGGCTGTTTATGTACCAAAAGAACATATCGCCGACCGCAAGGAAGATGACCTCAACTATCTCTATGTGGTGAAACCCGACAAGAACAAGTCCATTCATTATTATGTGAGTTTCTGCGCCGACAAGGAAGAAAAAGGCTATCACTCTGCCAAAGAGTGGTTCGCCTCAATGGACGGATGGAAGGGCAGTGTCAGTCATCCTGTCTCCGTAAGAGTGAAATAAGTCTGTACGCAGGTCAAAAATGCGAGTCGGAATGAAAAAAAGCAACATTTTGTTTGCACTCTTGCTGATTTTCGCTACCTTTGCGACCTAAAAATTTAGATGCAACATTTTTTCTTAAGGTAAAGTGAGAATTGTATGAAAAGTAACTTGAAGTATTGGCTTTTTAAGCTGAAGTATGTTGTAGCACTTGCAATCTTTGTCGTTATGATAGGTTTTGTGGGCGAAAGCAGCATTGTGAACCGCATTTCCCAAAATCAAGAAATCTCTCGGCTGAAAAGCGAGATTGATGAATACAATCGCAGGTTTGAGCAGGACAAAAAGACTCTTGATGCCTTGAAACATGACCCTGAAGCTGTGAAAGAAGTGGCCAGAAGCCGCTATTTCATGAAGACCGATAATGAGGACATCTTCATCGTGGAGGATGAGGACGAATAACCTCCCCCGTTTTTATTGCCGTTATCGTTTTCGTTATCATGAAAGAGAAAGTTTTAGGAAAGATAGAGGTAGCAGGACTGACGATAGTTCTCTTAGCTGCATGCATGTGGATGTTGCCGCAAGTTCGTTTCTGGGCATCTGTGTTCATGGCGGTGGGAACAGTCATGCTGGCCGTGGGTAGATTCATGCAACGTCCGTTTTATGAACAGTACTCCCCCACCCATCCGAAGGAACTAAGCCTGAGGCGACTTTATCATCAACGTGTGTTCGGCATCGTTGGTTTGATTTTGGCCACCACTTTCATGTTCCTGCCAGCGGGTTTCTACGCAGGCGTGTATGTAGGAACTTCCTCCTGGCTCATTCCCTTCACGTTTTTTGTGGTGGTGGAAGTGTACACTGTGTTTCGCATTTCTGCTTTGGAAAAGAGTTAAAAAGAGGTAAAAAGCCGCAAAAGAAGAATGTGTAATGATAATTCTACCGTTTTCCTGTTTGCCACTTTCAGAAAAAGCCGTAACTTTGCAGCCGTAAAAGCAAGTGATATTTCAATTGCGACAGGAATGAACAAAGAAAAACTGTCAGCCAAACACTAAGCAACCTATTCAAAAAAGAAAGGAAAATAAGATTTCCCGCGTCTGGGTGACGCAACTTGAGAACGTTTAAATATTAATGTAATAGCAAAAGAGAAAGAAAAAAGATATGGAACTGAATGCACTTACGGCCGTTTCACCTATCGATGGCCGTTACAGAAGCAAGACACAGGACTTGGCTTCCTATTTTTCAGAATATGCTCTTATTAAGTACCGCATTCGTGTTGAAATCGAGTATTTCATCACTCTCTGTGAACTACCCCTGCCTCAGTTGAAGAATTTCGATAAGAACCACTTCGAGCGTTTGCGCGACATCTATCGGAACTTTTCAGAGTCCGATGCACAGCGTGTGAAAGACATCGAGAAGGTGACCAATCATGACGTGAAGGCGGTGGAGTATTTCATTAAGGAAGAGCTGGATAAGATAGGACGTTTTGAAGAGTACAAAGAGTTTATCCATTTTGGCTTGACCAGCCAAGACATCAACAACACATCTGTACCTCTTTCTATCAAAGATGCCATCAATGAGGTGTATGTCCCCTTGGCCGAAGAACTGATTGCACAGCTGCAAACGTATGCCGACGAGTGGAAAGACATACCCATGCTGGCAAAGACCCACGGGCAACCCGCCTCCCCCACCCGTTTGGGCAAAGAGGTGATGGTGTATGTGTATCGCCTTACTGAGCAGCTCAACCAACTGAAAGCCTGCAAAATTACAGCCAAGTTCGGTGGTGCGACCGGCAACTTTAACGCCCACCACATCGCTTATCCTGATTATGACTGGAAAGCCTTTGGCAACAATTTCGTAAGCGAGAAACTGGGATTGGAACGTGAGCAATGGACCACCCAAATCAGCAACTACGACAACATGGGTGCCATTTTCGATGCCATGAAACGCATCAACACCATCATCATCGACCTCGACCGCGATTTTTGGATGTATGTGTCGATGGAATACTTCAAGCAAAAAATCAAAGCTGGAGAAGTGGGGTCATCGGCCATGCCTCATAAGGTGAACCCCATCGATTTTGAAAATTCAGAAGGTAATCTCGGCATGGCTAATGCCATCCTGTCCTTCCTCAGCCAGAAGTTGCCCGTCAGCCGTCTGCAACGCGACCTTACCGACTCCACCGTGCTTCGCAATGTGGGTGTGCCAATGGGCCACATGCTCATTTCCCTTCACTCAACCCTCAAGGGGCTGCGTAAATTGTTGCTGAACCAGGAGGCCATCAACCGCGACCTCGACAACTGTTGGGCCGTGTGCGCTGAAGGAATACAAACCATTTTGCGCCGTGAGGCTTACCCCCATCCTTACGAAGCCCTCAAAGCCCTCACTCGCACCAACACTGCCATCACAGCAGAGAGCATCAGAAATTTCATCGATGGACTTGAAGTGTCCGACAGCGTGAAAGCTGAATTGAGAGCCATCACTCCACACACATACACAGGAATTTAAGTTAAGGTATGTTCTAATAATTACTAAATCTGAGATGATTATCTTCCATTGTTTTTGTTGCTTTTGGGCATCTTTGGGCTTAATCCCTTGGGCCATAGACTAAAAACAATTGAAAGCTAATTTTTAGAACATACCTAAAGAAAATAATATTGCAAATAGTAAAATCGTAAATAAGTATTATGTCTGAAATTGAAGAATGGCAGGGCAACGCACCTGCTGCAGAAGAAAAAAAAGAAAATGGCGGTGACCGTGAGGGCTTCCGTCCATCCTACAACCGTGAAAACAATCCAGCTGGTCGTCCGACGTTCAATCGCAACGACCGCCCGCAGCGTCCTCGCTTTAATCGTAACGAGCGCGCGGCTTACAGTTCAAATGGTGTACAGAACGAGCGCGGATTCCGTCCTTCCGGTTTTGGCAGTTCATCTTCCTCCGAGGAAGGGGGCTATCAGCCTCGCCAGAGTGGATATCAGCAGCGTCCTTATAATAATGGCGGCTATCAGCAGCGCCCTTATAATAATGGCGGTTATCAGCAGCGCGGTGGATACCAACAACGCGGTGGTTACAATCCCAATCGTGGTGGTTACCAACAACGTGGCGGATATCAGCAGCGCGGTGGATACCAGCAAAATGGCGAAGATGGTGGCTATGAACAGATGGGTGGCTACCAACCTCGTCAAGGCGGATATCAACAACGTGGCGGGTATCAGCAGCGAGGTGGCTACCAACCTCGTCAAGGCGGCTATCAGCAGCGAGGTGGCTATCAGCAACAGCGTGGCGGCTATCAGCAGCGAGGCGGTTATCAGCAACAGCAGCGTGGCGGTGGCGGTTACAACCCCAATGCAAAATACAGCATGAAGAAGCAGATTGAGTACAAGGAGTACTTGGAAGACCCCAATGCACCCATCCGTCTCAACAAGTTCTTGGCTAATGCAGGTGTTTGCTCACGTCGAGAGGCCGATCAGTTCATCCAGGCCGGTGTCGTGTCTGTCAACGGACAAGTGGTGACCGAATTGGGAACGAAGGTGCAGCGCACCGATCAGATTCATTTCCACGATCAGTTGGTCAGCATCGAAAAGAAAGTGTATGTCATCCTTAACAAGCCGAAGGACTACGTTACCACTTCTGACGACCCACAACAGCGCAAAACCGTGATGGAACTGGTGAAGAACTGCTGCCGCGAACGCATCTACCCCGTTGGCCGTCTGGACCGCAACACCACAGGTGTGCTCCTCTTCACCAACGATGGTGACTTGGCTTCCAAACTTACTCACCCTAAGTTCCTGAAAAAGAAGATTTATCATGTCTTCCTCGACAAGAACCTCACTGCTGCCGACATGAAGCAGATTGCCGAAGGAATCACCCTGGAGGATGGCGACATCAAGGCCGATGCCATCAGCTATGCTTCGGAAACCGACCGCAAACAGGTGGGCATAGAGATTCACTCGGGCAAGAACCGCATTGTGCGCCGCATTTTCGAAAGCTTGGGTTACAAAGTGTGCAAGCTCGACCGCGTGATGTTTGCCGGCCTAACAAAAAAGGGAATCAAGCGTGGCGACTGGCGCTTCCTCACAGAACAGGAGGTAGCCATGCTCCACACTGGGCACTATGAATAAATTAAGAGTTAAGGATTAAGAATTAAGAGTTAAGAAAGAACGCAAGGCTTAGCGAGGCATTATTCTTAACTCTTCATTTAATATAACACAAGTTTCGGTTGTTCTACATGGGTCGGCCTGCGGCCTCAAAATGATAAGAAAATTGAATAAGAAAATTATCAAAAGGCTACGCCATCCCGGCAGAGGCTACGCCATCCCGGCAGTTCTTATAATTTTTTGAATAAATTTTTGTATAATTTTGAGCGCAGCGACCTAGAAGCCAATGGTATTAAGAGCTTGCGAAACTTGAATAATATAATATGAAACGTACAAAAATCATAGACCTCCTTCAGCGCACCGACTTTGGTGCTGAGGTCACCGTCATGGGGTGGGTGCGCACAAAGCGTGGCAGCAAAGCTGTCAACTTCATTGCACTCAACGACGGTTCCACCATCAAGAACGTACAGGTGGTGGCCGACGTGGAGAAATTCGACCCCGAAATCATGAAGAAAATCACCACTGGCGCATGTCTCTCTGTGACAGGCACAATGGTGGAATCCATCGGCTCGGGACAGGCCGTAGAGGTGCAGGCCACAGCCATCAAGGTGTTTGGCGAATGCCCAGCCGACTACCCCATGCAGAAGAAAGGGCAGAGTTTTGAATACATGCGCCAGCATGCTCACATGCGTTTGCGCACCAACACCTTTGGTGCAGTGATGCGCATACGCCACAACATGGCCATGGCCATCCACACCTATTTCCATGAGCATGGCTATTTCTACTTCCACACCCCCATCATCACAGCTTCCGACTGTGAAGGCGCAGGGCAGATGTTCCAGGTGACTACCAAGAACCTCTATGACCTGAAGAAAGATGAAAACGGATCTATCATCTATGATGATGATTTCTTCGGCAAGCAGACCTCCCTCACCGTCAGCGGCCAGTTGGAGGGTGAACTCGGCGCAACAGCCTTGGGTGCCATCTACACCTTTGGCCCCACTTTCCGCGCAGAAAATTCCAACACCCCTCGCCACTTGGCTGAGTTCTGGATGATTGAGCCGGAAATCGCCTTCATGGATTTGGATGACCTCATGGACTTGGAGGAAGACTTCATCAAGTACTGCGTGCGTTGGGCACTTGACCATTGCAAAGACGATCTCGACTTCCTCAACAAGATGATAGACAAAGGCCTCCTCACCCGTCTCGAAGGAGTGCTGAAGGAAGATTTTGTGCGCCTCGATTACACTGAAGGCATCCGCATTCTCCAGCAAGCCATCAAAGACGGTAAGAAGTTCGAGTTCCCCTGCAACTGGGGCGACGACCTTGCCAGCGAGCATGAGCGTTACCTGGTGGAGGAATACTTCAAAAAGCCTGTCATCATGACCCACTATCCCAAAGCCATCAAAGCGTTCTACATGAAGATTGATGAAAAGCCCCCCGTGCTCGATGGCCAAGAGATGGCGCAGACCGTGCAAGGCACCGATGTGCTCTTCCCACAGATTGGAGAAATCATTGGCGGTTCTGTCCGTGAGGAGGACTACGACAAACTCATGGGCGAAATAGACGAGCGCCAAATTCCAATGAAGGATATGTGGTGGTATCTCGACACTCGCAAGTTCGGCTCCTGCCCTCACGCCGGTTTCGGTTTGGGCTTCGAACGCCTCATCCTCTTCGTCACGGGCATGCAGAACATCCGCGATGTCATTCCTTTCCCACGTACACCCAAGACGGCTGAGTTCTAAAATCCGACCCACACATTATTGATATATTTAGGCACAAAGTTTCCGCTTTGTGCCTTTTTGTACCTTCTTCTGACTAACTTTTCACTTCCTTTCCTTGCCACAACATGCTTTTTTAGCTCCAGAAAAAAGTGACCCATCTCCCTCTTTTATTCTTCCTTTATCTATTATCTATTGCTTGATTATCGCTGGTTTGTCACTTTTGACAACTATTGCGCAAAAAAAAAGAACAAATAATTTATTAAAATCGACGGAAATTGAAAGTTCTTTGCTTTTATCTGACTTTTTTGCTACCTTTGCAACGATTTTCCGCATTCTCTGTTGGATGACTGTCGTTTTAAGCGACTATTTGAAAACAAAACAGCTCACGCCGTGCTGAGAGAGGCGAAGTCTTCGGACGGAGTCGAACGAGGCGGGCTGCATCGGAAAAGCCGCAAGGCGATTCCGCCAGAGGTGGGAAGCGGAAAATGGCATCGAACCGATGAACGAGCGATAGCTCAGCCGATGAAATGCAAAAAAGGTCCGATATGAGCACATTGTCTAATGTGGAAACTGGACGAGGCCAGGCAAATCCTCCGAGTGTCAGGGTTGCCCCTGATACCATCCCCGAAGCCAAAAGCTCACAAACAGGGGTGTCGGTGAGATATATGCCTACGCCTAATAAGAGCTGGTATGTGTTCCGAGCCTCTTACGGCAGGGAGGACAAGGCCTTTGACTATATTGTAGCCGACGGCACGTATGCGTACATTGCCAAGCGTTATGCCTACAAGACGGTAAACGGTAAACAAAAGAAGGTTCTGGAGACGTTGATCCCGAACCTTCTTTTCGTATATACCACTGACGAGAAGGCCAGTGAGTATGTCAATAATACCCCCCCCATTTTTTTTCTCTCCTATTATTATAACCATTTAGAGCTGGACGAGACCCAGAAGAATCCTCCATTGACTGTTTCCTGTAAGGAAATGGAGAACTTCATCATTGCCACTTGCAACCAGAGTGAGCATCTGAAGTTTGTCACCGAGTCGCAGTGCCATTTCAAGGGCGGCGAGACGGTCGAGGTCATCGACGGCATGTTCAAGGGAGTCGAGGGAAGGGTGGCCCGGGTATCAGGACAACAGAGGGTAGTCCTCTCTTTGTCAAACGTCGGACTCATTTCAACAGCTTATATACCAACCGCCTTTCTGAGAGTAAAATGAAGGGAATTAAAAATCACAACCAGACCAATCGCCTCATCAAGTGGACAGTCATTGCGCTTGACTTTGTGGCACTGTGGCTGCTGCTGCCTGTAGTGGCAGACTTTATTCCCGACGCTGAGGAATGGACTGACGACAAGCATCGCCTGTTCTGGGGAATATGCACCATGAGCATGGTGCTGGCTGAGTATTGGTTCTACTCTACCATCCATCAGCGGATGGTAGGGGCTGGCGACATCCTGCGGCGCGGCACCCTATTAGTGGCAACACAGGTTGTGGTGTCATACCTGCTGCTGCGTTCCGTCGGGTTCCTGTATCGCATAGGATGGCAGTTGCTCTTCATGGGGCTGGCTCTCTGGACTGTCATCATGCTGCTGCGTTTCGTTGAACGCGAGGCGCTGAAGCGACTCCGCAGACAGGACTTCAACACGCGTACAGTCACTTTCGTCGGGTCCGACGAGGAGCTGCAACGACTGCACCAGCGTATTCTCAGCATCCCATCCTACGGCTATAAGTTCCGCTCCATGCACGTCAACGATGATGCTGACCGGCTGCAAGCTACCGAGGACGACCCGCGCAAGTTCCCCTTCGGCAACTTCATGCGCAAAACCAGCATTGACGAGTTGCCCCAGTTCTGGAACGTGTTGCGCGGCGACATGAGCATCGTGGGGCCCCGCCCCCACATGCTGGCCCACACGGAAAAATACGACCGACTGATAGACAAGTACATGGTGCGCCACTTCGTCAAGCCCGGCATTACCGGCTGGGCACAGGTGACGGGTTTCCGTGGCGAGACCCGTGAGCTGTGGCAGATGGAGGGCCGCGTGGAGCGCGACATCTGGTATATGCAGCACTGGAGCCTATGGCTCGACCTGCGCATCATCTGGCTGACTGTAAAGCTGATGTTCAAGAAAGACCAGCAAGCTTATTGATACAAACGTAAAAGAGAGAAGATTGAAAAATTATAATTATTATAGCAAAATGAAACAACCCATTGAGATGCGCAATCTCTACGAGCATGAGACTGACGCTTACAACCTGAAAGACTTCAAGCCCCAGATTGTTGATGCTGAGTACCTGAAGCAACTCGGTGTCACCATTGAACCCTCCGAGGAAACCCTGCAAGGACTTATCCGTGGGTCGAAACTGTTTATGAAACGCTTGGAGGAACACACTGTCATCCCCAAGTCGGTGCTCTACTTAGAGGACTGCGACCCCGACACCGTGGAGACCGAAATCCACAACTACACCGGCCGCTGCCCGACGCTGACCTTTGAGGTGAACCCCATCAAAGGCTGCCACGTAGGCTGTCAGTACTGTCTGGTGACCGACGGCGTACATGAGCAGAAGCTGGTTGCCTACGAGAACTACCACCTCTATGTACGCAAGCTCTTGGAAGAGATGAACGGAGCATGCAGCGAAAATCCTGATGCTGTGTCAAAAGATGATATTAAAGAGCGCAACCGCCTGTTGCAGGAGTTGGCCAAAGCCATCGTCGAAGCGCCCGAGAAGAAGAAGGAGATAGAGCAGAAGATTGTGGAGCTGAGCCGTGGCAAGAACTGGAACCACTACTATTACTTCACGCCCAAGACCGAGGCCCTGCAGGAGCCGACGCTCTACACCGGCATTGCCCATCGCATCCTGCGTGAGTTCATCGCCCACTTCAAGCGTTATCCCAACAGCAACGCCCGACTCTTCATCGCCTCGAAGGCCGGCACGAAGCACCTCTTGGTGGAAAACGAGGGTGAGACCATCCTCGACCTCTTTGAGCAGCTGAAGGACAAGATGCAGTTCAACACCTCTGTGAGCATCATGCCCAAGCCGTTCCGCGACCTCTTGGAACCCTATGCTGCCCCTATCGAGGAGCGACTGGCCGCAGTGAAGATGTGCCAGGAGCGCGGCATACAGGCCAACTCGGCCCTGGTGCAGCCCATCTTCGTGCCCTACCTCACCGACGAGCACATCAAGGAGTTCTTCGACATGCTCCACGATGCCGGCATCGTGAACTACAAGCCCGAGTTCCTCACCGCCTGCATGGAGAACCTGGCGCAGTTGGGACAGTGGTTAGGCTACTATGACAAGACGATGGAGCGCGACCTCTACATGGACTACATCAGCCCGAAGAACGCCGACCACCGCAAGCAGCGCGGACGCACTGCCCCCAACCGTGCGCTCTCGATAGAGAACATTCAGCGACTGATGAAATACACCGACACCATCGGCATGTCAACGAGCATCTGCTTCTGGGTGCGCAACCAGTTGAAGGTGCCCACGAGCATCATCCCCATCATCAACCGCAACGGCTTCCAGTGCCTGGGCTACCAGTCGAGACTTTTTAAGAATGAAGAATAAAAGTCAACGAAGATACGAATGAACTGCCAGGAAGTTTGCTTTCAGCTGTTTGCTGACAAAACCGCCTACTACCACCAGTGGTACCACGACCGCCCGATGCTGATTACATCGGAGCGGCGCGACGAGCTGCGGCGCATGCAGGCCCTGCTCTATAAGTGTATCGTCTATATGGCAGAGCACTACCGCGAGTGGGTGCCACGGTACATGCCCTTAGACGACAAGGTGATGAAAGTGCTGGACCGCCAGAGCCGCTATCCCTTCCGGGCTGGTGCCTACCGTCCCGACTATCTCATCAGCGAGGACGGCCAGTTGCTGCTGGTAGAAATCACCAGCCGCTTCTTCGGACACGGCATCTGGGCCAACTATCCCTCGGTAGTCAAGGCAGAGCTGTTCATGGCCGAGCATCCGGACGCTTCTTGGGAGAACCGCTACAACGAACTGCTGACCTACATGCGGGACGCCATCCCCGCAAATAGTCCTGTCTATGTTCTAAAGAGCGGCGACCGGGGTAGCGAAAGTACCTTCTACACCAAGTTCTATGAGTACTACGGCCATGAGGTGACCATCTATGAGGCCGACGAGGTGGAAGCGAATATTGACCAGTGGAGCCACGATGCCGTAGTGTTCAGCGCCCTCAACCAGCACGACCTGCTGTCGTTCAAAATGGAAACCTTACAGACCATGATAGATGTGCGGATGCTCAACGACTTCCGCACCATCTTCCTCGCTCACGACAAGCGCTTCCTCAGTCTCATCTTCGTCGATGAATTTACCCGGCAGTGCCTCACGCAGGAGGAAACGGACTTCCTGCGTCAGCACGCCATTCCCACCTATATATATAATAATAGGTATAAGGAAGTGTGGGAGGATGCTCTGGCGCACAAGGACAAGTACATTCTGAAGCCCTACGACTTAGGCAAGAGCGTAGGACTGTATGCCGGCGTGATGACTGATGAAGAGACCTGGAGGAATACGATGGGCAATCCCGATTACATTCTGCAGCCCTTCATCCGGCAGCGCACCTATCCCTGCGAATGGGAAAGGCTACGGGTAGGCGAGCTTTGCTCGGGAATGGGCAAACACTACGATGAGTATGTGTGCGGCATGATGCTGTGCATGGACGACCGCTATTTCGACAGCGGCGTGTTTCGCACCAGCAGTGCTCCCGTAACCAACAAAGTGGATGACCGCAAGATGTGCGTCATCCACAGCGACGATAACAAATTGAAACCAAAGTGTTTTGTGTTATGATTGAAGGAAAAAAACATATAGCCATCTGGCAGCCGTACTTCTTCCCATACATCGGCTATTGGCAGCTCATTAATGCCGTTGATTTGTTTTTAGTTGCCGACAATGCTCACTTTATCCAGAACAGTAGGATTTACCACAATCACATTTTGGGGCAAGGGGGACAGCCGCAGTACTTCGGTATTGAAATCAGCCATGCTTCCTGCACTCACCTCATCTGTGAGACGAGCCGTGTGGTCAACCTTAAACGTGCTGACAAAATGTGCCGGGTGTTAGAGTACTACTACAAAAAAGCACCGCATTACAACGAGGCGATGGAGGTCATCAAGCCTATCCTGTTGGACGAAGAGCCTGACCTGACACGCTATCTCGTCAAACAACTGAGGGCTGTGTCCGACTATCTGGGCATCAAAACGGAAATCAGATTGCTCTCTGAGGTATCAGCCCGCTGGGACTGCAGGGCTCCGGAAGTCATCCGTCGTGCTTGTGAGCACTTCGGTATTACCAACTATATCAACTCTATCACAGGAACGAAGTACTACGATAAAGAGTCTTTCCGCGAGATGGGCATCAACCTTCAATTCCTGCGTCGCAACGATGACATCTGCTACAAGCAACGCTGTAACGAGTTCGTCCCCGACTTGAGCATCATTGACGTGATGATGTACTGTTCGCGCGACGAGATACACGATATGTTGAACCGTTACCATTTTGCATAACAATACAAAACAAGAATATTATGATTAATGTTTTTCAGCCATCACTAGGAAAAGAAGAGCTTGCCGCTCTTGAGAAAGTCTTTGAGTCCAATTGGATTGGGAGAGGCAAGAAAGTAGTGGAATTTGAAGAGAAGTATGCCGAGCATATTAAATCTTCAAAAGACCTGGTTCTGACGACTACCTGCTGCAGCGAGGGATTGTTTTCCTCCATGCAACTTTTGGATATAAACCCCGGTGACGAAGTCATTCTCCCTACCATCAGTTTTATTGGAGCCGGCAATGCCATTTGTGCTCATGGTGCCAAGATGGTGCTCTGCGATGTGGACCCTCACACGCTGAATGCCCGTGCTGAAGATATTGAAAAGGTCATAACGCCCAAGACAAAAGCCCTTTTGCTTCTGCATTATGGAGGAATCCCTTGTGAAATGGATGAAATCATGGCACTTAGTAAGAAGCATCATATAAAAGTCATCGAAGATGCCAACGCGGGCGTATGCTCTTTCTATAAGGGGAAGGCCGTCGGCACCATCGGCGACATGGGTATGTGGTCGTTTGATGCCATGAAGATTCTGGTTTGCGGAGATGGAGCCATGCTTCATTTCAACACCCCGGAACTCCGCCAAAAGGCTGACCGATGGCTTTATTTTGGCTTGGAAGCCAAGAGCGGCTATTCAAACACCGTAGCTCAGAAGTGGTGGGAGTTCGATATCTCCTGTTTTGGTCATCGTGCCATTATGAACAATATAACGGCTGCTATAGCATTGGAACAGCTGAAGAAACTGCCTGCATATATGAAAAGGCGAGCAGAGATACATCAATATTATAATGAGCATCTCAAGCCATTCTCATGGATTGAACTTCCCCCCGTCCTGCCTGAATATGTAGAGACATCCTACTATTTCTATCACATTCAGATTAAGAACGGCAAGCGTGACGAGTTTGCGAGATTCCTGCGTGAGAATGGTATCTATACGACATATAGATATTATCCTCTTCATCGTGTGCCTGGCTATGGTGTGACAGGTGATTTCCCGAATGCAGATTATGCCGCGGACCACACACTGAACCTTCCAATTCATCAGTCCATTACCGATGATGACTTGGAACTCATTATTGAGAAAGTCCGTGAATTTGACAACCTGTTCTGCAAATAGAAAAACGAATTTATGAAACTGTACGCAAGTGAAGACGAGGCCTATCAGATTCGCACAGGCCGTGAGATTGTAGAGGCTTATCCTGAAATCTACAATCAGTGGATCATCCAAGACATTAAGCAGAAATTGGAAACATGTGCCAAAATCAGACCTGACATAGCGGGCGGCAGGAGCATAGAGGATATGTTTGCCATTGCTACTTACGACTACTGGCAATATGGTATCGGCACAACCGAGGAGTTCTTCAACGAACTGTTAGGAGCTTCGGACAAAAAGAAACGCGAGTATCTCACATATAGGGGGCGGTTCCTCTATATAGACTATCTGAACAAGAAGGAGGAC
>CADAPC010000076.1 GCA_902789725.1 uncultured Bacteroidales bacterium
TAATAATGCCTGCGCCTTGCCATTAGCTTGATTCAGTTCATTAATGCGTCAAAACACGTTCATTAATGAAAATCATCGAATTCATTAATGAAAATCATCTAATTCATTAATGAACGGTTTTTACCGAACAGGTTCAGGTGCCCATGAACATAGGTTCATCGGCTTCTGAACATAGGTCCATTTTTCCTCTTCCGAAATTCATCTTCAATCAAGTTGAGCAAGTTGAAAAGACCTGTAGATGCATGCTGTGTTAGCTCGGCGTAGCCAATTCTACAAGAGAGGAGGACTGAGAGAGGCTGAAAAATAATCCGTTCAATCTGAGAAATCTGTGGTTTGTATAAAACATTCATGGTTAATTCAAGGCCAATTCATGGCCATTCGTGTTTATATAAAACATAAAATCACGAATTATCATCAAATCATTTTGTTCACTTACTTACTTTTTCATAAAGGGTGTTTGTTGCTCTTCCTTACAGTGCTTTGTCTGTAGCGAAGGCCATTTTTTACTTAATTTATTAAAATAAAGCAAAAAAAGTTCAAAAAGTTATGCTTTCTTATTAAAAAGTGTTATCTTTGCAAACAATTCGCCAATTATGGTTACAAAATAATTCGGCGTTTTCTAACAGAGGCGATGGAATCAATAACACGGAGATTCTAAAAACAGGGTCTTAAAAAAGTGAGACTGACAAATTACGAGACTAAGTAAATTAATAAATAAAAATCAAAATCATCAAAAACGAAGCATGAAAAAAAGATTATTGTCTTTTGTGGTCTTCAGCTTGATGGCTGTAGGCTTAGTGTTCGCTCAGCAAACAGTGTCAGGTATTGTCCTGGATAGTGAGACTGGCGAGCCTGTGGTTGGCGCTTCCGTGGTAGTGAAGGACGCTGGTGGTGTTGGTGCAGCTACTGATGTCAACGGTCGTTTCACACTCCAGAATGTGCCTAAGGGAAACAAAACCCTCATGGTGTCATACATCGGTATGGTGACAAAAGAAGTGACAATCAAACCAACCATGAGAATTTATCTCACTCCCAATTCGTATGCTCTCAACGAGCAGATTGTTGTTGCTTATGGCACACAATCCCGGCATTCATTCACGGGTGTTGCCACTACGGTGAAGGGCGAGAAGATTGAACAGTTGCAGGTGTCCAGCGTGGAACGTGCCCTGGAGGGTGCTGTGGCGGGTGTGCAACTTTCCTCATCTTCTAACACTCCGGGCGCAAGCTCCTCCATCATCATTCGTGGTATTGGTTCGGTTTCATCGAGCCAAGAACCGCTCATTGTAGTGGATGGTGTGCCCTACGAAGGTAGTCTGAACTCTCTCAATCCACAAGATATTGCCTCGCTGACAGTGCTGAAAGATGCAGCTGCCAACTCTATGTATGGTGCCCGTGGTGCCAATGGCGTCATCATGATTACCACCAAGAGCGGTGGTCGTGGCAAGGCACGTATCGATTTTAACGCACGTCTGGGTTGGAACGCCCGTGGGGTGGGTAACTACGACATCATCACCAACGATGGCGAATGGTATGAAATGATGTGGGAGTCTTATCGCAACTCGTTGATGAATAGCATGAATGTGGCATCGGCCAATGAGTATGCAGCTCAGAATCTCATCAACATTGTGGGCTATAACAAATATAAAGATGTGGCGGACAACGCTATTGTGGGGGCCGATGGCAAACTGAACCCCGCTGCCCGAAATTTGAAATGGGGCGACAGTTGGAGAAAAGACCCCTTCAAGTCGAAACTGCGTCAAGAGTACAACGTCAACATCTCGGGCGGTAATGAAAATACTCAAGCTTACGCATCGTTCGGCTATCTGAGCGACAAAGGCTATGTGGTAGGCTCAGGTTTCGACCGATTCACAGGTCGTGTGAAGGTGGATCAGAGTATCAACAATTGGTTGAAGGTGGGAGGTAACATTTCCTATGCCCGCACTGACATGAAGCAGTATAGCGACCAAGAAGACAATAACTATTCGAACATCTTCATGTTTTCGCAAAATATTGCGCCAATTTATCCAATCTACTTCTATGATGCAGCTGGCAATCGTGCCCTCAACACGTCGGGTGGCATTTATGACTTTGGTACTGAATATACCCGTCCATACGCTTCTGAGCAGAATCCATACGCTACAGCTGCTGCTGGTGAGCACCAGACTTTAAGGGACAATTTCTCTTCACGCGGCTATATTGAGGCCAAACTGCCATTCGGCTTCAAATTGACAGCTAACATTGCTTACGACCTCTTCAACTCGAATTACAACGATTTCATGACACCTATCGGTGGCGATGCCGCTTCGTTTGGTGGTCGTGGCGAAAGGGAATCATCTCGTTATCAAGCTTTGAACGCCAACCAACTGATTGACTGGAATTATTCTTTTGGCGACCACGGCATTCATGTGCTCTTGGGACATGAAAATAAAAAGGACAACTCACGTATGCTGTATGGTCACATGACTGGTTTCGTGGATCCAGACAATTCTGAGTTTGCCACAGCAACTAAATATCAGGACTTGACAAGCTACACTTCTGAGTACGCACTTGAGGGCGTGTTTGCAAAAGGTGAATACAACTACCTTGACCGTTATTACTTCACGGCAAGCATTCGCCGCGATGGTAGTTCGCGTTTTGCCCGCAACCACCGCTGGGGCACTTTCTGGGCTGTAGGTGGCGCATGGCGCATTAAGGAAGAACCTTGGATGCAGGACATCAAAGCTATCGATGACCTGAAAATTAAGGCCAGTTATGGTACGCAGGGTAACGATAACGTGGGTTACTATCACAACTATGTGGACCTCTATCGTGTGGACCGTGTAGGCGGAGAGGCTGCTTTCACCAAGGTGAACAGAGGAAATGCTGACCTCACCTGGGAGAAGAGCCGTAACCTCAACATCGGTTTTGAGTCCAGCTTCCTCAACCGTTTCTCTGTTGATTTCGACTTCTTCGTGAAAGAAACGCGCGACATGCTCTACTACTCACCACTGGCTCCATCAGAGGGTACGCCCAATGGCATCTACCGCAACGAAATGAACATGCGCAACACGGGTATCGAATTTACTATCGGTGCCGACATTTTCAAGACTCCCGATTTCAAGTGGAATGTATCAGTCAATGGAATACACTATAAGAACAAATTGACCAAACTGCCCGTTTCGAAGCGTGACACCAATCTCTTCCCCGATGGTTATCAGGCTGGTTCTTATTGGCGCAGCAAGGGTGGTACGCTCTACGACTGGTATCTTTATGAGTATGCTGGTGTAGATAAAGAGACAGGTATGGTGCAATATTATGCCTACGATGAAATTGAACAAGCTGATTGGGATGCTATGTCGGAAGAAGAAAAGAGTGGCTACTTGAGCTACGACGGCAAGGAAGCTCGCTACATTGTAAACTCCGAAGGTGAAGCCACGCAGCGTCGCATTGGCAAGAATCCATTCCCTAAATTTGTAGGCGGTTTCTCTACAGCTGTGGAATGGAAGGGTTTTGACCTTTCTATCCAAACAGCTTTCCAACTTGGAGGATGGGTGATGGACAGCAACTATGCTACCCTCATGAATCCCGGACGTATGGGCTCGAATTTTCACAAGGATATGTTCAAGCGCTGGACTCCAAGCAACACGGATACGAATATTCCTGCATTGATGTATGAGGACAACAACCGATACAGCATCTCTGCTTCAAGCGACTTCTTCCTGACAAAAGCCAGCTACTTTAGCTTGCGCAACATCACGTTTGGTTACACCTTCCCCAAAGCTTGGCTCGCCGGCACAGGCATTGATAAACTGCGTGTCTATTTCTCTGGCGATAACATCTGGCTTCGCTCTAAGCGTAAAGGCTTCGACCCACGCATGAACGATGGAGATACTGCTTTTGGTGGCTATACAAACTTTGGCTATGCGGCTCTTAGCACTTACTCATTTGGTATCAACCTCTCTTTCTAAAAATACTGTTAACTCTAAATATTTGAATCGCAAATGAAAGCTATAAAAAATATTGTTGCAGGACTGGCTGCCGTCCTTGCTCTGTCAAGTTGTGGCAGTGACTACCTCGACACTGACTATAAGAGATACCTCGGGCAGGATGAGGTAGGCGAAATCGCAGCAGAAGACCCCACTGCCTTCCTGAACGGAATTTGGTCGTGGATGGTTGAATCGGATCCTCTTAATCTTGAAAGCGATCGTCATGACGTATTCGGATATATGTCTATCCTGCATGTTGCCGACTTGAATAGCAGCGACATGTTGATGTCTAATATTCACTGGTTCAACTACGATTATGAAATGGACAACCGCATGTCTCCTTGGGTGCGTGCAAGGTCGCACTGGACCATTCTGTATGGAATGGTGGACAGAGCTAATACGCTGATTAGTCTTTATCCTGAAGGACCTAAGAACGCTTCTGAAAAACTGGTGACAGGACAGGCTAAGGCAGTGAGGGGATTGGCATATTTGATGCTGATTCAGCTGTTCCAAAATCCTGTGGGTGCTGACGGGCTAATTGCCGAAGACCGTTTGGGCGTGCCAATCATCTATACAGATGCTGATGGAAAGTCGGCTGAAGAAATGGATGCGGCAAAAGGAAGAAACACGGTGAAAGACGTGTTGGCTTTTATCGAGAAAGACTTGACGGAAGCGGTTGCGGATTTGACGGAAGCTGACTATAAGCGCCCTTCGAAAAATAACATTGATGCCAGTGTGGCTAACGGATTGTTGGCTCGCTACTACTTGCTCTCTCAGCAGTGGGATAAGGCTGCCAGTGCAGCCAACACGGCGCGACAGGGTTATGCGCCCATGTCAACTGATATGTTGCATGATGGGTTCATGAACATTGGTAACACTGAATGGATGTGGGGCTTTGAGCACAATTCCGAAACGACATCTACTTATGCTTCATTCTTCTCGCATGTTTCAAATTTGGAAAGTGGATATGCAGGGTTGGGTTATGCTCCCCGATGCATTGATGCTAAGCTTTATAGCCTAATTCCTGATGACGATGAGCGCAAAACGCTCTTTAATGGACCTGATGGCGACGAAACCCAGCCAACAGCTGGTGCACAGGGCCCCTATGCAAATTTGAAATTTGGTTCAGACGGCGAATTTACGGAAGATTACGTGTATATGCGTGCAGCTGAAATGTATCTGATAGAGGCAGAGGCATTGGCACGACAAGGCAAAACAGCTGATGCCGCAAAGGTGCTGGGCGAATTGATGGTCAATCGTCAGCCGTCTTGGAAGAAAAATGCTGTATCAGTAGATGATGTTCTCTTGCAGCGTCGTATTGAACTCTGGGGCGAAGGTTTTGCCTATTTTGACCTCAAGCGCACAAATAAAGGCTTTGAACGTGACTATGAAGGTACTAACCATGTGCCAGGTACTTACACATTCAATCTCGAAGCGCAGGATGCAAGGTGGAACTATCAGATACCAGATCGCGAAATCCAAGAGAATACCCATATTTCAAAAGCTGATCAAAACGATTAAAATTGAAAAATAAGAAAATATGAAAAAGTTTCAGATCATTCTTTCACTCATGGTGGGTGCGATGGCTTTGATGAGCTGTAACTCGACCATGGACGACAAGGACGAGGTTGAATCCTCATTCTCTGTGGGTACACTGCCTGCCATTGTCGTGACATCAACCGAAGCGGAAAGCATGTCAATCACTGTGAATGGAACATTGAGCGATGCCTCAAAACTGATGGAAGTGGGTGTACGTGTTTCGGAATCAGAAGATATGGCAAACCCGGTATATTGGGCTGCTGATGAGGTGGCTGCTGAGTTTACGACTGTTGTAAAGAGACTCTCTCCTACTACTACTTATTACTTGCAGGCTTACTTTGTCAGCAAAGACAACCGAATGGATGTTTCGGAGGTGAAAAAAGTGGAAACTCTCGAAGTGAAAATCGGGCCAGAACTGCTGAACGGATGTGTCTATAAAGGAGTAGCCAATTCAATGCTTGACGATGAGGTTTCCTACACTTGTGAAATCATTCTCGAATTTGATCCTGAGGATGACACCAAAGTAACCATTAAGAATCTTGACCCTTATTTTCTTGAGAATGGACTTGATGCTGACGGAGGCTATAATGTCTTTGAAGGCACTATGGATTGGGAGAAAATGGTGCTTACCATCCCGATGGGTCAGAAAATGGGCTATAAAGATTTCTATATGACGGGTCTGGAAAGTGAAGCTGACGATGCGGGCCTTGACGATATCTACATCGAAGTGAAGGATTATGGACAAACTCTGTTCTTCAGAAATCCATTTGGACCTTCTGCTGATGATGGATTCTGGGAATTGTATTACAGCGGAGTTGAATTGCAAAAGCAATAATTCGTTGCTCGATTTACAGGTGATAATGGAGTATGCATAGTTCCCATCGGAGCTATGCATCTCTTTTCTTCAAAACTTTAGCGGAGGAGTTGCCAATTGATGGAGAATGGCCCCTCGTCATTTTAAAGGATGAAACATTTAGTGATTTTTCTACTGGCTTTTGTGCTGGGATTGGGAGGATATGCTGCTCCTGTTGATATAAATAACGCAAAAATGACTGCACAGAGTATGTTGGGCTGTGTGGTGAATGTCCGAATGAGTTCAGTTAATCAGCCGAGGAAAGCGCATGGAACCAAAGATTTTGATGCTCCTGCTTATTATGTGTTCACTCGTGAAGAAGGAAATGGTTTTGTGATTGTCAGTGGTGATGATGTATTGCCTGCACTCGTGGCTTATTCTTATCAAACATCTTTTCCTGCTGATGGTGTAATGCCACCTGCTTTGTCTGACTATCTTGATGCTTATGCCTCGTTGGTGGATGCCGTAAGGGGAAGCGATGCCGTAATGGCTTCTGCCCGAAGGACTGCGAGCGCTTTGCCTGTGGTGGAACCTCTTTGCAAGACGAAATGGGATCAGAAGACTCCCTACAATATGTTCTGCCCCCAGATTGGGGAGAAAAGATGCCCTGTAGGGTGCGTGGCTTTGGCAATGGCACAAATTATGAAGTATTTTGAATGGCCTACGCAGGGGATAGGGAAAGTGACTTATACGCCATCTAATGTAAAAATACCTCTGACAGTAGATTTTTCCCAGAGTACCTATCAATGGGATGCTATGCTGAATACAACAACTGAGTTGAAAAATAATGAGGATGCCGCAAGGGCGGTGGCTAAGTTGTGCTATGATTGTGGAGTGTCTGCACGAATGGAGTATGATGTGGATGCAAGTGCTTCTTATGATGATTATGCCATTCAATCAATGTGCGAAAACTTTGGATATAAAGGTTCGACTATGCGGATTCTTTACCGTGACTGTTTTGCAAAGCAGCAGGAATGGTATGATATTTTGAAGGCTGAACTGGATGCAGGACGTCCGGTGTTGTATGGCGGTTTAGGAAGTGATGTAGGAGGACATGAGTTTGTGGTTGATGGCTATGATTCAAATGATTTTTTTCATGTGAACTGGGGATGGGGTGGCAGTTATGACGCTTATTTTGATATTAACGTTCTTGATGCTGCGCCAACGATGTCTTTTTCAGAAAGTCAGAGCATGATTGTGGGAATGGAACCTGACTATGCAGGTACAGATAGAGTGCTTGCCTCTGTGGTTCCTTATTTGGAATCAAGTCTTTCAATCAAAAATTCAATCTCGTTGGGACGAGAGCGGCTTGTGAGAGTGACAAATATATACAACCGTTCGAGAAGTGCTCAAACGTGGTTTTTTGGTATGGGGCTCTTTGATATGGATGGAAATATAGTTGCAAACCTAACGATAGATGAAAAATCGCAAAGTATTTCTTCGATGAAAGGACTGGCGGCAACGACAGTCTCTTTTAGCATCCCCTCCGACACACCTAATGGAGAATATGTGCTGAGCCTTATTTTCCGTCCTAAGAATTTAGACGATTGGCTCCTCCCCAATGTTGTGGGCGGAGCACAGAACAATCGTGTGTATGTGAGAGTGCATGATGGCGTGGCTGATGTGTATGATATGGCAGCTTCTATATATAATATATGTATAAATGGAGATAATGCTGACAATGCGGAGGTGGTCTCACACCAGTATTTTGACATGTCGGGCTTGCCATGTAAAAAGGGTACTAAAGGTTACGTTTTAGACATCCAGACTCTATCGAATGGCGAAAAAAGAGTACGAAAAGTCCTTTTTTGAAAGAAATGTTGCTTTTTCTTCAAAAAAAGTCCTTAAAAGTTTTGCCGGAATTGAAAAAGTCCGTACCTTTGCACTCGCTTTCCGAAAGGGAGGGCAGAAACGAGATCTTTGACAGACTGCG
>CADAPC010000077.1 GCA_902789725.1 uncultured Bacteroidales bacterium
ACACTGTCCGCAGGCTATACAGCCACGAACGGGCTTGTTGCCCAGCTGCATAATTTCCGACTCTACACCATTCTTCTCCAATTGACGGGCTATCTCCGAGAGTGCAGTAAAAGTGTTGCCATTCTTGTTGGCACTTCCGTTTAATAATAATACTTTCATTTCGATTCTGTTTTATGTTCTTTTGTAAACTTGTAAATTGCTAACGTAGGAAGGATAACCAATAGCAACAACGCCATCTCCACCAATGCATAGGAGCCGAAATAGTCAACCAATGTCTGGAATTTCAGGACTCCATCTATCAGAAAGACCAAAAAGACAAACCAGCAGAGAAGAAATATTGCCGAATACTTGATTTTTCGTTTCTTCAGTTTCATGATGTGATATTGAAATTGATGATCTGCTATCAGCTAAATTGGAATTTACATTTTATTCAAGTCTGACTATCGTGTCCCCAATACCTATTATTCAAATAGCAGCACAGCATGATTGGAACTATAGAAAAACAACCATCAAAAAAATTCCCAGACAGAACCATTAATCCTGTCATTCCGTCATTAATTGTAATGTTAATCCAGTACAGCAATATAGCGGTCAACACAATGTTTATGCAAATAAAAATGGACAAACCTTGCTTCCACCACACTCTTTTCCCTGCCCACATCCAAATAAGAGTACCTACAATAATATAGGTCAGCACAATATGAAGCACGATGAACGGTGTTTCCGTATAGAAATCAAAACCAAAACTAAGAAATAGCGGGTGAAACACCAATGCAAAGAATGAGCAGACAAGCATCAAAGAGATTTTCCTTACGATTTCCATATTGCTAAATTCCGATTTATCTGTTTGTCTTTTAGAAATTTATTTCTTGCTCTGCATGAAACAGCCAGTCGCGCACTGCTGCAATCTTATAGCCGTAGTCAAAAGATGCCATGTGCTCCATACCCTTGCCTGATTCAGGGAGTACGCTTCCTGCTTCCCAACGGATGAAGTTGATATTGCCGTCACGGGCAATCAGTTTTTCTGCCAACTTCTCCTGTTCTTCGCTGGGGAGCTTGGCACTCCACGAAGCGGAATCCACACGGGCATCATTCTCCTTCAGCACCTTTGCCAGGTCTCTCATGCCACCCGATGCCTTCTGGTCGCCACCGGCTACGATGTAGAAGAAATGCTTCTTGCCAAAGTCCTGCATCTTCGAGGTGTCCCACTGGCTGCTCACGAAGAGCGAGGCGGCAAAGAGGTCGGGATATGTGATGTTGAAGTAGAACGACATCATGCCGCCCATCGACTGACCGGTGGTATAAAGTCGGTTAGTATCGACGTTGTATTCCTTGCAAACCTTTTCAAGCAGACGGATGGTCATCTCCACTTCGTCGGTGGTGCTCCAGTCGTCTTGCACGGCCCAGTCGGTGTATTGCGGCACCAGCACAAAGGATGGATGCTTCTGCTGATCCCTGTCGGAAGCGAACTCCAGGGCGCCATACCCTTGTGTGAGCGGAGCCGTCACCTCCTTACCGGCGGTGCTGGCATCGGCCATGAAGAGCACCAAGGGGAGTTTCTCTTCAGCCTCGGCTCCTTCGGGAACCAGCAGGTTGTACTCCATCGTCTTGCCCGTCTGAGTGTCGTTGAAAGTCAGTTGCTTAAACTTCTTCAACGTCTCATTCTTCAGAGCCACAAACGTGCTGTCTGAATCTTTGTTGATTTCCATGTGGCCACCCTGACGGGGACCACGTTTGCCGCCCTTCTTCTGGGCGCAACCGGTCAGGCACACCAGGCCCGCCACGAGTATAAACGCTATCTTTCTCATTGTCATTTAATATTTTATGTAATCTGATTCAATTATTTATTTCGTGATTCCCGCTATCCATTGGAAGAGCTCGTCGAGGGCATAGTCACCGCTATGCGGACGGTTCCAGGACAAGAGGAAGTTCACATTCTCCTGCTCCGCATCCCACACGATGCGAACTTTCTTACCCTCAAAGAGCTGTATAGCGAAATTCTCGTTCATGATGATACAATCCTATGTGGTAAATACGAGACATCAAGCGACATCTATTCTTTAGGGAGTGTAGCATTTGAATTGATAGCAGGAAATCCTCCTTTTGGGGATTCTGGAGGATTGCTTCAATTACAAGGGGCAAAAATACCAAAATTGAGAAATGTCTGCTCAAGTTCATTACGGTTTGTAATAGAACAATGTTTAAAGGTATGTTCTAATAATTACTAAATCTGAGATGATTATCTTCCATTGTTTTTGTTGCTTTTGGGCATCTTTGGGCTTAATCCCTTGGGCCATAGCTCTCCAAAATCAACTAAAAACAATTGAAAGCTAATTTTTAGAACATACCTAAACAGATATCCACGTAAAAGACCTATAGCAATACAATTGAAAAATTATGCAGAACAGGTATTGTCAGACCCCATTAACCTTCTTGAGAAAATACTTCCTAAAGAGCGTAGATGGTATCATTTTTTTTAAGGGGCTATGGATTAATATGTTGCAAAAAAGCCCCGAGCCAACTGATGTAGGCTCGGGGTATTTGTTGCCTGTATCTGCTTAGTTGGCGGCTTCAAACTCTTTGAGGAAGCGGACATCGTTCTCGGAGAAGAGGCGGAGATCCTTCACCTGATACTTCAGGTTGGCGATGCGCTCGATGCCCATGCCGAAGGCATAGCCTTTGTATTTGGTGGAGTCGATGCCGTTGGCTTCGAGAACATTGGGGTGAACCATGCCGCAACCGAGGATTTCGAGCCATCCGGAGCCTTTGCACATGCTGCAGCCTTTGCCTTTGCAGAGGGTGCAGCTTACGTCCATCTCGGCACTGGGTTCGGTGAAGGGAAAGTAGGAAGGACGGAGACGAATCTGGGTATCCTCGCCAAACATCTCCTTGGCAAAGAGGAGCAGGACCTGCTTGAGGTCGGTGAAGCTGACTTGCTCATCGACATAGAGTCCTTCCACTTGGTGGAAGAAACAGTGGGCGCGGGCTGAGATGGCTTCGTTGCGATACACGCGGCCTGGGCAGAGCACACGGATGGGTGGCTGCTGCTTCTCCATTACACGGGCTTGTACGGAGCTGGTGTGGGTGCGCAGGATGATGTCGGGGTGAGCTTCCACGAAGAAGGTGTCCTGCATGTCGCGGGCTGGGTGATCCTCAGCAAAGTTCATGGAGGAGAACACGTGCCAGTCATCTTCTACCTCTGGACCTTCTGCTAAAGAGAAGCCCAGACGAGAGAAGATGTCGATAATCTCGTTCTTCACCAGCGTGAGTGGATGGCGAGTGCCGAGTGGAATAGGGTAGGGAGTGCGGGTGATGTCAAGGTGGTTGGCTTCGGTCTCCTGCACAGCGAAACTGTCTCGCAAGGTGTTGATTTTCTCCTGCGCCTTATTTTTCAGTTCATTGATTTTGATACCAATCTCTTTCTTCTGTTCGGCTGGAACAGTGCGGAAATCGTTCATGAGAGCAGGAATGACTCCCTTCTTGCTCAAGTATTTGATGCGAAGCTGTTCAATCTCTTCGGCTGATTTTGCTTCGAGACTCTCAACCTCGCTGAGTAAACTTTGAATTTTATCTAACATATAGAATAATGTGTGATGTTTTTGAAAAATCTGTGCAAAGGTACGAAAAAAAGTTCGTACCTTTGCAATGTTTTTTAGAAATTGTATGAAAATAGGTTTTACAATAGCGTTCATGGGCGGTTGTCTTTTGGTGTCGTGTCACGACAAGAAGATGACGAACGTGTTTGATGTGGAGGATGATGCGGAGACTGATACGGTGGAAGCATTTGTCGGTGACACGCTTCATCTGTTTGAGGAAGAGAACCCACCGACGGCTGTGGATGAGCTATTTGATGATTTTTTCTATAATTTTATGGATGATGCCCGTTTTCAGGGGCAGCGCATTGTTTATCCTTTGCCTTGCAAGGAAGATGAGGACGAGGAGCAACTGTCGAGGGAGGACTGGCCAGATTATGACCATTTCAAGAATCAAGAGGTGCTGGCTGTGATTTATGAACGCGAGCAAGATTATGAATTGGCCAAGGATACGTCGATGCAACATGTGGGGGTGGAGTGGATTCCGTTGAAGCGGGGTGAAGTGGAGAATTTCCATTTCAACCGAGTGAATGGGCAATGGATGTTGACAGACATTGTGAAGCGCGAGCGGAAGTCGATGCCCAATGGGAGCTTTCTTGATTTCTATGCCCAGTTTGTGGCTGACAGTGTGTTTCAGCGGGAGGCTTTGGCTGAACCTGTGAAGGTGATTCTGACATCGGAAGACGGAGAGGAAGAAGCGGAAGAAGAATGGGTGAGCAAGGATGAATGGTTTGAGATGAGGGAGAGTTTGCCGTTGCCTGAAGATGTGATTGTGAATGTGAACTATGGACAGGCGAGTATCAGTCAGAACCGTAAAATTCTGTTGCTTCAAGGTGTAAGCAATGGAATGCAGATTAAGTTTAAGTTCAACAAGATTGGCGATGATTGGCAACTGGCTGAGATTGAGTATTGAAAAGTTAAAAAAAGTGAGAGTGTGAAATTAAGAGTTGATGTATGCGAGAATACAATAATTATAGTTTGCTGAAGCACAACACATTCGGTATGGACGTGAAGGCAAAGCGATATGTTGAATACGACAGTGAGGAAGAACTACAGGATATTCTTCCAACGCTGTGCGGTGCTGTGCTTCATGTGGGAGGTGGCAGCAATTTGCTGTTCAGGGGAGATTATGATGGCACCGTGCTTCATAGTGATATAAGTGGCATTGAGGTACTGAAACCTATTGAGAATGCGGATGAAGTGTTGGTGCGTGTGGGCGCAGGAGTGGTGTGGGATGATTTTGTGGCATGGGCGGTTGAGCAAGGCCTGGGTGGAGTGGAGAACTTATCGCTCATTCCTGGAGAAGTGGGAGCCAGTGCGGTACAGAACATTGGCGCATACGGTGTGGAAGCGAAGGATGTGATTGTGCAGGTGGAAGCCATCAGTTTGACAGAGGGAACAAAACGTATCTTCTCCAACGAAGATTGCAAGTATAGCTATCGCCAGAGTGTGTTCAAAAAAGAACTGAAAGGTCAATATGCAATCACCTATGTGACTTATTGCTTACAGAAGGTGCCTGTGCTGAAATTGGAATATGGCAACATCAAGGCGGTGCTGGGTGAAAAGAAGGAGGTGACGATAGCTGATGTGCGTCAAGCTATCATTGATATTCGCAAAGCCAAACTGCCCAATCCTGAGGTGCAAGGAAATGCCGGCAGCTTCTTCATGAACCCTGTGGTGAGCAGGGAAAAGTTTCTCTCCTTGCAGAAAGTTTATCCGCAGATGCCCTACTATGAGGTGGCTGATGGCGTGAAGATTCCAGCCGGGTGGATGATTGAGCAGTGTGGATGGAAAGGAAAGGCATTGGGAAGGGCTGGAGTGCATGACAAGCAAGCCTTGGTGCTGGTGAATCTTGGCGGTGCAACATCCGACGAAATTATCCGACTGTGCGACACCATCTGCAAGGATGTGTACGACAAGTTTGGCATTCATATTCATCCTGAAGTTAATTTGATATAGTACGATGAAAATCACGATACTTGGAAGTGGAACCTCTTGTGGAGTTCCTCAGATTGGGTGCCCCTGCGAGGTGTGCACTTCTGCCGACAATAGAGATAAACGATTGCGTACTTCTGCGCTGGTTGAGGTGGGTGGCAAGCACATCCTCATTGATTGTGGACCCGATTTCCGCGAGCAGATGCTTCGCATTGATTTCAAACCCCTCGATGCTGTGCTCATTACCCATGAGCATTATGACCATGTGGGCGGACTGGATGATTTGCGCCCCTACAGCATTTTTGGCGATGTGGATGTGTATGCGGAAAAATTATGTGCTGACCACTTGATGCAGCGCATTCCCTATTGTTTCACCCCCAAGGAAAAACGCTACCCGGGAGTTCCAGCCATCACTCTGATAGAGATTGAGCCGCATGTGCCCATCATCATTAAAGATGTGGAGAAAGAACCAATGGCATCGGCGTATCTGGAAGATGCCGTGAAGATGAAGCGTCAGCAGGTGTGGGACGAGTTGCAGCGAATGAAGGAACAAAAGGGTGGTGTGGGCAACCATGATGTTGAGATTATGCCTATACGTGTGATGCATGGACGGCTTCCTATTGTGGGATTTCGTATAGGGAATTTTGCCTACATCACAGACATGAAGACTATTCCAGAAGAGGAATTTGCGTATTTGGAAGGTGTGGAGTATATGATTGTCAACGGACTGCGCCACAAGGAGCATCCCAGTCATCAGTCTATAGAAGAAGCTATTGCCTTTGCCCGCCGACTTGGAGTGAAGGAGACGTGGTTGGTGCACATGAGTCACCATATAGAACCACATGCCCGTGAAGAGCAGAAACTCCCCACGGGCATTCACCTGGCCTATGACGGCGAAGTGATAGAATGTTGAGTTATTTCAGACCTTCCCAAGTGCCTTTGATGTTTTTGCACTGGGTGTAGAGGGCTGGACAGTTGAAAATCTTGAACAGTTCGCTGTCGGAGGTCTGCACAATCTCTACACTGCGTTGCTCTGTGTCCCATCCTTTTCCCATGATGTAGATGTACATGACGCGGCCGTCGTAGAGCTGCATGTCCTTGTGTGTGTTCACGCTGGCTTTCATGTTTACGGTGTAGGGATAGCTTGGGGTGTAGGCGTTAGTGGGAGTGGCTCCCTCGAGCACGGCTGCCGGCAAGTAACGCTGATGGTAGCTGTCGTTGGCTGGCGCATATTGGTTGGTGCCAAACTTCTCTTTCAACTGCGAAAGGACGGAATTGACGTTGCTGGGGTAGTTGATGAGGCGGATGCACTTTTCGCCTTCAGCACGGTTGCGTCCATACATCTCCATCGCCATAGGCATCATGGCAGCTACACCATGAGGGGTTTTGCCGAGGAACTGGGTGTAAATTTCTTCAAACTCAGCGTAGTTGGACGGCACATGGGTGAAGGTTACTTTGCCTGAGGCGGCGGCATCGTATGTCTTGATGTTCAATGTGCCTTGCATGGTGTAGGTGTGGCCATTGACTGTGTAGGATGATGAATCTTTTCCTTTGGGTGCTGTGGGAGAGACCGTCGCTTGTGGAGCTGCGGCTTCCGTTTCCTCCATGTCATTTGAAGGAGATGCTTGATTGGCGAGTTTGCCTAATTTAGCATCAGCATTGCAGCTCACTCCTGCCAGCATTGTCAATACGGCGATGATGTGGATTAAATTCTTTCTCATATTCTTGTCGTTTTTAAGGTGGTGAATAAAAAATCTGCTTACAAAGGTATCTCTTTTTTCCTCCTTCTACAAATTATCCGCTGTAAAAGTGCTTTTTGTGTACTATAAAGATGTGGATTTTGGGTAAATCATGTGTGTTTGATGGTTTTCTACTCTAAGAGTGGCACACCATAGACAGATATTTCTGGTTCATCGTTTTGAAGTGCGGGGATAGCTGTTTCAGAAACAATGGCGAACGTGAGAATGGAGATGGTGACATTGGGGGCTTTAGCCAATTCTTGTGCACAGGAGATGAGGGTGGACCCTGTGGTGGTTACATCGTCAATGAGAAGGACGTGCTTGTTGGCGATGATTTCTGGATGGATGAGTTGATAAATTCCTTTCACGTTTTCTTGACGTTCCTTTTTGTTTAAACGGGTTTGTGTGGAATTATTGATTCTTTTCTTCACCACCCCTTTCCAAATGGGCAGTCCTGTCCTGTTCCGAATGCCTTGAGCTATGTAATGAGTCTGATTGTAGCCGCGTGAGAGTTGGCGAATCCAGTGAATGGGCATGGGAATGATTCCGTCTATACCGTCGAAAAACGCGTACTCCTTCAATTCATCGGCATATATCTCAGCGAAATAGGTGCCAGCTTTTGGATGTTTTTTATATTTGATGGCATGAATAAGCTGACGAGCCCGAGGACCTGAGTAGAAAAACATGGAAACAGCTTTGCCTACAGGAAACAAACCCCAGAATTTTTTCTCCAAAGGACTGTGCTCTTTTTTGTGGAACTCAGTGAATGATAATTGCATAGAACAAGGCAGACAAAGATGCTTTTCTTGTGATGAGAGCCGCTTCCCACACTGCAAGCACCTTCGAGGCATCAACAGGTCAGCTATGTCATGGATAATCTGCATTGAACTTATTGTTTTTGCAAATGTAGTGAAAAAAAGGGCTACCCCGTTTCTCACGAAAAAGAATAGCCACAACACAAACACAAAATAAAACACGACAATTAATTCTGGAGGAACCAGAATTTTTGTTCTGGAACATATCAGGGAGTTTTTTAAGGACATACCCTGAATAGTCCTTTATTGTATTCCGTCAGCGCGGAGTTTCTCTTGCCATTTCCAAGCGGAACGCAGAATGTCATCGAGTGGTGTGTCGGCACTCCAGCCGAGCACTTTATTTGCTTTGTCCACATTGCCCCAAATGGCTTCGATGTCACCCTCGCGGCGAGGTGCGTATTCCCAAGGAAGTTTCACACCTGTGGCTTTTTCGAATCCTTCTACAATTTCGAGGGTTGAGTAGCCGTGACCAGTACCAATGTTGAACACCTCAACAGGGTCGGTTTCTTGTTCGAGCACTCGCTGCATAGCCTTTACGTGAGCCTTTGCAAGATCTACCACATAGATGTAGTCGCGGATGCAGGTGTGGTCGGGTGTGTTATAATCGTTGCCAAAAATCTTGAGTTGTTTGCGAATGCCGATGGCGGTCTGAGTGACAAATGGAATCAGATTCATTGGCACGCCGTTGGGCAACTCGCCGATGTTGGCTGATGGATGTGCCCCAATAGGGTTGAAGTAGCGGAGGATGATGGACTTGATGGGTGCTCCTGAGTGAATGTAGTCCTGAATGATTTCCTCGTTTATCTGCTTCGTGTTGCCGTAGGGAGAGAGAGCTTTCTGGATGGGAGCCTGCTCTGTGACAGGTAGGTTTTCCTTTGTTGGCTGACCATACACTGTGCATGATGAAGAGAAGATGATGCCCTTGCCGCCATACTTCGTCATGAGTTCAAGAACGTTCATGAGCGAATTGAGGTTGTTGCGGTAATAAAGGAGTGGTTTCTCAACCGACTCACCTACTGCTTTGCTGGCTGCGAAATGGATGCAGCCTTTGATGGAATATTTCTTAAATACAGTTTCTGTTGCTGCAAAGTCGTTCAAATCAACTTTCTCGAATGCAGGACGGATACCTGTGATTTTCTCGATGCCATCAATAACGTTGGCATTTGAGTTTGAAAGGTTGTCGATGATGACAACATCGTAGCCAGCCTGCTGGAGTTCTACTGTTGTGTGTGAACCAATGAATCCTGTTCCACCGGTCACAAGGATAGTTTCTTTCATGTTGTGCGGTTTAAATAGTTAGTGCTCATCAGGAGAAGGAATGATGAGGATTTTCAGTTGGCTCTGGAAGCCCTGTTTTATTTTTATCCTCGTTGCTTTTGTTTTGTGTTGCAAATTTAGGATAAAAATATGAAACCCTCATCATTTCCTTCTCATTTTTTTGACTTGAAGATAAAAAAACACCTTTTTTTTTTACTTTATGAAGAATTTGATGTGGCATTCATCGCCAGCCTCTGTGGTGGCTGTGGCAATGTAGATGCCCTTAGGCAGCGAAGCCACAGGTATGGTAATGAAGTGTGCTGCG
>CADAPC010000078.1 GCA_902789725.1 uncultured Bacteroidales bacterium
TGTTGTACAGTTGTTGTGTAAAAAGGGATGAAGATTGAAAGGAAACGAATCATTTTGAGCTTTGAGGAAGATGGACAAGAAAGCAGTAAAATATGAACATGTGGATGTCCTGTTGGTTGATCCCAGCTATGTGATGAATGATGGGTGGGATGATGATTTTGAAATGTACGGTTTCGACTTAGTGATAGACACCTTGGCTGATGGGGCGTATCTCGTGTTTCGCGGGAAACTTGGTGACTATGATGATGAGAAGGATGAGTTTGCGGATGAACGGGCGATGGGGAATGTTTGTGTGGATTCGGCGAGGATTGGTGTGTGTGACTATAATAAGGCAATTAAGGAGGAGCCTGAGTTGAAAAGACTCATTGACGAGAAGCCTTTCTTTGTTACAGTTATCAGAGACTTCACAGGAACTATCAGTTATATGACGGATGAGTTTGATGACGTGCATGTGATTGGAATATCGGATGATGGGAAAAGAGATTTTTTCACCATGTAATTTTAGCTTTGAGAATCTTCAGTATGATGGATATTGTTCAAGATAGAATTAGAGGTATCATGGTTGGTGAGGCTGTCGGCGATGCCTTGGGGTTTCCTGTGAGGAGAAAGAGCTATCCTGCGATGGTGGATATCAATGGGGACTATGGCTGGTTGCCTGAGTGTGGATTGAGAGGTTACTGTTGGGGTTCGAGAATATCTGCACACACGCAGTTTGCAATTAGGACGGCCAATGATCTCGCTGAGGCTGGCTGGCATGGAATGAATCTGTCTGATGCAGATGCGCTTGCACTGGAGGTGGCACGGAGAATCCACCACCGTCCGCAGGATTATATTCCTGTGGCCGTGCTGATTCATATTATATATATATTGATGAGGAATGCTCGACCAACGAAAGATTTGCTGATTAAGCATGCGTTTAAGGGGGTCAATGTGATGCAGAAACTGCTTCCTGAATGCAGGGAGGAGGTGTGGAAGGTGAAGAATCTGATAAAACGGGGTTTGAGGTTTTGTGAATCATATACCAGTAGTTACTCGTTCAGAGAAAACGATGGCGTGGATCAAAGTTTGTCGAACTATTTCATCTCCATGATAGGTGAGGAACGGACAGAGGGCATGGCACTTGCCATCGCGCTGTTCAGTAGCATCAGCTTTTTTGACCGATTCCCCCTTGTCATGATTACGGCCATCAATCATGGTGGTGACAGTTGTGCGGCTGCTTCAATGGCTGGGTGTATGATGGGGGCGGCAATGGGATTGGAGGGAATGGAGAAGGTGAAGCCAGACTGGATAAGAGATTTGACGAGTTATCCTCAGATGTTGCATGTGGCCGATGAATTGTGGCATGGTCAGACCTTCTTTGGTGATAAGGTGATAGGTTTTCATGAAGATTGCCCGTATCGTTAAAGTGGAGGAATAAGAAGATGGTCTTCCCAATGCCATATATGTTCGTCGATGAACAAGGGGGTGTGTATTCTCCCGACAGGAAAGTGCTGGTGAGGGGACCGCAGGATTGTGCTCACTACACGATTCTGGATGGAACGGAGGAGTTGGCGAAGCATGCTTTTCACAGTTGCGAGAAGCTGGTGAGCGTGGTCATGCCTGATTCGGTGAGGACAATGAGGGCAGGGGTGTTTTCTCATTGCACGGCGCTGGAAACATGTGTGCTGTCCAATTCGCTGACAGAACTGGCGATGTCCACCTTCTTTGCATGCACGTCGCTCAAAGAAGTGTCGTTGCCCTCCACTATTGAGGAGCTTGGTGCAGCGGCCTTTCATCATTGTGCAGCGTTGAAGCAGGTGGAGATACCCCTGAGTGTGAAAAGCATCAAGGCTCCTGCCTTTAGCGGATGCAGTTGCGAGATTTTGCTGGTTAGCGATTATTATCGTGTGATTGGCAAGGCACTTTATGCCGATAAATTTCGGCGTTTGATGCATTGCCCCACCGATGCAACAGAATTTATCGTTCCGGAAACTGTCTGTCACATTGAAAGGAACACCTTCACTTTTTGCGAAAAACTACAGCAAATCACCATCTTGCCAACTCTGCTTACTGTGGATGGCTCTGCGATTACAGCTTGTCCTCAACTCAAGCGTATTCTCATTCCGAAGGGCTCGATGGAGCACTACCGTAAGCAATTATGGTCCAATCGTGAATTGCTGGTGGAACGTGAATGAAGAAATATTCCGAACCGGTAACGACTGAAATCGAATTTACATCGGATGACTGAATGCTGACTGAGGAGGTCTATTGAACAAATGAGCAAAGAGTCATCGCTGAAAGTTGAAGAATCTGTTGCTTTTAGCAATCTTTCCTCTAAAATAGAATCATTTTTGTCAACAAAATGTGATGATTCCAAAATTTTTATATAACTTTGTAATTCAAAACTTATACAATTACTAACTTCATCTATCAACTTAATTCTTTACAAAACATTAGAAAAATGAAAAAATCTCTCAAAAGTTTCGCTTTTTGTGCAGCACTCATGAGCAGTGCTACAGGACTTATGGCTCAACCTGGTGGCGGTTTTGGAGGCTTTGGCGGTTTCCAGCAACAGGCTCAATTGGAAACATCAAAAGAGTGGAAAGATGTGAACTATGCTGGCGATGACAAAGCCTACCACACTTGCGATATCTATTTGCCCAAGCAAGAGAAAGCTTCCTATCCAGTTGTGGTGCATGTTTATGGCAGCGCATGGTTCTCCAACAATAGTAAGGGGGCTGCTGACCTTGGTACCATTGTCAAGGCTTTGCTTGATTCAGGATATGCAGTAGTGTGCCCTAACCACCGTTCCAGTGGCGATGCACAATGGCCTGCTCAAATTAACGATATCAAAGCCGTTATCCGCTTCATCCGTGGTGAGGCAAAGACTTACAAGTTCGATACATCCTTTATCGCCACATCAGGTTTCTCCTCTGGCGGACATCTCTCATCTGTCTGTGGCACCACCAATGGCGTGAAGATTGCAAAAGTTGGCAAAGAGAGTATCGATATAGAGGGGGCTGTGGGCAACTACTTGAAGGAAAGCAGCAGGGTGAATGCATCCTGCGACTGGTCCGGTCCCGTTGACCTTACCGCTATGGATTGTGGAGAGCACATGACGATGGGTGCTTCAAGCCCGGAAGATGTCTTGTTGGGTGGGACGAAACTGGCAGATGAACCAGATAAGTATCGGGGACTTAGTGCCACAAATTATGTGGATAAGACTGACGTGCCCATCATCATCTTCCACGGCGAGAAAGATAATGTCGTTCCCTGCTGCCAAGGTAAGAAATTCTTTGAGCTGCTGAAAGCGGCTGGTGTGAAGACCGAAGCCACGTTTGTCCCTGAAGGTGGACATGGAATGGGCATGTACTCTGTGGAAAACTTGCAGAAGATGGTCAAGTTCCTTGATGATGTGCGCGCAAAGAAATAATTTTTGTGGATGCTTGCTCGCAAATTTGGATAAGATACAAAATGACTAAGCGTATTTGCAATGCTTGTCGGCAAAGAGCATCTTTTTATCGACATTTTGACTTATGTTTAATCTTGGCTAACTTATCACTAAAACAATAATTATTTACATGGAAATCAAAGCAGTTAAATTCAGACGAGACGGTTTCTACACTCAACCCTTTGCTTTTGGCGGGGAAGAAGGAACGGAGAAATTCGATAAGAATATTCGCTATCGCGGTAGTTTGCAAAACTATCTTATTGATATGGGTGGTGAGGTCATTCTTGTGGATACGGGTCTTCCGGCTGGAACGCCCGAAGAAGCACCAGACGAGAATTCTGTGGCTTTTACAGGAAAGGACATCTGTAGCTATATGGAAGCGTTGGCAGCCTTGGGATATAAGCCTGAGCAGGTGACGAAGATTCTGCTTACTCATCGTCATGCAGACCACAGTGGCGAATTGCGTTCCTTCCCCAATGCGAAAGTGTATGTGAACAAGGAAGAGTTGGCGGCTCAAGAACTTCAAGGACTAAACAATCTTGTGCCTGTTAGCTTCACTGATGGTGCCTATTATAATTTTACTGAAAGTCAGAAAATTGCAGAAGGGATCTATTTCATCAAGGCGAAAGGTCACACAAATGGCAATAGTATCGTCATTGTGGAACTGGACGGTTTGTTCTACATGATTCATGGTGATATTACCTACGTGGACGAGGCTTTATACGAGGATAAACTATCGGTTGTCTTCGATGACAAAGAAGCAGCTCGTGAAACACAAAATCGTGTGCGTGAATTCGTCCGCAATCACCCTACAGTGTATCTCTCCACTCATTCTCCGCAAGGCTATGAGAACTTGGAAGGCAAGCGAGTGATGGATTTGGACAATCCTGTACCTACCGTACTGGCTGAAGTCGATTTCTCTCAAATGCAAGCTTCTGGCAAGTATGTTTGTTCCGTTTGCGGATATGTTTACGATCCGGCAGAGCACAATGGCGTTGCTTTTGAAGAATTGCCTGACGACTGGAAGTGTCCACGCTGCAAGCGTCCTAAGGAAAAGTTCAATAAGGCATGAGTCTTCTGCTGGTAATTTAGAAAATAAGCGATATGGTCATTGAGCCATATCGCTTATTTCATGCTCAGCACTACCACGCGTTGGGTGTTTTCGTCCACTCTATAGAGTTCAGAACTTCTTTTCCCTACCACCCAAACAATTTCTGTTCCATCCATGAGGAGAGACTGATGCTCTTTTTCGAAAAGGGAAAGCTTGAGGTTGGTGAGGAAGTCGCTGAGGAGTTTGCGTTTCCCGTGCATGCCGAACGGGGCGAAGGTGTCGCCTGTACGAGGGGTGCGAAGCGTGAGTGAACCATGAATTTTGTCAGCATCGAGATAGGCTAAGTGAGGCGATTTGCTGATGTTGACAGCAGTTCGCGGCAGCACCTCTTGGCAGATTTGTGGTGAAGGGTAATGTAGGCTTTCTATAATGATTACTTCACGGTCTATGAGCAGGCGACGCTCGTCGGCTGTGAAAATTTTTCCACATTCGCCCAGCGATGCGAGGATGCCCTTCAGTTGTTGTTTGTTGAAACCAAGAGGGAAGAGCACTTCGTGCAAAAGCGAGATGGGGGAGGGGAGTTGAAGTAGCTTTAATATAATAATGTGCAATTCTCCATTTTCTTTCTGAATGCAGCAATTTTGGATGGCAGCATTGATGGCTTGGCGATACACTCTTTGTACTTCGTTCAGATTCTCGATGGTGGAAGTGATATTGGAGAGAATCGCTGGGTTGATACCTTTCAGTATGGGCAGGACATTCAGACGAATCTTGTTGCGCGCCACCTCATCTTCTAAGTTGGTGTGGTCGGTTACGTAGCTCAGGCCATCTGTTTGCAGGTAAGACAAAATTTCAGTTCGTGTCAGACACAGTAAGGGACGAACCACATCGCCGCTTTGAGGTTGCATGGCGCAGAGTCCTTTGATGCCCGTCCCTCTTGTCAGGTTGAGTAGAAGAGTTTCGGCATTGTCATCTTGGTGGTGTCCCACAGCGATGGCTGTGGCTCCTGTCTCGTTTTTCAGTTGGCGAAACCATGCATATCGCTGTTCGCGTGCCGCCATTTCGATGCTGATTTGGTGAATTTGTGCGTAGGTAAGGGTGTCAAAGTCTGCTTTTCTATAGGTCAGTCCATACTGGAAGCATAGATTGGAGACGAATTGTTCGTCGCGCATGCTCTCTGTGCCGCGAAGATGAAAATTGCAATGGGCGGCAATGATGTCATAGCCGAGACTGTGCAACATTACTGCGAGACACACTGAATCAGGGCCGCCGCTTAGCCCGACAACCACTTTGGTGTGCTCTTTCAGAAGATGGTGCTTCAAAATAAAAGCAGCGACTTTTTCTGTAGGATTGCTTTTGTTCATCATGCAAATTTACTTCTTTTCTTCGACATAATGTGTTTTTTTTGCTTTTCCCCTTAAAAAAATGTACAAATTGTTTGGTGTTAGAAGAAAAAGTACTACCTTTGCACTCGCAAAACAGCAAAACAATGCAATGGTGCGTTGGATGAGTGGCTTAGTCAACGGTCTGCAAAACCGTCCACACCCGTTCGAATCGGGTACGCACCTCCAAAACAAAAAGCTCAATTGGCAGCGGCTGGTTGAGCTATATTTATCACTTCCGTTCAAGGTGGATTGTGCGAATCGGATTGGAATCGGATGAACGTAATCTGCTGTGTGTGATAAACGGGACACACGAACGAACTTGCAAACAAGCCGGGGATGACTGGATTTGACAGCAAGATGAGGTGGTACGTAAGCATGCAGAGAGTCGATGCCCCTCTCTCAAATCTCAGACATCAAAAAATTAATTGGCGAAACTCGTTACGCTCTCGCTGCTTGATCGAAGCTTAGTAAATCGAGCCTAATTCTCCTGCCAGGCAGGAGAACGAGACATCGCCCAGAAAGCTACCTGTCCTGAAGCGTTCTGACCAGCGGTGCTATAAAATCGGGAATAGTCATCAGAGGCCTCAATCTGTTGATGAAACTTTAGAGGATAAGGGTGTAGTTGGTTGTCTTGGTCTTGCTGCATCACGAAAACTCAATACAAGAATAAGCATGTAGAAAGCGTATGGCTTCCTTGTTTGGACGAGGGTTCAATCCCCTCCATCTCCACTAACAATGAAGGAGTTTGTTTTTCTCCAACAAAGGACGTGTCGAGTTGACTCGCCCTTTTTGTAATTTGAACGCATCGGACGGTCAGCCAGTTACATTATTGCCTGCATCAACTCTATTTGTTTGGAGCCGCTATGCAGTTGAACAGGATGGGCTATCACATGACTAAAGGTGTGTTCTAATAATTACTAAATCTGAGATGATTATCTTCCATTGTTTTTGTTGCTTTTGGGCATCTTTGGGCTTAATCCCTTGGGCCATAGCTCGCTATGCAAGAAGATTCTGTTCCTGCATGGTTTCTATGCCAGTGGTCAGTGCGTACCTGCTGTTGCACTGAAAGAGGCTTTCGAGCGTGAAGCAGATGTTATCACACCAGACTTGCCAATGCACCCGAAAGAGGCTGTCAGTCTTATTCGTGGACTGATTGACAGTGAGAAGCCAGACCTCTTGATTGGCAATAGCTGCGGTTCCTTCTATGCTCAAATGGTGGCTCCTGTTATGGGTGTTCCTGCTTTACTTGGTAATCCTCACTTCCAGATGACGGAGTTTCTGAAACAGCGTATTGGTGAGCATCAATACAAGTCACCTCGAAAGGACGGCAAGCAGAACTTTGTCATTAATGAGACCTTGATTGAAGAGTTTGCAGAAATGGAGGCTATTCAATTCAATTACTGTAACCGATGGAGCAGCGAGAGCCATCAAGCTCGCTTGAATGGCCGAGTCGTGACAGAGGAAGACAAGGTCAATCCCGTCTTCAAAGACCGAATTTGGGGATTGTTCGGGGAAAAGGACACGTTGGCACACTTTGAACCTACTTTCTTGAAGTATTACAACAAGTCGTTCCATTTCCCAGGAGGTCATACTCCAACAGCAGATGAAGTCCGCAACTGGTATGTACCTTTGGCTAAGAAACTGCTAAGAACTAAAAAGTAAATGAAAGAACAAATCTTCCAACATATCGTTCTAATCTACCTCGCTGTCATCAACGTGGTCACTTTCTTCATGTACGGTATCGATAAGTGGAAAGCAAAGAAGTCCAAGTGGCGTATAAGAGAGACGGCACTATTGGGCTTGGCTGTACTTGGTGGAAGCATCGGAGCTTGGCTTGGAATGAAGGTATGGCATCATAAGACCTTGCATAAAAAGTTCAGGTATGGTGTACCAGCCATCATCATTATTCAACTAACATTAATTTTCTGCTTGCTATATGAACATTGAGGAAGTTAGAGAATACGCATTAAGTTTGAATGAACAAGTTACAGAGAATCTGTTTGTGAAAAGTTGGATAAGCTGGCGAATTGCTGGTAAATGGTTCTTGCTTACCAATCTCGATGTTCCAGACCCTCATGTTGCCGTTAAGATGCAGCCTGATGTAGCTATAGAGTTGCGAGAGAGGTATGAAGGTGTTGGCCCGGCAATCCACATGAACAAGAAGAACTGGAGTGAACTCTATCTGAACCAACTGAACGATGATTTTGTCAAACAACAAATAAAGGCTTCTTATGACCTTGTAGTGAGTAAATTGCCTAAGAAATTAGGAATCAAATAAACAGACAATATGAAAAGTTTTGTTCAGACCCCATTGAGTGAAATGTAATGAAGTGGACTGTATTATCAGATAATAGGAGCAATGACAGCCGTCTCTCTACAGAGCATGGGATTTCTATCCTGTTGGAAACAGAACGACATAGGATTCTGCTTGATACTGGAGCAAGTGACGTGTTTATCAAAAATGCGGAACTGATGGGCGTAAATCTCAGCTGCGTGGACTATGTTTTCATTTCTCACGGTCATAGTGATCATGCAGGAGGCTTGCGATATTTCTTAGAGCAGAACCGAGAGTCAAAGGTTATCGTCTCCCCTAATGCAATAAATGGAAAGTTCTTTTCCAAACGAGGTAATTTGCATAGCATAACAACAGTATGGCCAGATTACATCAAGGATCGGCTCATAACAATAGACAAGTCATGTGAGATTTCTGATGACCTTTATGTTATAGCCCATATCCCTCAGATTTATCCGATGCCAAAAGGGAACAAACACCTTTTCGTGGAATGTGCTAATGGCGAATATGTGAATGATGATTTCCGTCACGAACTGGCTTTATATACCGATGGTTTTTTGTTCACTGGCTGCGCTCATAGTGGACTGGAGAACATACTGGCAGCATGTCCCTATCCCGTAAAGTATGTAGTAGGTGGCTTTCATTTGCTTGACGGTCAGGAATCGGAGAAAGAACTCTTGTTTTTGGCTGAAAGGTTGAAAGAACAATATCCTACAACCCAGTTCTATACCAGCCATTGTACAGGTGATAATGTATTTGAAGTAATGAAGAGTGTAATGGGTGAACAATTACAATCCTTTAGATGTGGAATAAAAATTAAATGATATGGAAACAAGAAAACATATAGCAGCAGAGAAGAAGAGGTGCAATAGCCATAACTGCGCCCAAGCCATCCTTCATTCTTATGCCGATATTGCAGGGATAAATGAGGATGAAGCCATGAATATTGCAGGAGCTTTCGGTGGCGGTATGGGCAATATGGAAGGAACCTGTGGCGCACTCGTTGGGGCTGGCCTTGTCTTAGGACTGGTCAACAAAGACAAAGTGAAGTCCATGAAACAGATGCGCCAGATTATGACCAAGTTCCAGGATAGAAACGGAGCCACACAATGCAAGCTACTGAAAGGTGCAGGAACAAAGGTAGTGTTGCGTGAGTGTCCTGACTGTGTAGCTGATGCAGCAGAATTTCTTGAAGAACAACTTGAAATAGGAGAAAAAGCATGAAGATAATAGACGATACATTACTTACACAAGTAGCGGATGAAGCGAAGAAGTCCCCAAGACTGAGAATGAACTACAACTTCCATCAGAGCCTTCAGGACAAGTGCCATCGTTTCCTCAACGCACTGGAACCTGGCACTCAGATACCAGTACACCATCATCCCACAAAAGCAGAGACCTTTGTGATTCTGAAGGGTAAGGTCAGGGTGACAACCTATAACGATGACGGTGAGGTTCTGGAGTCCTGTATTATCAGTCAAAATAGTGGAACTTACGGCGTGGATATACCAAAGAACGTGTGGCATGGCTTGGAGTGCATCGAACCCAGCGTTCTCCTGGAATGCAAAGAGGGACCTTTTGTGGAGCATGAAGTTGATGGAATATTAGAGATTAAAAACTGTGAGTAAGGTAGGACAGGCAATAAAGGGAACTTGGGATAAGGTCAAGAAGTGGCTTCAATCTCTGTCATTCAGGACAGGTGTCATAGTGCTTCTGTGCTGCATACCTTTCTATATTCTTTCTTTTGCCCAAATGCTGCTCCCAATAAGTGCTGCTGCAAAGGGTGTGTTATGGACTATACTCTTCGGGCTGGCAAAGAGCTGTCAGTATGGAGGGCTGACAATTCTTGGTTATTACTGTCCGCTAAACATGACTGTCTGTTCTGAACCTGCTTTGTAATCAGCAAGTCCAGAGAATAATCACGTATCCAAGCCCCCTGTTCTCCTATTTCTTTCGTTTTCACCTCCTTGCGGAACACCACGTACTCCTCACGCCACTGCATCAGCCCCTTCTCGGTTCATGTAGTAGGTGCTTGAGAGTGTCTCGTAGGTCAAGTTCTGCTTCATCTTGGTTATGTAGATAACTCCTCTCTGAGTCATCTGCTCGAATTTCTCGTAGTCGATGTATGCCCTGTCCATGGCAAGGATGTCGCCTGCCGTCAATTTGTCGGGAGCAAGCAAGAAATGGTTGTGCTTTGCGGCTGACGTGAACAAGGTGCTGCATGACGCTACGTGGTGATGTTATCCATGTTTTTATGTCGAAAATTTTGTTCAGAAAAGCCATTTTTGAAACACTTAACTATTTTGCCAAAAACACTTAAGTGTTCCTAACACAACACTTAAGTGTTTTGAAAGTTTTAGTTAAGTGTTTCAAAAATGGCTGTAAATCGGCATGTAAATAATACTTTTCAGCAAATTGGTTGTTGTAATAACCAGTTAAGTTTAACTCTCCAAAAAGTGACAACCTTTTTCAGTTGAGGTCATACAAACACATCATTTGCACAAAAAATCATAAAAGTAAGCCATCGAAAGGCAATTTTTCGATATAACCAAAGGTTATACAAGATATTTTTTGTAATTTTGTAGCCAACAAAAGACATTATTTGTTAAGAGCAATATGGCAAAGAAGAAAGTTGCTGAAAAAGGTGAACCTAAGGGGGTAGCAAAATGCGACACCCTCAATGAAGTGTCCCCAAACCATGACGAGGTGATAACATCCGTTGCACAAAGTAGCTCTGAAGACATCAGCATTAAGTCGATGATACGAGTTATACGAGGGCAACAGGTAATGCTTGACTTCGACTTGGCTTTTCTGTATGGTGTTGAAACAAAAGCACTCAATCAGGCTGTTAAGCGTAATACAAATCGTTTCCCAGAGGACTTTATGTTCAAGTTAACAAAAAGCGAACTTGAAATATTACGGTCACAAATTGTGACCTCCAATTCGGTAGAAAGACAGCAAGATACTAATTGGAAGTCACAAATTGTGACCTCCAATCTTAACAATAATTATGGCTCAGATATTTTGATATCGCAAAATGCGACATCAAATTTTGCGAAAATGGGCTTAAGAAGGCCGCCTTATGCTTTCACTCGCAATGGAGTTGCCATGCTTAGTAGCGTGCTGAGGTCACAGACTGCTGTTGGTGTCAACATCAAGATTATGCGTGCTTTTACGGCTATCCCACAGTTAGTGAATAATAATGCTCAGATGATTCAGCGTATTTTCAACATTGAGCAGCACCAACAGGAGACGGACGAGAAAATCGATGCCATTATTGAGAAAATAGAAAATTTCTCTCCGAAGCTCTTGCCGGAACAGATATTCCAGACTGGATGCGTGTGGGATGCCTGGTCGTATATTTCAGACTTAGTACGAACAGCCCAACAAAGGATAGTGTTAATAGACAATTTTGTGGACGATCGTGTTTTGTCATTGCTAACGAAGCGTGCAGATGGTGTGACAGCCACAATCCATACACGCTACAGCGAGCAATTCCTGACAGACCTAAAGAAACACAACGAACAATATCCTGAGATTACGTTTGTACAACTGCCACACAAAAATCACGACCGATTCTTGATAATCGACAATAAGGCGTATCTTCTTGGTGCCAGCGTAAAAGATATAGGCGCTGGATTATGTGCTGTAACCGAATTGTCAACATCACCAGAGACAATCTTAGAGATGCTGAAATAGTAAATCATATTCGTAAGCGATACAATAGAAAGTTTCACAATAATATATGAGCAGTAAGTTTTTCAATAATGATACAGGCAATACTCTTTTTGACAAATTGAAGGGTATAGCATCAGGCATGGCAAACTTCGACCGATTCTTGGCTGTTGCCGGATTCTTTCGTTCTTCAGGCTATTTCAAACTTCGTAAGGAGTTGAAGGATGTTGAGGAAATCAAGATACTTGTAGGTATTAACATCGATGATATATTCCGCAGACATAACAAAACGATGTTGATGCTGGAGAGTGCAGAGAAAGCAAAGATTGTCTATGATGAAGAATTCCGTCAGGACATTATCAATGCCCGATATGCTCCAGAAGTAGAGGAAGGCATCCTTCAGATGTGTCAAGATCTTGTGGACGGCAGACTCCAAATGAAGATACACTCAACAAAAAATCTTCATGCCAAGTTTTATTTGTGTCTGCCTCAAAACCATTCAGAGCATACCGACGGATGGGTCATCATGGGATCATCCAACATTTCAGATTCAGGACTTGGCACGACACAATCCCCAAGGTATGAGTTGAATGTGGCCATGAAGGATTTTGATGATGTCGATTACTGCCATACGGAATTCAAAAAATTATGGGAAGAAGCTGTTCCATTGACAATTGACGATATTGAAGGCATCAAGCAGAAGACGTATCTGGGTTATCAGCCTACGCCATACGAAATCTACCTGAAGGTATTGATAGATACTTTTGGCGACCAGGTTGAAGATGATTTCTCTGTCCAGCTTCCATCCGGTGTGATGGAGTTGAAGTATCAGACCGATGCTGTCATTCAGGGATTCCAGATGCTCATGCGCCATAATGGACTATTCCTCGCAGATGTGGTCGGTCTTGGCAAGACAATGATTGCTACCATGATTGCCAAGCGTTTCATCGAAGCCAATGGACGAAATACGAGCATACTCGTTGTGTTTCCTCCAGCTCTCCGTGAAAACTGGGAGGACACCTTCAAACTGTTTGGCATTTATCATAAAGCACAATTCATTACCAATGGGAAACTGGACCGAGTTCTTGATGGGAAAGACCGCTACAAGTCAAAGGAAGAGTTCGACCTAATCATTGTGGATGAAGCCCATGGGTTCCGCAATGGTGGTTC
>CADAPC010000079.1 GCA_902789725.1 uncultured Bacteroidales bacterium
GTAGCGACCGCCTATTTTGTTAGCCAAGTCACTACTGAGCATATTGGAGTTGGAGCCTGTTACAACTATTTCAATATCTGGCTCCTCATAATAACTGCGGATACTGTTCTCGAAACCTTCTATATCCTGAACTTCATCTATTAGGATATAGTTGGTCTTTGTCTTGTCTCGCCGTTCATCAATATAAGCATTCAAGTCCCTGTCAGTCTGAATGTCGGCAAACTCATGTTTCTCTTTGTCAATGAAGATAATGTTTGCATGAATATCTTCTGCAACCTTATCCCTAAAGAGGCGTAGAGTGTAGCTCTTTCCCACACGTCGTTGACCGACTATGATAATGATGGTGTCCTTACCAAGATGCTTCGCTATCTTGTCAAGATAACTTTGTCTCACAATTGCTTTCATATCTTTTATAGATGAAATTTGCTGCAAAGATAACAATTTTATCTTTTATAAAAGACAAAATCTTGTAATTTTTGAGATTTGTTTAGTATAATTTGCATATTTGACCCCAAAATCTCCCATTGAGTGATATCTGATTATGCGATATTTGACTTTATAACTTGGCGCAATCTTACAAAAAAGTTGAGATTGCGCCAGATTATAACTTATTTTGAAGCTTCAGCCATCAGTGCGGCACGCTCCTCCGCACTCATCCCCTTTAACAATTCAAGCAAAGCTGCCTTTTTGTCCTCTGGTTTCGGATCTTTGAGCAGATAGGCATTGTATTCCAGCATCTTTATTCAGGTTCGTAGCGAAACTATGACGGGCCCATGTAGGTGACGGCCTTTGCTCCATACCAAGGTGTTCTGCGACCTTACCCATATGCTTACGAATGTATTTGTTGTATCGTTGTATCACCCAAATTTCTTTTTCAGGAGTTAGGAGCTGACTCATGATAGGGAAAACGCGCTGACCGAGTTTGGGCTCATTGGCATACTTGTCGAGTATCTTCTTTATCTCAGGTGTAACAGGGAAGATAACCTCGCTGGCATCTTCATTGCGCTCTTTGGTCTTATGGCGATAGAATCTCAATTGCTTTCCGTGGGTGGCAAAATACCACCCGTCATACTCTAACCGCAATGTGTCCGCCAAGTTCTGCCCATCGCCAAGGTACATGAAAAGAAATAGCCCAAGGTCACGGAACAATGCGTGCTTGTCCCTTGGAATGTAAAGCTCGTTACCATTTTCATCCGTTGCTTCATCCTTCTCCCAAAACTCATACAATTGACGCATAGTTGGCACATCGAGGAACTCATGTTTGCGACTAGCTTTTTTATTGTAGCCAGAATCCTTAAACATCTCCTTAGTGGTACCTTTTATAAAACCCTTATTGATGGCAATATTAACTATAGTGCGGAACGAACGTAACACAATGCCTGTATAGGTTGTGCTAAGTCCTGCTTTCTTCATCTTCGTTGCCCATTTCTGTATGAAAGAATGGTCAATGTCGGCAAATACAACGTCCATACCGTTGTCTTTGATAAACCTATTCCTGATGTCTCTGCCAACTCTCGCGGTACCAGCCTTGCCATCATCTTTCTTCTTTTGAATATATTCATCCCAAATAGAATATATCGTAACGTTATCATCAGCAACTCCGTTATATACGTTTTTCAACCTAACAAGAGAGAATGTGCCAGCATCTGCCATTTCACAAATTGTCGGCTTTATTTTGGCAAGATGTTGCTTTAAGTTTGCCCTCTTCTCAGAATCGGCTCTAACTCTTGTACTTTGTTCATGCTTACACATCTCTAACCAATTATTCCATGTGTATTTTTCGCCAATAGGCAGATAAAGCCGCTTAGAATCCTTGGTTACTCTCAGGACAATTGGTAACTCTTGAGCCTGGTCATGTTCAGCTGGGCGACCAGCTTCATCCCTTTGGGTAACAGTCCATTTTCGCGTGTCAATGGTAAGCGACACATAGACACCCTTGTAGCTGAAATTGGCCAAATCAGCCGAATCGGTGGACATAAAAATCTTTTTTGGCATGGCAGAATCCTTTATTTACAGGCATTTACGAATAATATTTGGTGAACATGAGGTGAACATAGACCCCTAAATTCGGTGCAAATTTACGAATTTTTCTGCAATACACAAAATTTGTAACTCATTTATTTACCGATATTTAGCATTATTTGTGATTTCGTGAAATTACTATGGAAAAAGCTCATAATCTGGAGGTCCTTGGTTCAAGCCCAAGCTGGTCCACACTAATAATCAAGCACTTACGAGTTTCTCGCAAGTGCTTTTTTCATGTCTGCGTAAACAATGCGTAAACAAACGGCTTGAGTCGGCGATTTGAGCTCAAAAAATCTTATCGAGTTTCATAGAGTGTTTTATCCATTTATTTTGTAGATTCTCTTTTCTCCAACAATTCCATAAATTGGTCTTTGATCTGTCGCAGTTCGTCGGTCAAGACTGCATCACACTTTTCTGCCATCCAGTCAGGGATAGGATACAGACAAACAGCTATCGCTCCAGCCATGCAAGCGATGGTGTCAGAATCGCCTCCTATAGAAACAGCCAGGCGAATCACCTCCTCAAAGTCATTGCCCTCCAAGAAAGCGATGATGGCCTCTGGCACACTACCCTGACAAGACACATCGAACGAATAAGAAGGACGGATATCCTCAATCTTGCGATGAAGGTCATAATCAAACACCCTTTCCACATAATCCCTGATCTCCTCCTTAGATTTGCCCTCCCTGCACAGGAACATACTCGCAGCAATCGCCTGAGCACCCTTCACTCCTTCAGGATGATTATGAGTGACAGCAGCTGTGACAGCCGCCAGTGCCAACGCCTCATCCAATGTCCTCGCATACAAACCCACTGGACTTGCTCTCATGCCAGAACCATTTCCCCAACTATTATAAGGCTGTGGATGCTCTTGATAGAGCCAGGCAGAAAAATTCCCGCCATAGCCAGCATTGGGGTACTTCTTTCCCAACTCCTGCATATAATACGCCAAGCCCTGCATCGAACGGCTTTCATCTTCCATCAGCCACTTCGCCACAGCCAGCGTCATCACAGAATCATCCGTGAAATTCGTCCAAGGCGTGAACATCTCAAAGTCTGTGTATTTCACATTATGGAACTCATACACAGAACCCACGATGTCGCCCACCAAGGCTCCCAACATCTTCACTTTTCCCATAATATTCTATTTTTAGGTCCAGCTTTCAACGGCAAAAAGTTATAGATAATATCTGTAAATACAAAGATAAACAAGATGATTATTGGCAAAGGTAGAGAAAACTTCGGGAATGACAAAGACTATTTTCTTCTTTTTTCAATAAGGCACGCTTATTTCTCAGCAGAGGCACCTTATTGAGAAATAAGGAACGCTTATTGTTCAGCAGAGGCAGGTTATTGGGAGTCCGAGCCAAGCGGACTACCAGAAGGCTGTTTTTAAATTGCCGACGGCAAAGCATCAAAGAGGCGGCGGCAAAGCACACTTTTGCCGTCGGCAAAACCTTAGAGAGCCGTCGGCATTTTTTTGCAATCCCTAAGGGAAATTTTTGTTACCCCTAGGGGCTGCAAAATTTTCCCTTAGGGGGAAGCAATTTTTTCTGCTTAGTTAGGAAAAAATATTTTCCTCACGGGGGCGCAAAATCTCTCCCGTGGGGAAGCAAAAAAGGAGGGGCGCATCCTTTCGGAATACAACCCCTCCTTCCGTATTGGAAGATTTGTGTTTTTAGCTTCTTGATGGCCCTCACTGTTCCATCAGTTGATGAACAAAAGCTCGCGATACTTAGGCAGTGGCCAGAGGTCGTTGTCAACCACTTCTTCGAGTTTGTCGATAGGACGACGGATGGCGAAGAGTGATTCGGCAATGTCGTGGTAAGCGAGTGCCTTTTCGTGCTCATCCTCAATCTTGTTGGCTGCCTTGCGGGCATCAACCATAGCGGCACACTTGGTGCGAACTTCCTCGATGAGCTTCGTGACGCGCTGGAGAAGTGCCAGTTCTGTCTGAGCCATTGACTCGAAGTCCTCTGGATAGAGCGCCTTGAGCTGAGTGACGATGTTGAGCAGACGAGTCTTGTATGCAAGTGCAGCAGGGATGATGTGGTTCTGAGCCATACGACCCATCACACGAGCCTCGATCTGAACTTTCTTGGTGTAAGTTTCCCACTTCACTTCGTTACGAGCCTTGAGTTCAGCTTCTGTGTAAACGCCTGTGCGTGTGAACATCTCGACAGAAGCGGGCTTGGTGAACTCTTCGAACATCGTTGGCACACAAGTCTCTGTGTCCAAACCGCGACGCTTAGCCTCTTCCTTCCACTCGTCGGTGTAGCCGTTGCCATCGAAGCAAACGGTGTCGATGATGCTGGAGATGAGTGGTTTGAGCACGTCCATGAAGGCGATGTTCATTGGCTTGCCTGCTGCGATTTCCTTATCGACAGCTGCCCTGAAGGCGGTGAGCTGGTCAGCTACGGCTGCGTTGAGGGTAGTCATTGCACCAGCGCAGTTTGCACTTGAACCAACGGCACGGAACTCGAAGCGGTTACCCGTGAAGGCGAATGGTGAAGTACGGTTGCGGTCGGTGTTGTCGATGAAGATTTCTGGAATCTCGACCAGACCTACAGACTTTTCCTTCTTGCCTGCAATCTCGATGGGTGTATCAGATGGCACTTCGAGCAGCTTGTGCAGCACCTGAGTCATTGTGTGTCCGAGGAAAGATGAGATGATGGCTGGAGGAGCCTCGTTTGCACCCAGACGGTGTGCGTTGGTTGCTGTAGCGATAGAGGCTTTCAGCAAGGCGTTGTGCTTCTGCACAGCCACCAACACATTCACAAAGAAAGTGACGAACTGGAGGTTGCCCATCACATCCTTACCAGGAGCGAGCAACAGGGTGCCTGTATCTGTACCCAATGACCAGTTGTTGTGCTTACCTGAACCGTTGATGCCTGCGAATGGCTTCTCGTGGAGAAGGAGCACAAAGCCGTGCTTGCGGGCAATCTGCTGCATCAGGTTCATCATCATCTGGTTCTGGTCGTTGGAGAGGTTGGTCTCACCAAAGATTGGAGCCAACTCGAACTGGTTAGGTGCCACCTCGTTGTGGCGAGTCTTCAATGGAATGCCGTGACGATAACCTGCAATCTCCACATCCTTCATGAATTCCATCACACGAGATGGGATAGCACCAAAGTAGTGGTCGTCCAACTGCTGGTTCTTAGAGGATTCGTGACCCATCAGGGTGCGACCTGTCAACATGAGGTCAGGACGTGCAGCAAAGAGGTCTTCGTCCACGAGGAAATACTCCTGCTCCCAACCGAGGTAAGAATAAACCTTCTTCACCTTAGGGTCGAACATCTGGCAGATTGGCACAGCTGCATCGCTGACTGCCTTCAGAGATTTCTTGAGCGGAGTCTTATAGTCGAGTGCCTCACCTGTATAAGAGATGAAGACTGTTGGAATACAGAGTGTGTCGTCCTGAATGAATACAGGAGATGTTGGATCCCATGCTGTGTAGCCACGAGCCTCGAAAGTGGCACGGATACCACCACTTGGGAACGAGCTGGCATCTGGCTCCTGCTGGATGAGTGACTTGCCTGTGAACTCTTCCAACATACCGCCCTTGCCGTCGTACTCCATGAGTGAGTCGTGTTTCTCGGCAGTACCCTCAGTCAATGGCTGGAACCAGTGAGTGATGTGCGTCACACCATGCTCCATTGCCCAGGTCTTCATACCGTCAGCCACCTCGTCGGCAATGGCACGGTCGAGCTGATGACCATTATCGATACAATCGATGAGTGCCTCATAAGTCTCTGTGCTCAGATACTTGTGCATCTTCTCGCGGTCAAAAACTAATTCGCCGAAATACTTCGAAGTCCTCTCGGCTGGACTCTCAGCAGGCACCGCCTTCTTCTTGAAAGCATCCTGCACCACGTCAAATCTCAGTTTGCTCATAGTAGTGTTTGTATTGTTTAGTTGTGTTGTTTGATATCTATAACCTTTAACCGATAACCGTTAACCTATAACCTTTAACCCTTAATAAGCCTGTTCGTGCACACCCTTGACGGCACGTCCGCTGGGGTCGTTCATGTTCTTGAAGGCTTCGTCCCATTCGAGGGCAATTGCTGTGGAGCAAGCCACTGAAGCCTCCTGGTTCACGCTCTTCGCTGCAGAGGCACTTGGGAAGTGCTCCTCAAAGATGCTGCGATAGTAGTACTCCTCCTTGTTGAGTGGCGGATTGATGGGGAATCGTTCTGCTGCATGTGCCATCTGCTCGTCGGATACAGCCTCGGAAGTCACCTTCTTGAGGGTGTCAATCCATGAATAGCCCACACCATCGCTGAACTGCTCTTTCTGTCGCCAAGCCACATTGGCTGGAAGCATCTCGCTAAATCCTTCACGCACCACCTTCTTCTCAATCTCAAAGGCTCCTTTGGGAGAGTTTGGAAGAGGACCACACATTTTCAGAGCTGGGTCGATACGCATCGCCACATCCAGGAACTCTTTGTCAAGGAAAGGCACACGACCTTCAATGCCCCACGCCATCAGCGACTTGTTGGCACGCAGACAGTCGTAGAAATGCAACTTGCTCAGTTTGCGAACCGTCTCCTCGTGGAATGCCCGTGCATCAGGTGCCTTGTGGAAGTAGAGGTAGCCTCCGAATATCTCGTCAGCACCTTCGCCAGAGAGCACCATCTTGATACCCATACTGCGGATGACTCTCGCCAACAGATACATCGGCGTAGAAGCACGAACCGTCGTCACATCGTAAGTCTCAATATGATAGATCACATCACGGATGGCATCCAAACCCTCCTGAATCGTGTAGTTCACTTCATGGTGCACAGTGCCGATAAAATCAGCTACCTCACGTGCTTTCTCCAAATCGGGCGCTCCCTTCAAACCCACAGCAAACGAGTGAAGACGAGGCCACCAAGCATCGTGCTGATCGTTGGTCTCAATACGCTTGGCTGCATACAGCTTGGCGATGGCAGACACCACTGAACTGTCCAAACCGCCTGACAACAGCACGCCATAAGGTACATCACTCATCAACTGACGCTTCACCGATGCCATCAATCCGTCTTTCACCATCTGCACCGCCTCATCATGGTCAGAAGTCGACCACTTCATGCCGTCATACTGCATCCAGTCACGCTCATACCAACGTTCCAACTGTCCACCATGCTTGCTGGTGCAGAAATGACCTGGAGGGAAAGGCTTGTATTCGTCACACTGACCTTCGAGGGCTTTCAACTCACTTGCCACATAGACCGTTCCGTCTTTGTCGTGACCTATATATAAAGGTATCACACCGATTGGGTCGCGTGCCACCAGATAATCATCAGTTTCTGTGTCGTAGAGCACAAAAGAGAAGATGCCGTTCAACTCGTCGAGGAAGTCGACACCCTTATCCTGATAGAGCGCCAGAATCACCTCGCAGTCAGAACCCGTCTGGAACTCATACTGTCCCGCATAACGGCGACGAATCTC
>CADAPC010000080.1 GCA_902789725.1 uncultured Bacteroidales bacterium
GGTTCTGACGCTACAGACGAGGGTGCTACTCTCTATGCTAACAAGGCTCAGAGCAACAACGGTCTTTGGACAATTGCAGAGTTTGTTCCTGAAATCGCTTGGTCAGACAACCTCATCAAGAATGGCGACATGGAAGGCGACGACATCAGCTGCTTCTTCGCTATCGAGCCAGACATTGATGAGCCATACAATGCTTCTATCACTGCTGGTGCAGGTAAGGATGGCTCAGCGGGCATCGAGGTTCGCTCTACCGACAACCCAGCCCAGGAATGGGACACTCAGTTCTTCGTACGTCTCCCATACGTGCTGCCCGCAGGTACTCAATACAAGCTCGAATTTGACTACAAGGCCAGCGAGACAAGTGCAGTTTCTACACAATCTCACTACGAGCCAGCTGATTACAACGCCAACGCTATTGGTGACTTCACCTTCACAGCTGATTGGCAGACCTACTCTCAGGAAGGCACCATTGACAACACAATGGCCAACGGCTGGGGTGGTGACAAGCTTGGCTTCATGACACTTGTGTTCAACCTCGCCAAAGAGAAAACTGCAAGAACTTACTCGTTCGACAACTTCAAGTTCTACGTTCTCAGCGACGTGCTCCCAACTCTCCAGGCTTCTCCTGCACGCGACATCGTTCCAAAGCCAGAGCCAATTCCAGTTGCTATCGAAGGCATCCAGAATGCTCCTGCTAAGGCTGATGGCAAGTACATCGAGAATGGTAAGGTGATCATCCTGAAGAACGGTGTGAAGTACAACGTAGCTGGTCAGGCAATCCGCTAAACAGCAACACCTATTTTTAATATATATTATTTCTATTGATGGTCGGAGGTGCGCATATCGGGGTGCACCTCCGACTTCTTTTTCTCCCCCCAAAGGCCGTTTGCGCCAATATGAGCGCACCTGCGGAACTTGAACAAATAGGTCTTTTTATATTTTCCCTTCCCACACGAAGCGTAAAAACGTGCAACTTTAACGGACTTTTTCCCATTCTTTCCACTAATTTCACAGAATTATTGTTAATTTTCTTAATGAGGAAGTGATAACTCATGATTTTTGTGTAGATTTGCATACAATTCAAATTAAACGAAGGTCGAGTATGGATTACGCAAAGTATTTCAAAAAGGGTGGATGGGCAGCAGCTGGCCGCTACTACGCCACACATCCCACCAAACTGAAGGAACTCTTCCAAGCCGCTAAGAAGTACGCCACCAAAGAGGGGCTACAAGGCGTGAAAGACGAGTTTCTCTTCATCTGTCAGTACATCGGAGCGGTGTTCACAGGCAAATATAAGGAATACAATGTCTTGAACCTCACCGTCATTGTGGGCGCACTGGTATATGTTGTCACTCCCGTAGATTTCCTGCCCGACTGGATTCCAGCCGCAGGACTTATCGACGACACCGCCATCCTGCTGTGGGCCACCCACGAGTTTGCCAACGAACTGGATCGCTACCGCTTCTTCCTGAGCCGCAAGTCGCGCGAGGAAGCGGCACAAGCCGACCTGGACAAGATTGAAGATGCTGAATTTGAGGAGATACCCCCGCTTTTAATTGAATAAAAATTGAATTTTAATTTGTGAATATATGACACCCATCAAACTTGCCATCTTCGTAACAGGAGGTGGCACTAATTGCGAAAACATCATCCGTTATTTTCAAGATAAGCCCGAAGTGGAAATCCCCATCGTGGTGAGCAGCCGTGCCGATGCCTACGCGCTGGTGCGTGCAGAACGTCTGGGAGTGCCCACTACCGTCATCACGCGCCAACAGCTCAACGAAGAGCCAGAACGCGTGAAGGAAGCCGTGCGTGGCTGCGACTACATCATCCTGGCAGGTTTCCTCCCCAAGGTGCCCGTCTATCTCATCAACCTTTTTCCCAACCGCATCATCAACATCCACCCTGCCCTCCTGCCCAAGTTTGGAGGCAAAGGCATGTGGGGGCACCACGTGCACGAAGCGGTGAAAGCGGCAGGAGAGACGGTTTCGGGCATCACCATCCACTTTGTCAACCCAGAACTGGACGAGGGTGAGCACATTGCCCAGTTCTCCACTCCCCTATCGCCTGAAGACACTCCTGAAGACATTGCCGACAAGGTGCACGAATTGGAAATGGCTCACTTCCCCCAAGTCATTGAGCAGGTAATCCTGCACCACTGAGCACGTAAGCGCGACACCGCAGCGAGAAGAGAAAGCCCTATTTTTACGCTGCACCCACAGGGCAAAAAACCTATCGTAAGCCCATGTAGACATCACTTTCCTGAGTGACGAAATCCTTCCTCTTCCTTGCAGGGCAATAATTATTGCTCAAGTTTCAAGTACTTTTCTCTTCAACTTTTACGATAAACAAAAAAAGATGGATGCTCACGCACCCATCTTTCTCATCATGAAAAAAAACTTAATTGTTTAGTTATCTTTTAATAGAGCTTACCAGTATTCGTCAAGCCCTGAGTTGTCCAATCCATTGAACCTCCAAAGTTGTACTCACTGTTCTGGCTTTGTACCCAATTGCGGAAGTAAGTGTAAACAGTTTCAATCTGCTGACCTTCCCGCATCCAACGTGTGCCAAGTGGTACACAAATCTTCTGTGGAGCTTTACTTCCCCCTTCAATTTCCTTTTCATACTGGCCACCAACCGACTTTGGCAAGACATAAGTTGTAGTTGTAGTTGCTCTTTCACCATTGGAAGAATAAACAAGAACATCAATGTCATCCGGATTTGTTGAAGACAGGCCGGAGATGGCAGGAAGCACCTTCGGATCCACGTTGTTTACGTTATGCCCCACATTGATTGGGTTGTAGAGATTGCCCACTTTCAGGTTGGAAGCATCAGCGCCCAGCAAAGTCTCGTGGCACTCGTAGGTTGTGCCATCAAAGTTCTTCACGTAAATAGGCAGCGTACCGCCCGAAGCACGCAGAGTAATCTGACCTGTCCATTTGCCATCGCCTGTTGGTGTCCAGGGAGTGAAATTAGATCTCGACACCGTCTCGCTCACTATAGTCTTGTCAGACTTTCTCTTCACGGTAGTTATTGTTTCTTTAGCCGTACGGCTCTCTTCACGAGAGTAAGCAACGTCAAATACCACATCATCGAAGTCAAAGTCGTTAGTAGTACCCAAGTCTTCGCACATTACACGTCCTGTAACTGTATTGGTGCGCGTTTCAGTGACATCATTAGTTGTAATCTCCGTTTCGTATTCAGCCACTGGAGGATTGATATAACTGCCATTTCCTGGAATAATCTTTACAATCCAGTCGTTATAAATGTTGTCAGCATACTTCGTTCCATCAGGTGAAGAGAAGTCGAAGCCTACGTACCAGTTTCCGTGGAGGTAAAGCAAGCGGTAGTGACTCCAAACCGTTCCTTCTACATAAGTGTTATGATAGCCAAAGTTATCAGTATTACTATCATAAACCAGCATCATACCGCTCTTACCATTAGAAAAACCTGAGTAGTTGAAATTGTAGAAATGCTCAGTGTCTGTAGCGGAGTAAGCTGTACCCAATGCTGAGAGGTAATCCATCTTGTCACCACCAATAAAGACTCCATTATTTTCAGGATCAGTATAAGTTGCCGTACCTTTCCAAACCTGCTGAACAAAGTAAGAAGCCAGATGCTTCTCAGGGTTGGTGCCTGTCCAAGGTTTGCTGAACTCTGCATATACATCGGCCACCTCTGCATCGGAAAGTGTATTGCATACAGCCACATCACCCAGTGGAATAATTTCATATAAGCGATGTTCCTGAGCGTATGCCAGCAATTCCTCCTTGGATTTAAACCAATGCTCTACGTTTTCGTTACCAAATGCACAATGGTAATAACCCTGATAATTGGGAACGGATGATTTGCCTGCACCTTCGTTCACATCGTTCTGATTATAATTGTTCGATAAGTAGTAGTTATTTACTGGAAAGCCAGGAATGGTCATGCCATCTTGAATGGTGAAATCTCGCAAACGGTCATCGCCACCATATTTATACAATGGCTGCGTGGATTGAGAATTATATTGATCAATTTGAACTGTTCCATTCACCTTAGTCGTATATCTTACCCCACCATATTCATAATAATAAAGCAGATTGCCATCCGCATCTTTTTCCTGTATGGGCCCTTTATCAATTTTAATCCACAAGTTGCTATTAGGGTCAGATGCACGTGTACTCTGTTCCTCGCCCAGTTCTCCGAAACCCCACGTGTGGTTGGGGTCGATTTCTCCGTAGCGGGCAACGAAGTTGGCTGTGTACTCATTAATAGTAGCTAACTCCTGATCGGTTAAATCGACTACGTTCTCAGACATGCCTGGGTCGTAGTCGCTGCACGCTGCCAGCAAAGAAAGGGCAGCTGCTGCTGAAAATAAATGCTTGATGTTCATAACATTCATTGTTTGATTGTTATAGTTATTTGTTAATTGATATCTATTTAAATATACTTGGCGATATATGCTTTCTATATTCTCTATTCACATTTCACATGCAAAGATACAAACTTTACTCCGATTGGATGTTAAAAACTGTATATTTTTTCCAAATTTTGTGTTACTTTTCTTGAAAAAGGAGATATTTTTCATGATTTATGCACAACTTCCCTGCTTTTTATTCCTTTTCTTAGATAAAAAGTGTACCTTTGCACTTACTTTTACATTATTTATTGTTCGTAACAGAACCTATAATCGACACATCGTATTGTTCATGAAAAGAATATTGACATTGCTGGCCCTGATGCTGGCCTTGCTGCCTGCCCAGGCACAAGTGGAAGAAATTGGTGGTTTCGACTTCACAAAGAAGAAAGCCGAGCAGGAAGCTGAGGCGAAACGTGCGCAGGAGGCGGCACGCGAAGCGGCTCAAAAAGCAGAAGAGGAAAGGAAAGCTGCCGCTGCTGAACAGGAGAGGCTGAAAGCTGAGGAGGAGCAGCGTCAGGCAAATACGAAGGGCAAGAAGGCCAAGGTGAAAACGCCCAAGGTGAAAACGAAGGAGGAACTGCTGAAGGACTCCCTCCGCATGGTGGCTAAACAGCAGAAGCTGCTTGCCAGCCAGGAGAAGCTAAGGACATGGAACACGAAGTGGGGCTTAGGCGGACAGTTGGCTGTCAACTGGTTGGTGGCCGACAACGTGACGGATCACCCTCCCTTCAAGCACCTGGGCGATGCACTGAATGTGGGCATGAACGTCTATGCCACCCGTTTCTTCACAAAGGTTACGGGGGTGCGCGCTGGAGTGGGCTTCCACAGAATGTCGAACCGTGTGGATCGCGAAACGGTGGATGAAGCTTGGCACAATAACTGGAGCAGCGACCCGGCTAACCCCTGCATCATCTACGATGGAAACGGCTACTACAATTTCAATGCATTCGAAGCATACTTCGATGGAATGTTCGATGTCACAGGCCTGAAAAGAGTGGAGCGCTTCCGTCCCTTCCACGTCTATGCTACTGTAGGACTTGGGGTGCTGGCTGCTGGCGAAAAGAAGCTGAAGGGAACGATGCACGAAGAGCTGTTTGAATACTTTGACGACCCAGACGATGGGCGTCAGCGTATCAGAACCATCACTGGAGGCATTTGCGAATCGTTCGAGAGTCGCGTCAGCACGAAGTCAAGCGCTGCACTCGCCCTCCGTTTCGGACTCCTCTTGGATTACCGCTTTGCCCGCAACTTGTCTGCCAACCTCGAGCTAAACGCAAACATCACTACCAACGACCGCCTGGAAGGTATCAAATACGCCGAGCCATTCGACATTCCCCTCCGCATTGCGGGTGGTGTGATGTTCCGCTTCTAACTTTCACTCCGTTTCCTGTCCGTAGTTTTCCAGATCCACGTCACTGAACTCACCCTGCATATACACGGCTACGGCTTGCGGTTTCTTATACACTACAATGACCACCTTGCTGGGATCTTTTTTCGATTGCAGCACCGTCACGTCCTTGCCATCTTTATTCGTCTTGAGCTTTGTCTCAAACCCCTTACCCGCAATCTGTCCAGGCAACTTCGTACCTAATTTCTTGCCTGCATTGTCACCCATCGACACCAGCATCGTCATCTTGTCAATTCTGTCGATGATGTCTTTCAATCCTGGCACATCGAAACGATCAAGCGGCAGCTTTTCCAAACTTGCCTTACCTACAGTGAACGTACTGATGTCACCCATTTCTGAGTACTTGCTAAACACTTCTTCCTGTGCTTTCATTGCTACTGCGGACAAGAGCACAGCCAGCATCACGATAACTTTTTTCATTTTCATATTGATTTTGTAATTACAATATCTTTTTCAACCTTCTTTTACAGTGCCCCAATAAAATTGGGACAAAATCCTGTTCTTCGGCGGACGAACAAAATTTCTCCCGCCGAAGAAATTTTTTCCATTCTGTTTTCAGTCCTTTTCAAATCACAGTGCAAAGTTACGATATTCCATTTTTTGGTGCAAGCACTTCCGTGTTTTTTCTCAGGAAATACTTGAACTTTCAAAAATTTTGCTCCAAAGTGTCATGAGTGTCAAGAGTGTCATGAGTGTCAAAATAGATTTTCAACATCCGCCTAATGCCATATAAGTAACTGAACAAAAATTAATTTATGATAATTCGCGTTCAATTCGATAATTATGTTTTATATAAACACGAATTGCCAAGAATTGTCCATGAATTAATCATGGATATTTTATATAAACTATTTTTATTTGTCTACCTATAAAAAAATAGAATATTAATTTTCGAACACAGATTGAACGGATTGAACTAAAGGTTCGTGGTCGAAAAAGAAAAGACTACCCAACCCCTTGCCTAAGGCTTGGGAAAGATGGATGTGAGCCATTAATAATGCCTGCGCCTTGCCAT
>CADAPC010000081.1 GCA_902789725.1 uncultured Bacteroidales bacterium
CACTCAAGGTGGCATGAAGGTAAAATGTTAAATATATAGTTAAAACGAGAAATTTATTAGGAATTTTACATAGAATGCGAATTTTTAGCTCAGTGTAGCCAATTTTTCAGCCTCTCTCAGTCCTCCTCTCTTGTAGAATTCGTGAGATTCGTGAGATTCGTGTTCGTTAAAAAACTCCATGCCATTCTTTTTTCGACCACGAATAACACTAATCTTTACGAATGTGGATGTTCTCCTCAACTCACTTAATTCTCCTTTCTTGTTACATTGGCTACGCCGAGCTAAAGGCCACTCTTCACTTAAAAAAAACCGCTCAACGGAGTTAATTTTTTATGACCAATCCTCCATTCTTTGGAATGGTGATTGTGAACTGCTTCTTGGCTTTCTGAGTGCTGACACTGCCGTTGAGTTGGGTATCGTCGGCATACACTTGCAGTTCCGTACCCTTCTCGAACATGGGCAGCGTGAGGGTCTTCTTCAGCGGCTGGTCGTCTGCATTGATGCCCACTACAAACCACTTAGTGCCTGTGCGACGGGCGATGATGGCATATTTGCCAGGATAGCCGTCGATGAATTTCACTTCGTCCCAAGTGGTGGGGACTGTCTTCATGAAGTCGATGGCCCATGCAGGAGCATCCGTCAGGTTGTTGGGCGCAAGAGCGAAGTGCTGCACCGGACTTTGGAAGAGAACCGCTGTGGCGAGTGCATAAACATCGGAAGTAACACGATGGGTGCCACGCTTGTTGTCGGCACTGTAGTATTTGTTGAGTGTGGAACCACCAAAGTCCATCGAGCCGACTGTGTTGCGAATGAAGGCATGCAGTGCGGCATTGTGGGCCTCAGCATCGCACGAACCCTGCCCGAAGTGCAGGTTCTCCGAAGCCAACACCGCTTCGCTGGCTACATAGTTGGGGTACATGCGCTCCCAACCGCGTGGAAGGGTGCAGCCGTGGAAAATGACCATGATGCCGAAGTCGTTGGCATCGGAAAGGATATCTTCGTAAAGCTGCATCATGTTTTGCTTGTCGCCACCAAAGAAATCGACCTTGATGCCGCGGATGCCCACTTTCTTCATCCAAGCCATTTCGGCACGGCGTTCACGGCTCTTGTCCATCTTGCCGATAGGAGTTTGGGGCGCATCGTTCCAAGTGCCGTTGGAGTTGTACCAGAGGAACAGTCCCACGCCTTTAGTTTTTCCGTATGCAGCTAATTCGGCAATCTTCTCATAGCCAATCTGCTTGTCCCAGAAGGCATCGATGAGCACACTCTGATAGCCCATAGCTGCGGAGAAGTCAATGTAACGTTTCTGCTCGTCGTAGTTGCAGCTGGAGTCCATGCCGATGATCCAGCTCCAGGAACCTTTGCCATAGATATATTCCTGCGAAGCCTTGTACTTGGGTGCAACAAGATCAAAGGGAACTGTCGTTTCAACAATATTAGCCAGCGTCCTGCCGATGGTGATGGTGCGCCAAGGGGTGGCACAAGGCAGTGCCACAGAAGCAGAGGTGGCTCCCCATCCGTTGCACTCACCTGGCTGAGGGAAGCCAATGCGGTAGAGGCTTCCGCCATCGTTCAGCAAACGGCTGGCCACATAACTGCCATCTACACCCGTTTCGCTGATGAGCACCCAACCTTCGCTGCCCACCCGGAAAAGGCAAGGGAAGGAGTAGCCTTCGCCCCATCCGTTTTTGCCCATCTTGTCATCGTCGGTGTAGGAAGTCTCATAGCTGGGCGACGTGCGTGCAAAACCACCCATCGGGCGCGATTGCGGACATAGGAAGGTGGTGGTGACATCGGGCAGTTGGAAACCACTGGCTTCGCTTTCCACCACTGCCACACGCGTGTCCCCCTTGGGATAGAGCTGGTAGCGGTAAGCCACATCGCGGTTGCTCACACGGAAAATGATGTCCATCACCTTCTTCCCTCCCTGTTCGAAGGAGCAAACGGCTTCAGTTGCTTCATAGTCAACATGACTCTGCTTGATGGTGCGCAGGTCGTAAGACTCCTTGACTGTCTTCACTTCACAGCCTGTCATGGTGAGCTGCTTTGTGTAGTCGCCCATGTTGGTTTTTATTCCCAATGGCGAACGGCACACCATTTCCGTCTCCTCCAGTTTCACCTGGTAGGAAGCGGCATTGCCTAAGTCATCTACAGTCACCGTCAGCTTTCCGTCAGGACTGCTGAACGTTTTTTCGGCCGCCCATGCAGACGACCAAATGCTTGCTGCTGCAAGCATGGTTAGCATGATTTTCTTCATCTTTTTGGATTTAGTTTTGATTAGATATGATGCCATTGTCCTTTTCATAACTCATCAGAAGTTTCCATGCCATCTCGTAGGTGAACTCGAAATGCTTGATTAGACTGTCGTTTTCATATTCATTCAGTGGACGTTGCCTACGCAGCGTTACGACAGCCGACAATCAATCAAGAACTTTCTCAAAGTCTTTCAATCTCTCCACCCCAACGAGGAACGATTCCTTCCATAAGTTCTTCTTTTTTCTTAATATATGCAAAGTTACGTATCTTTTTTTGAATTAGCGCACTTTTTTCCTGCTTTTTTCATTTTGATAAGTGCATCTTTCCCTTGTTCATTTCACCTTTGTCTCCCTTTTCGGCCAATCATATATAAAAGGTAACACGAATCTCACGCAAATGCACTCCTTCCGTCACAGCTTTGAAAATGAGCGTGTGTTTCTTGTCCGATTTCTGAAGGGGCGGAACTGGCAATGTCACCGTGCGCCGCGCATAGTTGCGAAGCACATTCTGTTTCCACTCCTCACTGCGGTCGTAAGTCTCATAGTGAATCACGATGGGTGTACCGCCATCGACTGAGAGAGAGAATGAGAGCCGATTGCCATTGACAGGATGATTAGGCAGAAGACGCACCTCAAACGTCACGCTGTCTTTCTCTGTATCGAACGGGAAGGTGAGCAATTCACCCTTCGGAACATGCTGCCAAGTATCGGTAGAAAACAGTACTGTTTGAGGCTGTGCTTCAGGATAGACAAGCGGCTCTGTCACTTTGCCAAAAACAGCCAGTTTGCGAGGAGCCATATCCATGATTCCCTTTCCATCGAAACTTTGCCATTTGAGATAAGACCTCCATTCCGATCCACTATTATTATATAAATGTGTTAGCGCAACAATACTGTCGTAGGCTTGTTCACTCCGCTCTGGAGAAAGAAACTTGAAGTTCATCTGCGCTGCGGCTTGGACGGGATATTTCACCAGCTGGAAGTAAGCACCTTTCTGACGCGAAGAGACCTGAGCCTCCAAAGCTTCAACAGCATCAGACAGACGCAGATAGTCAGCCACACGCTTGCGTACGTCCGCTTTCGTCCACCCATCAATAGGACGGAACGTATTCCAGTACTGCTTGTCCGCCTCCTCCACCCGGGTGCCGCCCATGTGCTCAGGCTTGCGGTCAAAAGCCAGGCGATAGTGTTCTATCATGAGCGAGGTGAGGGTGTCGGCCAAAACCTTGCCAAATTCCCGTTCATAGAAATCAGACATAGCTTTTCGCTCCCCAAGCTCATCCTCACCATCCAGAGGGCTGTCCCCCACCCCCTTCCAAGCCAAGTTGAGAAAATCCTCCATCTGATACTCCGAAGGCTTGATGTCGCCCACGTTCAAAATCCACATCTGCCGAATGCCACGTCGGTAGGCCTCTGTGAGCTGCTGCCGCATAAGCAGGGGCGAGAAAGTGCCCAACCAGAGGTAATCGTGAGGGCGTCCCCAATAGGACACATGATAATACAGTCCATTACCACCCTTTCGCAAACGCTCCTGTTCGTCGGGGAAATGACGAATGTAGCCATAATTATCGTCTGTCCACATCAGGGTGACATCGTCAGGCACCTTCAGCCCTGCGTGATAAATGTCGAGCACTTCCTTGTAGGGAACAAAGACCTGTGGAATCTGGCTGACATCAGGATTCACGTAAGTGGCCAGCAACTGCCGCTGGTCATCAATCACCTGCTGTAGATAGAAGAGTTTCTCCTCAGCGGTCTTCACACCCTGCATGGAACCATCGTGCACCCCACGCATACCTATTGTATAGACCATATCTTGCCCCTTCACCTCCTTCAGCCGCTCTGTCCAAAACTGCTGCACTTGCGCGCGGTTGGTCACATAGTTGTACTCCCCCACTCCTCTCATCTTCCACTCCGTAGCTGGCGATGTGCCCATCGGCTCGCAATGGGAACCTCCCACATAGACACCATACTTGTGCGCCATTTCGCGATTGCCTGCTATGGTGAAAAAAGGTTTGCTCACCTCGTGCATGGAAGGCCAGTAGTAGTTGGCTCGCAGCCTCAGCATCAGTTGGAAAATCCGCTCGTTGGTTTCCGGACCTATCACCCCTCCGCTCCAAGGCAGAATGCCCCAGTCTTCATCGTTAATGAAGATGCCTCGATAAGCCACAGCGGGATGTTCTGCGACAGCAAACCCAGCCGACAACTCGAACTTCTCTTTTGGGACAGGCACACAATCGGCCCACCACACCCAAGGCGACACCCCAAGCAGACGCGACACCTCTAAGAGTCCGTAAGCCAACCCGTGAGCATCGGCACCTTCCACATGCAGCCCCCCCTTCTCCACAAAGAGACGGAAACCTTCGCGAGGCAGATTCTTGTTGAGTTCAGCTACAATCTGTGCCTTTTTCGACTTCTTCACCTCCACTACTGAGGCATCCAGCACAGCCTCCACATCATCAGCCAACATCTGCAAGGCCGTCTCCGATACAGGTTCGCCAGTAGGTTGCAGATAGACCCTGACCCGCTGACCTCGACCCAGCACAAAGTCTTGCGCCTGAAGCATCAATGCAGCCACGCAAAGCATCCATAGAAAGCATATTCTCTTCATCAATTCTTCTTTTTGACTGCAAAAATACAAAATTTGGTACGTCATAGAACAAAAATGATACAAAATAACAAGCAATACTGCCTTTTTTTATCTAATTTTGCAACAGATTTTACTAACACTCTCTTTTTTAAATCATTCATAAGAAGACAATGGAAAGAACATGGCGTTGGTTTGGCAAGAAAGACAAGATTACGCTTGCCCAACTAAAACAGATTGGCGTGGAGGGCATTGTGACCGCCCTGCACGACGTGCCCCTGGGCGAAGTGTGGACACGCGAAAAGATTCACGAACTGAAAGCATACATCGAGAGCTACGGCATGCGCTGGAGCGTGGTAGAGAGTCTGCCTGTGGTGGAAACCATCAAGTATGGCGGGCCTGACCGCGACCACCAGATTGAGGTCTATAAGGAAAGCTTGCGCAACCTCTCGGCCGAAGGCATCCACTGCATTTGCTACAATTTCATGCCTGTGCTCGACTGGGCCCGCACAGACTTGCTCCACACAAATCCCAACGGTTCCACCAACCTCTACTTCAACTATGCTGAGTTTGCCTACTTCGACATCTACATCTTGAAGCGCGAAGGAGCTCGCGAGGAATGGGCGAAGTTCCAATTCCCCGCAGGTGTGGGCGAAGGGCGCAACGTGTTGGCAGAAGCCGACGAGCTGGCCAAGACGATGACTCCCGAGAAGGACCACGCCCTGGTGGAGACCATCATCATCAAGACCCAAGGCTTCGTCAGCGGCAACTTCAGCGAGAACGACGAAGCACCCATCCAGAAGTTCCGCGAATTTCTGGAACTCTACAAAGGCATCGACAAGGCTCAACTGCGTGCCAACATGAAGTACTTCCTCGAAGCCATCATGCCCACTTGCGAAGAGTACGGCATGAACATGTGTGTGCACCCCGACGACCCACCCATCGAAGTGCTGGGATTGCCACGCATTGTGCGCACCGAGGAGGACATCGAGTGGTTCCTCAACGCTGTGCCCAACAAGCACAACGGACTCACCTTCTGCGCTGGTTCGCTCTCAGCCGGAGCCTACAACAACGTGGTGGAGATGGCGAAGAAGTTCGCCTCGCGCACCCATTTCGTGCATCTGCGCTCGTGCCACATCTTCCCCAACGGCGACTTCACCGAAGCATCCCATCTGGGCGGACGTGCTGACCTGATTGAACTTTGCCGCATTTTCGAGAAGGAGAACCCCCAACTCCCCATGCGAGTGGATCACGGCATGACTTTCACCGACAAGGAAGGAGGCGTGTTCGACGAATCCAATCATGGACACAATGCCGGCTACACACTCTTAGGCCGCATGTTTGCAATGGGGCAGGTGCAGGGCATTTTAGCCACAGTCGATAGGGAGTTAGGCATCGAATACAAACAACCAGGATTCTTTGATTAAAGATTATAAGATTAAGTAGTTCAACTTTCTGAAGTGTTTTTACGCTTCGCGTGACGAAAGAAAAATATAAAAAAATCAAGTTCCGCAAGTTGAATTAAGTAGGTAAACAAAAATAGTTTATATAAAATATTCATGATGATTTCATGGGCAATTCATGGCAATTCGTGTTTATATAAAACATATAATTATCACAAATTGACCACGAATTATCATCATTTAAATTTGTTCAGTTACTTAAGGTATGTTCTAATAATTACTAAATCTGAGATGATTATCTTCCATTGTTTTTGTTGCTTTTGGGCATCTTTGGGCTTAATCCCTTGGGCCATCTATGCCCCTGCGGTCTTGCACCCAAATCTACTCCAAAATCAACTAAAAACAATAGAAAGCTAATTTTTAGAACATACCTTAAAAGATTAAAAAGTGGAAAATAAAAACAAAAGGGAGCAATGAAACTCAACGATATTTTTTCCGGCAATTACAATGCCAATGATTGGGAAGCCAAAGGCTACGAACTTCCCAAGTTCGACATCAAGGCTGTGCGCGAGAAGACAGCCAAGGAACCCACATGGGTGCATTTTGGCGGCGGCAACATTTTCCGCGCCTTCCCTGCTGCCATTCTGAACGACGCACTCAACACGGGCAAGTACGACCGCGGAGTCATTGTGGCTGAGACCTTCGACTTTGAAGTGATTGACAAGGCCTACACTCCTTATAACAACCTCTCACTCCTGGTCAGCCTGCAATCCACCGGCACCATCGAGAAAAAGGTCATCGCCTCGGTGACTGAGGCACTCAAGGCCGACCCTCAGTTCAGCGACTGGCAGCGACTCATCGACATTTTCCGTAACCCCTCGTTACAGATGATTTCCTTCACCATCACAGAAAAGGGCTACACCTTCAACGAAGCCGACTTGGCTCGCGGTCTCCAACCCGTTTTTGCAATGGGCAAGGTGTGCGCCCTCTTGCTCGAACGCTACAAGGCCGGGCAGCTTCCCCTCACCGTACAGAGCATGGACAACTGCTCCCACAACGGCGACAAGGTGAAGGCAGGCGTATTTGCCTACGCTGAGCGCTGGGTGGCCGACGGATTGGCTGAGAAAGGATTCCTCGACTATCTGAAGGACGAAACCAAGGTGACTTTCCCCTGGTCGATGATTGACAAAATCACTCCCCGTCCCCATGAGAAGGTGAAGGAACTTTTGGCTGCCGACGGTTTTGAAGACAATGACTACATCGAGACAGAGAAGCACACCTTCACGGCTCCGTTTGTGAATGCCGAAGAGGTGCAGTATCTCGTCATCGAGGACAACTACACCAACGGACGTCCTCCACTCAATTTGGGAGGCGCACTCTACACCACCCGCGAGACAGTAGATAAGGTGGAAACCATGAAGGTGACCACTTGCCTCAATCCGCTCCACACCGCCATGTCCATCTATGGCTGCATGCTGGGCTACACCCTCATCTCAGCTGAAATGGCAGACGAAGACCTGCGCGCCTTCATCCAAAAGATTGGCTACATGGAGGCCATGCCTGTGGTGACCGACCCGGGCGTGCTGAACCCCTACGAGTTTATCGGAGCTGTCATCAACCGCCGTCTGCCCAACCCCTTCATGCCCGACGCGCCCCAACGCATCGCGATGGACACCAGCCAGAAACTCCCCATCCGTTTCGGCGAAACCATCAAGAAATATCTGGCACGCGGACTCGACAAGAGCAACCTCGTCCTCATTCCCCTCACCTTGGCTGGCTATGCACGCTACCTCAAGGGCATCAAGGACGACGGCACACCTTTCTCTCCATCGCCCGACCCACTGCTCGAGGAACTGCAAGCCATCGTAGCTCCCCTCGAAGTGGGCAAACCGGACCAGGACTACAGCTGTCTGAAACAGCTCTACAGCCGAGCCGATGTTTTTGGTGTCAACCTCTACGAGGCTGGCCTTGGCGAGCAAATCGAGGGAATGGTGAAGGAACTCTATGCAGGCAAAGGAGCTGTGCGCGCCACACTCCACAAGTACGTATCGGCAAGATAACTCTACACACATTTATACTAAGGAAGAATGGGATGTTCCTGACGGAGCATCCCATTTTCTTATACCAACACACTAACATTCATGAACTGAATGCCATGATTTTCTTAACTGACAGGCCTGAGAGAGTAATCAAATCATCGGAATGACCAAATGTTTCGGTCATTCTTTTCCGCCGTGTTGTGATTATTTAACTCTCTGAGGTGGGGCATAATTGCTTCTTGATTTATTTTGGTGTTTGAGGCAGTTTATTCGGCAATCTCCATCATGTCGAAGTACATCAGTCGGGTGTGCTCGTCCTCGTCCTTCTTCGTCAAGTGGAGGAACCCGTTCTTCTCATAGAAGGGAACGGCGGAGAGGTAAGCATCGACGGTGATGAAGCGGAAAGCAGATCGTCCGTGCTCTGCATGGAGCATGGCCTTAATGGAGTCCATCAGATCGGTGCCGATATTTTTGCCACGATAATTGATTGACACAGCAAACCGGCCTCTTTATCTTCTTCCTTCCTCCATACTCCCCACATCTGAACATTGCAGAAACGCTTTGGAGAATCTTGAAAGGGAAGTGGATAAGACCACAGGATTACGAAAGTACGGACATGCTTTTCTATACCACCAACAGGGCGTTGGCTGACATAGGAAAAGGACTGAATATTCAATATCCTAAACATGCCGCTTAATTTTGATTACATACTTATTGGAAGCATTATCATCATCGTCATAGTCTTCCGCATCATCTTCCTCGTGCTTGGCGCATGGTGGAGAGGTGATAGCAGGAATGACTTTAGACGAGACAGATAGCGTCAGCAGGAGATACGCTATTTTTCATTGATGTCGTCAGGCCACCAGAACTGTTGCAGTTCGTGGATGATGTCATCCCAGTCTTGCATGGTGAACGTACCTTCACCCATCATCATAATAGTCATGGTGATGTCGTTGTAGGTGCGATAGACATTCGTGTCCCTAAAACCGTTACGCAGGTAGAAAGCATGGCGACGACGGCGTTGCTCGATGTTCTCATCAACAGAGTCAGTATCTGCTGGCCATAGCCTTTGCCCCGTAGTTCCTCTTGCACGGCAAAGTACCAGTACCAATTGAACTGCTTGCGCGGATAAACGATGGTGAAGCCTATGAAGTCTTCGCCATCGTAGTATGCAGTGAAATCCAACGGCATTTCCTCAACCAGGCGTATCAAATCCTTCCAAGGGATTTGTTCGTCTTCAGGGAATGCCGTTTTATATAGCTGTTTTATCTTTTCATCAGCATTGGCTGCTGTTATCTTATGGACTATCATTACTCCTTCCCCTACTTTAATATAATAATATCACTCCAACGAGTGGTTGGATTCTTACTTTTGAAATCATGTTTGATGGCATTGGCAAAGACGTTAGCTTTTCCCTTGCCGTCCTTTTGAGTGTATTGCTGACTGCCAAGCACAATGGTCTCGGTTCCATTGACCTTGTTGATGCGATCAATGACTGCATCCAGTCGCTTCATCTTCTCAAAC
>CADAPC010000082.1 GCA_902789725.1 uncultured Bacteroidales bacterium
GACCATTACGTTGACAGCATACCGACGGACACCATCGTAGCAAGAGCTGTACGGGGTATTTTGGGTGGACTGGATCCGTATTCACATTACGATGATGCTCCAAAATCTAAAGTGAAGCAGGAATTCATGGCGGGGAGTACGGAAGGTGTTGGCATCAATATCATTGTTATGGATGCTACACCTGTTGTCGCTGGTGTTATACCAGACAGCCCTGCTGAGAAAGCCGGACTGCGTATGGGTGACCAAATCCTTGCTGTTGATGGTAAGAATGTCAGTGGCGATGTGCAGAAAGCTTATGATGCCGCTGGTCTTCTCGTAGGGACAACTGGTAGTAAGGTCAAGCTGACGGTTCAACGCGGTACGGGGACAAAGCCCATCAGCATAGCGATTGAACGTGGACGGATTCCTCTAAATAGCATTACTACAGCATACATGTTGACGGATACCATTGGCTACATCCGCTTCGACAATTTTACGCATACGACTCATAACGATGTTGTGGCGACTCTGAAGGACATGAAAGCGAAAGGCATGCGTGCACTCATACTCGACTTGTCTATGAATTTCGGTGGGCTTAGCGAAAGCGTCAGGCAGTTGGCCGGTGAGTTCCTTAACGAAAGTGACACCATTGAGACAGTCAGGGGACGTGGCGGTTGCTTGACGGGAACACACGTCGTAGAGGGTAAGGGCATTTTCCGACAAGGGCGTATGGCTGTGCTTGTGTCCGGCTTTACACACTCTGCTGCGGAATTATTGGCAGCTGCTTTGCAAGACCACAATCGCGCTACGATTATCGGATGGCAGACAGGTGGCAAGGGAACGGTTACATCTGTTTTTGGACTCCCTGACGGTTCAACCCTCACACTGGCTACTGCCCGCTATTACACTCCTTCTGGCAGATGCATACAGAAACCATACGGGGCCTATGCCAATACCAACTCACACGACTGGGGCATCATCCCTGACGAACAGGTATATCCAAACTTGGACGTACATACACAATACTACTACGACATAAATGGAACTGATCTTTTCCTACTGAATCATCTGCATTATTGGCTGGGCCTTGCCCGTGACACAAGGAAGCGTTTTCTCCATTCATCCACTCACTGGCGCAAAGACATCGACAATTTCATGACTCACTACGAGGTGCCTGATAGCCAGCTCAATGCCTTGATTGACGAGGCACACCGCCAAGGCATCACCCCAGCCGATGATGCAGAGTTGAAGCGTAGCATCCCCATGCTTAGGCTTGTGCTGAAGTCACTCGTTGCTTTCTCGCTCTGGGGAGAGCCTGCACGTTTCTACGTAGAAAACACGGCAGACGAAATGCAACAACGTGCCGTAGAAGTGTTGGCACAACCACTAATGCAGAAGAAGAAAGAAGTCCCATCCAATAATTTCAACTATCCCGATGTAGGCCAGAAATTCCGTGACTTCTCTGTAGTGAACGACGGCAAGACCACTCGACTCTCCGACTATGTTGGTCGGGGGCAATATGTATTGGTGGATTTTTGGGCTTCGTGGTGTGCACCCTGCCGACATGATATTCCCGTCCTCATCACAGCTTATGAGAAATACAAGGACAACGGTCTGATAGTGCTTGGTGTTGCCGTGAACGAGAAGCCCCAATATTCTCTATTGTTTGCCAAACAGATGAAGATTCCATATCCCCTGATGTTGAATGCCCAACATAAGTCAATAGAAGATGCATATGGGTTTACGGGTATCCCTCACACCATTCTCTTCGCCCCCGACGGCACCATCCTCGCCCGAGGACTACGTGGTAAGGACATCGATAAGAAACTCGAAGAGATTTTCCCCGATAACAAATAAATTGAAATAAACATGAACAAGAAAACCATCATCACCATCCTGCTTGCCCTCGTTTCAATGGCGGGGCAGGCGAGAAAGACAGTCGTTGTGTGGGAAGAGACGTCAATGGTTTTTACCACTTACCGATACTTTCAGATAAAGAAGGTAGAACTCTCAAAGCAACAGACGAAACTGTTCTGCACATATTTGGAAGGAGCGAAGTTCAGGATTTCCAAGGATTGTTACTTGCAATCAGACGGAAAGAAATATCCCGTTGTTAGTGCTGACAGCATCGTTTTGGGCGAGTTTCAAACCTTGACTGGTAGTGACGAACCAATATTCGTGCTTAGCTTCACGCCCCTGCCCATGAAGACGAAGGAGTTTGACTTCATTGAAGGAATGGGCGACAATGATTTCAAGGTCTTTGGGGTTCACGACAAGAATGTTCCTTTGTCTGTCACTCCTATTCCAGAAGAGTTTCGTGCCGACTATGCCGAAGAAGACCAACTGCCAGAACTTCGATACAGCAAAGAGCGTGCCACGATTCGCTTCAAGACGATTAATTTACGTAAGGGCATGAAGCAAGATATAGAAGTGCAGTATCTCGACCTGAAGAACCCCAACCTGAATACCCCGACAAGAGCAACGACTAAGATTATTAGTTTGAATGAAGCAGGGGAGGCAGAAGTAAGTCTGCCTTTGGGTTTCCCGCAGGATGTGTATGTCAAACTTTCCAGCGGCTATTGGTTATCTACAGGTCATCTGTTCCTCGCTCCGGGTAAAGAGGTGACAGTGCTCATCGACATGATGCGCGACGACAGCGAGCGGAAGGGCAACAAGTTTGTAGGCTTTAAAGGCTATATGGCCAAGCTTGACAAGGAATACCTCGAGGTATTCAAGGATTCGCAGAAAGGAAATGAATACACTTTCCAGAAGCAAGTCGACATCAAGGATATGCCTTTGCTTGTGAACTATCTTGAAGGAAGGAAAGCTCACATGGAGGAATGGAAGAAGACAGCTCCTTTCATGGAGATGACAAAGGACGTGCTCCTTCAAAAAATAAATATGCCCATCTTCATGTCAACACCTGAATTGGATTCGCTGACGAAAACAGAAGCTTTCCGAGACTATCTACTTCGTCAGCATAGAGAGCCATTGCAAAACTCCAAGCGATTCCTCGACGACTACTTTGTCTATTCCAGCCGTTACTATGCAATGGACAAGGAAGCACGTGGCATCAATGCCGACCTTGCCCGTTACTGCTACTACCTGCCGAAGGTTCTTGACGGGCAGAAGGTGGAGAAGCCTTTGATTGAAGATGCCAACCTCTCTGCCCTTTACGATGAGGCTGTCAGGGAATATCAGAAGACAGTTGCCGCCCAGAAGGAAGGGCTACCTGCCGATGTTCATTACCTCGACATGACCGACATCGCTCCCGAAGACATCCTGCCTGCCATCCTCAGCAAGTATAAGGGCAAGGCTGTCCTCATCGATGTCTGGGCCACTTGGTGCGGACCTTGCCGTATGGGGCACAAGCTGATGGCTCCCTTGAAGGAAGAACTCAAAGGCAAGGACATCGAGTTTGTCTATATCACTTCGCCTTCGTCGCCTTATGAGGATTGGAAGAACATGATAGGCGACATCCCAGGCAATCACTACTATCTTACGAAAGGGCAGTACAATCATCTTCTCGACCTGTACCATTCGAACGGCATCCCAACATGTGCCATCTACGATTCCAGCGGCAAACAGACCTACACAGAGATAGGTTTCCCTGGCGTCGAAACAATCAAAGAAGAAATAGAAAAGGCTTTGAACACCAAATGAACATGAACAAGAGCACCATCATCACCCTCCTGTTTGCCCTTGTTGCAATGGCGGGGCAGGCACAGATACACTATCGACTGGAAGGGAATATCGGAGATTCTACCATAACAGGAAAGGCGTTAGTTCGGGACATGTACGTCCATAGCGGAGAAATCATTGATACCGTCAACATCACCAAAGGCATCATAGAGCCAATGGAGGGCGAATTGTCCGACACAACCATCTGTATGCTGGTTATCGGCGATATGCCCGAGGGCAAAAGAATCAATTTCGCCAGCATCCTATACCCTGTATTCTTGGGCGGTGGCACAACGGTGTTCGACGGGAGAACCATGCGCCATCCTTTTCTCAAAGGCACCACGATATGCGAAGACTATACCTTGTTCCATAAGACAGAGAGCGAAGTTCTAAATAAATGGATGATGGAACGAATGCGGAAAGCTAATGGAGGTCCGATGCAGATCACTACGGCAGATATGGGACGGGAACAAACCGAACAGATTGAAAAGACGGCAATAGACATTATCAGCCGCCACGCGTCTGACATGCTCGGCATTTACCTCCTGCGCGAAGGGGCGATTAACTACCTATCCCCTTCCACATGGTTGGAACTCTTCAGCAAGGTGGAGCCTTGGCTGATGACAAAACCCACTGTTTACAACATGTCATCTTTCAAGTCAATGATGGAAAAGACTGTGAAAACAAGCGAAGGCACAATGTTCGTTGACATGGAATCCGAAGTTGACGGCCACACCTGCCGTTTGTCCGACTATGTAGGCAAAGGCCGCTATGTCCTGGCAGACTTTTGGCAATCGACATGCGCACCCTGCCTTACACAGATACCCATGATGAAAAGCATTTACCAAAGATACAATGAACGTGGGCTGACCGTATTGGGCATTGCCGTCTCTGAAGATGCCGAGAAGTCGCGTCGTGCTATCAAGAAGCACAGCATCACCTATCCCCAACTGCTGAACACCCTGAATCAGTCTTTCGACACATACGGCATTCAAGCCATCCCTTACAGCATCCTCTTCGCCCCCGACGGCACAATCCTAGCCCGTGGGTTGCGGGGTGAGGAAATAGAGAAGAAACTCGAAGA
>CADAPC010000083.1 GCA_902789725.1 uncultured Bacteroidales bacterium
GTCATGATACAATAACAGTTGTAGTTGTGTGCACTATTGCGACTGCAAAGGTACAACGAAACTACAACTGTTACAACGTGTATTTCAACGGATGCTTACTTTTCACAATAGATTTTTTGATTTTGGGCGATACCTCCCTCAATCGCTTAGAATGCCTTTGTAAAAAGGGGGGGCAGCGAGGGAGATGTCGTGGAGATACCTCCCTTATACCTCCTCCCATTATGAGGTCGCCAGTAGGGGCTTAGAGATAAAGACTCAAGTTGAAAGTTGAAAAAAACTGTAGATGCATGCCATATTCTCTCCTGCGGTACATTTTGCGCTTTGGAAAAACAATAATTGTTTTTCGAAACACGGAACGTATTGAGAGTCAACCTACTTAATCATAATAGTGTTTGGAAAAGTATTTGAGAAAGTTGAGTATAGTATCTCGCTATTACCTCGCATTTGTAAATAGGATGTAAATGGGAGGTGGTTCAGGTGCTTTTAATGAGGTATTGAGTGAAGTGTAAGTGAGGTATAAAAAATATACCTCACTTGCGTAAATGATTAATATACAATGGTATGTGATACAAAAAATGAGGTTTCGGCTATTTATTGCACAAATATCTTCTTTCCGTTGCGTATGTAGGTGCCAGCAGGGAGCGATTGGGTGGTAGTGCCCATGCGCTGACCTGCAAGGTTGTAGATGATGTCCTTCTGTTGCGTTTTGGGGAGGGTAGCGATGCTAGTGGCCTCGCCCTGGAGCGTGAGCAGATAAGGTGCTTTGAAAGAACTTAAAACATCTGGAACGAAGGAAATCTGTTCTTCTAAGGAGAGGATTTCACCTGTCTCCTTGTCAAAGGCAAGGAAGGTGATGGTTTCGCCCCCTTGACCATATACGTTCATCATGACCCTGTTCTTTGACACTTGTCCCACACCCCTACACTCATCGCCACAGAAAGCGGCTACGTCATAGCGTGTGGCATCTGCGGTCTCCTTACCCAAAGAAATGCTTGCCGTGAGTGGCAGCACGTTGGGGTAGCGATGCTTGTCGCAATGCCAATGGCTTTCGGCCTGAACCTGTTGGGTAAAGTTGCGCTGCTTGGCCTCTGCTGTTACACCCACATGGAACAGAAGTTGTGCATCTGCTCCCGACTTGTAGAGATAACCCAGGCCTGGGGTCAGCACAAAATCGGGATTAGTCCATGCTCCGTCGGCATATTCGGTGAAAGTGTCCTGTCCAACGATGAGGTCGCCCTCTTGGGGTGTGAAGTCCTGCAGAGCTGCGCTCAAGGTTTGGGCATGGGGCAAAGGATAGCCTATCCAATTCCAGCCTGTCTTCAGCGTGAGCGCATCTTGACGTGCATTGAATAGATAGCCTGTCAGTATGTAGGGGTGCGTGTCGGCAGCTATGGTCTTTACCTTATAGGCAGCTGTGGCATCCATTGCTGTTAGGTTGCCTACCATACCATACTTTCCGTCGCGCACGATACCCTTGGTTTGACTTTTCACCTCCACCACATTCTCTCCAAACAGTTCGAAGGGATTCAGAGCGGTGGCTACGTTGTGGGAAATCCAATTCCATCCTTTAGCTAAACTCAGTTCCAAATCGGAATTGACATCCACGTTGAAGTAAACCACTCCATCGGCCACCTGCACATAGACTTGATTGATGTCGGTGGCAGTCCCAGTGAACGGTAGGATAAACTCTTTGTGGATTTCATGGTCGGCTGCGTCCTTTTCCACCAGTTTGAACACAGTTCGCAAGGTGTAGAATCCGTCGGGTGTGTCTTCGGGAATACGCACTCCATTGCTCAGCGTAAACCCACTCAGAGAGGAAATCTCGTATGTTGAGGGTGTATTGGCCAGTAACTTTAACTGTTCTCCTTCCAAATTATACAAAGCACAATTGATAGTCCAAGCCTGTTGTTCGGCTGTCCAGTTGATGAAAGTTCCATAATTGTACAAAAAAGGTGTGCCCAAATCTAATTTTGTGTAGGACACAGAGGGTTTATCTCTCAAAAACATTTTGTAATGTTTGTCCAGTCCTGTGGGGTCGGGCATAATACCAATCACCATTGTCTGCTGTAAACTATAGGACATGGTGGGGGCTACATCTCTTGGATCGAGGGTGAGAATGGAATAATAGCCGTCGTTGGCAGCTCCATGCCAGCCCCAGTTGACGTGGAAGTTCCCTTCTTCATCATATCCATCGATAAGAAACTCGTGGCCTCCTCCTGAATAGGAATCTCGACCTGAATAGAATACAGGGCGTTTGGCATCCAATTCACTCTTGATGAGATTGTCCCATTCCTCTTGGGTGTCAAATACCGAACGATCTTTTTGTTCCATGGTAGAGGCACGGTATCCAAAGTGCTTGATGAAGGCTGTCATGGCTGCCGTTTCTAACGCACCACTACCATTCAGTCCATAGTCCATCTGTACTGCCACACCGCAGTCGTAGCACAATTGTGCCACAGCTTGAGCGGCTTCATCGGAAGCGAGATTCTCCGTAGTAGTTGGTTTCATGGCAGCATAGTTGTAGGTGTGCTCACCTATGTTAGAGGTGAGGGTGCCATGGGTGGGGTGGGTGTAAAATGCTGTGCCTGTCCCTTTTTGGGGCCATTGGTAGTAGTACATCACCTGCGACATGGCTGTGGAGACACATCCTGTCACGCAATGCTGCTCTCCCACCAAGGGACAGAGATTGTTGTAGGGGGCTGTTTGCCCCCAACTGGTTCCAAGCAAAGGCTCGACGCCAGGATGAACTTCTGATGACCTGCGAGGCGCAGGAACCTTGCCAATGCCTTTGCGCACGTTGTTAACGGCCTCGTTATAAAAGTCGAGCATGTCAGCCAAGCCTGGGTGCATGTTGGTGATGTCGAAAGAGTTTGTGGTGGAATAGCCCACCACTTCAGGCATTTGGTCATCGCCACTAATAATGACAAACCCCTTCCCGTCTTCTGCGTTGAATACGTAGAAAGTAGGGGAGGGTGATGCCTGTGAGCGTCCTCGTATTTCGTTGGCTTGCTGCTGAGCGGCCACAACCTTCTTTCCCAAAAATTGGCTGGCTTTTTGGGCTGCATCGCCCTTTTTGACTGGTCCTGCCTGAGCTATGCATGCCCAAAGCAGACTAAGTGTCAAGAATCCTATTTTTCTTCTCATAAATATCTTGTAGATGTGCGTTCTGTTCAAATTTCAGAAAGGAAGGGAAAGCCATTATGACCTCCCCTCCTTCTTACATGTTTGATGAGTCACTTATTTCACCATAACGTTCGCTTCGCGCAAGTTATTCACGTTCGGTAAAGAATTCAAGCGAGCTTGATTCTTTACTCTCACTTAATCATAACTTTTTTGCCATTGATGATGTAGATGCCCTTCTGAGTAGGAACGTCATTGAGCTTGCGACCATCGAGGGTGTAGCAGTTACCCTGCTCGATAGCTTCCTGAATGGCTTTGATGGCTGATGGAATAGCTGGACCTGGAACGATGTTGAACGAATAGATCTTCACCGCATCAGTTCCTGCACCCACTGCATAGATATAGACAGGGGTATCTTCGGCCGTGTCATATCTGAATTCTGCAAGGCCGCGCTCTGAGAGTGTGAATGCTTGTGGCTCTCCATTGCCAACTTTCACCATGAGCTGTTTTGTACCCAGTGTCTGAACATCAATTCCGATACAGCCTTCGCCCTTTACGGAAAGGATAATACCTGCAAAGTTGTCAGCCAACTTACTTGTGCCCAGTTCTGCTTCAGCGGCCTGTGCCATTTGTTCGGTAGTGGTGGCTGTGTTCAGCACGAGGCACTTGGCAATAGCGTCGTAACCGTCACCGTTAGCTGAATCGAAGTTGTAGTAGGTGCCGTTGATGACGGTATTACCAAGTGGCAGAGGATCGCCGTCTTCATCCATCAAATCTTCAGCGAAATCAACCTCGGTTTCTGTCTCGACAGGTTCAATGACTGCAATTTCCTCGTAGATGGCCTCGAAGACAACATCGTTGGCAGGAACAGTTTCAAGCAGGTTTTCCCACTCTGCGAATACGAAGCCTTCCTTTGCTGGAGCTTCGGGTGCTGTGATAGTGGTACCAAAGTCGAGCGTTTCTTCCTTCACGGTCTCTTCACCAGCAACGAAGGTCACCTTGTACTGGTTCACAATGAACGAACCTGTCACAGTCACGTTTTCTGCCGGCATGGTAGCAGGAATTGCACTCCATCCAGAGAATGTGTAACCTTCCTTCGTGGGTTCTGCAATTGCAGTGATAGCCGCATTAAATTCAACATCAACGCTTTGGTGCTCAGCTCCATCAACTTTGTAGATTACCTTGTACTTGTTTATTTCGTACTGAGCGGTGTAGGTCACGTTTTGTGCAGGAACAGTTGTAATTGGAACATCGCCCCAAGATTTGAAGGTGTAGCCTTCCTTAGCAGGAGCTTCGGGAGCTGTGATGGTAGTTCCGAAATCGAGT
>CADAPC010000084.1 GCA_902789725.1 uncultured Bacteroidales bacterium
CATCTATTCGTAGAAATAGAGGGAGAAGGCTCAATAATACATGTCGCTGTTCGAAGCTAACAGGTCGTAGCGGATGTCATCCTCAAGTACGGAGACACCAATCAGCTGTTCCGCTCTATCCTTGTTGGTCACTTACTCTTATTTCCCTTGCAAAGTTACACTTTTATCCACGATATTCCAAACTTAGTGACAAAAATTATCTCAACTTTCAGAAGTTATCGCTGCGCTAAGGATTTAAAACTCTAAAAGGTAGGCATTCCCCTCAACTCCCTTCGCAACGAAAATGACAAAAATGACAAAATGACAAAATGACAAATAAAAACATTGGTACACAAGTTTGTGGACCACAAAGTTGTGTACCAATGCATTTTTCTTCATTTTCCGTATAAATTCATTGTTACGTTTCTTGTTTCCGATTTCGAAAGCATCTTGACGTCATCTATGCCTTTCTGATACAGCATACACCTGAAATTCGACATCATCACAAAAAAATGATATTAAGAAATTGATGACAGAGATGACAGAGAGAATAATCAAATGTTACAGGATTGTCTAATTATGATTCAACAATGTCCTTTTCCAGCAAGGCAGACATACTTCTTTGTACAGCACTGGCAGAGGTAAGATGATATTTTTTAATAAAGTCTCCACTGGTTGGTTGTACGTTCTTTCCTGAATGAGCTAAAGCCAATAGTAAAGCTTTTTGTCTGAATGATAGCCTTGCCATCATATCTTGATAAGTGTCATTTTTTTCTTCCACTGCGTAACTAATGGCAGCATCTACATCTTTGGTGTCGCAGGCATGATGTGGTTCTGCCATTGCGTACAGCTCATTACAAATCTTTTGAATGTACCATGTGGTTCCTTCAAATTTCTCATAGATATAGCGAATGGCCTCTGACGTAATCTGTTTTCCTCCTTCTTCAAAATGTCCAACGATAAATGCAGAATAAGCATCGATTGATATCGGTTTCAGCGATATTGTTGATGCACTCTGATAGAAGGGCCTTGCCGGCGAAGAGAATATTTCACCCATCATGTGTCGTTTGGAGCCAGAAAATATAAACCAAGCATTATTACATTCTTGAATATAGGTTCTAAGCAATGCTTCCACTTTTTGTTCTGGATAATCCATGATGGTTTGAAATTCATCAATGGCAACAAGGCAAGGCTTGTCGGCAGACTTCAAGTACTGGAAAATCTCATCAAGAGACATTTGGGGTGATCGGATATCACCAATTTCAAGATTCCAACTTGGTTGACCCATTGCATCGAGAGTAATCCCAGTTCGTAATGAGCTGGCTATCTGGATGAAACGCTCCCATGCCTTTCGTCCCTTCGATTTCAACACAGAGAGTATAGCTCGTCCCAATTCGTATGTGAACTCAGCCAATGATTTCGTCGCATAGATATCCACGATAAACAGGTAATAATCCTGTTGTAGCTCTTGCTGGGCAAAACAATGTCGAATAAGACCTGTCTTGCCCATCCTTCTTGGCGACATTAACGCAACATGATTACCATTGACAAGTAGTGATGTCAAACGTTTGGTTTCTTCTATTCTGTCACAAAAAAACTCTGGCCCGTTGTAGCCGTATGTTAAAAAAGGATTTATTTTCATTTGGCAACTTTTTTACGTTTACGGGTGCAAAGATAAAAAGAATGATTTAATTATACAAATTTGCGTTACGCATTTTTGTATAATCAGTACTATTCCGTATTCTTCTGGAGTTGTATCATTTCTTTATATTGTCTATTTTGTTCAAAACTGTGGCGATGCAGGACTTCCCAGCCCTGCATACCTAATGATGGAATATTCTTCCTTTCTAAATCTTTTATTAATTCACTATTTGCCATGAAGAAAACATGCTATTTCTTGTCCTTCTTGATGATGGAAGAATCTTCCCATGCCGTATAGCTACCCTGATGATGCATGGTGCCGGATATGTAGTTCCTCAACTCCTTCTTGGTGAGTTTGGGCTTCCGGGCGTATGTGACCTTGCCGTTCTTCCAACTCTTGACGACGGGCCATTCGGCCGGCAGCCAGAAATCGCCGGTGGTGTCGAGCACCAGAATGTGGAACTCGTCGCGGGTACGGTGCAGGATGATGGAGGATTCTTCATAGACAGGCGTCCATTGGTTGGCAGTGAAATAAGTATCCATTTTGGTGTAATACATGTCACCTGTAATCGGTGTGTCAGGGGTGAATCTGTAATACAGATGTGGATGCCTGTCGAGATATTGCCAGATGCACTGCTCCAGCTGATGAAGCACGGCATCCATCTGTTCTTTCGACTTGATGGTGTAGATGGTGCCTTTGGTTTCCGAAAACGCTGGTTCAATGTGTCTGCCCAACGACTCTGAATAAGGTTGCACCTCCTTCATGTAAATCATCTCCATCGGCGTCGTCTCCTGAGAGAAAGCCCACATGGACACTTTGGGGCAGTCCTTGTCGTGGCTGAGATAGAAGGGACGGCTCTCTATTCCCTTCTGCTTGAGGGCCGATTTGACGAGCTTGCCGAATTCCTTTTTGTCGAGCAATTCGCGGGTATTGTCATACACGCTGTCAGGAGTGTATGTATAAGTGAAACTTCCAAATCCCTTGTGATGCCCCAGAGCCTGTCCTCCTGCGAGCGACGGCGCGTCGAGGTCGGGAGTGGAGCGATAAGAGAATGACACCAGCTCTGGAGCACTGCTGTATTCCGAGCCATGCCGACTATTCCATCTTCTCAACGTGTCTCCCTGCGGATATTCTCTCAGGGCAAGGGAATAAAACACACTGTCTGCCCCCTCATTGTGTCTCTCCCACAGGCTCTTGTTCTGCTCCTTCACATTGTCGGCAAGCAGCTTGCAGGTGTTCGAAATCACGTCATACACCTGCTGATACAACAATCCCTGCTCTCTGTAGTAGTGTGTCCAAAAGAGGTTGGTAGAATCTTTCTTGGTGTCTCCCGTCAATTCCATGGGACGATCGGGTATCTGGGTGAGGTCGCACGATATGGTCACTTCCTTGGTGTGTTTTCCTCCATAGCTGTAGGTTGTTGTCACAAAGTTCTGAGATGTGGATGGATGTACGCCCAAAAGGTTTTCTTTCTCCTTCACGAGCGAGTTGATGTATTCCACTAAGCTGTCTATCTTCAGCACATTCCCCTCGCCCCTGTAGATGTCGGCAGAGGTGAGTGCTCCCGTGTTTTCCGGAACAAGGTTATAGCACGAGGTAGCAGTTGCCACGACAAGTAAGGCGAGTGTTGCCTTCAAAAAAGTTCTTTTCATAATTCTTCGTTAATATAATGAAGTGATTGTTTATTGTTTTGATGGAGTGATTGGATAGCTTCCATATTGATGAAGCGATATTCGAGGGAGGAAAAGCTTTCCTCTACTGGCTTCTTCATCGCTGGTGTGGCAAAGGCGCTCAGCGCGACAATGATCAGGGGAAGGATGTAGAGCACTTTCATCTGCATCCAGGGATTGGAAGTCTTGTGCATCATCGCAATGCGACGTCTCACAAGGCTGTGGCTGAAGCCGTTGGCAAGGGAGATGGAACTGGTGTCGATGGCCTTGCGGATGAGCAGGTTCTGATATTGAGAAAGCCTCACTCCCTGTTGCAGCACATGATGGTCTGCCTCATATTCGTGGACATCGCGAAGGCTTGTCCCCAGCAGATAGACAAAGGGATTCCACCATTGCACCACCTGAACAAAGGTGAGTAAGAGAATGTCGAGGGAATGGTGATGGAGAATGTGCCCCTTCTCGTGCAGGAGAATCTCATGGCGATGTTCGCTGTAATCCCTCTGGCTGATGACAATGCGATTCATCCAACTGCATGGAGCGATGTCATCGGAGTGGCAGTAGATGATGAAGCCATCCACTTGGTCTTTCCACAGACAGCCTCGACGCATCAGAAAGCCCATACGGACGAACTGCCACAAGCGGAACAAAAGAGCTGAAACCATGCCGACGATGCAGAGAATGCATAGCACAGAATACCAAGACCATGCGAAATGATGAGAAGCGGCAGGCGTCACCTTTTCACGTACTGAAGGAGGCACCGGTGTTGTTGTTCTCGTCTGCTGTTCCACAGGTTTCTCCCACGCTACCACTTGCTGATTCACAGCATGGGTGACGGGTTGCTCCTCTTCTGCCAGCGAAGGGAAATTGCACAAGGGCAAGAGTAACGACAGCCCCAGTATCGTCAGCAACGTGAAGCGGTTGAGACGGAAGAAACTCTCCTTGCGCAGCATCAGCGTGTATGGCACATATAGCAATGCCAGCACAAAAGCCGATTTGATGGAATATAAGAATAATGTGGTCATCATATTATCTCTAAACCCTTAACCCTAAACTCTAAACCCTAAACCCTTAACTCTAAACCCTAAACTCTAAACTCTAAACCCTAAACCCTCCACTTCCCTCCTCCTCTTCGATGAGTTGCAGCAGCTCCTGAATGTCCTTTGCCGTGAGGTTTTCCTCCTTCACAAAGAAACTCAACATCGACTTGACGCTGCCATCGAAGAAATTCTTCTTCACTTCCTGCATTGTCTTGCGTGTGTATTCGGCACGACCTATCTTCGCCACATACATGTGAGTCTTGCCCTCCCCTTTGTGCTTAAAGTAATCCACATAGCCCCTCTCGTAGAGCATCTTTAGATAGGTGGCAATGGTGGTGTAGGCAGGCTTGGGTTCCTTCCACCGCTCTATGATGTCCCAAGCACAAGCAGAGTGGTTGATGTCCCACAGGATACTCATCACCTGAAACTCCACTTTCGTGAGCGTGTTCTCTTTTTTCTTCATTGTTTGATTAGGTGTTACTGTTTGTTTTCGACGGCAAAGTAACAGCATCTGCTCCAATCTCGCAAACTTTAGAAATTGAAAAATGACGAGATGTTCGAAGCTAACAGGTCGTAGCGGATGTCATCCTCAAGTACGGAGACACCTATCTTCCTTGACTCTGACGAAGCAGATTGAGTCGATGCCGTGATGGGACGCGGCTGCACTGGACGATGAGGGTTTGTGGTTTGATAGATGGTGTCATGCACCACTTCACGGACAAAGACGGTGTCGGTCGTGGAGCTGACTTGGGCGGTGAAGCCTTGTGATGCCTGTTTCGTGGTGGCCACGCTGCTTCCCTCCGCATAAGTGTCTCTTGCCTCATACATCCGCATGAAAACATCATGTGTGAAATCCGATGCCATTTCTTCATCGCCGCCAAGTTGTCGGAAGAAGAAACTCTGTAACCGTCGGGCATACCGACGGTACAGTTCTTCAAATGCCGACTCGCTGTCGCGTGCCACGCGCTGCATCAATTCTTCATCGGTCATTTTCCGATGAGGCTTAAACAGGAGGATGCTCATGGCTCTACAAATTTAGTGGCTTCATGATACGAGCGGATGTCTGGTTCCAAATCGCTGAAAAGTTCCTTGGTATGCGCGCCCTGCTTGCCCCTTTGTTCAATCGTCTTGAGCAGCAGCCCGCTCAGCCAATGGCATCGCTCCGGATTGTATTTCTTGTAATGAGGCAGAAGACCCTGCAAGAGCACGACGGTGTTGCGCACATCCCAACTGCCGTCAGAGTGGTAATGTTCATTCTCTTGGGGTGCCGGAACAAAAAGGACGGTAGAGATAGTCGAGCAGATAGCGCTCTTCCACATTACGGCATGCCACCGCCATGTTGTCGTAGGGTTTTGACGAGTAGCGCACGAGCAATCCCTCATTATATAAGTTTTTCAGTATTTCACGAGGCATATTTTTTCTGTGGAGCGATGGGGCATATGCCGCATAATAGACGGGGTGCTCGCTATGCTTCCCTATCCAATCCAATATCATCAAATTCCCAATATACCAATCTCTCGAAGGATCACTCTTGTCGTACTTTGGCAAGGCACTCACCCACTTATCATCTGGCCAAGGAACTTTACATTGGTTCCAAATAGTGCCCCAATCGCTGTTTCTGTGTACCAAAACCTTGTCTTTGTGCAGGCCAAACACCACCTGAATCATCTTCTTGGGAATCAATTCGCCTTCATTGTCACCCAAATAGATGCCCCCCTCTTCCATTCCCTGCATTTCGTTATAATGATAATAAAGGACATCAGCCGGAAACAAGCCACTTTCATAATAGCGGGTCAGCATGTCGTCCAAACGCTTGCCTCCTTTCTCATACAAAAACCAGCACCACTTGTCATAGTCTTCTTTCAAAGGACGCTCTGGCAAACGCTTCAATGCCTCCTCGCCAAATTTCCGACTCTTTGCCCAATCGTAGCTGGTCTCCATTGCCAGCAGATAATAAGTATAGGTGTCAGGAATCGCCTTTTTGACACGTGACATGAATTCCTTTTTGTTCGCTTCTGAAGTATAGTCAGGAACAAAGTGACTATAAAAAATACGCGCCTCATACAAGTTTCTCCACCCCATCTCGTCTTTGGGATGCTCTTCCACGTATGTCTCCCACTTCTGAAGCCTCTTCAAAATGGTGATGGAATCCTCCAGCACATTCCATCGTTCATATTCCACGCCTTCCGCTTCAGGGTCACTCGTCCCTTGCGTCATGCGACTTATCCAATTCTCAAATTCAGAACTCTGCGTGTCCTGACCTTTCTGCTGAAGTTGATTGCATGAGCAAAGCAGCCCTGCCATAGCGATGACCACACCCATGAATATCTTTTTCATTTTTCTTCCTTAGTTTGTTTGGTTTCTGATTGTTTTTACTGTTGAAAGCATCTTGACGTCTTTGCCTTTCTGATACAGCATACACCCGAAATTCGACATCATCACAAAAAAATGATATTAAGAAATTGATGACAGAGATGACAGAGAGAATAATCAAATGTTACAGGATTGTCTAATTATGATTCAAATTATGATTCAGCCAATAATATAAGAAATAGTCATAGATAAAGTATTGTCCATTATTGTTTGTCACAATGTCCTTTTCCAGCAAGGCAGACATACTTTTTTGTACTGCACTGGCAGAGGTAAGATAATATTTTTTAATAAACCTAAATTCCGCAGCACTTTAGTTTAGCTTTGTTTATAAGTTCCTGAGCAACAAAAAAGTTGCTCAGGATTTTGGCATGTCAGATTTTTTCACTTACCTTAGTGCTGTAAATCAAGACAAGCAAAAATCGTCAATGACATGGCAAAGGTAATCATAAAATCTGAGAGAATCACTCCTTTGGGAGGAATATTTCCCGTGAGGGAGCAATTTTCCCGTTTTGTGGGTTCAGTTATCGACAAAGTACTGGGGCTTCGGTGTACATCATACGGCTATCAGTACAGCGAGATTGTGGGTTCTTTGTCAAGTGGCTACTTCTGTGGTGGCTCCGGCCTTGTGGTGGAAGCCGCTGTCGAAATCGTAATGGGTCAGGTAGTCGGCCGTGACGTCGGTCTGTGCCGAGGCCGTCAATGCTGCT
>CADAPC010000085.1 GCA_902789725.1 uncultured Bacteroidales bacterium
TAAGAGCAATATACAGACAACCACTCCAGTCTAACTGACAACCAATATCGTTATAGGAATCAAAAGAGGTAAACGCTTTTAGTGAGATAATAATTATTGCAATAACCAGTTAAGTTTAACTCTCCAAAAAGTGACAACCTTTTTCAGTTGAGGTCATTTTGGCAACTTTGGTGAGCAAAGAGAAGACTATTTGCCAGTCAAAAGAGAGAAGATAATGCATCAAAATGGGGTCATTTGTACCGACCTTGTACCTCGGTTGCGCTAAGTAATTGTGTTACAGGGTCGGTTAATAATTCAAAGTCAACTATGAACAGAATTTCTGATTGTCAATCGTACCTATGTTTATGTGTCGCCAGACAGGTAATCTTTGGTTCAAATTGATTCAAAAGGTAGGAAAAGGAAAGGTGAACGTGACGTTTTGATGCAAAAAAAGGCGAAAAACACCTTCTTCACCTTATTTAATATAGCAAGTTATCTGTAATTGATGGAAAAGTTATAACTTTGCATCGTAAAGTTTGTAATATAGCAGACGATATGGCAAAGATAACAGTACAGAATACGCAGATAATGGTTGTGACAATCAATGAGCGTGATTACATTTCGCTCACTGATATGGTGCGCAATATAGAGAATGGGCTCGCTCTCATTGAGAAATGGCTGCGCAATAAGAACACCATTGAGTTCTTGGGAATCTGGGAAGAGATGTACAATCCTAATTTTAATTCCCCCGAATTCGAGGGAATTAAAAATGCAGCAGGGCTTAACCGTTTTATATTGTCGGTGAAGCAGTGGGTGGAGAAGACCAATTCACGCGGCATCATCGCAAAGGCCGGACGTTATGGTGGCACCTACGCTCACAAGGATATTGCTTTTGAGTTTGCCACTTGGGTATCACCTCAATTCAAACTCTATCTTATTCAGGAGTTTGAGCGAATGAAGAGTGAGGAGCAGAAGCAACTTGGTTGGACGGCGAAGCGTGAACTGTCGAAGATTAACTATCGCATTCATACGGATGCCATCAAGCAAAACCTAATCCCAGAAGAGGTGACGGCAGCACAGGCTAGCATCATCTACGCAGAAGAGGCAGACGTGCTCAATGTGGCGATGTTTGGACAGACGGCCAAGCAATGGCGTGAAGCCCATCCTGAACTGAAAGGAAACATCCGAGACTATGCTTCCATCAATGAACTCATTTGCTTGGCAAATATGGAGAACATCAATGCCGTTCTCATAGACGAGGGTGTACCACAGGGCGACCGCCTTGTGCGCCTCAATCAGATTGCCATCAATCAGATGCGTGTGTTAGAGAACGATGATAATAGAAACCTGTTAAAATGACATGAGTGGATAGAACATAACATAGAACGAGATCGAAATCGGGGCATTGGCCAGCAAACAAAACAGGCTAATGCCCCGTTTCTAAGATAATTTGAAAAAAGTTTCAATATTTTGTAGTTATTTGCCACCTTCGTGCGATTTCTTATCAGAACGAGTCAATTAAACAAGGAATCAATGAAAGACTTAGAAAGTGAATTTGAACGAATGGTCAGGGAGAACCGCAGCACAATTTACACCGTCTGCTACATGTTCTCCAACGACCAAGACGAGGTGGCCGACCTGTTCCAAGAGGTGCTCATCAACCTGTGGAAGAGCTTGCCCTCGTTTGAGGAGCGCGGCGATGTGCGCTCTTGGATTTACCGCGTCAGCCTGAACGTCTGCATCTCGCTCGACCGTAAGAAACGACGAAACAAGACGGTGCCGCTGACAATGGACATCGACCCCTACGAGGAGGCGGAAACCAATCAGAACTCGCACCAAATGGAAATGCTGCGCCAGCGCATCGCACGACTTGGGCAGTTCGACCGCGCCATCATCCTGCTCTGGCTGGAGAACATGACCTACGAGGAGATTGCCGCCGTCATGGGCATCACGGTGAAGAACGTTAGCGTGCGCCTCTACCGCATCAAGGAAGAACTGAAGAATATGTCTAACCAATAAAACTACAAAACATTATGGAAAATCAGAATAATAACCTACAAGAATTGGAGCAACTGCGCAGTCAGGTCGCAGAGTTTAAGAACCGTTTGGAGCAGCAGGAGATAGTCAGCCGTCAGATGCTGGAAGAAGCGATGAAGGCCCATGTGGCGTGGATTAAGCAAATGAGTGTCTGGGGCGGCGTCGTTGACTTGGCATTGGTGCCATTAATTGTTTATATCTTAAAAGGCATAGTCGGTGTTTCGTGGCTGCCAATCATTGCCGTATGTATAGTAATGGTTTTCGAGGCATTCTTCAATTTCTGGAATGTCAGTACAATCCGTGACAAGTATCTGGCAGCTAACAATGTAATCAACACACAGCACAGACTGAGGACTTACAAACGTAGAGAGAAGCTTTACACTTTCTTCGCGATTCCTTTTCTTCTTCTCTGGTTTATCTGGTTTTTGCTTGAAGTTCACTACGGCACAAACATCCCATCCAGTAGGCTTGTGATTTCAATTGTGATGTTCATCATAATTGCACCTATACTTTTCTTTGTCTATAATCGCGAAATGCGCTCGCTGAACAAAGCCATCAAGGACATCGACGAGTTCGTCAACGGCAAGTAGAGCAAAATGCCTCAATGTCTTGCGGGCTACGACTTGTTCCACGCCAAGCAACCGATAAACAGGGCGAAACCTTGCACAACAACCTCATCCTCGCCAATGTTTATAGGCGCGGAATACAAAAAGTAGAGTTTACGATAAAGAAGAAATGACAACAATGAAAATCTGGAAAATAGTATTTGTGTTGCTTGCAGCCTTTTCCCTTGCCTCTTGTGACAAGGAAGATGAAAATAATATGATATCGACAGCTATAGAATCTATAGCCTCAACGCAATGGTCGCTCAATAGGCAGGCAACACACAGGGAGGGCAAGACCGTGATAGAAAAGTTCGACACAGAGAGTGCATATCGATATGTCTATGACTTTCGCGAGACCGACTACCAAATCATTTGCTACCATACCGATGGAACAATGACATCCGTTGTGGAAAGGGGCACCTACACCTATGATGCCATGAGGCGTGTTCTTACACTCGTTGATGCTGATGGCTTTGCAAAATACTATAGTATTTCGAGTAATAAAGCCGACCAAATGAGCCTTAGGCAAACATTAGGCGGCACACAGACGATATTGGAACTTACAAAAATTATTGCAATTAGGTAAATACGGCATGAAACAGAAAATGGCATTACTCTTTTTCCTCGCCGCACTTGCGTTGACAGCGTGCAGCAGCGACCCAGAATGGGCAGACCAGGAGGCGCACGAAAAGACTGAACAACTGCGGGAGCAATACACGCCGTTCATCGTAGGCACGTGGCATTACGAGAAAACCCTTGAAAAGCAGCGGGCATTTGAGCAACTGACGTTCAATGCAGACGGAACGCTTAGCGGACGGCGCAAATGGCAGGCGCGGCAAGTCGTAACCATCGACGGTCAGGTGCAGTACACCGACTGGGAGGACATACCCGACATGAACGGCACCTTCAAGGGTACATGGAAGCTCGTTTGGGAAAGAAATAGCAGTGGCGTGGGCGAAAACCGAATCATTCTCTATGCCTTATGGGATGATGAAGACAACCCCATTATAGCATATAGCCACAATCCACTCTTTGGCTATGCCGACGCAACCACTCTGCAATTTGTAGGCCATTGGCAGAACAGCGACGGCTGGACAATCTACGAGCGCGGCGAGGCGGAACCGAGTTTCTGAATAGTATATCGCGAGACTGGTTTATCTGCGTTCCAATCGCTTGTGTCTGTTCTCCCAAAGCTTCTGTATCTCTTCCTGATGCTCCGCTTCGTCGGTATAAAGGTATTCGATAAGGTCTGCCTTGTCAGCCCATTCCTTGTTTTGCCTTGTAAATTCGCGCAGCAGCACATACTTCTTTTGGATGGTATGCAGCTTGGCATTGTCATGGGCGATGATGCAGGTCAGGCAGATGGAAATCAGCCAAACGGAAAACAGGATGGCTCGGAGCGTCCATCGGACTTACTGCGAAGAGAAGAACTTCCGTATATAGTATAAAGGCAGACGATAAAACAGATAAGCGAACAACTTCTTGACAGAGCGTGGCTTCTGTGGGTGTTGAACCGAAACAGAAGATTGAACGCTTTCGTCACGGTGTGTTTCATCGTTAGCCAACTTATTTTATCAAATTTTGCACAAATTCGGGGGATGGTCCATGACGGAAACCAATTAAGCGGATTTAAGGGGAAATAAGGTGATTTAAGGGAACACCCTACGAACCCTCTGCTCATCCACCCGAGGTACAATGGCGGTAC
>CADAPC010000086.1 GCA_902789725.1 uncultured Bacteroidales bacterium
TGGGTCTTCCTCATACTCTGCCCAATAGATGTGACCACGAACACTGATTTGCTTTGTTTCGTAGTCGATGCCGTAGTGCTCTGCCAACTGGTAAAGCCAGATGTTCTTACTGTTCACTTCCATCATTTGGAGTGTGCTCCACAGGTCGTTCACTGCCTTGCGTGTGCCTGTCACCTTGTAGGTGGTTGTTGCTTGATTTGCCATGCTCTTGAAATTTTTATTTCCCTACTGTAGATTTCTCTACTTTCGGGAGTGATTAGAAATTATGTTGCTTCACAAGGTGTTGTGACCATCAGCACAAGGTTATGGCTCAAAATACAACCCGAATGGCGTGGAGATTTTGAGACATACCATCGGACCACCTTGGGCAGATGAAGGAGCAACAGTTACCTTTGCGACCTAATTTCATCGACTCCCGAAAGGCAGAAAGGACTTGAAGAGGATGAAAAAGCCTCCTTGACATTCCAATTTTGTTCGGATTTCTGTAAAAATGGCATTTTTGATAAAGTTTCTCGTACAAAATCACTACAATTAAAATTATTTGTAGTATCTTTGTACCGAATTTCATGAGTTCCAATATGAAAGAACAAGATACATATATCACTTCTGCCAAGATAAAGGAGAATGGCAGAACAGCATACTACAAGATGCTGGAAAGGGCGCGACATGGAGAACTTATACAAGTTCGACGTGGTGTATATGCCAATGCCGAGCAACTAAGTCTGGGCATGATTGACATTGAGGCCATAGTTCCTCGTGGCATTCTATGCCTATGGTCTGCATGGAGCATACACCATCTTACGACCTCCATGCCACAGGCGTATCATATTGCCGTAAAACGGGGCAGGAAGATTGCTGTACCTTCATTTCCGCAAGTTGAGATACATTATTATTCGGAGTCGCTTTTGGACATCGGTGTGATAGAGGCTTCCATCGACGGATTCAAAGCCAGACTATATGATATTGAACGATGTGTGTGCGATGCGGTAAAGTTCAGGAACAAAATTGGAATCGATGTGTGTTCGGAAATCATCAATAACTACCTTGACCGACCCGACAGGAACTTAAGCCGTTTGATGGACTATGCTCGTCTGTTGAGAGTGGGGGGGATTCTCGAAAAATATCTTCAGGTAAAATTATGAGTAAGGAAAATATAACCAATTACGGCAAATCAATAAGAAGTAAGCTGTTGAATGTAGCCAAGAAGGAGGATGTGTTTTATCAAACCGTCCTCACTCGTTATTTCCAAGAACGTTTGTTGTACAGGATGTCGCAAACGAGGTTCCGCAACAATTTCTATCTGAAAGGCGGTGCGCTTCTGTATGCTTTCGAAAGATTTGCCGCTCGTCCGACATTGGACATTGACTTTCTTGGTCATGACATCAGCAATGAAGGGGCAGCCATCATTGCAGCGTTCAGAGAAATCTGTTCCGTACCTTGCGAGGAGGATGGTATCGTGTTCGACACAGAGCACATGACGGCACAGAACATCACGGAGTTCAAGGACTATCATGGCATCCGTCTGAGCATACCTGTAAAGATGGACACCATATCACAGGTGTTGACAATGGATATTGGCTTCGGGGATGTGGTTACCCCAAGTCCAGTCAATCTCGAATACCCTCTGCTTCTGGAGCATCTGCCTATACCCAACATCCTTGCTTACTCCATTGAAACAGTCATTGCAGAGAAGATGCATGCTGTCATCGATCTCGCAGACCAGAGCAGTCGGATGAAAGACTATTATGACCTCTACAACCTTCTGTCAAAAGAGAAATATGATACAGACACTTTGCAAGAGGCCATAATAAAGACCTTCGAAAATAGGCATACTTCATACGATGCCAACACGATGTTCTTCAGAAGTGATTTTGCAGACAACAGTCAGATGCAGGTTAGATGGAAAGCTTTCCTACGAAAAATCACAAAAGAAGCCGATACATCGTTTCCAAAAGTCGTTACATATATTCAAGACGCACTCCGACCATATTGGGAAAAGATGCCACATGACTGATTCCAATTATCCTATATATGAGTTTCCTGACAGCAAGTATTTAGTTGTCTGTGGAGATATTCATGGGGATTTCAACATCCTCGTGAACAAGGTCTGTGTGCAGTACCAGATGACGGACACAGTTGTCATTGTTGCCGGAGATTGTGGGTTCGGCTTTGAGCGTAAGGGGTACTATGACAACATCGTGAAGAGGAATGCCCAACGGATGAATTTGGCTAACAACTGGATAGTGTTTGTACGTGGCAATCATGACAATCCCGCATATTTCGATGGAAAGACGTTTGTCCACAAACGTTTCCTGGCCATACCTGACTATTCGGTGGTTAGGGCAAATGGTCATTCCGTCTTGTGTGTAGGCGGTGCAATATCAGTTGACAGAAGTTACAGGATAGAAGCATGGGAACACAATCAGAAGAAACTGCACAGATTCGGCCATGCCAACGATGAAGCCGATTTGCTTGCTCCAAACTACTATTGGAGCGATGAAGCACCGATATTCAACAAGGATGCCATTGTCAACATCCTCGCTAAAAACAGAATTGATGCAGTCATCACGCATACAGCACCTTCGTTTTGTGAACTTCAAAGTAAGTCGGGCAGAGAGTCTTGGGCAGAGAAAGATACAACACTACTGCAAGACATTCAGCAGGAGCGTTCTGTGATGGATGCCATATTCAACACGCTGAAAAGCCAAGACATTACCCATTGGTGCTACGGACACTTCCACCAAAGCTGGCATTCAATGATAGACGGCATCTTTTTCAAAATGCTTGACATCATGGAACTGTATGAGTTGAGATGATCTCGTCTTTTCAATAAAAAGAAAAGGGAAGGTGTCATGGCATGATGCTATTAAGCGAATAGGTTTAAGGTTTACCATTACCCATGTATATATACATGAACTTCTAAACTCGTCAGATAACCCCACAAGAATCATGATTGCAGTTTACTGTACCTTATTATATATAAGAACATCTAAACTTAAACCTAAACTAACAATGCAAGAGTCTATCCGTTTTTCTTTTAATTGAAGCCAATAATGGCAAGAAGAGATGCCAATTCGTCTATATATGTTAAAAAACAAACACATTCTGCAAGAAAAACGCGCAGAATGAGCGTAAAGTCAGAAGAAATCATTAATGTTAAAAAGCAAACACATTCTGCAAGAAAAACGTGCAGAATGAGCGTAAAGTCAGAAGAAATCATTAACTTTGCAAACAAAGTTTGCAGAGTGTTTCTGAGGGCTATAGTTCTCCAGATTACATGAAGCATTTACAGTTATCGATTGTGAGACCTAAGTCGAGCAATTTATTGTAAAACCAAAAAATGAAAATATGACATAGAAAGAGATTATTCTGCCGTAAAAACACGTTTATTGTTGCCTGACCGCCAACGAGATTGACGAAATCTTCGAGAGCGTGACCACTGGCATTGACTTCTTACAGAATGAGGAGAGTCAAGCGGCAAAGGGTGAATGGTTTGACCTCAGCGGCCGCCGCATTTCTCATCCCACCCAAAAAGGAATCTTCATCATCAATCATAAGAAATGGATACGCTGAAAAACATTCTCATTGGTACCCTCGTCTATCTGGCATGTACCTCTTCGGCTTTGTCTCAGACCACCGTCCGTGATTGGGAGAACCCACAGGTGGTGGGAATCAACAAGCTGCCCTATCATGCAACGTTGCAGCTGCCTTCTCGCGAATCTGAATGCAAGGAAATCATCTCACTCAATGGGCAGTGGCGCTTCTATTGGTCCGCTAATCCGGACGAGCGGCCCGCAGACTTCTATCGAACTGATTTCGATGTCAGCCAGTGGAATCACATCATCGTGCCGGGAAACTGGCAGATGCAGAACTTCGGTAAGCCCATCTATACCAACTTTAAGTTTCCCTTTCAACCGAATCCTCCCAGCGTGACCAGCGAACCGCCCAAAGAGTGGTATGCATACAACCACCGCAATCCCGTGGGTTCCTACGTCACCTTTTTTAATCTTTCGCGCAAGGAGTTGACACAGAATATCATTCTCCACTTCGGCGGCGTGAAATCGGCCTTCTATGTGTGGGTAAACGGACAACAGGTGGGTTACAGTCAGAACTCCATGTCGCCCGCTGAGTTCGACATCACACGCTACGCCCGAGAAGGACAGAACCGCCTTGCAGTGGAAGTGTATCGCTGGAGTGATGGAGCCTATTTGGAGGACATCGACATGTGGCGTCTGAGTGGCATCTTCCGCCCTGTGCAGCTCTGGGTGAGGCCGCCCGTGCATATCAGCGATTACTATGTTACGGCTATCCCCAACACAGATTTCAGCATCGCAGAGGTCAAGGCCGATGTGGAACTGTGCAACACCAGCCGCAAAAGCGTGAAGGACCTGAACGTGGCCTTCCTCATTGAAGGGAAGGAAATCAAGGGTAGCGTGCATCGCCTTGCGGCCAAAGACACGATGCACGTGCAACTTCGTTGTGAGCTTCGGCATCCGCGTCTCTGGTCGGCAGAGAAACCACACCTCTATCCCTTTGCTGTTGAACTGCGTGACAGCAAGGGGACGACCATAGAACATTTTGACTATCACCTCGGTGTAAAACGTATAGACATCGTGGGTGAGGTCTTCAAAATCAATGGACAGAACGTGAAACTGCGTGGTGTCAACCGTCATGACCACCATCCTCGCATGGGCCGCTACGTCGATGATGCCACTTGCGAACTGGACATCAGACTGATGAAGCAGGCCAATATCAATTTCCTGCGTACCACGGTCTATCCCCACACAGCGCTCATTTATGAGTTGGCAGACCGTTATGGTCTCTACGTCATGGACGAAGCTTGCAATGAGAGCCACGGCTTCGGCATCGGAAACAAGGATATGGGCGACAATCCTACGTGGCTAAAGGCACATGTAGATCGTGCTTCCTCGTTGGTACTACGTGACCGCAACCATCCTAGCATCATTCTTTGGAGTCTGGGCAACGAGGCAGGAGCTGGAGCAAACGCAAAAGCCATGCGCGATACCATTGTTGCCTTGGATCCGACACGTCCACCTTTCTACGACAGCGACCGTCGCTACTCTGCCATCTACGACGACAGCTACCTCTACCCCGAAGAAATGCGACAGGTGGCAGAACGCGTCAGCGACCGTCCGTTCATGATGCGAGAGTATCTTCATTCAATGGGTAATTCCACTGGCAATATGCAGGAATACTGGGATATTATCTACGCTGATTCCAGCATTCTTGGAGCTGCCATTTGGGATTGGGCGGATCAAGGGGTGGCCAAGCCTATCGACGGTGGCCCCCTGCGTTTCTCCGCCGATCTGTCCTTGCAGTCCGACGAGTTCTGGGCCTACGGCGGCGACTTCGGCGACCAGCCCAATGACGGACGATTCCTCATCAACGGCATTGTAGGCCCCGACCGCACGCCTCATCCGGCATACTATGAGGTGCAGCACGTCTATGCTCCTGTGCAGTTTGAGCGAGAGGGCAATGGCAACGTGAAGGTCATCAACCGCGACTGCTTCACCGACCTCAGCGAATACGACTACACCTACGACACGTTGCGCTACGGCAGTGAGACCGTGCTGAACGTCTATGCCCGCCTGCGGTGCGACATGCCGTGGGCAAACAAGGGCTTTGCCGTGGCTCGCGAGCAGTTTGTGCTGGAGCCATACACCTTCCCCGCCAAGACCGACATCACGAAGTGTGCGAGGGCGGAGGGCAAGGCGAAGGGCGTCACCGTCTGCGGCAATGCCCTCACCTCGTGGATCGTCGGCGGGCGCGAGCTGCTTCAGGCTCCTCTCGAACCCTGTTTCTGGAAACCTGAGAACGACAACCAGAGTGCCGCCGGCTTTGCTCGCCGCACGGCGATGTGGAAGGAGGTGAGGGACGTGGAGGTGCGCTACACCGCACTCGACGACCACAGCATCCTCGTAGAGATGGACTACCGTCCCACGTCCCACGACCGCCCCGTGATGCCCAGATTTGGTATGCAGATGCACCTGCCTGCCAACTTCACGCAGGTTCGTTACTATGGCCGCGGCCCGTGGGAGAACTATCCCGACCGCAAACGGTCGGCCTTCCTCGGCGAGTACGTGATGCCGCTCGGTGACTTCCAGACCGAGTACATCCACCCGCAGGACAACGGCTACCGCTGCGACGTGCGGTGGATAGAATTCTCACAGCCCGGACGCACCGTCCGCATCGAAGGCCTTCAGCCGCTCTGCGTCAGCGCCTGGGACTACGGCGACGAGGACCTCGGACCGCTTCACCCGCATGAGGTGCCGCGAGGACGATTCGTCTGTGTCAACATCGACCTCAACGTCCATGGTGTGGGCGGCACCGACACCTGGGGCAAGCGCACCCTGCCGAAATATACCATCGACGGCAACCTGCCCCACCACTTCGCCTTTATCCTCTCGGCAGAAAACGATCAACAACCAGAAAATCAACCCTCATGAAAAGAAACATCATGCTCCTGCTCTGCGGAGCAGCATTGACGGCCTCGGCACAGACCGACGTCACGGCCGACTACCTGACCCATTACGATTTCGACAGCGGCTTCCACCACAAGGCCGGAGCCACCAC
>CADAPC010000087.1 GCA_902789725.1 uncultured Bacteroidales bacterium
GCATAATGCCGTGCTACGCTCCTTAGGCTCGGAGCAGTGGATTACCGACAGGCTCGACACGATGCAGCAACGGCTTCGCGGCAATGTGATGCGACGCCTGCGCTTTACCGTCGTCACGCGACTCATCATGGGCTGCGCCTTCGGGCTCGGCTATCTGATGGCGTTTGTATGGGGAGGCATCGGACTGCGTAACGGCACGATTACCTTTGGTGTAATGACCTCGTTCCTGCAACTGGTAAGTATGATCCAGGGACCCATTCTGCAATTGCTGAACATGGTGCCGGAGGTGATACATGCTACCGCCAGCATTGACAGGCTCAACGAATTGGAACAGACAACGCAAGAGCCAACTGTTGCACGGACAGGCAAAACAAGTTCTAAAGGCATTAACTTCAACGATGTCTCTTTCCGCTATGCCAAGGGCGATCGGGAGATACTTTCCCACTTCACTCATGAATTCAAGACAGGCTCAAAGACTGCCATTATAGGAGAGACGGGCATCGGAAAGACCACGCTGTTCCGCTTGATACTCGGATTTATCGAGCCTACCAGCGGACAGGTTGCTATGGGCGGTGAATTGTGTTTCGTGCCACAGGGCAATACACTGATGAGCGGCACCATCCGCTATAACCTGCAACTGGCCAAACCCGATGCCACCGACAATGAACTGCGCGAAGTGCTGCATACCGCTTGTGCAGATTTTGTCTTTGATCTGCCAGAGGGAATAGACACCGAACTGGGTGAGCGCGGCAGTGGACTCAGCGAGGGACAGGCCCAGCGTATTGCCATCGCCCGTGGATTGCTCCACGGTGGCGACATCCTTCTGCTTGACGAGATCAGCAGCTCCCTCGACGAACCCACGGAGCGTGAACTTTATCATCGTCTTTTTGCAGACAATCCGCAGAAAACAATCCTATTAATCACACATCGTTCTGTAGTCGGGAAGTTGTGTGATAAGGTGGTAAAACTGTAGAATTACACACCTCGTCCGTGCCTCTGACTTTTGCCTTGACCATACAGTTCCTTTGTGCGTAGTTCATCAAGCGCACTAAGAGTACCGTCCTGCCAATAATACTCAACCTGGGGCTTGGCTTTGTTCCAGATGTCCACGCATAACTGGTTCCTGTCGCCTCCGTCGAAGGCAAGGAAGGCTTCGATAGTATTGGCCTGTTCTTGGTTCAGATGCCTCTGGAATGAACAATTACCCATCTCAATCACAGCCTTGACAGCTGCATCAAAGAGCTGCTCTCGCTTCTCAACTTTCTCATGGTATGAGTCCCAGGTTCCGTCTGCGATACGCATGGCATCCTCATGGAGCGGTTTCAGGTCTTCAAAATCAAGATTATAATCAGGGTCTGTCTTAGCCATCATCTTGGCAAACTGGAATGTGTCATTAACGTAGTTCTGTCGACCTTTTTCTGTTTTCTCTACACTCATAGCTTCCTGAATGATGTCTTTCAAGTCCTTGGTGAACTCTTTGAAGCCTTTCTTCCATTGGTCAAATACGATTTTGACCACCTTCTTGAAGTTCAATGAGCAGAAAGCAAAGACAAGGTCGCGCATGACTTTCAACCTATCCAACAAGTCGTTGTTGGCTTTCTTGGTATCAGACAGTTCTTTTTCAAGCATCTCGATTCGCTCAACCTTAGTAATCTGCTGGCGATTCCCCAAACCAAAATCCTTCATGATGGGATTGCCGTCCCGGTCATATGCCAGACATGCTCTCTGAAGTTTTTGTTCATAGTTCGCTTTCAGTTCGGCCATTGCCGTATCATATTTCTGCTTGGCCTCATTCTTCGCTTTCTCAACGGCAGCTTCCTTGTCACCTTGGGCCAGGGCTGCTTGTTCGCTCTTTTCATCTTCAAGACACCTTGCATATTCTTCCCACATCAGAGGCTGATCTTTCTTGTCGCCTGCCACCCAATATAGGAGATTCCCGTCCTTATCATGAGCTGTCACGGCCTGACGAAGTTCTTCCCTGTGGGCTGCTTCTTCATCTTCCATTGCCTTCCTGACAGTGGGACTAAGACCACTGTTCAGGAGCTTATCGAACATAGATGCTTGTGCCAGTTTGTCGATTTCGGATTTCTGGGCTTCAAGTTCCTTTTGATTCTTCTGCTTCTTCTCTTCCTGCTTCTGGATAATGAGGTCGTTACGCTCCAGATGCTCACGACCTGTTTCTGCCTTTCGCTGGCCTCGTTCCATCTCCAATGTCTCAGCTGCCATGTCTTGTAATTGTTCCATGTCCTTCTTGTCGAGTTTGAAGGACTTGCCCGTTTCATGGTTCATCCAGTCCCAGATGATGTGCGCATGAAGATTCGGCTTCCATGTTGATGGGTCATCGGGATTCTCAAAATGGCCTTCATCCCTGTGGATGTGGATTTGGATGGCTCTTACGCCCCACCTCTCATGAACTCTGTCGGTGTACTTCTGAAGGTCGGCCATTGTGGTGTCAGGTTTGATGTTAACGACACTCTCACGGATGGGACTGCTGCCGTTACGCTCCTTCGTCTTTCCACTTTTGGCGACATATGGCACCTTCTTCTCCTGCATCTTGCGCCCGGTTTTCTGCTTCACTAAGACCTTGATAGCTTCATAATGCTGCTGGAGGCTGGTACCCTTCATGTCAGGTGCGACATATGACTCGTTGTTGTGACTCAGATCGGTACGCACATACAGTATGCGGGGATTGAGCGAGCCGATGTAGTCTGCGTCCCGCCTATTGTGGCGTTCGCTCTGCTCAATGTTACACGGCTTTATATGGTCGGATGCTTTGGCAATTTCACTCATGGTAATTGTAATATTATGAATTTATGAAAATCTGTTTTTTATAAATTTGTATGTTTTGCGATTCTTCCAAAGGGGGTATCGGGGTGTGAACCCTGATTGGAGGGTGCAGGGAGAGAGTCACTTCCTGCTCAGGGTTCTTAGGGGCAGATGCCACTGAGCGGGGTTTGCAAAGGGAGGGTCACTCTTTGCTCCGGGTTCTCAGGGGTGAAACTCATGAGCGAGGTGTCGGGGCAGCGTCCTGAACGGGTCAAGGGCAGAGCCTTGTAGGTTCTTAGGGCAAAGCCATGAGTCCCTCGGAAGAGCCCACAACTACGTCAGTAGTTATAGTGGGCTATAATAAGGGCAAGCCCTTCTTTACTCCGCACGCACATAACGGCTTTCGTCACGGCATTTTCTCTTTCCCTTTTGTTACACACTCCCTATCATGATCCAGTCCAACGGGCATTAACTTGACTTGTTTTGAGTCGGCTAAGCCTGTACTTGGTTTAGTTAAGGAATCAAACAGGGAAAGGGCTGAGCCGTCTGATCCACTGATACCATCGTCACCAGTACCTATTATATTGTCAGACGGAAAGGAAGATGAAGGTGTAAGATTCTGTTCCGTTTGGCCATTGGTGGCCGAGTTAGCCAGCTTTCCGTTGGGTTTGCTTAATCCATCGGCATCATGGTCAACAGTCGATGTCTCGCCTGAAACTTGTGGTTTAGCCTGCTCCGTAAGGACTGGCTTAACCTCGCTTTCTGGTGGGACATGACTACCATTCCTTGTCGGCTTCACAACAGGTCTGACAATAGGGTTACTGACAAAGTAGGCGTTCTTGACCATCCTCTGATTCGTAAACCAAACAGATAGACATTTTAGTGTATGGATGGTGGTTCGGTTGGATGCCTCTGACTGGAGTATGCCCATCAGATTGAACTCCCTGATGATTCGGGTTGCAGTTTTCCGATTGCATCCCCACATCATGGCAAGTTCCACCTTCGAGGCCATGAATTGGCCAGGTTGTAGGACAGCTGAAAAATGCTTTCTCGTCACCTTAGTTTGATCCAGGACTGCAAGCCGCAAGAAGGTCGGACAGATAATCCAACTGCGCATCGTTGAACGTAGTGCTGTATCTTATATTAGTATATACCATAATTGTTCTTGATTTTGAAGCGGAAGCAGGACTGTCATGTCCCACCTCCACTTGATGAATACTTGTCAACGGTGCATTCCTCGATTCTGACGCGGAACACCATCTTCTGCAATCTCCATGAGTCTGTCATGAAGATGCTGCTCCTGGTTCTTGTCGAGTGCGTGAATGGCACAAATGTTGATTCGTAACACTGCTGCCTGTCTGCCATAACGGATGGCTTCGGCGTCATTTCCAATGGCATGGTTGGCTCCTGTAGCATCGATGTACTTGTTGACACAACTTTCCATCGTATTATAACCAACACCTGACTTCGCCCAATTGATGGCGGCTCTGGTAGCTTCTTGCTCCAGAATGTCAATAACGTTCTGCTCCATAGCCTAACCCATTGCCATTTTCTGTAAAACCTGATGGGCGTGTTCGTTTACCTCTTCCTGAGAGATTGCCCGGTTCTTGCGCATCCACGCAAGCAACTCAGACTTCTCAAAGTAGATGAGTTTGCCATTAGGACGATAGAACGGGATGACATTGTTGTGTGTCATCTTGTACAACGTACTACGGCTGATGCCCATAAACACTGCAGCTTCTTCTAACGTGAGGACTTCCTTGGCTGCGCAAAGAACGTCCTCCAGCACACTGATGCGCTGAATGAGATCGTCAACCTTCCTTGAAGGTACGTTCTCGGTACTGTTACTATTAATTCCTGACATTTCTATAAAATATTAATGGTCTATGATTGACTGTGCAAAGAAACAGCTTTTCTTTGACTTGTTATCCCTTCGTAAATTTGTTTTCTATTTTTAACCTTTCATTAAACCTTCTGTTAATTATTTGCTATGAGGTTATATTCTCCTACGAACTTTTGGTTGTTTCGCGGAAAATTTGTACCTTTGTACCCAAGAAACAGCAAAGGAACGATTTCGGTACATTTTGTTTCTCGTTTGTGTCTTTTGAGCAAGCGGCTCGCGTAAACTCCTGATTTACAAGGCACAAGAAATTCCCTAAAAACTCTCTTGCAATAGAACTTCGAGGTCTGGAACTCCTCCGACTTCTGGATGTTCATCGAGCCGTGGCGGCCAGTCTTGGTGGGGGTGAAGTCGCGGGCCACTT
>CADAPC010000088.1 GCA_902789725.1 uncultured Bacteroidales bacterium
TGCTGGCAAGCCTTTCCTCTCTGCGCGCAGAGGATAAACCAGTGATACTCCATCCAAGCAGCACCACTCATGGAGCTGGCCAGGGTAAAAAACCTCGCAAGCCAGCACATTGCCCCAATTGGGTGCCAGATACACCAGATGGTGATGACTCTGATTACACAAAAGGTCCTTTAGATGAAAATGGTTTTCCTGCTGATATTCCCAGCATGATTGCCGATTCAATCATTTATATAACGCAAGATACAGAATGGAGCCTTAGAAAATATGTATATCATAAGGTGTGTGTATATGGACACAATCTACGTCCAGTGATAAACACAATATATCGCACAGATAAATACATCCAGAACGAAATAATCACTGGAACAAAAACATATCGAGTTGAACACAACATATATGTAGGAAACCATGTGACAGACAATAAGCCACACGGAGATGTAAATATCATAAATGCTGATGTGAAAATGCAAGCAAAGGAAGTCGAACTGCATCCAGGGACAACAATTACAAATAGCAACCTTGAAATTTACACTTCGTATTAGTTGCTCATGTGTATTTTCGTACTTATGTAAAACAATAAAAATCTTTAATGACATGAAACACTATTTGAGTATTATCATGCTGCTCGTCTCTCCGCTCTGTGCATGGAGCGCGGATGGCGACACATTCGTGGCTCAGACCCCAGAAGGTTGCTCCATGACATTCACCGTCATCAGCGAGCAGGAGAAAACAGCCTGTGTAGGCAATGAATATGATGTTGCCATAGACAGCGAAACAAGCGGGAAAGTGACAATCCCATCCGTCGCCAACGGGTACAAAGTGACCAAAGTGAGCACCAGAGCCTTTCTTCTGTGCAACCAGCTGGAAGAAGTCGTGATACCGCAAGGAATCACCTCGATTGGAGACCTCGCTTTTGACTCCTGTGAAAAATTACGACACGTCAACCTCCCTGAAGGCGTAAAGAGCATAGGACAAAGCGCCTTCGCTTTTTGCGGAGAACTGAAATCAGTTACAATCCCTTCGACAGTCACGGAGTTTGGATTATGGATATTCCTCGAATGCAGAAGTTTGCAAGAGGTGCATTCCCTCATACAAATCCCCTCGCCTGAACTCCCAGAGACATTTTCCGCCAATCATCCCCCTCAACCAGATGAGACGATGACACGAGTCGGCAATCACGAAGACTGGGAGTTGTACAACGATGCCACACTGTATGTGCCCAAGGGATGCAAAGAGACTTATCAACAGACAGAGGGCTGGAACTTGTTCGCAAAGATTGCAGAAGAAGCCCAGCTGGTGCGAGGTGGCATGAGCTGGATTCAGGAATATTCACTTGGCAGCAGTGTCAGCCCCGAATACAGAAAGAGTGAAAGCAGGCATTTCTACTTCAAGCAGAGCGAAGCCCCTGTGGACATAGGGGGACACTCATGCAGGATGCTTTATGCGTCACTGTTAGGAGAGGAACAGAATGAGCACATTATAGCGGCCTTGTATGAAGAGGACGGACGGGTGTATTTCTATCCTTACAGCGGAGCAGAAGAGTCGTGTCTCCTTTACGATTTCCAGGCGAAGGAGGGCGATGAACTCACCGTCGGGACATTGGATTACGAGCACGACTATGAAAAGGAAAGAAGTGTAAAAATGACCCTGTGCAAAGTGGCAAAGGTGTCAGAAGAAGATGTCGCCGGAGTGAAACGCCGCTGCCTCTACATCTGTGAGGCTTTCAATGTAGAAGGAGGCGCTACCGTCTATAGTAAAGAGAGCGACTTCTGCTGGATAGAGGGCATCGGCTCAACGCGCGGTGTCGAGGCCAATATCTCATTCGACTGGTATGAAGGCACTCCCCACCAGAAATTGCTGGAATGCACATACGCTGGCGCCAACGGAAGCGACCCCTCAAAGATTTATGATTGGGAGGAATTCTTCAATTCCACCTTCGTGAGCGACTTGGACATTCCGCTTTCTTCGGGTGACCAACCACTATATGACCTCTCTGGCCGCCCTGTTTCCTTTCCCTCCAAAGGCATCTACATCCGCAACGGCAAGAAGGTGATGGCGAAGTGAAGGGAGTGATAACTGTAACGTCTAACTTCAAATCAACAATATTTATTAATTCAAAAACGAATCATCTTGAAAAGCTTTTATCAAATCCTTTTTCTGTTACTTATTTCATTGAGCAACACCAGTTTCTGCCTTGCACAATCAGCCGATCAGTATGGCGAATTTCCAGATGAGGAGACGATACAGATGGCTTATAGGCATCTTACCCAACCATTGTTTAGAATTGACGGATCGATATACGTTGACGTTGAAGAAGACAAGGAACTTGTGAAAGTGGACTCTACCAAAGTATTAGCCCGCATAAACGGACTGACCATGCCTGAAGATGTCGATTGGGAAGTGAACAAGATTGGATGGGTCAAAGTTCCTGTGCCAGAAGGCATTCTGTTGGAAGATTTTGCGATGTACGTATGGAATCTACCTTGGGTCGTACTCGCTGAGTACAACCTTTATATTGGACACTATGCAGACGATTCTGCAGACATCAATGGCTTATCATCAAGCAAAGTTCGCTTGCAAGGCAATGGGGTTTTTCGGGCAGGTGGACTCATGCGTGTTTTGTTAGACGATGTTGAACCAGAAGAGGTGAAAGTGCAGATGGTTAGCCTGTCAGGCATGCATGTGTTTGCCGCTTCGCTCTGCAACGATGGCACGTTCACCATCCCGTCCGACATCAGTAACAGCATTTATGTCTTGCGAATTACCTGCCGCGGGAAGACCGACACATACAAGGTGATGGTGAAGTGACATCGACATGAAGAAAAGCCTTTGGCAAACACTTGGCAAGTAGTTGGCAAGCCCAAGCAAGCACTTTAGGCTTGCCAACACCTTGGGTACAGTAAGCAAACAAAAAACTATTCTCAGCTGACACTGGGCGTTCCTTGTACAATAATTTGCGGAATATATAGCGAAACAAATGTTTGATGTGTTTTGATGTGTTT
>CADAPC010000089.1 GCA_902789725.1 uncultured Bacteroidales bacterium
ACAGAAAAGTGTGCAGGAACAGTCCAAAAAGCCAAAACGAAAAGGTTTCTTAGGCATATTCGGCAAAAAAAAGGAAGTAACTCCAGCAGTATCAACCACCTGACTTCATCACTTTTTTGCGCCATCATATAGCGCACAATGATAATCAGCGAGTTACGTAAAATTATTGGGTGGTTTGGGTGGCGCAAGCGAAAAACGTGTACCTTTGCACCATGTATGTACGCAAGAAACACAATCGTTCCGGCTCTACAAGTGTGGTAGTGGTCAGTAAAGCGAGTGGAAAGTATAAAGAAATAAAATCGTTTGGCTCCTCTACATCCGAAGAGGAAATACATTCATTATGCGATAAGGCTGCTGCATGGATACGTTCATTTGGCGGTCAGCAAGAACTTGACTTTGATGACCGCAAGGGAAAGGAAGTCGAGGAGACAGAGCGTTTCCTTAGCAATATTGACAACGTGTTGATAAACGGTACTCGGCTTCTGCTTGATCAAGTCTATGACAGCATCGGCTTCAACCGGATTCCCGATGAGATTCTGCGTCATTTGGTAATCGCAAGGGTGTCGCAGCCCAGAAGCAAACTTGCCACAGTAGATTACCTGAAGTCATATTATGATGAAGATGTTGACCTCAACCACATCTATCGCTACATGGACAAGCTCTACAATACCCAGATGGAGCTTGCGCAGCAGATTAGCGTAGAGCACACCCGGAAACTGTTCGGAGGCAAGATTGGATTGATGTTCTACGACGTGACGACGCTCTACTTTGAGACAGCACAGACGGACGTATTGCGTGAACCGGGGTTTTCAAAGGATGGAAAGACGGCAGAGTCACAGGTTATACTCGGTCTGCTTGTATCAGAAGGAGGCTACCCGCTTTCATACTCTCTGTTCAACGGCAGCCAGTATGAGGGCTTCACCATGATACCAATGATAGATGACTTCAAGCAGCGTTTCAATCTGGGGAAAGATTTTGTTGTGGTGGCAGACTCAGGCTTGATGAACAAGAACAATGTCACTTTGCTGCAGGAGGCTGGCTACAACTACATACTTGGAGCCCGCATCAAGAGCGAGAGCGCAAGCGTGAAGCAATGGATTCTCTCTTTAGAGAAGGTTGATAAAGCCTGTTACGACTACAAACGTGAGAATGGGGAAAGACTTATCGTCAGTTATTCCGACAAGCGTGCAAAGAAGGATGCCTACAACCGTGACCGCGGAATTGTCCGATTGAGAAAAGCCTATAAGACCGGACGCATCACGAAGAGTCAGGTGAACAAGCGTGGCTACAACAAGTTTCTTGAAATCAGCAAGGACATAGAAGTCGTCATCAGCGAAGAGAAGATTGCAGAGGACTGCCAGTGGGACGGACTCAAGGGCTACATCACCAATACAGACCTTGACGCCGAGCGTGTCATTGCCGAGTATCATGGACTCTGGGTGGTGGAACGTGCATTCCGTATTTCAAAAGGAACTCTGGAAATGCGTCCGATGTTTCATTTTACAGAACGTAGGATAGAGGCACATGTCTGCATTTGCTTCATCGCCTATAAGGTATATAAGGAACTGGAGCGACTCATTGCCATTAACAAGATTGGGATGAGTGTCGATAAGGTGCTTGAGGCAGCCAAAACTATCACGACAATCAGGGTAAGGATGCCTAAAAACGGGACTTACTTCACTAAGACACTCTTCTTGACGGAGAAGCACCTCGCAGTGAAACCACTTTTCGACATATCTGGCAACAAATCTTAATTTGGGTGGCGCATTGACGAAGTCAGGAAAAGATAGCTAGTTGTTTAACATTATTTTTTTGCCCTACAAGGCCCGACACGGAGGCCGACCTTGTCAAAAGGCCTGCAAAATTAGAGAAAAATATCTGATTTACAAGGGTTCAGGAAGAAAAATCAAAACATTTTCTTCTTGCGGAAAATGTAGAGAACCAAGGCAACGAGAAGCCCCATGAAGAGCAGCAGGGACAGCCATGCCCACCCCTTGTCCATGAATGGCAGGGGCACGTTCATGCCGTAGAAGCTCGCCACCAGCGTCGGCGGCATGAGGAGCACCGACACGAGGGTGAATATCTTCATGATGTTGTTCTGGTCCAGGTTGATAAGGCCCAGGACTGTCTCCTGAAGGTATTCCAGCCTTTCAAAACTGAAATTGGCGTGGTTGATAAGGGAGGTGATGTCCTGGAGGATGACGGCGAAACGGGCCTGTAATTCGGGAGGATACTTGTCGCTCTTGATCATGTTCTGGACCAGCCTCTGCTTATCGATGATATTCTCCCTGACTATCATGGTGTTCTCCTGGAGCTGGTTGATGTCCAGAAGGAAATCCTCGTTGATGTCTTCCTGCTGGTTGATCCTCTTGCTGTACTGGGCTATCTCCTTGCTCATCAGCTCAATCATGTCGGCGTCAAGGTCGACTCGCTGGTCCATGATGCTGACAAAGACGGTGTAGCCGCTGGGATACATCTGGGGTTTGGCTACTATCCTCCTCTGGAGTTCGGTGAATGAACGGATGGGCACGTCGCGCAGGGTGGTGAGGCAGTCGTCCACGAAGGTGAAGGATACGGCCTCCATCGTATAGTCCTCCGGGCCCGGCATAAGGAAGTTGGTGTTCGCGAAGATGGCGTTCTCCGTCTCTGAATATCTTGACGAACTTTCGATCTCCTCGGCCTGGGCGCGGCTCTGTATCTCCTCTCCGAGGAAGTCATCAACATTGTGTTTCTCCTCACCTGAAGGGGAGAGGAGATCAATCCAAAGGACATCTTCCCTGCTGAGCTTGGAAAGTTCCTTCTCGGACTGAGACACTACCAGTTTGCCATTCCGTCTGTAGAAGATCGCGATCATATACTTGCAAAAGTAGGAATATTATTTTTAACGGCCAAATAAGACCCCTGCGCCGATGGCTATA
>CADAPC010000090.1 GCA_902789725.1 uncultured Bacteroidales bacterium
TGTAAGCGTCCACTTCTCCGCAAAACATCAGGAGGCGCCCTTGTATAGGGCGTTTCCCGATTTCTGAGATTCTAGTAAATTTCTGATTTTAACACTTCACAGCCCGATATAGCAGGGCAAAAGCTGCTTTTTCTCCACTTTTTTCTCATGGATACCCAGGATTAGTTTCCTGAGATATGCCTCTGGAGAGAGGTGATTGATGTCACAGCTCTCCAAGGCAGAGAACATAAAGGCATAGTCAAGAGCAGACTCTTCGCTGCCGATGTTCATGCTGTTCTTCAAATTCATTTTGATATGACGCATCATCTGCTCACAGATATTATTCGACAGTTCCACGTCACCATTCTGAAGCACGGTCTCAAAGGCATGCCATTCCTTCTTGGCATACACCAGCGCCTGCTTGATTTTCACGCCAAGGCGCTTATAACCTGAGCGTTCATACTTCTCCAGTTCCTTCTTGATCGAGTCCATGATCTTTCGGGAGCGTTTGAGACGGGCTTTGCGACGTGCCTCTCCTGTCAACCCCTGTTTGACAAACTCATGCTCATTGGCAAACAGCCAGCCGAAGCGTTCTATAAACCACATCGCTATTTCCCTACATTCCTCCAAGGCATCCACAAAGTACCTCCTTATATGAACAAGACAGGAGCTTCGATGCTTGTCTGGATACAAATCCTGATAGAGTGAGTATACCACATATCCGTCAGACGTGAAGAAACCGATGAAGTTGTCAAGGTAGGCCTTGATGGCTTTCAGTCCTCTGCTGCCATGCTCATAGATAAACCAGCAGAGCTTCTTCACCTTGGCCTTAATGCCCCAGAAGTAACGGTTTACGTATTTCTTGTTGCCTTCATCATCAGTTACTCCCACCAATCCTGGTGTCTCGTCAAGCATCCAATAGGTTGCCTTCATGATTTCCTGCTCCCAGACTTCTGACATCTGCTTGCGCAGATGGGCTATGATACGGTGTACATTGTCTCCCAATGTCTTGTCGTTCATGCTCAGTCCGAGGTTATTCAGTTTCCTGATGATTCCCTTAAATGGGGTGTTATAGCAGAAGTGCTCTGTCAGAACGAAGACTATCAGGTCGAGGTCGAAGCATACACCTGGGATGATCTGCTCGTCATATTCCTTAGTCTTCACACGCTCGCCATTAGGTAATGTCACCAGTGCCACCTCATAGAATATCTCCTCAAAATGTTCTGGGATGCGCTTTAACACACGATAGTACCATGTATCCGGTCTGCCATCCCTATTGACGAATCGACCTCCTGGCGGTAGCGTGTAATAGTCTCCAAGCTTGATGTACTGGGGATTGGCCGTATAGGGCTTATTCTTGGAATAATCAATACGAGTATTGTCTTTCTTTTCTTCTTTCTTCTTGGGAGAAGGAGCTGGTTCTTGCCCTTCCTCTACACCAACACTAGTCTGTGATGCTGTGCCATTAGGATTTGTGATGTCGTCATCGCTGTCATCACACATGTGCTCTTTCTCTTTCTGTCTGCTCTTGGGGTTACGGCCATTCAGTAGCTGTTGTTGCTCCGTACTGCGACGGAAATTCCTGCGTTGCCACCAGCGGACCAGTGCTCCTTTCTCATCATCACTCAGCTGACTGTCCTTCAACTGTTGCTTCAGCTCTGCCATACCTTTGTTGAGATACTCAATCTGCCGGTTAAGGAAGGCTTCATGATCATTCTGCTGGCTTTTCAGGGATTCAATCTCACGTTTATGTGCCTCTTCCATCTGACTGATGATACGGTCACTCTCTTCCTTGAGTGTCTTGCGGAGATCAGCCATTTCTATGCGATGGCTCTCCTTCTGCTCCTCCATAAGATCTTTGAAGAACATCTTCTGCTCATAAAGCTCACGCGCGTGACGCTCGTTGAGTTCCTTCTCCCGGGCAGTCCAGTCTGGTCTGCTCGTCAGCTCCGCTATCTCATCCTTCATTTGGGCTATCTGTATGCGGGCCAGTTGAAGCTGTTCTTCTACTTTCACCGCTGCAAAGGTACATAATTATTTTGAATCAAAAAAGCTAAAGAAAGTTAATAACTATTTGATAACCAAAATGTTACATCTTCATTATGCTATATTTTTCATTGTTACAGAGCGCTTTTGCACGCCCTCTGTGAGCAGAACGAAATCACTCCAGGAAATTTTGTAGCAGCAGAGCTTTTCGTCGAAAATCGGACGAAAAAATTTTTCTTCATCCAAGCGGATAAGCGTCAATTCAAACCTCCGAAGCCCCCTGCTGAGCACTTTTATCTTCTTCAAGTCACGCGACATGAACACGTATACACCGTTCGTAAGATAGGGGTCGTGCAGCATCTCCGTCCGTATTATTTCCGTCAGGCTGTCTATACCTTTGCGCATATCCATCGGTTCCGGATATAGATAATAGTCCTGATCACTCGTCATTGATATCATATCACTTACCCACGCTTTGGAGAAGATCGACTATGCGTTCGACACTCACATTAGACATTGACAGGCTAAGCCCGTCTGAAAACTCAACCTTGAAAAAGTTGACGGTTTTGAGAGGCAAGGCTGTTTCGCCTTGCGGCTCTGTCACCACGTGACTTGAGGTGTCAACACCCCCTGTCGACATGATGGTTTCCTTCTGTTTCTCAAATTCATCATCGTCCTTGTAAATGAGGTGCTGCCAGAAAGCATCTCTACCATAGCGTTTGAACTTCTCGAAGTCATACCCTTCGTCTTGGCAGAATTTCTCGAGGGTCCTGCCTCCACCAAAATCAATGTAATGACGATACGCTGCCGCGTAATCGACCTTGTACCTTTTAAATTTCTTATCCATAATGCTTGCGAATTAATAAACTCGCAGGCAAAGGTAAGTATTAATTTTCAAGCAACCTTGCGGAGAAGTGGACGCTTAC
>CADAPC010000091.1 GCA_902789725.1 uncultured Bacteroidales bacterium
CATGTCAACTTTCTCACTGCTGATGGCAAGTTGGTTTCCAACATAAAGCACACTATGCCCGACACCTTCACCTTTGAAACAGACAAGACTGGAATGCAGCACTTTCTAGAATCCACATCTAAGATAGAAATCACCGATTACTCGCAGAAGTTCGATAAGGCAGACTTGATTGAAAAGCTGAAATGAAAGAGCAAATGGGGGCATTTCACCTATAAATAACAGAATAGACAACAATGAAAATCTGGAGAAAATCGCGATTAAGCGAGTGCCATGCAAATTTGTTTGCGAATGGCAGAGTGAGAGCGATTTATGTAAACATCTTCGTGATGTGCGCTGCCATGCTTTCCCTCGCATCTTTCAACAGTGGAGACAGTGAATACAAAATGAAGCAGGTGTATATCTACGAAAAGATTCCTGACTTAGAGTGTAACATTTACCTAATAGACAATCAAACTGACAGTATTCTCTTCTGCAAAGTAGATGCAGACGAGTCTCTTAAACCTGTAGTCATTTGGTGTCCAGGTTCAACTCCCCAGCCTTTAGTAGTTAAGCAGACTAATTCTCTATACTCTTACGGCTGCATACCAAACTGTGACTGGAAAACGCTTCTGAAAGATTTTCATCTGCTGATTGTTGGCAACCCGCATGTTCCCGCCGTAGTATCTGAGGATTCACTCAATAATGAATGGGCATATATCACCAATCCAGCAAAGCAGCATAGCTATCCCAGAAACTACTTGCAGGACAACTATATGGACAATTATGTTAAGCGATGCAACCAGATTATAGATTTCGTACGTTGTCAAAACTGGGCCGGTGACATATATACTGTTGGCCATAGTCAAGGCGCAAAGGTCGCAATTAAGATATCTGCACAAAACGACTATGTGAAAGCAGTGGGAGCATTCTCTATCAATCCATTAGGGCGTGTTGACGAATTCGTGCGCAGGGCAAGACTCCAGGCTATTGAGGGCAAGATTACTGATGAAGAGGCGCAGAGGCAGATAAATCAGGTTTATGATTACTGGCAGAGCGTATGCGAGAGGCCAATGGAAGAATCTGTTTATGGCGAGGATTCTCACAAAACAACTTATTCGTTTTCCACCCCCACCTTATCCGACATCGTTCACATGAAGAAACCTGTATATATAGCGTATGGCACTCGTGATGTTACATCAAGTTATTGTGACCTCCTGCCAATTGAATTTATTAGGGAAAGGAAGACTGACTGGAAAGTTGTGCCATACTTGAACATGGAGCACAACTTTGCCGTAGTTAAGGATAATGGAGAGGTTGATTGGAGTGATTATCATTTTTGTGAGGTTATTAGAGACTTCTTAGCTTGGTTAAAGGAACTATAATTATAGACTATAGCATTAAAATATAAGCAAGTCGTTAAACAAACAAATGAAAACAATGAAGATTTGGAGACTCGCCTTTGCGATGCTTGCTGCCCTCTCCCTCGCCTCTTGTAGCAGCGACGATGACAACGAAGACAAAGTTGAACAGGTGACGCTCTATGTGTCAGCAGAAACTGGAACTTATCAGAATGTCCCAGACAACAATTCTGTTGAAGGTATGCTGATTAAGGAGAATGGTGCAGCCAATTGGAAGTGCGTCAGTTTCATGGAAATCATGGGCTTCACTTATGAACGTGGCAACGAGTACGAACTGCTGGTGAAGAAAACCACGCTTGTTAATCCTCCGCAGGATTCAGGAAACGTTAGGTACGAACTCATCCGCATCGTCTCGCAGCGAAAGATTGAATGAATCACGCCAGTTCCTATAAGTTGGTGCTTCCCAGTTTTTCGCTGTAGCTGGCGGCAGGGAGAGTTTTTTGCCTATCTTGACATCCCTTGCTGGAACTTCTGTATTCGCCCATCATATCTGCCATCGGCAATGTCGTGTACTTCATGGTCGGCGCGTCTGAGTTCGTTGGCATTGAACCTGCCCAAAGTGCTTGCCAGCCAGACAAACCAGTCCGCTACCTGCTTCAGGGTGGAACAGGCAAGTTCGGCAAACATCTTTAGGTAGTGTGTGATAGCGTATGACTCGTTGTCCCAGAATATGTCTCCGTGTTGGCCGCCACGACCGCCGAAGCCTGAATACGCATAGTCCTGAATGGCTTTGATGCAGAACTGCAAGCCTTCGTCAATGCGGTAGATATAGGCAGACATTCACATAGCATTGATTTCGTCATCACTGGCACAACAACCAGTTCACATGACAGCGTGGCAATGTTTCCATGTGCACCACATGGCGAAACCTTTGGTGCAAATTGATTCATAAAGGTAGGGAAAAGAAAGGATGAGGTAACACTTTGAGGCAAAAAGGGGATTTCTTAGGCTGCTTTTATTCTTTTTCTTCAAAAAAGTTTGGCTATTCCAAATTAAAGCAGTACCTTTGTATCACCAGAACCCGCCAAGCCTCTCAACGATGCTCAAATGTGCGGGTCGTTTTGTTTTATTATGGCACATTATACAAAGACATACTCATCACCAGCTCAGCTGGTGACATTGCTACAATCTCGTGGACTCCACGTTGAGAATGTTGCACGTACGGAGAACTATCTCCGCCACATCGGCTGAACCGCAATGGCAATAGACACAATTATACAAGACGGGCGAGGATGGGAAACAGCACATCCTCGCCCGATTGGATTGAAAAAAACGCCCCAACAATAGAAAAATTGAGTTTGAATTGAAAATAATCGCATTTCCGCTTTACATTTTCATCGTCTGAACTGTATTATAAGTGTATGACACGAAAAGAAATGACGAACGAGCGAGCGCAGAGTGATGTTCGCATCAACTCTGCCGAGCGAGGAGGTATT
>CADAPC010000092.1 GCA_902789725.1 uncultured Bacteroidales bacterium
CAGATAGGGACAGAGAAGAAGGGGAACTGCAGGTTTACGAACGTGCAGGTCCTGAATCTTCTGATGCTGTTCCCGTTCTTCGTCGTCAGGAATGCATACTATAACCTTGATTCGCAGACTTTGTATAATACTCCAATGCCTTACGTTCATCTTTATCTGTGGCAATACCAAATCTATAATACCTGGCGACATTCTTAAGAGCTACATTATCATTCTTGTCTGCTGCTTTTCGGAACCACTCAAAGGCCTCAAGCTCATTGATCATTTCTCAGGTTACTGCGGAGCAATCCGAATGAACGGGTCCGCTGCTCTGAGTCTCTGTTGGGTGGCATCAGGCCGATGGGACGGATGGCTGGAGCAATATTTGGGTCCCTGGGATTTCATGGCAGGCGTGCTCATCGTGAGAGAGGCGGAGGGGAAGGTGACAAATTACGAAGGAAAAGAAGACATACTGGAAGGCAATGCTGTGGTGGCCAGCAATGGAACAATTCATAATGACTTATTAAATGCGCTCAAATGAAAAAGACATTCTTGCTCTTGCTGACAGTAGTGATGAATCTTAATCTGTCAGCTCAGGAAATACGTATCAAGACAGGCATCGAGGTGCTTAAGAGTCAAAACTTCCGTATGCTGGAAGGGAAACGTGTGGGACTTATTACCAATCCCACCGGAGTGGACAATGATATGGTTTCTGATATCGACTTGTTGGCTCAGGCACCCAACGTTAATCTGGTGGCTCTGTTCGGCCCTGAACATGGTGTTCGAGGAAATGCTCATGCGGGAGCTGTGGTAACGGATTCTATCGACCAAGCCACAGGGTTGCCTGTGCGTTCGCTTTTCGGCAAGACACGCAAGGCTACCCCTGAAATGCTGGCTGACATAGATGTGCTTGTCTATGATATTCAGGACATTGGATGCCGTTCTTTCACTTATATCAGTACGATGGGACTTGCAATGGAGGCAGCATCAGAGAATGGTAAAGAGTTTATCGTCTTGGACCGTCCGAATCCGTTAGGCGGGCTGAAAGTGGAAGGAAACGTGGTGGAGGAGGGGTGCTTTTCCTTTGTAAGCCAGTTCTCGATTCCTTACGTCTATGGTTTGACATGTGGCGAACTTGCTCTCCTGCTCAATGGTGAACGGATGCTGAAAGGAGGAGTGCAGTGCAATCTGAAGGTAGTTAAGATGAAAGGATGGAAGCGAAAGATGAATTATTTTGCAACAGGCCTGCAATGGGTTCCGTCGTCTCCTCATATTCCAAATGCCATTTCTCCTTATTTTTATCCTGCGACAGGCATTTTGGGAGAATTCAGTTACATGAGTATTGGGGTTGGCTATACTATTCCTTTCCAGATGGTAGCAGCGCCCTGGATCCGTGCTGACGAGTTTGCGGATGCCATGAATGCTCTCCATATACCAGGAGTTACTTTCCGTCCCATCTATGCAAAACCTTTCTATGCAGTCTTTCAGGGAGAGCAGGTGCAGGGCGTGCAAATCCATTTTGCCGATTATAGTAAGGCTCCCTTAAGTGATCTCAATTTCCTTTTGATGCAGGAGGAAGCTCGCCTCTATCCCGACCATAAAGTATTTGAGCAAGCCAATCAAGGTCGGTATGCTATGTTCGATAAGGTTTGTGGAAGTTCCTATATCCGTGAGACATTTGCTCGAAGTCACCGTTGGTCCGATATTCGGGACTATTGGTACAAAGATGCAGAATCCTTCCGCAAAGTTTCCAGAAAGTATTATCTATATAAGTAATTGATAGAAAAAGAGTTTCTTTACTCTCAACAATTATTTGCCGAAAATGACTTTCTCCAGAACTTCCGGTTCGTTCGTGGTGATGATATCAATACCCTTTGTTGTGGCATGTGCACGTAATGCCTCCTCACCATCTACCGTCCAGACATTGACCTCCATGCCATTGTCGTGAGCTTCTTGAAGCCATTCGGGATGTTTCTTGAAGACGCCTTGGTTGTAGTCAACGCCATTCACTCCCAGTTGCTCTTTGGCTTCCTTGGGGGACAAGTCTCCTGTCAAGTAAGCTTTTTTTGCATCAGGAACCATCTCATGGAGACGTTGGCAAACACGCTTGCTGAAAGAAATGTATTCTGTCTGTGCCTCCAATCCAAGTTGCTTCACCAGTTTCACACAAGTCTCTGTTACCTTATCATCACGTTCTTGTGAGCTATGAGGCTTGATTTCCAGAATCAGTTGGGTGTCGGGTAATGATTTGCCTAATTGCAGATACTGTTGCAGGGTAGGCAGAAATTCGCCATTGCCCAATTGGCGGAATTGCAATTGAGGGTAAGTGGAATCCTCAATCTTCAATCCTTCCCATACGGCATCGTGGAAGACAACGGGTACTCCATCCGTAGTAATCCACACGTCAAATTCAGATCCATAACAACCAACATCATTGGCTTTCTGTAGACTGGTAAGGGAGTTTTGAGCACTCCCCTCAGTTTTCCAATAACCACGATGAGCAACTATCTTGGGTTGAGCCAACAGAGGGAGACTTGCCACGCAAGTCAACAAAACGAATGAAAAAATCTTCTTCATAATAAGTGTTTTATAAATCTTAGAGTTTTTTTACTGTGTTTTCTGCAAAGTTATGGAAAAATGCGGAACAAGAGAAGAAATTCTGTGTTTTTTTTTAAGAAATGAAAAATAATTTTCTAAAGTTTCGCAAGTGTTTTGACACCTGCATAATTTAACATAAAATAGGAATAAAAAAGCTTCAAAGTTTGCTCAACTCATTGGAAATGAGTAACTTT
>CADAPC010000093.1 GCA_902789725.1 uncultured Bacteroidales bacterium
CAGACTGCAAGTGACCTACAACTTCAATACCACACGCAGCAAGTACAAAGGCACAGGTGCTGGTAATGCAGAAAAGAACAGATTATAAACTCTCTCTCGACAGGCAGGCAGTCGTCGGTCTCGTTCCGACGCTGCTCCTTTACAAGACAAATATGCCTGACAACACAAGATTTATAGCTTTGTAACGTTTACTAATATAGAAGCAATCACATCTTATAATGAACAAGAAAACCATCATCACCGCACTGCTCGCCCTTGTCGCAATGACGGGGCGGGGGCAGACTGATACAAAGGGCGGCATATTGTCTGGCATAGAAACAGATGCGCAGCCTTTTGACTTTAGCAAGCCGATGATGGCCAATTCCTTGCATTTCCAACAGATAATCCCATTCCTTGAATTGCTGCAGGATGTTCAGCAAAAACCGCTAACTTACGACCGAACAACTTCATTCCCGATGCCAGCCAACAACCCCTTTATGCTATGGAATGGCGCAGGTGTCACCGTCTATGGCAGCAAGAATCAGATGCTGGGACTGATGGATGCGGCTACTGGCACTGTGTCGCTCCATCAGGATTTCGGACGGCTACATTTCGCAGCCTCTGCCGTTGCCAATAAATATTGGATGCCGATGCAGAGCCAACTCTACACGCAATACGGCATCGGTGGCTCGCTCGGTTACGACCTCACCGATGCTGTCTCACTCCACGCTTTCGGCTATTATTATGCCAACAATCCGCTTGTCGGCCCCGCTTTCAGCCCCTATGTAAGCACAACTTCATTCGGTGGCTATGCCAATATCCGTTTCAGTGAGAACTTTGGCAGCGAAGTCGGTGTGCGTCGCTATGTCAATCCTATGTCGGGCCGATGGACGACCTCGCCAATCGTTACTCCTTACTTCCGCGTAGGAAAACGCAACAAGATAGAAATTGGCTTACCTCTTGGCGAACTTCTAAAATCAGCCATTTGGGGCGACAATGACAATCCCCTACGTTATAGACCGCAGCCACAACCACAACTGAAAAAGAAATAACACTTGCATCAAAATGAAACGACTAAGGTTAGCTTTGATTGTTGAGATTGTGCTATATGCAATTATCTGCATTATAATATATGTGGCAGTATTGATATTGAGTGACGAGATTGAGAGTTGGAAGAAACTTATCATCTTTGCTATCACCTTTGCCATATTATTTCCACTTGTACGTTATATAAAAAAGTATAGAAAACGAAAATGAAAACAATGAAGATTTGGAGACTCTCCTTTGCGATGCTTGCTGCCTTCTCCCTCGCCTCTTGCGGCAGCGATGAACCCGAATGGGCAGACGCGGAGGCGCACGAAAAGACGGAACAACTGCGGGAGCAATACACGCCGTTCATCGTGGGCACATGGCACATCGAGCGTATAGGCGATAAGCAGCGGGCATTCGAGCAACTGACGTTCAATGCCGACGGAACGCTCAGCGGAATGCGCAAATGGCAGTCGCGACAAATCGTAACCATCGACGGACAGGAGCAGTACACTGACTGGGAAGAGGTACCCGATATGAATGGCACCTTCAAGGGCACATGGTCGCTCAAGTGGGAAAGGAACAGCAGCGGCGTGGGCGAAAACCGTCTTACTCTCTTAGCCGATTGGGATGATAAGATCAACCCTGTCATAGCGTATGGCCACAATCTCCTTTTTGGCTATGCCGACGCAACAACTTTGCAATTTGCAGGCCACTGGCAGAACACCGAAAGCTGGACAATCTATGCACGTGGCGAGGCAGCACCGAGTTTCTAATTATAACTATCAAAGAACAATGAACAAGCAAACTATCATCACCGCGCTGTTCGCCCTCGTCGCAATGGCGGGGCAGGCACAGGCCACCTTCGATACAGATGAAGGATGCTTGAATGTCGTTGACTTTACTTATGGGAAGGGCATTGGTGAATATGGTGACAGATGTATATCTGCAAATTATATGCATGAGAGATTCATCAACGAGCAGCTCTGTATTGGATTGGGAATTGGATATAGCCACCATAAAGAATACAAGTTTTCTGCTATTCCCGTTTATCTCAGCTCACACTATTTCTTTCTTGACAAGCGTTTTTCGCCTTTTGTCAATCTCCGTGTCGGAGGATTCGCTCTGTTTAACGCGAAGAATGTTGGAACTAACGAGAAATATTCCATTTCCGAAGATCATCAGAATATTGGCCTTTATATATCACCCAGCATTGGCGTTAAAGTGCATATTACACCAAATATAGGGGTGTTGGCTTCTGTGTGTGATGAAGCATACCTTGTTAATGCGTTTGATAACAGTCGGAATGATTACCGTAGTAAGTTGATTCATAGTTTGGGAGTTAACATAGGAGTGTGCTTTCAGATTAAAGGATGGTAGGGAATATGACTAAAATAAAAACGAAACGAATATGAGTATGAATAAAAAACAGAAATTACAAGCATCTATTGGTGCAATTATCGTTGTTGACATCATTGCATTGCTATTTTTCCCAGAACGGGTGTCCAGTAAAATAGTTGGCATTTTATGTTGTGTGCCAACCCTAATACTGTATTGGTACTATAGAGCAGAGGAAAAGAATAAAACATAATTATAACAAAAATGAAAACAATGAAGATTTGGAGAATCGCTTTTGCGATGCTTGCTGCCTTCTCCCTCGCCTCTTGCAGCAGCGACGATGACAGCAATGTCTACGAAGCAGCAGAACTTGGTGGCACATGGCAAAAGGTGTATGACGAAGGCATAGCC
>CADAPC010000094.1 GCA_902789725.1 uncultured Bacteroidales bacterium
CGATGATGACAAAGACATTACCAAGGAAATTATCATGAATGTTTCCGCTGAACCGGGCGTTATGTACGACCTTTTCGACAGCATGGGAGAACATCCCATCGAGTGTATGCAAGTGATGACGGAAGACGAGCCAGGACAATGGCAGTACCTATACTTCAGTGAAGTCAAGGGCTTCACTTATGAAAGAGGTCATGAATACGTGCTGCGCGTGAAGCGGACTATTCTGGCCAACCCTCCCCAGGATGCCAGCGACCGTACATACGAACTGGTGCGCATCCTTGCCGACAAGAAAGTGGAAGAGGTGGCAGAGCCTGTGGAGAAAGAAGTAAAGAGCGAGGCCGACATAGAGTATGAGCAGCAGTGTCCGGTAGAGAAGTATGCCATAGCCAAAGGTGGTGAATACATGGTGGATGCCGATGGCAAGGTGACATACGCCGACGGCACACCGACGCCCGAATTTGACAAGGATGCGCGAATCTACTTGGAGAATATTCTTGACAAGAGCCATCCGCTATGGCAGGCAGGTGCCCGTTATCAGGCAACATACGCCTACGTTCTTTCACCACTTACCGATGAGATACGCCTTGTGCCGGGCAATCATTCTGCCTTTCTCTTCAAGAACATACTTACCGAGAGCGAGATGGAACACATCAAGCAATCGATGAAACAGGGCGAAACGCTGCACTACCACCTCATCCTCGCCAATGTCTATAAGCGGGGAATACAAAAAGTGGTGTTCACAATTAAGAAGAAATGAGAACAATGAGAGCAATTTATGTAAACATCTTCGTGATGTGCGCTGCCATGCTCTCCCTCGCCTCTTGCAGCAGCGATGACAATGTGGAGAGGAGGCTGACGACCAATCAAAAGGAGAGGTATGCACAGAACATTTCGGGCGAATATTCTGGTGAGTATATCATTGTCTATAAGGACAAGGATTGCACGGATATGACGGACGAGAAGGGGCGACACATAATCACAAAAGCCCATGAAGCAACATTCAGCGACGTGCAACTTGATGTGTCCGACTACAAGATGCAGCATATATTCTTTCAGGACTTCCCCGTTTCGCTGATTTCAAAGGTCGTAGATGCAGACGAAGAACTGAGCCAGGCACTTGCCGAAGCCTCCCCGCAGGCCATCACAGCCCGTTATGGCTTCGACTATGATACGGACTATTCGCACATCAAATGGGCTTTCATCCCCAACGTCATGCTGCTGAACTCATTCGCTTGGAGTTTAACAACAACAGCCAGTATTACACATTTACGAAGGACGAACTGCAACAGCCAAAAGCGTTCCGTTCACTTGCCGAAAACGGCATCACCCTGCAACTGGAAGCTATCTACGACGGCTCCACTCTCATACAGCGCTTCGGCTATGAGAAAGGGAACTATATGCATATTATCTTTAAGACAAAATAATATAAAAATACAAATTTAACGACGTATAAAGATATGAGACAACTTCTTTCAACCTTTTTTCTATTGCTCCTGAGTGCTGCCTTATATGCTCAGGAACACAGCTTTGAGTTTATTTCCAATCACATATATCTGAATGCAGAGGTGAACGGGAAAACTGCACACCTTGTTTTTGACACAGGTTCTGCCGATGTGTATCTGGACAGCACATGGCTTGCCGAGAGCGGAGTCAAATATTCCCAGATGGGAAAGGCAATGGTGCGTGGCGCGGGGAACGAGACCAAACCAACCGTACTTATTTTTTCCGGAGTAAATATCTCGCTGGAAGGAAAGCAGTATTCCCCACAAATGGTGCCCATCATTGATCTGCGCGCCATTCTTGGCAGTAAGGCCGATGGCATCTTGGGGCTTGGTCAGTGGAAGGGAAAATTCATCACCATTGATTACAAACGCAGTAAACTCACAGTGTCGGACAGGCTGACATCATCGCAGACTAAGAACTACTCCCGAATTCCGATACAAACAGATCCCAAACATCCCGGACGAATTCTTTTGCCCTTTGAGGTTACTGTTTCTTCAGGCAATACAATACCCGGCAAGGCTCTTCTGGACCTTGGTTCTGGCGGTGGCCTTGTGTTCACCAGCAAGGCAGCTGGAAAGTTTGGACTGGATAAAATCCAAGATAAAACCCCGTTCCACTTTAAACATGGGGGTGTTGGCGGTGAGTCTGCCGGCTATGAATTCGGCATTGAGCAACTTAAGGTAGGCGATATTACCGTACCAAAGCAGAAAGTCCGTTATAGCACCGACACCTCGGGTGCCATGGCGAGTGATGTGTACTCTGCCATCATTGGTAATGATATTTGGCACCATTTCACGCTGATTATCGACCTGCGAGAGTCTGTGTTATATCTGAAGGAGGAAAGTTAAATTCCAATTTATCGGACTGCTACCATATAACAGCTGCCTATCTCGATATCCCTTGTTGGAACTTCTGTATGCGTCCATCGTATCTGCCATCAGCAATGTCGTGGACTTCATGGTCTGCACGTCTGAGTTCGTTGGCATTGAACCTGCCCAAGGTGCTTGCTAGCCAGACAAACCAGTCTGCCACTTGCTTCAGAGTAGCACTTGCCAGTTCGGAAAACATCTTTAGGTAGTGTTTGATAGCGTATGACTCGTTGTCCCAGAATATGTCACCATGCTTGCCGCCTCGACCTCCGAAACCTGAATAGGCAAAGTCCTGAATGGCTTTGATGCAGAACTGCAAACCCTCGTCAATTCGGTAGATATAGGCAGACATGGCAAAGAACATCGGGTCTTGCCAGTTGCCACGCTCCTTGATGGTGTAGAAGTCCCGCAGCTTCTCGTCGGCTTTCGCTGCCAGTTCTGCGACTTCCTGTTTCTTGGCATCAATGGCATCATCAAGTGCCTGGAAACGGTTTGTCTTGGTTCTGATGTCAAGGTCGAGCCGGTTGCTGCGCTCTGCTTTCGTGCGATTGGCACTTGTCAGATAGTCGTGTTCCTTCCACAAGTCTGCCACTTCCGTTTTCGCTGTCTCAACCTCTGCCTCCACTTCCTCTTTCTCAGCAACGACTTTCTTTGCCTCTTCCTGGAGCTGTTTCTTCTTGCTTTCCTGCTTCTGAATGATGAAGTCGTTCCTTTCCAGATGGTCAATCCCTGTTTCTGACTTCTTCTGCCCTCGCTGCATGTCCAATGTCTCAGCTACCAAATCTTGGATTGCAGACATGTCCTCGGCATTCAACTTGAAGGACTTGCCCGTGTCGTGGTCCATCCAGTCCCAGATGATATGAGCATGGTAGTTCGGTTCCCATGATGCAGGGTCTTCGGTGTCTGGCTCCGCCGAGTTCTGTCGCGACTCGGCAATGTTCAAGTTTGCTTGACATTGCTCTCGCTGCTCCATCACTTCATAATGCCCTTCGTCCTTATGGA
>CADAPC010000095.1 GCA_902789725.1 uncultured Bacteroidales bacterium
GATGGCAGTCAGAATGGAGGGAATAGAAATGATGAGTCATCAGCACAGCAAGAAGGACAATCGCTAAATCCTAACAGCACCTCGTCTGATGGCAATGGAGACTACAGTCAGATATCTAATGGCTATTCCAATCCTAATGGCTTCCATAGCAACGAGTGACAGCCTTGAAGGACTTTGGTCTGCGACCTGTACCGCCCAACCATCCCAAGGGAAGTTTGCCGATGCAGGATGCCTTACAAGCAGCAAAGCACCTCTAGGCCCTGACGGGAACTTTGGAGTCAAAAGCCCCGATTTTTTAGAGGGACTTTTCGAGAAATCCTTTTGTAGTACAAAACTGGTGCCCCAGTTTCTGTCCTCCTAAAAGTTTCTCGGGCTACTCGCAGGCTCGCAGACCTTGTCCTTCTTTCTAACCAATTTATATTCATCCCTTTCATTAAAAACTCAAAAACATGAAGAAAAAACATATAAACAAGAAAACCCCGACTAGAGTACATGCCTTCAGATGTACGGATGAAGTCTGGTCGCAACTAAAGGCGCTTGCCAAGGAATGTGGCATAAGCCTGAACCGCTATCTCACGGAGACAGGCTTGAAGCATCACCCTCGCCAGCGACTCACCAAGGAGGAGGTCGATGCCCTTAACTCCCTTGTCTATGCCAGGACCGACCTGAAAAAAATCAGCAGCGTCCTCTCCAAGAAAACGGACGAGGAAAAGTTGAAGCTCTTCAGGACGGAGAAGTTTATGACATGGTGGATTATGTCTATTGCAGAACTCATCCAACATTGGTATAGCATCGAAGAGAATATTTCATCACCTGTACTGACCAAAGAAAGGAGTGCCCTATGATTATGCTTGCAAGAGTTGTGCCATACGGCGGAAATGCCGTGAGGTACGCATTGGAGAAGGAGAAGGCAAAAGTGGTCAAGGTGAACCACATGCCTGAAGGTATCGACCCAACCGCCATCTGGTATATGATGAAGCATCACTGCCAGCTGCATCAGCAGGACAGGACTGTCGGACGAAAGTTGGAACGCTTCATGACCACGTTTGTCATCTCCCCCTCAAAGGAAGAGGCAGAGAAGTTTACCATGAATGACTGGGCGAACCTTAGCGATGAAGCGTTGGAAGTTCTTGATTCTGTCGGACTCATACCCAAGGGCTTGAAGAAGGAAGTGAAGACCAATTTCCGCAACTCAATGAGTGTGGCTGGCTTGCATTCCGACTCCAAATCAGGGACGCTGCACCTGCATCTGGACTGCTGCCGTGTTGACCTTGACGGCAACACCAACGATGTCCACGATCTTCATATAAGGGCAATGATGGCTGCGGAGATTATCAACATGAGGCATGGCTGGAAGCAGCCTCAGGAGATACGTGACATGCGAAAGGAAGAGATTGCGGACTTTTGCGAATACACCCTTCGGAATATGCAGGAGTTTGACGTGGACTTCTACTTCAAGATGCTTCGCATGAAAGGCTATGAGGTTACGCCTCGCTATGACAGAAGCAAGAATCTTGTTGGCTACACTATTGGCAAGAATGCCTCAGTGTTCAAGGCTTCTGAAATTGGTCGCAGATTTATGGCTTCACAGCTTGAAGCCACATGGAAGAAGTTCCATCAAGAGCCTTCACAGGTTAGGATGAAACCGTCTGCCCCGACTATTACTTCAAGTAGCAGTCCCGTACGTCCTACTGCTCAAACAATGACATCTGCCCAGCCCAAGGTGCAGACAAGAGTCCAGTCGAAACCTATACCTTCCTTCACTATATTCAACATCGATACACCTATTGGCAGCAAGGCTGTTGAGATTCCGAACTCGGTCAAGGACATTTTCCTCAAAGAGGCTCAGGTTCCAGAGGGCAATGATACCGCCACTGTCGAGAACGTTGCCCACACCGCCATGCTTCTCTTTGCTGGGTACATCGATGCCGCCACATCCCTGTCTGAATCTTGCGGAGGTGGTGGCGGTTCTGTTCCTGAGTCTGGCTGGGGCAAAAAGGATGACGAGGACGAACGCGCCTTTGCTCGCCGATGCCTATTGATGGCACATTCCATGTACAAACCAAAAACAGTTAAACGCGGTTTCCACCGTTAAAACAATCACACATATCTATGATTAGAAAAAGTAAGAACAATGAGAACAAGCCTGACTTCGATGTAATGTTCAACGAAGTTCAGG
>CADAPC010000096.1 GCA_902789725.1 uncultured Bacteroidales bacterium
CGACAGCTACCGCATTGTGCAGGTGAAGTGAAAGCGCACAAGCACATTCTGTGCCGCAGGAGAGAAAACAGCATGCATCTACAGGTCTTTTCAACTTGCAAACTTGATTGAAGATAAATTTCGGAAGAGGAAAAATGAACCTATGTCTATGGAGTGATGAACCTATGCTCGTGGACACCTGAACCTGTTTAAGGATTTCGGCTCTGAACTAATAGATGCTATTTTTTGGGGGGGCAACGGAAATGTGAATCTCGTCAGGAAAAAGGCATGAAAATATATAAAAGTCGCTTGAAAAATGACATCAACTATTGCGAAAGTCGTTGGAAAAACGTATCTTTGCACACAAAAAATAATGTATCATGCTTAAAAGAAAAATATCTGAGACGCTAAAGAAGTGGAGGGAGCAACCGAACCATTTCCCACTCGTCATCATGGGCATTCGTCAATGCGGAAAGACCTATATCTCCCAGTTATTCGCAGAGGAGAACTACAAGCATGTGGTATATATCAATTTCATCAAGCAAAAAAGAAGGAAAGAAGCTTTCTATGATTCAAAGGATGTAGATAGTATTATCCTTAACCTTTCTGCTCAGATGAGGACAGCCAAGTTCGTTCCGGGAGAGACGTGCATTATCCTTGATGAAATCCAAGACTGCCCTGAAGCGCGTACCAGCCTGAAGTTCTTCAAGGAAGACGGGCGTTATGACATCATCGCTACAGGGTCGTTGCTTGGTGTGCAAGGTTACGGTCAGGAGGAAAAGAAGCAGCGCACAAGAAAAAACATCGAACAAGAAAAGGGAAGCAATTCCGTCCCTGTAGGCTATGAGCAAATAGTGGAGATGTATCCACTCGACTTTGAAGAGTTTCTTTGGGCAAACAACATGAATGAAGAAATCATCAATGTGTTGAAGCATTGCCTGGAAGAAGAAACACCCGTACCAAGTGGCATACATGTTGCGATGAAAACGCTCCTGTATCGATATGTCGCTGTAGGAGGAATGCCTGCCGCTGTTAATGCACTGATAGAAACAGGAAACATGGGCAAGGTAAATGACGTTTGGAATTCTCTTCTCAAAGAATATCGTTCAGACATGGTGAAATATGCTGATGACAAGGACAAACCTCACATTCGGGCCTGTTTTAATGCGGTTCCAAAGCAATTGGCCAAAGAGAACAAGAAATACCAGTGGTCCAAAGTGGAAAGCGGCGGACGTGGTGTGTATTACAAAGACTCCCTTCAATGGTTAGAAGATGCAGACATCATACGCCGTTGCTATAACTCCAACATTACTGGACTACCGTTGGAGGGTAATGCCATAGACAACGTGTTCAAAGTCTATACTGCTGACATTGGCATGCTGGTTGCCATGCTTGGAGGTACGACAAGAGCGGACATCCTTCAAGGCAATTTGGGAGGATTCAAAGGAGCAATCTTTGAAAACTTGATGGCAGATACACTTATTAAAAAGGGACAGAGTTTATACTATTTCCAAAAAGATTCTGGCTTGGAGCTGGATTTCCTTATCCGTTATAAAGGCGAGTGTGTTCCAGTTGAGGTGAAAGCAAAAAGTGCCCAGGCAAAAAGTTTCTCTACCATTAGGAAACACCCTGAGAAATATGGCATAAAGCACTTCATCAAGTTTGGAGACTACAACATTGGGCGTGATGGAGACCTGTTGACTCTCCCTACCTATATGCAATTTTTGCTAGATTTGGAGCCAGAGGAAGTGATTTTGGAGGCGATAGACACAGATGAGCTTACGCGAATGGCAAGAGAGTTCCTCGACCAGAAGTAACAATCGTTTATTTACCACACAGACGAACCAACATCCACACAATTAAGATTTATGCTGACTTGGTGATGGAGAAAAAAGTGGATGCCGTAAACCTGATGACAGGAATCTTCGGGTAGTCCATGTGTTCAAAAAATGTTTGTGTTCAAATAAATCTGTGGAGTTATCTGAATACAGTCATTTTCGATGTTCAACAATATCTTTGATTAAAATGGGTGAAACACACTATAGTTTAGAAGCAGGCAGCAATCATCTCCTTACCCAGTTTATGAATATGGGCGAGGATTTCACTTTCCCTCTCAGCAGAAGGCTTCTTGAAGCCATTGATATAGTTACGCAGTAGTGTG
>CADAPC010000097.1 GCA_902789725.1 uncultured Bacteroidales bacterium
AAATATCCCAATCTGATTGTACTCAACACGATGTCTAAGGCATGGGGCTGTGCCGCCATCCGTTTGGGAATGGCGTTTGCTTCGAAAGAAATTATCGGACTTTTCAATAAGGTAAAATATCCTTATAACGTGAATGCCCTCACCCAGCAACAGGCACTTGAGGCACTGAAACGCCCCATCGATGTGGAGGAATGGGTGAAGGTGCTCCTTCAGGAGCGCACCCGCATGATGCAGGCCTTTACCGAACTGCCCATCTGCGAAAAGGTGTATCCCACAGAGGCCAACTTCTTCCTGGCAAAGATGAGCGATGCCAACCGCATCTACAACTACCTCGTGGATCATGGAATCATCGTCAGAAACCGCAACCGCGTGCAACTCTGTCAGAACTGCCTCCGCATCACCATCGGCACCAAGAGCGAGAACAGCGAACTCATCGCCGCCCTCCGCCAATATCAATAACAGCTTTTCTGGCCTCGCGCCATCGCGGGTAGTACCGATCCATCAACGCATGGAAACGGGCGTTATGGCTGGGCTCCAACAGATGACAGAGCTCATGCACCACCACATGCTCAACGCACCACTCTGGTAACAGCAGCAGATACAGAGAGAAACAAATGCTGCGGTTCTTCACGTTGCAATAGCCCCAGCGCGAGATCATTCGTTTATAGGTGACCGCCTGCGGACTCACCTCCATTTTCTTCATGTGCTTTTCTATCATCGGAGTTAACAATGCCTCCAGTCTTTGGCGAGCATCCGCCTTCTGAGCCTTTGTGGATAATGGCAACTGAGCAAAGAAATCCGCCCGTTTCGTTCCCCTCTCCAGTGTTTTCTTGCGCGCCTTCTCGATCCACTCACGATGCTCGTCGATAAAGGCCTCCACCAGTCTTTTAGGCATCCCGATAGGTGCCGACACATGCACATCGCCATTCTTCACGATCCGCATCGACAACCGCCTCGTCCACCGATATGTCACCTCTATTGCCATTGATCTCGTTATTTCCTGCAAAATTAGCCAATTCCTTTGTAATCACAAAACTTTCTGCTAAAAAAGTTAAAACGATTCTTCTGGCTCAGAAAAAAGCATTACCTTTGCAACATCAAACTTAAATTTTGCACTATGGAAAAATCTCACGATATTCAATTGTCACAAGAAAAGGACGAACACGGGAAACAATTCGTGATCTCCACTGATGGTACAACAACTTTTGGTAGAATGGAATCCGAAAGCGGTCTGGCAGATGTGCCTATCAAACTAAGCGAAGGAATTATAACGAATCCTGCTACCAAAGAAGGGTATGGACTTGTTCATATTGAAGCCAGACACGGAGAAGAAATCAGAAATGCAGGATTCATTTCTGTAGTTGATTTTGTGGAAGAAGTTGCCAAGAACTATGAAATTATTAGGGAAGGAAATGAACGTGATGGCTACAAAACATACATTCTTCAACTAACCGACAAGAACAATAACACCCTCATGGTTGAATTGTCTGCAGATGAAACTTATTGGAACATAAACACCGCAGGAATCTTTCGAACTTCCTACGGTGCAAAAAAGAAAGTTGTATATAACCGCCATGCTACGGATAAACAATCTGCCGAGACTGTTGAAGCATCGCTCTCAGAGGAATAAACGGCACTACCCCATCGACCCGCATGAATGCTTCTATACAACAATATATACTTTCTGGTGGCAAATTTAGAAAAAAAAAACATACGTTCCAAGAAATTCGACCAAAATCTTGCAAAGATTAACAGTTAATCTTTTCTTGGATCAATGAAGTCACCATTTCTATGTGCCTTCATCTCTGTCGATATTTCTTGATTTCATCCAACGAAAGTTCCGGCTCTTTGCTCAACTCTGCAGCACTCCTTTGCTGCATAAAAAGGAGTTGGGCTTTATCTTTTAACAGCTCAACGACCACCCGATCTGCTGGCAACCAATCCACGTTGTCGAACTGATCAGGACTGAGCCATCGCGCATTCACATGACACCAGTAGCAGTGCATGGTCAGATGAAATTGAGGATAATCCCACTCCACCGTCTTCACCAACCACTCTACAATGATCTCCGTTTCAAGTTCCTCCCAGATCTCACGCTTCAACGCCTGCTCAGGGCTCTCCCCTGGTTCCATTTTTCCCCCAGGAAACTCCCAACCATCCTTATAATCGCCATATCCCCGCTGCGTTGCAAAGATACGGCCCTCCTTATCATGTATAATCGCTGCTACAACTTCAATCTGCTTCATTTAATCTCCATTTTCCTTTGCAAAAGTAGCCAATTCCTTTGTAATCACAAAACTTTCTGCTAAAAAAGTTAAAACGATTCGTTTGGCTCGAAAAAAAGCATTACCTTTGCACTATCAAATAATTGTTGAACTTAAAAATAGTGGTATGAACAACATTGAATCAAGCACTGGCGAGATCGTAATGTACCAACCCGATGAAACCATCAGGCTGGAAGTAAGAATGGGTGAAATTAGATGAAGAGGGCACTTATGCAAAATTTGCATATATGGGTCATGATGGGTTACAACTATACGAAGTCACTCATTATAACCTTGATGTTATAATCTCTGTTAAATTTGAACTTCGCACGATGAAGCACCTCCTGATATTCTTCAATGATGCTGTTTTCGTACAAAGGCGTAAACTCACCATCAAACAACAGCCTCACCAC
>CADAPC010000098.1 GCA_902789725.1 uncultured Bacteroidales bacterium
AGATAAGTGAAAATTCTGACATGGCAAAATCCTGGGCAACTTTTTGTTGCTCAGGAACTTATAAATAAAGTTAAATTATAGTGTTGCGGAATTAAGGTATAGAAGGATATGATAACAACAGCAACATCCAACCAGGTTCCATCGGACAGCAGGCATTCAAGACTTTATAATGCAAAAGAATATGCAAGGAGAATGGGTAGGAAACCGTTGACTCCCGAGGAGCACAAGGAATTCATGAAGATGGTAGCAGAGTTTACAAATCTCTAATATATCCTCAGCGTGAACATTACGAGACTTTCATTCATTTGCAAAGGAATGTCGCAGAAAAACACACGGACACAACAGACCACCTTATCATTGCTCATGCCATTACGGAAAAGATGACGCTCATCTCTTCTGACACAAAGTTTGATTTCTATTGCAATCAAGGTCTTGACTATTTCTATAACAAGAAATGAAGTAGTAGGTCAAAAGTAGACATAATATATACCGCAGTTATTTAATAAGGTAAGCATTGGGTTGTTTACCTTCTGTTTTTTTCTTTGTATTTTATGAAGGTTGTGATTATGGCGGGAGGCAAGGGTACAAGGATTGCCTCCGTTAAGAATGACGTGCCCAAGCCGATGATTCCCATGGGTGCTACCATTGACTTTGAAGCAGGAACGTGAAGAGGGCTCCGATGATTTGGCTGAAGCTGTATCTTGAGTGGTTTTACAGATTCCTTCAGGAACCAAAGAGAATGTATAAGCGCTACTTTGTGGATGACCCGAAGTTCTTCTGGTTTTTCCTAAAACAGTTACTTGGCACGTACAAGAATCCGTTTGAGCCAGTGGAACAGGACAAAAGGCAATGAGATGATAAAGACCTTTAGCCGTAGGCAAAAACTCAAAGACTACGAGCTTGCTCGCCTGAACACCGCTGAAAATAAGAAATGAGTGAAGAAATTTGGTTTTTCTCTCACTTAATCGTACCGTTGACTGACGTCGTTATCGCTTGCGCTTTCGTAACAAAGTGGAGAAAGAACGTACTCACGTTCGACAATAAAAATAAAAAAGTAGTTTTTTATTTTGTATTGTGCTCACTTAATCGTACCTTTGTCCCCAAAATAGGAGAACCATGATGAAAGTCGCTGCTGACCTCCACCTTGGAGTCGTATTTCCGTGGTGAGCGGGAACTGTTCGAAGGACTGAAAATCATGGAACTGGAGCAGGAGTGGGAACAGTACCCTGTGATACATCTGGATATCAGCAAAGCAAAGGGAAAAGGTTCGGCAGAGGAATTGCAACGCGCACTCATGCTGATGCTTTCGCGTGAGAAACGTTTCGGCAACAATGATGACGAGAAAACCCCAGGGGAACGGTTAGATGGCATGATACAACGGGCATGGGAGCTGACCGGCAAGCAAGTGGTGGTCATCATCGATGAGTATGATGCCCCGCTGCTGGATGTGCTGCATGAGAAAGAGGAACTCAAGACCATGCGTGAAGTGATGCAGGAGTTCTATGTTCCTTTGAAAGCCAATGAGCAGTATGTGAAGTTCTGCTTCATCACGGGCATCACGAAGTTTTCGCAGCTGAGCATCTTCTCCACCATCAACAACATCAAGAACGTGACGATGCTTCCGCGCTTCTCTGCCATCTGCGGATTTACGGAGCAAGAGGTGAAGGAGGTGTTTCGGGAGGACATAAGCCTGATGGCAGAGGCGTTTGGCTGCTCGCCAGAGGAGATGTTCCAGAAGATTAAGCTCCGCTACGACGGATATCATTTTGCAGGTGTTTCGGAAGACATCTACAATCCGTTCAGTCTGCTGAATGCCTTGGGCGACCAGGAACTCAAGAACTACTGGTTTGAGAGCGGAACGCCCACCTTCCTCATCCGCCAGATGCAGTACTTCAAGACTGACATCATGTCATTAGATAGACTGGAGGTGCCTTCCTCTGCTTTCGACCAGCCAACGGAAAATATGCCAGATGCCCTTCCCCTACTCTACCAAAGCGGCTACCTGACCATCAAGGACTATGATCGGGATTTGGAAGCATACACCCTGTCTATCCCCAATCAGGAGGTGCGCATCGGCTATGTCAAGGGATTGTTGCCCATCTATACAGGCTTGAATGATGCGAATGTGCAGATGGGCTTTGCCGCCAAATTTTGGAAAGCCTTGAAACAGGGCGACATCGAGCTGGCCATGCAGGAGATGAAGGCTTATCTTGCCGGCATTCCTTACGTGGAGGGCTTCAAGAAGAAATTGGAGGAAGTGTCTGCTGCTGAGGGTTTCTACGAATACACCATGTACCTTATCTTCTCAATGCTCAACGTCTATGCCCGCACGCAGGTGAAGGTGGCAGGTGGACGAATCGACATGGTGGTGTGGATGCCCGACACAACGTATGTGTTTGAACTGAGGGAGCAGCGAGAGCAGAAATATGCTTGCATGAATTCTGCCGAGTCGCGTCCGAAGTCGAGCGAAGCTCAACTGAAGGTG